>NZ_FOKR01000002.1:368832-855154 GCF_900112195.1 Butyrivibrio sp. YAB3001
TTGTTTTACATTCTTATGATCTAACAAGGTTCTCAAACCTCAAATTTGTTCTCACCGAATCTTGTTATTTCAGAATGATTATCAAACTTTCCAAAAGCACAAGGTTTCATCAAGTATATAGTGCACAATACCTTCTGCCATATACCTATTCTTATCCTGTGTACTAATATCTATTATACTCACTTTATCATATTGTGCCTCCTTAAAAACACTAATCATTTCCTCATCGGAAAGAAATCTGCCCATATCATTAAAGAAAACTGCTCTAACACCACACGCACTAGAGAGAAGCTTGATATAAATGCATATCTTTTCTGCCAACGATTCATACTTATAATCAAGTTCAACTGCTTCCGCCTTAAATAACTCATCCACTACAATACTACTCTGATAAGCAATTGAATATGGAACTTCTATAAGTAGCTTTTCCATAAACTCTTGAAGTTGTGAACATATGTCATTGTATTGCAAAAAATGGTTTTGCAATGCAATTGTAGATAATTCCTGATATACTTTTCCTTTAATCTTACGATTATTAAAATCAATTGAAAATGGTTCCAAAATCACCTCAGTGCTTTTCTTGATATCAATGCATTTTTCACCATCTGATAAAATTGCCTCACCCTCTCCATGATAGATTTGTGAATATAAATCAGATAACAGATCAACGTACACCTTTTTATTCTCAATCTGCAAAATACAGTTTTCATGTTCTTCCCATGCCATATCTATTGAATAAGGGCTATAAATAAATCTCATAAAATTACCAGTCTTTCATCAGTAGTAAGAGTATCTGACTTAAATTCACCTACTATGTATTCTATTTTTGCAAATTGTTTTTCTGTAATACTCAGCACCTGAACAATGCCTTCCGGCGGACTATTTTTTGATAGAGCATTCGTAACAGTCTCAACTCCAACAGCATTAGCAACTATTTTTGTGTAAATGGATTCCTGCATCATGATAAATCCGCTTTTTACGAGATATTTGCGGAAAGCAGCATAATCTTTTCTTTGTTTAGCGGTTAATACCGGTAAATCAAACATTACAATCATTCTCATATACCTATAACTCATGGCACCTCATATAGTTTTATAAGAGAAACATCTTTATCATTCAATGCATTGAAGACACTTTTACAATATATCTTTATTGCATTTGCCACAAACTCAGAACGCGCTCCAATTATCACTTCATCATTAAGTATATTCACAAGTTCCATTTTCTTTTCATGATTAAACTCAGTATGGTCCATGTTATAAACTGTTCTATCCACAATTATTCTAAATGGTTCCATTAAATCTGACGCCAGATTAAACTGATTAAACATATTGTCATGAAAAAGCCCTAATTGCGTGATATATCCATTTACAACAATCTCCCTTGTAAATGCAGAAAGAATAATACTATAACCGTAGTTAAGGGCCGCATTAATAGGATTATCAGAAGTTCTTGTAAATTCTTTACCAAAAAGCGCATTAAAATATACTTTTGCAGCATGTCCTTCCCTATTAGATTCATCTGCAAACTTGATTTCTTTAAGATAATTACCTAGCAATTCTGCCTCAGATTTGTTCAAGTAATCCAAAAACTCCTTTTGTTTTCTAATCTTATCTGAAACAATCTCAGTCCATACAGCACTTTTTGTATCTTCTGACCACATAATTTGTGACCGCACCTTCTCGCTTGTATCATGTGATCCATAATATGGCACAAGTTCAGAAGAAGGGTTACGCTTTTCATCACAGAAAATCACTTTTACCTTCTTCTTTATAAGCTCAGATAATAATGCCGCTGTTAAAGAGACAGCTGTAGATTCTATAAGTAGTGTCCCTATCTCATTAATAAAAATCTTTGTTGTTTCAGCGCTTCTAACAACCAGATATCCCATCTGAAAATCTAGCTTTGCGCTATTTGAAATAACCACAGTTCTCCAACTCATATTTCCAATAGATTGACCCTCCTTTCAAACAAACCTGTAGGAGACATCTCAAGTAAATATGCAGAAAAAAGATTTGTAATATTACTATTCATCTTATAAAAACCTGCTGCTTTTTTACCACCAATTTTAGTAAAGTCAACATCCTGTACAGCTGAATTCACCCATAACACAATTTGCATAAGAACTAAACACTGTTCTTTAATTGATAATGCCTTAAACGGTTCAAATCCTTCTTTAAGTGGTTCATAAATACTATTACTCCTACCACTGAATGCAGAACAACATAGTTTGCTCATTAATTCTGTATATAATGCAACATTTCTTTGAAGTGTAATAACAAGTTCTCCTTCACTCATTTCCTGATAATCATCAAGTTTAACTGCTTTCTCCACTTTTCCTAAATAAGCAGTATTCTTCACACTTAGATATAATGGCGAAAAGCTTTCAAGTGCAATACTATCTCCAGTTACTCCCCTTATAAGACACTTATGCTCATTTATAATAGCTGTAGAACCAAATTGCACAGGATACTTTCTAATTGATACATTTTCTACCTTTGCCTTATGGCTCCTTCTTACTCTTTCCTCAACATATTCAATCATTTTTTCTTTAAAACCAGATATATTTAAATAGATAGGAATACTAATAAGTTGCCTGACTTTTTTATCCTTTTCATCAGTTTTTCCCTTGATTGTATATTGTACTAAAGCATATGAAGATGTTGCTATATCACTAATGCCACCATATTTTGAAACATTTGATAACCTTGCATCATTTGTTTTGACAGGATAATAAGCGTCAGGATGCTTTTTGGCAACATCAGCACTCTTAATAGTAACCTTACGAAAGAGACACCCATGTGTTATCTCTGCTTTGTATGTCATAATAACTGATGCTTTACTCAACATACGTTTCACAGTCTTTATAGTTCCGGGATTATTATCGTTTTGAGGAATCCATGCAGTTTCACCGTTGCGCTCAACGACATAATCAAATACCTTATCCATATGATAATGATAGAATGGATCACGCCATTTTTTTCCTGCCTCCTTAATAAAATTCAACGGATTAGCGGTAAATTTAATATAATAAGTATTGCCAACAACAATATTCAAATAGGCATCATGAGCATGATGACATGAGTTAAGACATCTCACCTTGGGAAGATCATATTTCTGTCTAAAAGAGCTAACAACTCCTGCCTTTGAAAAAATAATCTTTGTCTCAGGAAATGCCTGTTTAAGTATATGGGTAACAGCTTTTGTTCCCTGTCTGGTCTCTACAAGCTGCCTTGCAATAAAGTCAGCCTGCTCCTGCTCTGTAAACTCTATTTTTCTTACAAGTCTGTTAAATTTTTCCTTGGTTATAAATCCTTTCTTTAGAAGCCCTCTCCAAAAAGCCCCCATTTTTTCTTGTATATTTGGCGCAAGCGGATAATCTCCACCTTTAATATCGTTATTTATTTCTTTTTCAACTAAAACAAGGTTATTATCAAGACTATCGTCTTTTATGTAATGACGAGGATAAATATGGTCAATATCATATTTACTATTATTGCTCAAAAGGTCATCTAAATCTATTGCTTTGCCCGTATACATGCTCTTGCCATTCTGCAGATAATACAGATAAAGCTTCTTTTGCTTAAAATCACGTTCTTCATATTGTGAAATTTCATTAAGGAACTCTTTTTGTCCTTTATAGAGTTCTTCGAGCTTTTTCTTTCTTGACTGTGTCCTCTTCCCCTTTTCTCCATCCTCACGTGGCATTTCAACAAAAATTTTATCAGGCGCAGTTTCACTTACTGAGTAAATATCTTTCAAAATTCGCAAAGTCTGCCACACCATTCTTTTTACAGAGGGTGAAAGATACATGTCATCAAGATCTTCAATTATCCATTCACATATTTCTTTCTGACTTTTCTGCACACGCCGTTCAAGTTCTTCTCTATATGAATGCGTTCCACCAAGTAGCTCCATCAGATTTTCGTTATTCTCCCATAAAGAGATAATGATTGATCTGTCTGCCTCAAAGGTTCCTTCTTTTCCGGGCATCTCAAGAAATTCTTTTGAAAGATTCCCCCATCCTGTAAAAGAGAAACCTGATATTCGCTTTATTTTTTCATCATCAAGAATTTTGCCATATTCTTCCTTAAGCTTCTTTTTTATGTACTTCTTGTCATTGCCAAAGACAGTTCCCCAAAATATGATTTTTTCAATCATATTTCTGTCCTTGCCATATACATTCTCTGCACCAAATATAGGCGCGAACTTGTTTATAGAAGAAAGTGAACTCTTAAAGTCTCCATCAATTCCGCTAATCACAGCATCCGGGGAATCTTCTTTATTCATAAGGCCATTAGCAACCAGATAGTTCACCAACTGCTTACAAGTTACTCTTTTTCCCTTCATGAATAGTTTCTCATATATATCTTGTTTCTGGGTAACAGTTATCTTCTCGCCATTGACTTTTAAATTATTTAATTCATTAAGTACAAGAAATTTCTCATAAAGGAGCGATTGTTTAGGGAGTGTCTCCTGATTCTGTAGATATGTGCACTTTCTGAGCATTCTCGTAATAAAATCTTCCGCCGCCTTATCCATGTCAATTTTTTCTGAAATGTTCCATGGATAAATCTTTCCGGGAGCCTTTCTTTCCGCCCATGCATTTCTACTATTTTCTTCACCCGGTGTTTTTCCAAGCGGTCCTACATAATACGGAATATGATACATAAACATCATAAGAATTCTCTCTGAAACAGTCAGTCCGGATTCGTCTCTCTCATTTAAAAATGGCAAGTATGTACCAGCATTCTCAAGAATCTTCTTCATTTCTCTGGCATGCACCTGATTAGGTATTACACCATTTGAACCGGTGAGCTGTTTGCTCAAGAAAATTCCATTTTCCATTCGAATACGCACTTCGGCTATATCAGGATCTTCATTAGCTTTTTCCGGAAGCTTTTTTAATATATCATTTATAGTTTTGTAAAGTTCGTCCTGTCCTCTACCTTTATTTCCATTTCTCCTTACTTTCTCTTTATCTGAATTTACGCTGCCAACATAGGCACTATAATTTCCATCACTCATTTTTCTAAAAAATGATTCATAAGCTGATTTACTATATTTCTTTAAAATCTTTTTTAACAAAATCAAATCCTCGTGATGGCTGTTATATAAATTAACTCTTGCAATAGAAAGGTATTGCTCGCCTTTCATAATGTTCGCAAGTATACCTATGTCATATATTTCCTTGGCACCAGCAACCAATTCATAATATTCATCGCCAATAATATCTATAATCTCCGCAACCTTTTCTTCGTAATTGCTATCAGAAAAAGCAAATGAATAATTCTTATTCTCCTCATCAACCACATCACCAAAAATGTTGAAAAGTTTCCCTTTCATTCCACAACATAATTGAAGAATTTCATAAACTTCCGGACTTTCCTTCTTTGTAATTCCAACAGTCTTTAAAAGCAGCTCTAACTTTTTCTTTTTCGAGATATCTGTTCTACTTAATGTCTGCTCAATTTCAGAAGCCTCAACAATTTCAGGAACACTAATATCGAAAAGAGATGCTGTTTCAACAAGATGTCTATAAGCATCGTTCATAGACGCTTCCTTACCATCCACACTTAAAGATTCGTTTAGAAAGTTCCCTCTATGTTTGAACAAATTTAGTAGTGCAAGGTACACTAACCTTACATCATGAGGTTTAATTGGATTGCTATCCAAAAGCTCTGCTCTAAGATGGAATATCGTTGGATATTTTTTCAAATAATCCGTATCATTAAAATCCTTGTCATTGAAGATAGCATACTTCTGCTTATTATCTTCACTTCTATCCTCAAAGTGATATTTACTTTCTTTTAAACGTAGTAAAAATCCAGAATCCACCGCTTCTATTGCCTGCGCAAAACACATAGTAAGATAATTTATTCTGGCAACCTGTCTTTGCCTACGCCTCCGGCCTATTCTTGCAGTTCTTCGATCTTCTGCTGTTTTTGCCTCACTAAAAAGGCGTACTCCCCACATATCTTTCCCTTTAGCTCGCTGCAAGACATAACTATCATCTGTTACAGCCCATCCGACAGAACTTGTGCCCATATCAAGACCTACATAATACTTACCAGTGTTCATAGTTAATCCTTCCTCTTGTCTACGTTTGACAATATGTTTAGTAATGCTATAATGATAATATCTAACAAGGTGAGTGCAAATAAGGCTTTAGCCGATATCGTTTGCCCGCATTGTGCGGCACTTAAGTTAGTAAAAAAGGCTTTGAGAAATCAAGGTCTTTTTTAGTTTACCTAACTTATACACAATAATTATATCAACGTTTTATAAAACTTTTCTTAACGCATAATTATATTTCAATCAACTATAATCCGTAAAAAAATAAAGAAGCTATACCATCTCTAGATATAACTTCTTTATCAAATGATAATATGTCTATTTTTCTTATTACACAGTGATTTTACTGTTCCGCAATCTTTTTACTCATGCGATGTAACCAAAAACTAATGCATATTGCCACTAAAGCAATTGCCAGACAGGTATAGAGAACAGGTCTTAGTGCTGTGGCATACTCTGAAGGATCAAATATTCCTTCTCTATGGAGTTTGACTGAAAAATAAATCCAATATGCTGTCGAAGCAAAGGCCACGATCCATAGACAGAAACGTATTATAAAAAGCTTTTTCTTTGTATTCATTAGTATTTCCCCCTTTAATTAAAGTCGTATCTTTTAATTTCGCAATTTTTTATACCGCAGGATGAAAATTCTTCGTTATCCATTTCTCTGAAATATGATTCCACCATGCGGACTATGCCATTGTGAGCAACAAGGATTACTTCCTGATCACCCGCTTTTATGTCATCAAGAAGATTGTAAATTCTCTGGGCCAGCTGTAGCATAGATTCCCCTGTGCCAAATCTGCTTGCCATATCCTTTTTAGCTTCATGGAACTCTTTACCATCCCTTGGCGTAGACTCATATCTTCCAAAATTCTGCTCGATAAGTCTTGGTTCTATTTTCATGGGAATGCCTGTGATCTCAGAAATGTGTCTTGCTGTTTCTTTTGCCCTGACAAGAGGTGACGAAAGTATTACATCAGCTTTTATCCCCATATCAATAACTTTTTTGCCGGTCTCAATAGCCTGATCATGACCTTTTTGTGTTAGTTCTATATCCGTAGCTCCACATATTTTGTTTTCGACATTCCAGATAGTTTCTCCGTGTCGTATAAAATACACATGATCCATTTCTTTTTCCTCTCATTTCATTTTCCCGAAAAGGCTTCCCATTGATATTTACAACTTGGATTCCATATGATCCAGGAATACACGCCGTTATCATTTACAGCCTTTATCTGCTCCTTTACTTCAGCAACTCCATACTTTCTGTATTTCTTAAGGTAAGATGCTGTAAAGCCCTGAAGCCATGGTCTAACCTTTGCCTGGATTCTGTCGCCTCTTGGATTGACTGTTTCAAGCTCTGTAGCAGAATACTTCATTGCAGCATCTATAGTCTCGTATGGATATAGGTCCGGATAATCTTTTCCCATAGTACCTTCATAGTAATGGGATGGATAGATCATCGGAGAAAGACATTCACAGTTCATTGAAAGCCATGAATACTCCTGTCCCACTATGTTTCTGTCAACTTTTGAATTTATGACGGTTCCAAAAACATCCAGTGATAGCGGCATCTGACTTGCCTTAAGCGAAGCATGAGCATCTCTTACAAACTCATATATGGCACGCCTTCTGCCATAGCCATTCATTCCTATATCTTCCTCTTTTATCCCGGTTGGAAACCTTACATAATCATATTGGACTTCATCAAAGCCTGCTTCCTTACAGCCAAGAGCTACCTCTATCAGGTACTCTTTTGCCTCCTCATTTCTTGGGTCAATCCAGTTAAAACCTTTATTATCCTCATATATCGCGCCATCTGCAGTTCTAAGCATCCATTCAGGCTTAACCTCATCAATGAACGGATCCCTGAATGCAACGCACCTGGCAATAACATATATATCATGGTCATGGAGTTCTTTTAAAAGCCCCGGCATATCTTTTACCAGAATGCTCTCTGTTCCGAGGTTATCAATGAGTTCAGAATCCATGTCAAAAACAATATTTCCCTCATCATTCTTAACATCAATGACCACAGCATTTATATTTGTTTCATCGACATGTTGTATTATCTCATCCATAATGCTCTTGGTCCCGGCAACATATGCGCTGACATAGATTCCATGAATATCTTTTTCTTCTTCGGGCGCTTCCTGAGCATTTACTTTGCATTCATATCTGAATACCACACATATAAGGAGCATAACTCCAATAAATAATCTAATGTACCTGTTTCTTTTCATAAGCAAATATATATTTCCTTACCTTTTATCATTTTAACGGCATTTGATGATGTTTTCCTATTACCACGCTATATTTTACTACATTTACATCTCCATTTGTTTTGAAATGTAATATTTTCTCGCTAATATGTCCTTATGATCATTAGCAACACTCAATGTAACAAGCAGAATACTATGTTTACATTTCCCGGACTTATTCTGTATAATTGTTTTCATTATGAATAAAGAAAAAAACAAACAGATAAAAAGTTCACTACTACTTCTTTTAGCATCAGTTGTATGGGGTGCCGCCTTTGTTGCACAGTCCGTAGCAAGCAACAATGTTGGAACATTTACATTTAATGGCATCCGCTTTATCATCGGAGGAATATGCCTGCTTCCTCTGCTCAAAGGCCATCAGCTTTCACCTGTAAAAATACCTCCGGCCAAACTGCGCGGAGGTATAATATGCGGAACGGCTCTTTTCCTGGCTTCTACATTTCAGCAGGCAGGAATTGCCCTTGGCGCTTCAGCAGGAGAGGCTGGTTTTCTTACCGCCTGCTATATTGTGCTGGTTCCCATCATAGGTCTTATTATAGGAAGAAAATGCTCTTTTCTTATATGGCCTGCCGTATGCATCGCACTGATTGGCTTGTATCTTCTTTGTATTCCGGAAGCAACTGCGGTAATTAAACTTTCCGGTGCCGATACTGCTCTTTTAATGTGTGCTCTTCTTTTTTCAGTGCAGATACTCTGCATCGATCACTACGCGCCACTTATGAATCCGGTCTCACTGGCATGCGTGCAGTTTATTGTAAGTGGAGCATTATCCTTTGGCGCAGCAATTATATTTGAATTATTGCCAAATCCAGCCTTATGGCTTAGTGCACTCTGCACACCAAAAGCCTGGATTGCAATTCTTTATACAGGAATCTTCTCCTGCGCTATCGGATATACTCTGCAGGCAGTTGGTCAACGCTCTCTCAATCCTGCCATTGCTTCACTGATAATGAGTCTTGAATCAGTATTCTCTACATTATTTGGTTGGATAATCCTTCATCAGACAATGACAGGTAGAGAATCAGTCGGATGTATACTGATTTTCGCTGCAGTAATACTAGCACAAGTCCCTCGTAAAAGATAAAAAAAGAAGCTCTCTATTCACTTTTTTCATGAATAGAGAGCTTTTTTGAATTCAGTTATAGACTCGATTATTTCCAGGAAATTGTTCCAATACGACCTGTTGCATATCTATTATTAAACAAACCGCTTCCAGGATAGCAATGGATATAATATGTACCCTTCTTAAGCTTAGCTGTCTTGTATGTTCTTGTACCACCTGTAGTATTTGAAGTAGTATCATAGCTTACAAGCTTACCGTTTGAATTACGGAACTCAAAGAAGATTCTGCTGTAGTCTTCGTCCAAAGTCTTTGTTGTAATTGTGACAGCCTGATTCTTTGTAAGACAAACTTTATACCATCTGTCATACTCATTTCCCCAAGTATAAACAAGAGTCTGGCTCTTTTTCTGAGCGAGTGTTGCTGCAAGATTTCTGCTGTAGTTAGTAGGATTAACTGCTTTTGAGAATGTATACTTAATATTTGTATCTTTGTCAGAATAAGGATTGCAGATATAATATGTTCCCTTAGAAAGAACATAATAATATGTATTCTTCTTAGAACTGAAATATGTAATTGGCTCATTCTTTGAAAGTCTGACATCTTTTTTGAATGACTTCAAAAGCTTCAGACCAACAGTTGCATCACTTGTCTCCAACTTGATATATCCATCTGAAGGAAGAGTGATCTTGTAAAGGTTGTAGTTATAATAATACTTCCTGTCGGTCCTATTCCAAGCGCTAGAGCAGCGTTTTGCTGTTACCAGAGTTTTAGCCTTAAGTGCAGTTACATTATAATTATAAACCTCATCAGTAGCTGCCTTAGTCTCCTTAGGGAAGAATCCCAGTGATAATATCAGCACGAATAACAGTGCCAAAAATAGTTTTGCTCTTTTTTTCATTATTTTCCCTCCTTATAAAAAAGCATTGACAATTTATTTCAAAATTGCCCCAAAACATACTAATATATTTTCACACAAATGCCTTTATAAATCAAGGCACACATTCCATCGACAGGCGTGGCCTAATTTGTGCAACATATTCCTATTCCACAAAAAGAGCCCCTCATCCACTATCACAAATCTGGATAAAGAGCTCTTTACAATTCAGTTATAAATCATCTTATTTCCACGAAAATGTTCCAAGACGTCCCTTAGAATATTTACTCTGAAAAAGAACTTCTCTAGGGTAGAATCTAACATAGTAAGTTCCCTTCGTAAGCTTATCTGTTCTTACCAACTTACTACTACCCGACTTTGTTACTGCCTGAGTCTTAACTGTCTTCCCTCTTGAATCTCGCATATCAAAAAGCATGCTACAATTATTATCATCTAAGACCTTAACATCCAATGACAAAGTCTTATTCTTAGTGAGTTTTATCTTGTACCACCTGTCAAATTCGTCATCATAACTGTAGTTGATCACTTCTTTTTTACCGGCTGCAAGTTCTGTTGCACGGCCTTTACTGTAATTAAAAGGTGCCTGTGTCTTTACAAACTTCCAACGAATCTGTGTATCGTTTATAGAATCATTATTAAAAATATAATATGTTCCCTTAGGTAATACAGCATAATATGTACTAGCACCTTTGCAATTATTCACAACAGTATTAATACCAATTTTTCCGGATTTATTCAAAGATTGGTATATACGAAGCTGAGAATTTTGATTTTTAGAATCAATTTTTATATATCCTGATTCAGGAACTATTATCTCGTACAAACAATAATTATAAGTACATGATTTTCCGGAACGTGTATAAGATTGCTTTTGAGCATTTACCCAGGTGTTCTGGTTGAATGAAGCTATATTATAACTATAATTATAATCTACAGCATCAGCTTTTGATGGGAATACACCCAATGAAAGAATTAGCACGAATGCAAGTGCTATCAGTTTTTTAGTAAATTTCTTCATATTTTCCTCCTGATAGAACAACGCATCGACAATTATATTTAAAACAAACACATACAAGCGTCTATTATCACACAAATTCCTTCATAAATCAAGCCACTCTAATTATAAAAAAGCTTATCTCACTTATGTCAAAAGCAACACTTAAATCATTTCACCTCAGTTTTTCATATGAACATCAACCTGTGGAAATGGAATCTCTACGCCTTCCTTATCAAATGCTTTTTTAATCTCCTCATTCATTGACCACTTTGCCAGGAGATATTCTGATGGCTTAACCCATCCCCTTACGCGCAGTACAACACTACTATCTCCAAGTTCATCTACAAATACTTTTTTGTCATATTTGTCAGAGATATAAGCATTCCCATCAAGAACTTTCAATGCAACTTCTCTAGCTTTATCAATGTCAGCGCCATAAGAAATGCCAACCATTGTATCAAGGATTCTCATGGTGTTTCCTGTATTGTTTGTTATTATTGTAGAAGCAAGATTTCCGTTAGGAACTATAACTTTTCTGCCATCTCCGGTTAAAAGTTTGGAATTGATAAGAGCAATTTCCACAACTGTTCCTTCTATTCCTGAACCATTGACAACAATGTAGTCGCCTGCTCTGAAAGGCTTGGCAATAAGGATCAGAATTCCTCCGGCAAAGTTTGAAAGTGTACCCTGCACAGCAAGACCTATTGCAACACCGGCTGAACCAAGAAGCGCTACTATACTTGCAGTGTCCATTCCAAAGGCAGCCGCTATAGTAAACAAAAGAACTATCTCAAGTCCTACTTTTACAAGCTTTGCAAGAAATTTTGAAGTGGCAGTTTCAAGCTTTGTTTTCTCAAGTGACTTCTCAATAATGTTTGAAATAAGCCTTATGACCTGCCACATTACAACTAGAATAACTATCGCAACAGCCGCTTTAAATAGTAATGGAACCAACTTATCTGGCAGCTCTTTAAAGAATTTCTCAAAAGCTCCAGGATTCAGGTTCTCGACATTTACGGCCTCAGCAAAAGTCTCGATTGTTTCTTCTGCACTAGAAGCCAGATTAGTAAGTAATAATGAATTAAACATTTTTCATCCTTATCCTTCAAAAAATTTTTCCAATTAATTTTAGCACAATCAGAATAAATTTAAATATTTAAAGAAGAAAAAGGTTATCACAAAGTGATAACCTTTTCCTTCTTCGCATCTGTTCTATAGGTGATTTTATTTACTGTCTTTCTGTCTTCCTGTACTTTGTAGGCGACACCATCTATAACAATAAATGTCCCCGCATAGATAATCGAAGTAACAACGACCCTAGCATTACTTCCTTTCTTTATTTCCTCATCAAGTCCCTCTTTCTTTTTATTAAGCTCCTTGATCTTACTTTCCTTAACACCTACTGCAGCATTAATTTTGATTTTCCACTGCATGAGTTTTTTATCTACAACACCAATCTCCTGAAGCCTGTTCTTCTCTACCGTAAGTGTCTTAAGATCTTCCTGTTCACGGGAAATCTGTTTTTGAAGATCCCCATACTCTTTTAATATAGCAGCACTCGCGCCAAGATTTATTATCGTCCTACCACCTGACTTATTTCCCAAAATAGCAGACTCAACACCTTCAACGCTCTGAATATTGCCGCCGTAGATCATGCCCTGTCTGCCAAAAGTCTTAACCATACCTTTAGCATTTATCTTGCAGTTTATGAAATAGTTGGCAGAAATTTCATTTCCCGTTATAGTAACGCCTTCACAAAACTTGGCAGTAACATTTCCCTTAGCATTTATACTGCCTCGTACAGGACAGTTGGCACCACCGGCAATTACTACATTCCCGCCGCTTGTGATGTAAGAGCTCTCCATGTAACCACCAATAATAACATCACCTGTTGCCACAATCTCACTGCCTGAACGAACATTTTCCTGAACAAAAACAACACCGTCATAATTGATCTTTTTATCAGTTATCTTAACTTCAGGTACAACCATGACTTTCTTTATGTTGATGATATTATCCTTAAGTGTTATCGCACCTGTATACTTAGCAACATAAGTAACACGATCATTCATGATCATGAAACCATCACCTTTTAAGATAGGTATTTCTTTTCCATGCGCGGCTTTTATTACTTCACCATATACATTGAATCCGTCAGAGCCTTTGTTTGCCCTATGATAAATAGCAATTTTATCACCAACATGTACCTGCTGAACCATGTCAAGCTTTGAAAAATCTATCTCTCCTTCTGAATCAAAAGAAATCTCCGTCTTATTCTCAGGATCAAAAGAGTATTCATAATAACCATCTGAGCCATTCACCACTTCTTTTCCGGCCGCCACGAGATATTTAAGTCCCGGTTCAGGATTTGCAAGCATCTTCTTTATGAGTGTCCTGTCGATTCCTTTTTTTACTCCAATCTTTATAAGAAATGCTACTACAGCATCCTCTGTGTAGTTTATTCCATCTGTCCTCTTCGGTAATTTGACCCAGCACATCATTTTATCCGGAGAAATTTCCACATAGTCATTCCTGTTAAGAAGCATGGAAGATAAAAGAACCGCATTATCCGATACGCCACCGGTCCTGTCAAGTACTGATCCTTCAAGACCATCATCTGAGATCATAGTCTGAATATCGCCCATTACAAGCTTTTCTCTGATGCGGCGCATATCCTTTGCCGTGTACATCATGCTCGAATACTTTGATATATCAAGACCACCTTCAAGGCCCAGACGTATCTCGCGCATCTGATCAGCTCTGTAAAGAGGCTTACAGTACGGGGTTATATCAATCTGATTTTCAAGGCCCTGACGCATCTCACGCATCTGTTGCCAGCCATAGGCAGCATCTGCGTATTTTTTAACATCTATCCCTTCCTCTAAACCAAGCCTTACTTCTTTTATTGCATCACCACGCATATCAATTGTGATATAATCATGAATCGGGATATTCTCTTTAAGTGCCAGGCGTATTTCCTCAAGCTGCTCAGCATCATATCTTTTTCTGACATAACCGCTTATATCAACCTGATCCACATATGCTTTATGCATCTGATCAAGGATACTTGCCGTGTACTTACCAATACTTGTTTCATCAAAAAACAGTCCATCTTCTGCGCTTTCTCTTATAGCGCGCATTTTAAGATAGGACATATTTACGTCAGCGTAACCTGATACATCAAGACCTGCCTGAAGCCCCTTTCGTATCTCACGCATCTGAAGCGAATCAAATTGAGGATCCTGGAAAAAAATGACCGGAACACCGTTTCGTCTATTTAGGCCATGACGAAGTTCACGCATCTGATCAGCAAGATATTCCTTTTTCGCATAAACAGACACATCTACGCCCTCAGCAAGACCTGTTCTTATCTGATAAAGCTGCTGATTATCAAACCCCTGTGCCCTGTACATTGTCATATCGATTCCCTGAGACATCTCAAGTCGCAGTTCCTCCATATCAGTCCATGACATTTTTGGATTTATATATCTTTTGACATCTACGTTGGGATCTTCCAGACCTTTTCGTATCTCCGCAAGCTGCAGCGAATTAAAGCCAAGATTTCTTAGCATATTTGCATCTAAACCAAGCTCAGCGCAACGCTTTAATTCTTTCTCTGTAATATTGCTGTTAAAAGAATCCAATCCGGAATAAACATTAAGCTCATTAATAAGATCAAGTTCCTGAGTCGCCATTCATAAGCTCCTTTTGTCACTTTCTAACATAAAGATACAAATTAATTTTATCACTTTAATGTTTCTTGCTCAACGTTTTACAGATATGTGCAATTATTAAAAAACAAGAAAAAAGAGCCATATCACTTTATGACATGGCCCTTGTTGAAATTCATTATTATAATGCAAACTTTGCGACAAAGCTCTGCAGTTCCTGAGCATTTTCTGCAAGTCTGTCAGAAGCTTCTGCTACTTCGTGAGTTGATGCCGTCTGTTCCTGTGATGCAGCAGATACGTTCTGAGTTTCATCTGCAACATTCACACTCATATCCTCAATCTGGCGGATGTTCTCTGCGATAGTATCTGTACCATCAGAAAGATGTTTAACAATCTCACTCATTCTAGCAGACTGTTCAGAGATTGAATATACCATATCAACAATATTGTTAAAGGTATTTCCAGCTTCATTTACAGTCTCTGTACCTTCTACAACGCTTTGTGCGCCTGCTCTCATCGCATCAACTGCTTCATTAGAATTCTTCATGATCTCAGCAATGAGTTCAGTAATATTTGATGCTGCATCGTTTGACTGATCAGCAAGTTTACTGATCTCACTTGCAACCACAGCAAAGCCTTTTCCCATCTCTCCAGCTCTTGCAGCCTCAATGCTGGCATTAAGAGAAAGAAGGTTTGTCTGGCTGGCAATCTCTGCAATTGTATCAACAAAGCTATCTATATTCTTGAGCTGTTCACCAAGAGCATCTACTACTCCTGCTGTGTTCTCAACTGATACCTTGATTGTCTCCATCATATTTGTAGCATTGGTCATGTCTGCTGCGCCCTTTGTTGCAGCTTCATTAGTTGTCTGAATCATTTCTGTAGTTCTGCTTATAGCATCCTGGAATTCCTGCATGTTGCTTACGAAGGACTTAGTCTCTTCGCTTGCTCCTGATACTGCATTAATCTGACTTGCGCAGGAATCAGCCACAGTTGTGCAGGAATTTGCAACCATCTCACTAGCTTCAGCAGACTGAGACGCGCTTGCCGATAATTCCTCTGATGCAGATGCTACTGAAGAAGTAGTATCAGAAATCTTTGTCATGAGATCTCTAATATTCTTATGCATCATATCAAGTGCAATTGAAATCTGACCAAGTTCATTATTTTCTTTCATCAGATCTCGAACCTTTGGCATTTCCTCTGTTTCTGAGAAGTCATTATTAGACATATTCACCAACTGTTTGGTCGCAAGAATAATAGGTCTTGTAATTCTCTTTCCCATATAGAAAGCAATTATAATTCCGACAACGAGAAGCGCCAAAGCAATAAGAATAGACTGTGTAAGACCACTCATAACTGACTCATTGGCCTGCTGTTTATACTGTGCAACAAGCGCATCAATATGGTCAACCCACACGCCGGTTCCCATTACCCAGTCAAATGGCTCATAATATGCTGTATAGTTTATCTTTGGAAGTGGTTCTGTTTCATTAGGTTTTGCAAACATAAGCTCAGTATATCCGCCACCATCCTGCATACCATTCTTGATCATCTCCTGAATGAAATATGTTCCATTCGGATCCACTGAATCCCATCTTGACTGTCCCTCAGTATCTCTACCAAGCAAAACAACGTTAATACCTTTTGAAGTATCAACCCAGAAATATCCGGCACCATCATTGTATTTAAGCTCTCTGATAATGTCAGCTGCAGCTTTCTGAGCTTCCTCCATCGTCATCTCACCAGCCTGATATCTGTTATACATAATTTCACAGACACTCATAGCTTCCTGAGTCTCATTTTTAAGCTCAGTCATTATGTCATCTCTGAGTCTCTTTTCGTAAATAGATCCCTGATAATGATTGGTCAACAATATGTTATTAATACTGAAAAGCTCAATACATATAGCAGTGATCGATACAGCCAGAATAATAGATCCGACTATTGGGAGCATTAAAGAACCACGTTTTTTTTCCATGACCAATATTTCCTTTCTGCTAAAAACCTCGAAGATATATACGGTATTTTACTAATCAAACATATCATTTTTTCGATAGTTTATCAAATCCTTAAACTTTGTCAAAAAATAAGAGAACCCTTGAAATTCACTGAATTTCAAGGGTTCTCCACTTTATAAATTAACCATTAAATTACTATAACCAGTAAGTTAAGATAATCAGCAGTTAATTAGTTCTTTTTGTTAGCGTTGTAAGCCTTCTTAGCTTCTTCGATACCAGCCTTAAGACCAGCAAGTCCAGCCTTAGCTACTTCAGCAGAAGTCTCAGCAAGTTCCTTAGCGATAACCTGAGCCTTCTCAGCAGCTTCCTTAAGCTTTTCCTTTGTATCGTCATCTACAAAAGCCTTCTTCTCAGCATCAGCACTCTCGTTGCATCCGCAGCACTTCTTCTGTTCAGCCTTCTCAGCGATAGCAGCCTGAGCAGCAGCAAGTCTTGCTACAGGTACACGGAATGGTGAGCATGATACATAGTCAAGGCCAATCTTATGGCAGAATTCTACAGATGAAGGATCTCCACCGTGCTCACCACAGATACCAACATGAAGCTTAGGATTTACTGGCTTACCAAGCTTAAGTGACATTTCCATAAGCTTACCAACACCTGTCTGGTCAAGCTTAGCAAATGGATCGTTCTCGAAGATCTTTGTATCATAGTAAGCATTGAGGAACTTACCAGCATCATCACGAGAGAATCCGAATGTCATCTGTGTAAGGTCGTTTGTACCGAAGCAGAAGAAGTCAGCTTCCTTAGCAATCTCATCAGCTGTAAGAGCAGCTCTAGGGATCTCGATCATTGTACCAACTTCATACTCAAGCTTAGCACCTGCAGCAGCGATTTCAGCATCAGCTGTTTCTACAACTACCTGCTTAACATACTTAAGCTCCTTAACTTCACATACAAGAGGAATCATGATTTCAGGCTTAACGTTCCAGTCAGCATGTGCCTTCTGAACTTCAAGAGCTGCACGAATAACAGCCTTAGTCTGCATCTTAGCAATTTCAGGATATGTAACTGCAAGACGGCATCCTCTGTGACCCATCATAGGGTTGAACTCATGAAGTGAGTTGATGATAGCCTTGATTTCTTCAACGCTCTTGTTCTTAGCGTCAGCAAGCTTCTTGATTTCTTCCTCTGTTGTAGGAACGAACTCGTGAAGTGGTGGATCAAGGAATCTGATTGTAACAGGGCATCCCTCAAGTGCTTCATAAAGAGCCTTGAAGTCGTTCTGCTGATAAGGAAGAATCTTATCAAGTGCAGCTTCTCTCTCTTCTACTGTATCTGAGCAGATCATCTCACGGAATGCAGCAATTCTGTCTTCCTCGAAGAACATGTGCTCTGTACGGCAAAGACCGATACCTTCAGCGCCAAGCTCTCTAGCCTTCTTAGCATCAGCAGGTGTATCAGCATTTGTACGAACCTTAAGCTTTCTGAACTGATCAGCCCAAGCCATGATACGTCCGAACTCACCAGCGATCTGAGCGTCAACTGTTGCAATCTGACCATCATAGATGTTACCTGTTGTACCATCGATTGAAATGAAGTCTCCTTCATGGAATTCTTTTCCAGCAAGTGTGAACTTCTTGTTTTCTTCGTCCATGTTGATGTCGCCACAACCTGATACGCAGCACTCACCCATACCACGAGCAACTACGGCAGCGTGTGATGTCATACCACCACGAACTGTAAGGATACCCTGAGCAGCCTTCATACCTGTGATATCTTCTGGAGATGTCTCAAGACGAACAAGAACAACCTTCTCGCCTCTCTCAGCCCAAGCTACAGCATCATCAGCTGTGAATACAACCTTACCGCAAGCAGCTCCAGGTGAAGCACCAAGACCTTTTCCGATAGGTGTTGCAGCCTTAAGAGCAGCAGCATCAAACTGAGGGTGAAGAAGTGTATCAAGGTTTCTAGGATCGATCATTGCTACAGCTTCTTCTGGAGTCTTGTGTCCCTCATCAACGAGGTCGCAAGCAATCTTAAGAGCAGCAGGAGCTGTTCTCTTACCGTTACGGCACTGAAGCATATAGAGTTTCTTGTTCTCAACTGTGAACTCCATATCCTGCATGTCATGATAGTGGTTCTCAAGAGTCTCACAAACCTTGATGAACTCTGCGTATGCTTCTGGGAATTCCTTCTCCATCTGAGCGATTGGCATAGGTGTACGAACACCAGCAACTACGTCCTCACCCTGAGCATTGATAAGGAACTCACCCATAAGCTTATTCTCACCTGTTGCAGGGTCACGTGTGAAAGCAACACCTGTACCAGACTCATTGTTAAGGTTACCGAATACCATAGGCATTACGTTAACAGCTGTTCCCCATGAATAAGGGATATCGTTATCACGACGATATACGTTAGCACGAGGGTTATCCCATGAACGGAATACAGCCTCGATAGCAAGCTTAAGCTGCTCTACAGGATCTGAAGGGAAGTCCTTGCCAAGCTGATTCTTGTACTCAGCCTTGAACTGTTCAGCAAGTTCCTTAAGATCTGCTGCTGTAAGGTCAACGTCGAACTTAACACCCTTCTTCTCTTTCATTGCATCGATAAGCTGTTCGAAGTACTTCTTACCAACTTCCATAACAACGTCTGAGAACATCTGGATGAAACGACGATATGAATCATATACAAAACGCTCGAAAGCAGGATCAGGATTGCCCTTGATCATTGCTGCTACAACGTCATCATTAAGACCAAGGTTAAGGATAGTATCCATCATACCAGGCATAGATGCACGAGCACCTGAACGAACTGATACAAGAAGAGGATTCTGAAGATCACCAAACTTCTTACCGTTGAGCTCCTCCATCTTCTTAACGCCTTCCATAGCCTGAGCCATGATTTCGTCATTGATCTTACGACCATCCTCGTAATACTGTGTGCAGGCCTCTGTTGTGATTGTGAAGCCCTGTGGTACTGGAAGGCCAATGCTTGTCATCTCAGCAAGGTTAGCACCCTTACCACCGAGAAGGTTACGCATTGTCATGTTACCTTCGCTAAACATATAAACCCACTTGTTAGCCATGTTTTTACCTTTCTTGTCGCTTTATAAACGACAACCTTTCATAATGTGCTTATTTATAATCACCGCATATTACCGTATGCTTCCGCAACGATATATATGGTCAAAACAACAGTGTTCTAAACATATATATCATCACAGAAGCCTGAATTGGTAAAAATGCAGATAATTACCAATATTTTAAACTTCTAATCCTGTCAACTCAAAGTTCAAATCATTTATGCTTTTGAGCCTTGTTTCGGAATGAAGCTGTCAAATATAAATATGTCAAAGTTCTTTTTGGCTTTTTCCAGATCTTCTTCGTTCTTAATGGTCCATGCAGCAGATGTACAGCCATAAACCTTGCGGCAAAGTGTTCTCGCCAAAGAATCCGAATAGCGATGATTAAATGCTATAAAATCCGGTTTTCCCAAAATATTCAAAAGTAAATTGGTAAGAATAAAATACAAAGGACCGCTAAACTCGTCAGGCTTATCTTTGTGAAATTCATCAGATAACTGTCCTCTAAAGACTTCAGGCCTGTGACGCCTGTACCAAAGAACCCCGAGGGGATTAAAAGATTCAATACAATATACACCCTTATACTCCCCAAGAAGCGTATCCACAACAGGACACACTGATAAATCCTTATACTCAATCTTAAGTTCTACTATAAGCGGAACCTTACCATCAACAAGTCTAAGAAAATCCCCAAATTTAGGAATCTTTTCTGAAGATCCCAGCAGATGAAACTGCATAAGTTCTTCATAGGTATAATCAATAACCTTGCCCTTTACCCCAAGACTCCCATCAGGATTAACTACCGCATCAGCAGGGGCACATCCCTCCTGATATCTTGCCACTCTCGCAAGTGTAAAATCATGAAAAATGACTGGAACACCATCCCTGGTAAGCTGTACATCACACTCAATACCATATCCGCCATCAACTGCCTTCTTAAAAGCAGCCATTGAATTCTCGGGAGCATCAGATGAATTATCATGAAGCCCGCGGTGAGCGTACAGCACATGGGTAAACGACTCTCTTGAAGGCCGGTGCATCATCCTTGGCATAATAAGAATCATGTAAAGAGCAGCCAAAATAATAACAACGAGACATAAAACCTTCAAAATAAGCATTGAAACCACTTCCTAAATATTTACTACCTTACGTTAAATTAATAACACAAGTTTTCCGTTAGATATTTTACAGCCTTATCCTATATTACGCAACAATAAAAAACACTTTTTAATAAAAGATTTATTTATTTGAATTTTTTTATCCTTATCAGTCATCGATGTCAAAGTGCTCCAAAATAGATTCTTTCTTGGGTGGCTTAGCGTCTCCATGCTTTACCATAAGCATTGTACAAAAGGCAAGGGCTGAAAAAATAAATGCATACGGGAACAATGTCTGATATGAAACATGCTCAAGTAGAAATCCGGAAAAAATAGGTGTAAATACCTGCGCCGCCATGGAAAATGTGTAATATGTTCCGGTAAACTTTCCAATGTCACCGGACTTACTCATCTCCACCACCATCGGGTATGAATTAACATTTATAGCTGCCCATCCGATTCCCACAAGAGCAAAAAATATGTTTATTGAAGGCGAAAAGTGAGGATACAGCCCTGTGATAACATAACTTGCTCCCATCAGTGCAATGCCTATAAGAATTGTCTTCTTTCTGCCAATCTTGCCTGACACAAAAGCAATTGGAACATAGCTTAGAGTTGCGGCTATGGTTGCAACCAAAAGGCAGGTAGCATAAGCATTATCATGAAGATCCCATACTTCACCAACAAATCTTGAAAACGCAGTTGTTACCGCATTATATGCCGTAAACCATAAGAAAACCGAGACAAGAAGAAAAATAAGACTTCTCTTAACTTCTCCTGGCATCATTTTAGTAACGCTTCCCTCTTCAAATTTAACAGTCTTATCTGAGCGGTCAAATTCCGAGTCATTATCAAAGGTATCTCCGAGTGAATGAAGACCTCCCTCCTGATGTATTTCTTCTTTAATCTTATTTTCTTTAATTGCAATGAAAACAACAAGAACCGAAATAAGCATGAATATTACAAGTGAGATCATAAGTGGAATATAACTTGTCTCTGCTGGGGCTGCTGCTTCTTTTAACAAAACCTTTATCATAACAAGGACATAAATTCCGCCCAAAGTGCCCATAAGATTAATTATTGCATTAGCAGAACTTCTAAATGGCGCAGGTGTCAAATCCGGCATCAGTGATACTGCAGGAGACCTGTATATTCCCATAGAGATCAAAAGCAGCAATAAAACAGCTACAAACAGAGCAAGACTCCCACTTGGCCTTGCCACAGTAATAAGAATAGTCAAAAGAACTGTTGAAAGAATTGTTCCCACGACAATAAAAGGCATTCTTTTCCCGAATCGTGTATCTGCTTTGTCAGAAATTGTCCCGAACATAGGCAAAAGAAATAGCGCAAGAATATTGTCAAGTGCCATCACAACACCCGTCAGTGTCTCACCAAGATTAAATGTGTACTTTAAGATTTTTGGAATTTCGTTGTCATAGAACTGCCAGAATGAGCAGATAGACATAAAGGCAAAGCCTATTAGAATAGTTCTTTTTGTATTAAGTTTCATCCCCATTACCCCCCTAAATAGCCCTATATAGTCTATGATACTACTCTGAGTCCTAAATGGCTACAATTACAAGCGTTCATGCAAGCAAATTGTCTGACTTTTTAAGACTTTTTATTCTTTATCTTTAGAAACAATTCTAGTAAAATATTGCAAATAATATGTTATAATAACTCTTGTGCTTTGCACAAAATAACCAAACTACGGGGGTTTTAAATGTCTTTTACAGTTTTTGCCGATGGGTGCGCTAATTTACCTAAGAAATTAACGGATGGTATTACTATCCTTCCATGTAATTATGTTGTTAATGGTGAAGATAGACTATACGACGGAGATATAGATAGTTTTGATGGACATACTTATTATGAAGGTCTTAAAAATGGTGATAAAGTTCAGACAAGTCTTTTGAATACCCAGCTATTTCTGACTCACTTTACACCTCTTGCAAGTCAGGGAAAAGATATCATGTATATTTCCATGAGTTCCGGAATAAGCGGAACTTATAATGCTGCCATAGCAGCAGCTAATGAGCTTATGGAAGAATATCCTGAATGTTTTATCCATATCGTGGATTCTCACGGATGCGGTTTTGGAAATGGCATGCTTGCGATTAAAGCTGCTGAGCTTAGTAAAGAAGGTCTTGATTGCAGGGAAGCTGCCAAAATTATGGATGATGCAGTCCCTCATTCCTGCCAGTATTTTACAGTTGATGATCTTAATTTCCTTAAGAATACCGGACGTGTAAGTGGCGTCACGGCAAGTATAGGAACAATTCTTAACATAAAGCCAATTCTTTTTGGAGACAATACAGGCCATATTATCTCATGCAATAAGGCAAGAGGCCGTAAAAATGCGATCACTGCTCTCATCCAGAAGTATTCAGAAAAAAGAATGGAAGACGGCGACCAGAGAGTTTATATCTCCCACGGTGACTGCCTTGATGATGCTACTAAGCTTTCCGAACTTGTAAAAGAGGTAAATCCTAATGCCAAGATAGAGATCTGCCAGCATGAACCATTTTCCGGAGCCCACGTTGGTCCTGGCATGCTCGGTCTTTTCTTCTGGGGAAAAGAAAGATAATAATATGGGCGAGTCCTTCATTTTGTAAGGTGCTCGCCCATTTTTATTTATGTCTCAAGCAAAAATTGTGTAATGTTGGCTGTTGTAGCAAACGAATATTTATCCGATTGTAAACTTGCTTAGTTCTTCGTTAATGGATACAGCTGAAACAGAAACTGAATTAGCCACATCTTCTACTCCCTTTGATTCATTTGCAATATCCTGCGCACTTTGTGCTAGTGTAGCAATAGTAGCCGAAATCTCTTCAGAACTTGCCGACTGTTCCTCTGATATAGCTGCAACACTTGATGCAATATCATTTACATTAGCCATCATCGTGATCATATTTCTCATTGTTTCTGCGTTCGTATTAAGTTCCTGATTTATCTTATTGAAGCTCTCTCCTGCTTTTGTAACTGCCTCACTGCTGTTGCCAATGGCATTCATATTTGCCTGGGATTTCTCAGCCAGGTCTTTTATCAGCTTTGTTATCTCGCCAATGATATCACTGATTTCCTGAGCTGCATCCTGAGAATTCTGAGCAAGTTTTCCAATCTCGTCAGCAACAACCGCAAAGCCTTTTCCGGCCTCACCGGCTCTTGCAGCCTCAATACTTGCGTTAAGTGAAAGAAGATTTGTCTGTTCAGAGATAGAGTCGATCATCTCAACAATTTCTGTTATCTTGCCAGCCGATTCGCCAACAGTTGTAACCACATCGTTCATTTTGCTCATTGAAGTAGTAATATCTTCCATGTTTTTCTGGACATCCGCCATGTCATGCTGCCCTATATCTGCCTGTTCAACCAGACTAAGCATTGTCTCATTTGTCCTGGTACCGCTTTCTGTCAGCTCCGAAACTGCCTGCGCAAGTTGTGTTGCATTATTTGCAAGCTCACCAACCGCATTTGAAATATCATCCATTGTGACCTGAATCTGCCCCATAGATGAAGACTGTTCACTGGCACCTTCTGACATTTTGCCTGATGCATCTCTGGATGAATTTGAATCTTCTTTTAACTGCTCAGCTTTTTGTTGTATAGAATTAATAGTCCCACTCATTACCTGGACATAATTTTCCATTTCCTTACTGATAAGGCCAATCTCATCTCCTCTGTCCTCTGGCATTCTGGTAGTAAAATCCCCTGAAGAAATTTTGAGAATACTATCTGAAAGGCCTCTTACAGGTCTTGTTACTACTCTGTTTATTGTAAGAAGAATGACAATCGTAATTACAACAATAAGGATTATCATTGCAACAATTGAAAGTAGCATAAACTGTCTTGAAGAAGCCAAGACATCATCTACAGGGACTGAAGAAATGATATTCCAATTCGTGCCCTGAATATTTGAATAAGCAACATAATAGTCTTTTCCGCTTAACGGATTTTTAATTTTTGTCGGTTCAGTCTTACCTGAATCAATATATGCTTTTACATCCGTCAAAAACTTATTGCCGGCTTCTGATACAAGCTGCCCGTTCAGGTCTGGATTAAAATAGCTGATAATATAATCCCCGTCGAGAACAATTGAACTTCCTGTACTCATAGGCTTAAAATTATTGACTTCTTCCTGCAGGTCTCCCAAAAAGACATCAACTCCACACACACCAATTTCTCCGTTGGAAAAGTCATTTCTTCTGGCAAAAGTTATGCATACCTGCCCTGTTGACGCATCAACATATGGATCAGTCGAAACAAACGTTTCACTACCCATACCTATAGAATACCAGCCACGCTGTGTAGGTCTGAATGACTCATCCAATATAGTATGATTAGCAAATATATACGAATCATCAGAAAAACCAATATAAATACCTGAATTTTCAATAGCCTTGTAATTAGTTGAAGGCTCTATATACTTGAGCATAGCATCATGGTCTTCCATTGGAAGTTGTTCCATGGTGTCACAATACTGTCCGAATTTTGCAAGAAGCATTCTGAATTCCGTGCCTAGATTGTATGCATTTGTATTAGTTTCAGCCTGAAGATCACTGAGGGATATTTCTTCGATAGTGGACCTTGCATTAAAGGATAATGCCAGAATAATGCCAACTACGCCAACTATGATTATAGGAAGGAGCCATAAAAGGAGCGTTTTGCCAATACTTTTTTTAACCTTTTCCCTATTAACCACATTAGCACTCATATCCGCAGTATCCATGGTCGAACCTCCATTTCAGAAATCCAAGCATAACGTTATTACAATAACATTATAATATGTAATCGTCAAAAATAAATCTAATCATTATTAAATTATTATAAAGAAAACACAGTTATTACATATACCTTATTAATAATGTATATTGCAATTAATGAAACATTCAAATATAATACGAAATGTTGCAAAGAATAGTTTTTTTGATTATGCGAGGAATATTTAATGATCAGTGCAAATAATGTGACACTCAGAGTTGGAAAAAAAGCTCTTTTCGAAGAAGTAAATATCAAATTTACTCCCGGTAACTGCTACGGTATCATCGGAGCAAACGGTGCCGGAAAATCTACATTTCTTAAGATTTTATCAGGTCAGATTGAAACTACTAACGGTGATGTAGTTATCTCTGACGGAGAGCGTCTTTCTTTCCTTGAACAGGATCACTTCAAATATGATGAAAATGTTGTCTTAGATACAGTAATTGCCGGAAATGCGCGACTTTTTGAAATCAAGAATGAAAAGGATGCCATTTATGCAAAAGAAGATTTTACTGACGAGGATGGTATCCGTGCCAGTGAGCTTGAAGCTGAATTTGCAGAAATGAACGGATGGGAAGCTGAGTCAGATGCAGAATCTCTGTTAAACGGTCTTGGCATCGAACCAGAAAACCACTACAAGCTTATGAAGGAACTTGATGGTAATCAGAAGGTTAAGGTTCTTCTTGCAAGAGCTCTTTTTGGAAATCCTGACATCCTTCTTCTGGACGAGCCTACTAACCACCTTGATCTCGATGCTATCGCATGGCTTGAGGAGTTCCTTATAAATTTTGAGAATACTGTTATCGTAGTATCTCATGACCGTTATTTCCTTAATAAGGTCTGCACATACATCGCTGATATCGACTATGGCAAGATTCAGCTTTACGCAGGTAACTATGACTTCTGGTACGAATCATCACAGCTTATGATCCGTCAGATGAAAGAAGCCAACAAGAAAAAAGAGGAACAGATCAAGGAACTTAAAGAGTTCATCGCACGTTTCTCTGCTAACGCAAGTAAGTCCAAACAGGCTACATCAAGAAAGAAAGCTCTTGAAAAGATCGAGCTTGATACAATCAAGCCTTCAAGCAGAAAATATCCTTACATTGATTTCAGACCTAACCGTGAAATCGGAAATGAGGTTCTTACTGTAGAAGGACTTACCAAGACTGTAAACGGTGAAAAGGTTCTTGATAATGTATCCTTCGTTGTTCAGCGCGAAGATAAGATTGCTTTTGTTGGCGGAAACGAACTTGCAAAGACTACTCTCTTCCAGATTCTTACTGGAGAGATTGAGCCGGATGCAGGTACATATAAATGGGGTGTAACAACATCTCAGGCATATTTCCCCAAGGACAACACTAAAGAGTTCGATAACGACTACACAATTACAGAATGGCTCACAGGTTATTCTGAGATTAAGGACGCGACATACGTAAGAGGATTCCTTGGACGTATGCTCTTTGCCGGCGAAGATGGTGTTAAGAAGGTTAAAGTTCTTTCCGGAGGAGAAAAAGTTCGTTGTCTCCTTTCAAAGATGATGATAAGCGGCGCAAACTGCCTTATCTTTGATGAGCCTACTAACCACCTTGATATGGAATCAATCTCCGCTCTCAATGACGGAATGATCAAATTCCCTGGTGTTGAACTTTTCGCCTGCCGTGACCACCAGGTTGTGCAAACAACTGCCAACAGAATCATGGAAATTCTTCCTGATGGTTCACTTATTGACAAACGTTCTACATACGATGAGTACCTTGAAAATGATGAAATGGCAAGAAAGCGTACAGTATATAATACTGCCGCTGATGAAGAGGAAGACGACTGATAATAGTTTACAGTGTACTTTCTGATGTTGCCATTTACCGGAATAGTACACTTCTCTTTTTATACCAGTAACTGCCACTAATGTGGTTACAACATAAATGAATAGTTAAGCTATATGGAGGAGTTAAAGCATGCAGGAATTTAAGCCAGTAAAAGAAGGAAAAGTTCGTGAGATTTACGACATCGGAGAAAATCTTATCATGGTTGCAACAGACCGTATTTCAGCCTTCGATGTTATCCTTAAGAATAAGGTCTCCAAAAAAGGAACCGTTCTTACACAGATGTCAAAATTTTGGTTCGACTATACCAAAGATGTGGTTAAAAACCACATGGTAAGCGTCGATACTGCTGATATGCCTGAGTTTTTCAGAACACCCGAATTTACAGGTAACAGCATGCTTTGCAAGAAGCTCACAATGATACCTGTTGAGTGTATCGTTCGTGGCTATATAACAGGAAGTGGTTGGAAGAGCTATCAGGAAAACGGCACAGTTTGCGGAATCAAACTTCCTGAAGGATTAAAGGAATGTGATAAGCTCCCTGAACCCATCTACACTCCAAGTACAAAAGCTGAAATTGGCGATCACGATGAAAACATCGATTTTGAACGCAGCATCGAAGTTCTTGAGAAAGCTTTCCCTGGACATGGCGCTGATTATGCAGCTAAGATTCGTGATTATACAATTGCTCTTTACAAGAAATGTGCTGATTACGCTCTCACTCGCGGAATTATCATTGCCGACACCAAGTTTGAGTTTGGCGTAGATGAGAATGGAGAAGTTGTTCTTGCTGACGAAATGCTCACTCCTGATTCTTCACGTTTCTGGCCTGTTGAGGGATATGAAGCAGGTCATGATCAGCCTTCTTTTGATAAACAGTTTGTACGTAATTATTTAAAAGCAAATCCTGATTGCGACTATAACCTTCCTCAGGATGTAATTGATAAGACAATTGACAAGTACCTTGAGGCTTATAAACTTCTTACAGGAAGCGAATTGCAGTAATCACTATACTCATAACGCAGCAACAAAGCTATTTAGATAACAGATTACATTATATGTGTCTGTGAACAAATATAATAGACAGTTCTTTAAACTCATTATTGAGATTAGAGAACTGTCTTTTTTCTTTTTTTATTATCCTTTTAAGTTACATTTAGGTTTGCAATATAGAATAACCTCAACAACAAAACAAACAGGCATTATCAATATAGAAAGTGAGATTATTATATGAAAAGAAAAAATAGATTCTTAGCTGCATTACTTTTAAGTACAGTGATTTATATAAGCGGATGCGGAATGACAACCACAGGTAACTCCACCACACAGATATCCTCTTCCGATACAACCAGTTCACAAGATACAAGTTCTACAACTACAGAAATTTCAGTTTCAAGTGAAACTAATACCTATATGACAGATAATGATGTATCGGCCAGCTCTTCTACCCTGCTTGACACTGAGAACATGTTCACTGAACGAGATCTTGAGCAGGAAGCTGATCTGCAAAGCGCAACTAGTATTTCACTTGAAAGCGAAAAAGATGTCACAATCGACTCCGAAGGAGTTTACGTAATAACAGGTCAGGTAACCGACAGCACAATAATTGTGGATGCTGATTCAGCTAAAGTTCAACTTGTACTTGATAATGTTTCTATTACCAATGAAGATGCTCCTGCAATTTATGTAAAAAATGCAGATAAGGTCATTATCACCACCACATCAACTGAAAACACTCTCACTGTAACAGGCAGTTATAGCTCAGACGGCAATACAAATACTGATGCAGTTATTTTTTCAAAAGATGATCTTGTTTTTAACGGAGTTGGAACACTTACTATATTCTCTACAGAAAACGGCATAGCAGGTAAAGATGACATTAAATTCACCGGCGGAACATACAACATAACCTCAGTGGCTGACGCCATAGAAGCCAAGGACTCAATAAGAATCAGTGATGGTTCTTTTACCATAAGATCAGAAAAAGATGGCCTTCACAGTGAAAACTCTGATGATCTGTCTTCCGGTTACGTTTATATTTCAGGAGGAACTTTTGATATTGAAGTTTCCGCTGATGGTATTCAGGCAACTTCTGTACTTATGATAAATGGAGGAACATTCAACATCAATGCAAGAGAAGGTCTGGAAGCCACCTATGTTCAGATAAATGATGGCAATCTTACTATCTCAGCAAGCGATGACGGGATAAATGCTTCTTCAAAGAGCACAAACTATGATGTGGTAATAGAAATTAACGGTGGAAATCTAAATATCACCATGGCAAGCGGTGACACCGATGCTCTTGATGCAAACGGAAGCCTATATATAAATGGCGGAACGGTTGATATCACTGCCCAGTTTGCATTTGATTTTGACAACGAAGCAAAATTAACAGGTGGCACTGTAACAGTAAACGGCGAAGAAGTAACTGAAATTACAAATTCCATGATGATGGGCGGTCAGAGACCATTTGGTGGCGGCAATGGTCAGGGCTTTAACGGCGAAAATCCTCCTCAGATGCCTGAAGGAACCGATAGACCGGAACTCCCTGAAGGATTTGACGAATCTACTCTTCCTCAAAAGCCAGAAGGTTTTGATGGAGCAAATCCACCACAGAAACCGGAAGGATTTGATAACAGCAAGAATACCAGAAATGGAGAATCATAAATGACTGCTTTTAAAGATGTGTTTGAACGAATAGAATCCAAGTTTTTATTGGATGAAATACAGTACCAGGAGCTTTTAAAAAGACTTGAAGGTATGGCAAAAATTGATAGTTATGGAGAAACATCCATATTGAACATATACTTTGACACTCCGGATTTTCTTTTGATAAAGCGTTCACTTGATAAACCCGTTTATAAGGAAAAGCTAAGACTACGGACCTATGGAGTGCCAACCGACGATACCAATGCATTTATTGAGATAAAGAAAAAATATAAAGGTGTTGTCTACAAAAGGCGAATATCCATGACTTATGAGGAAGCAATCTCCTATCTTACCAAAGGAGGTACTGCCCCCGTGAGCAGCCAGATTTCCAAGGAAATTGATTATTTCATCCAATATTACAAAAAGATCAGACCGGCTATGGCAATTTCCTATGACAGAATCGCAATGGCAGGAATATACGATCCTGAACTTCGAATCACCTTCGATTCCAACATAAGATGGCGAACTGAAAATCTTTCACTCAAAAATGGAAACGTAGGAAAAGACATACTACTGCCGGGACAGCATCTTATGGAGCTCAAAATTGCAGGTGCAATGTCCGTGGAACTTGCAAGAATACTAGATGAATTAAACATCAGAGAAACAAGTTTTTCCAAATATGGTAAAGGGTATATTGATTACATATCCAACAACACAGTAACCGTTTCTAAACAAAACTCAAATATCACACCATTTCCAATGGCAGTTTAGTTAAACATCAGTAAAGAGAAATATTTACTTTTGACCATTACGTCATAAATTGATAAGGAGAAAAAATATGAATACAACCGATTTAATTTTTGGAAGCATTATGGAAAGCGGTGCAATCACAGGCGCAGCCTTTATTGCCGCAACTATCTGTTCTCTTGCTATAGGATGTTTTATAGCATTCATGTACACTATAAAGAACAATTACTCAAAAAGCTACATTATAACTCTTGCTCTTCTTCCTGCAATAGTTCAGGTAGTAATTATGCTTGTAAACGGTAATATAGGCGCCGGAGTTGCTGTAGCAGGCGCATTTTCACTCATACGTTTCCGCTCAGCTCCTGGAACAGGAAAAGAAATAACCAGTATTTTCCTTGCAATGGCTGTAGGTCTTGCTACAGGAATGGGATACATCGGAATTGCTACCATATTTGCTGTTATCATAACACTTGCAAATCTTATTCTCTCAAACCTTTCATTTACGGGAAAAGGCATCGAAGAAAAAACTCTCAAGATCACAATACCTGAGAGCCTCGATTTTGAGGGAGTATTTGATGATATCTTCGCCCGCTTTACAAGCAAAGCTGATCTTGAAGAAGTAAGAACAACCGGCATGGGAAGTCTTTACAAACTCACATACAATATCGTACTCAGACAGAACGCATCAACAAAGGCAATGATTGATGAAATTAGACAGAGAAATGGAAATCTTGAAATTACATGTTCAAGACCTGTCATGGTCAAAGCGGAAGAACTATAATCTTCCGTTTTTTATGGAATAGGAAATTCCTATTCCATAAAAACGCTCCGCTATGGATGCACACTCGCGCGATAGGAATATGTTGCATAACTGGCACTCGGCGCAAGAATGTCGCTAACGACATTCTTCTTTATTCTACCGGCACATTCCTGATGTCATTTTTCCAATCGATTATCGGTCTGGCATCCGGAATAAATAAATCATCAGGAATATCTTTTCTGGCAAAAAACTTATGCTCAAGAACTTCCGAATCTTCGTCAGATATCGTGCCTTCATACTTTGTTGCTTTGAATATTACTGAGAGAGAATAAACCAGATCTCCGTTAGGATAATGGATTTTCCTATCGTCTCCGGAATAAAGCCCAAACAGCTCAAGATCATCAACTTTTATGCCAACTTCCTCATAAATCTCACGTTTTGCGGCTTCAATATATGTTTCCCCCGGCTCTAGCGCTCCTCCGGGGACACACCACTGCCCTGTGTCACTTCTTCTCTGAAGCAAGACCTGTCCTTTCTCATTTTCAATAAGGACTCCGCAGCCTACTGTCATCACCAGATCATGCCCTACCAGTTTTCTCAGACCAGAAATATAATTCATTTATCAATCAACTCCAATCTTTGTGATAATGTGTAAAAATACCCTTACATAATTTTAATAACACACCCTACTCATTACAATACCTTGCATATACCTTTCACCACTTGAATTGTCGCCTCTACTTTGCTAGAATTTCTCCTGTCAGATAGCATGTACCATTGCAATTATCATCGGAAGAACATAAACCAGCATGTTTGACTGGATTTTGCTTTCGCAATAATACATTGATTGGAGATACATATAAAATGGTAAAAATAGATCTTATCACAGGTTTTCTCGGCTCCGGGAAAACAACATTCATAAGGGAATATGCCAAATACCTCATATCACAGGGTGAAAAGATTGCTATAATCGAAAACGACTTTGGTGCAGTAAATGTGGATATGGTGCTTTTACAAGACCTTCAGGGAGAAAATTGCAATCTTGAGATGATAGTTGGTGGAGATGGAAAAGAAGCACATCGCCGAAGATTCAGGACTAAGCTGATTTCCATGGGAATGAGCGGTTATACAAGAGTTATCATTGAACCATCAGGTATATATGATGCAGACGAATTCTTTGATGTTCTGTATGATGAGCCGCTGGATAGATGGTACGAAATTGGAAGCGTGATTGCTATAGTTGATGCTCAGACAGCACCATTCCTTGAAGATACAGCAAGATATCTTTTCATGTCTGAGATAGCCTGGGCAGGAAAAATATTGCTGAGCAAGATAAACGATAAAACTGATGCCGGCTCTATTTCCGATTACATAAACAATACCATGAAGGACTACAACTGCAGCGCTCATTTCGAATTATCAAAAGACATTATCGCAAAACCTTTTGATGCGCTTACCAATGATGATTTCAACCAGATCCGCTCATGTGGCTATCGAAAATCCTCCTATCAAAAACTCCCTATCGCGGATAGTCAGTATCTTCCGCTCTTCTACTTTGATGTAGTAATGCCTTCAGATACCTTGTCAGGCATAGTTTCTGATCTTTTCAACGATGAAAAGGCAGGTAATATCATAAGAATCAAGGGCTTTGTACAAACCGGTGCTACAGAACAATTACAGATCAATGCCACAAAAGAATTATTGGAAACACTTCCGGTATCAAGCAGCAGAAACGTTCTCATAATCATTGGAGAAAATCTGAACAAAGAATATATAAATGATGTACTAAAGGATTACTGCTCAGTTGTGTCTTTATAGGAATATGTTGAATTTATGCATAATAATTCTTTCGCGTCATGCGCATCCATAGCGGAGCATATTTATTGAATAAGCTTTTTTCATCCAATCAAAAACGTCTCATCCAGTTTTATTATGAATGAGACGTTTTCTTTATATTCAGTTACCCTACACTCGCTCCAGTAACTATATTCAGCCTACCGCTTCTGCATTATCAAACACATTTATTGCTACTGCCACAATAGGAATTACTGCTTTCTCCCTGTCATCAAGATTCCGAATCTGTCTAGAAGCTTCATAGCCGTCAATATTTGGATCTTGAATATTTACAAGAATATAGTCAAAATATCCATAAGGAGCAGCCTTTATGATATCAACTGCTTCTTTTCCGTTGTTGGCAGTCTGGACTTCAAGGCCTGCCCACTTTAGTACTTCGGCAGCTTTAAACTGAGCAGCCTTGCTGCTTGCAACTATTAGTATCCTCTTTCCGTTAAGATCATAGGATGCAAGAAGCTTTTTAGCCTCATCTTCAGACATACTCCTCATATCCATGAACAGTTTCTTCAAATTAACGTTATCATTATTTTCAGTAGACTGCCCACTCTCAACACTACTAAAATTATGAATATCATCTAAAAGCCACATGAGATGATTACAGGAATCTTTTATTCTGGCAAGACTTTCGGTTCCGGAATAGCTCTCCGCATCTTTTATGATATTTGTTATCATATCGTGCATATCTTCTGAAATCTTATTAAGGAAAAGAGTTTTCGAATTGTTTGCTTTTTCAAACTCTTTTTTTTCATATTCTTTTTCTTTAACTTCTTTGATTTTCCTGCTTCTATCCATATATAGGAATAGAAGTATCATTAATATCACTGCAAAGGACAGCACAATTATAATCCATATATTGTCAATAATCGCATCCAGGAGAGTATATTGATACAGATCCTGAGAATACTTATATGCAAGATTTACAGCATATTCCTGCCCTTTTACATTAAGTCCTCTGTTTAAGAGCTTTAAAAGGCCTTCATTTCCAATCTTTACTCCAAGACATCTGTCATCACTCTTTTGTAGCTGTCTGAAGGAAAGGGACTTGTAGGCTCTATTCTTTAAAATGTCATTTGTTCTAAGTCCGTTAAGAGTGGTGCAGATTGCCTTTCCCTCAACAACCGCCTCAAGGCACTCTTCAGTGGAATTATAAAAAGATATGCTGGAATCAGGATAATTGTTTTTAATATAGTAATATTGCATATTATTATTGGCATTCACAGCAAAATCATAAGTTTTCTGCTCGCTTAATTTGCCGCCATAAATCATATTTGGATTAGATGCAATAACCGGGTTTGACAGGTATATTCCATCTTCTTCTGAATAGAACAAACCTCCACCAACTGGAAAAGCAACATCTATCTCGCCGCTTGATACCGCTGCTATCATATCCTCGTAATTATCATATCCCTTGTAACTCGAAACTGCTACATCAACACTAAGAGCTTTGAATATGTCTGTAAAAATATACTTGATAATTCCTACTGTTTCACCATTTTTATCAGTATCACTGTATGGAAGATAATTATTCAGATATCCCACGCTTATTTCTTTGTTCTCTGCAAGCCATTTCTGTTCCGGAGGAGAAAAGGCTCTGCTTGTAAGGCTAACAGCAAAATACTTATTTCTAAGAAAGCTTGCATAATCAGGGTTATCAAGATATAACTGATTCTGCGCAGCATTAAGTTCCATAAGTAACTCAGGTTTCTTTAGGTTTACGCAAATATAATAATCATTTGAGCCAAAAGAAGAAATGACTGCTGCATGATGTCTTTCGTATGTACCATCAGTTTCAGCTGCCATGATATCAAGTTCATTTTTATCAAATGCATCAAAAAGTGTTTCGTAATCGCTAAAAGGAACTACCTCGGCTTTTATCTTATTTGCAGTAAGATAGTCATTCAAGGTGTCTTCAACTGCACTGTCAAGAACGCCTATTTTTTTATCATTAAAGGTACTCTCATCAGAAGTGATGTTGTTATCATAATCATGTTTTACAAGACTGTATGATTCCGTTCCCATGGGTATTTCCGGATAGAAAAAAATTTTTTTTCGTTCCTCTGTAAGCGCAAGTCCGGCCACCATGTCTACTTCTCCCTTAAGTAGCATGTTGTAAACTTCTACAAAATTCCCATAAACGTATTCATATTCCCATCCTGTATATTCAGATAATTTACGATAGTATTCGTAGGCATATCCGCTCTTGACCGCGCCCTCTGATGCCCCAGCCTCGAAGACTTCATTTTCATAATAGCCTATCCGAACTACTCTTGATTGTGGATTGTAAGCTCTTACATGAATTGGTAAACCAAAGAAACAGCAAAGAGCTAAAGAAGTGAGTAAAACCCAATTGGTAAATCTAAATTTCATTATTTCCCCCAATAAAGCAAAAAAAGTTAACGATATTATATCATGGAAACTGAAATAGATGTATATGTTTTCTTGGAAACAATAAGAAAAACAAGAAATTTAGTTCAGAATTCACTCATTTAGCCATTACTCTTCATCGTCTTCGTAGTAATTTTGCTTCTTGGGCGGATCTTGAATCTGTTCGAGCAGTTGTATGATAAATCGCACAAATGCCACAATAATAAGATAACTGCCAAGCGTAACCGACTTTCCATAGTTAAGTCGCTGCGGAGTTATTAAAGATGCAATACCTATATAGAGATTTACAATCGCAAGAAGCATCATCCAGAATTTTGCCCGTCCTGAGATTTTACCCTTAAACTTTAAAATATGCCTCACACTTGCAACTGCAAGAGAAAAGAAAACTATAGCCATAAGGACATTTGTCCATTTGGGAATTCTTTCAAGGTTCGACAAAATAAACACCATAAACCATATGATGATTATGTGAAATATCATACGTCCCTTTTTTATAAAGGGCTGTTCATCCCTCTCCCCCGCCTTAAGAAGCATGACCGAGCTCCAAATCGCAACTACAAGTGCAATCGCTCCACCAAGAACACTGTAAACAGCTTCAGGTATTGTAAGGAATACTATTCCAAGGAAAATCATGAACAGGTCAATAATACCCTGAAGTGACTTTAGTGCATCAATTATCTTTATCTTTTCAAAAGATCTCCAGATGGAACCAAACATCTTTCCCACAACAACCTTGGTCTTACTCTCAGAGTTCGCTGCAGATAAAAGAATTGTTCCAAAATCATGAAAACCTCCCTTGGAAATATCATACACTGATACAGCCCCGCCAGCTTTCATCGCATCAAAAATATCTTTGGTAAATGCCCTTCTCTGTTCCATTGTGGCATTTCCAATCCAGTCATCAATTGCCCTGTTATACATAACGCTTTCTTCTGAGAGAAACCTTCTTTTAACAAAATGGTCTCCCTCAATCTTCCAGGTCATTCCAGAATGCTGCGCGATCTTGTCAGCATCTGAAGCAACAATCTCATGCGGCACCTTTAATTCAAAGAGCATACCAACAACACAAAATGTAGGAACGATATGGATTATACGCTCTTTAATATCGGCAAACTTTGCTTCATCCAATAATTCAGGGCATATTCCAGGACCGTCATTACTGTATATCTTTTTAATTCTTCCCCTGACAACAGAAGGCGCATTCATAGCTGCATATACAGCAAGATTCCCTCCTTTGGAATGGCCTCCTACGTAAATATCCCCTGCATACTTTTTCATTATGAACTGCAAATATCTGGAGGCAGCCTTCTGTGCCTCAATCTCTTCAAAAGAAATCTGGAAATCAAGTCTCCAATCTTCAATATCCATGGTTGTCCCACGAAATGCAACATAGTGACTTCCATTTGGCAAATGTACTGTAAAGGCGGTAAAAAGCATATTTCTGTCAGCATCGTTTACATCTACATAATCTGAGAGATAAAGATTTCCAAAACGCTGATATTTCCCCATGTAATAGAGCACCCAATCGAAATCAAGTCTTGAAAGATTCTCTATCGAATGGGTGCTAAAATATTTCTTTGCTGCCTCTTTTATTGTAATTCTGCCATTTTCCTTTTCTGTAGGAACAATCCCTTCAAAATCATTATATATCAGCAAGGAAAGGCCTAAATTATCAACCTCATTAAAAGGAGCGTTCTTAAAACTAAGATCTCCGCGCCATTTAATATATTTAACTATATTTGCCATTTCATCAACCTCTGATCAGTACTCTGACAGATTATGGAAAACAACCTCCGGACAATTTCTTTTTATCTCATTTAAAAACTTATCCGTCTCTTCCGCTGCTTTATCATATAGCGCAATTATAAATTCATCAGCTGTATATCGGATATTAACATCATGGGCTGTAATGAATTTTTTTACAACTTCCTGATATTTTTCTGCAAAATTTCCTACACTTGCAAAGACAACCTCATAATCTTTGCCTTTTTTCTCCATCAGTTTCATAACATAGCAGAGCATTCGTACATGAGAAGGATTCTGAATATCCTCCTCATCAAGAAGATCCTTTTGAAGTTTTTTCTCTAAAGCAGAAGAGTTCCTGACCTTATTGGAAACGTCAAGTGCTGCGCCATCTATTGTATAGGCATTTAGCTCACCACTATCAAGCATTCTTACAAAAATTCTTGAAAGAGCCGGATCAAACTGAGTACCCGCACCCTTAACAAATTCCTCTTTGACCTTTTCATCACTAAGTCGATTTCTGTAAACTCTGTTTGATGTCATGGCATCATAACTGTCTGCCAAAGCAAGGATTCTTGCAATAAGTGGAATATCCTCACCTGAAAGCCCGTCGGGATATCCCCTTCCGTCAAATCTTTCATGATGATAGCGTATGCCATCAAGTATTCCGTCAACGCCATCGCCAAGATTACTCATTATCTCATAACCTATCTCTGTGTGTTTTTTCATAAGAGAAAACTCTTCATCCGATAGTCTTCCGGGTTTATTAAGAACGTTATCTGCAACGCCAATCTTACCAATATCATGCACAAGTCCAACATAACGAACCTGCAGAATATCCTCCTCAGTAAAATTATAATCTGCAGCCATCTCCCTTGCAAGACGCCCTGCATACAAGCCTACTCTCTCGGAATGTCCGCCTGTATACTCATCCCTGGCATCTATGGCGCCTGCAATAGTTTCAATGGTTTTAATTGTCATCTCAGTATGAGCCTTTTCCCTCATATCATAGGCTTTTACTTCATCATGAAGTGTCTGAATAACAGTTGCAGTCATTAGAATAATCAGCCCGATACAGATCTGCGGCCCGATTGGATGCACTTTTTCAATATAAAACCTGATAAGTTCATGAAGTGACATGAATACAAAAAACAGCATTCCAAATACTGCTATGTGATAAGATTCGATTCTTTTGGTGATAATATCTGTCATTATGTTTATAATCGCAATAACTCCGCAGATTGCATTCCAAATATGAGATATCCATAATGTCTCATAGAATTCATACAATCCGGCGATATTGAGAAGTATATTTACCACAACCTGACCAAGTACGATCAGCTCCATTACAAGATATCGTCTATGATATAACCTGTGCTGAAGTTCATCAAAGTACATGCACGCAAAAGCGCCTATCAGCTCTACGAGCAGATAAGAAAAATAAGCTGAAAGAGATGGTCTTCTAAACACAAATTGCCTTAGTGTAGATTCGCTTAGCACCCACAGAGATATATTTATCATCAAAAGTCCGAGTTTTCTTGCCGCTCCTACTTTGAAAGAACTTCGCAAAAAAGAAGAAACCACAAAAACTATCGCCCCAAGGATAAATACAAAAACAGCCATCAGGACAACCCACAGTCCCCTTGTTATGACCGGATACCATACATTGTTACCGTAACTCATAGTAACTTCATTTATGACCCTGTGAGTTTTAAAATGAATCCTTACACGGATTTCTTTTCCTGCATCCGGCTCTCCCAGCCTAGTCACTATGTAGGCACTTGGAATATAGTAAGACATATAATCGATAGATTCAGAGGAATACTCGTTTCTGAGAGTTCCGCCAATATAGACATAGATATCTTCCATGGATGAGCGCATCATAAGGCTCATTCCTTCACCAAGATGCTGCGGAAGAGTATTTACAAGAATTATTTCATCACCGAATTCTTCAGGCACAACCATTGGAAGTCTGTACTTTTTACCGCTTTCATCTCCTGCAAGTCTCCACCCATCATTAAAGGTATCAACTCTGAATCCTCCGGTAGTTGCTTCCTGCTCAGAATTATTATCAAAAAGAGCTATCCCGACAATAACAACAGTAAGAGACAGCGCAAATACAAGCCCCACGCGAATAACACTTTCCAATATTTCACCTATAAAGTGCCTGCGTTTCTCGTCCATACCAACTCTCCAACTATTGCGAACAAATACTCATCAAACAAATATTCTCTCAAACGAAGAACAAATTGTGTAAAAACAAACAGTTCATTTGCCCATTATTTACTCCATCTTGTTCGTTGTAGTTACCACATCAGTCACATTCGAAATCTGTATCATATAACCATAAATAATTTTCTTATGTGCCAGCGCTCTGATATCATAGCTGTAAACTGCCCCCTTATAAGAAAATGTATTACTCTGCGACTCACCTGCGCTTTTTTCTTTTGCATATTCTAAAAGAGGCTGTCTTAAGAAAGTATTAAATCTCCCGCCGTTTCCGGGGATGTTTCTCTCAAGTTCCCAGTTTAAAAGCTCAGGAAATAGAACCGATGCATATTCACTACAGCCCATATATTTCATCTTTTTATTAAAAAAGATATAGCCCGTCCCCTTGATTCTGTCTTGAAATATCTCGATATTGCTATAAACAGAATAAAGTGAGATCTTAACCAGAGGAATCAGGATTATCATAATGGCAATAGTCAAAAAAACCGGCAAAAGCTCAAACTTAAGATGAAGAAACCTTTCAATCAGATAAACACCCACCACCAACATATCCAAAAACAGAATAAGGTCAACATTTATTCGGCTTACAATTGATTTTCTGCTTAGCGAATACATTCCTACAACAATATTGGCCGTCGAATAAAGTAGCATGGACACCAAATATGCTGTGTGCATAGGTCCATAAGTTTTGGTAAGATATGCTCCCATTGTACCCCTGTGGAAATTGACAGTTCTGTAAAAAATATCATATCTTCCTACCGTACACGCACTTAAAAATATTACGACCTGAACTAAATAAAGGTGCGTACTGATGATTTTGGGCACTTCTATACGACAGATCCCGCATATTATAAAAAACAGGATTGCCGGAGCAAAAATACCTATAACATATGAAATGCTATTGGCAAGTATTGCCTCCTCCAGATTTCTGGAAACAGACAACGCGTAATAACCGCCGTTTCCTACAGCAACGACGCCAATTAAAAGGACAAGATTTATATTAATTGCTCTCTCATATGCCACAACAAAAAGCAGCATCAGAAGTGTAATGCAAAAACAGATAAGATAAATCATGAATTCTTTAGCCCTATTTACTCAACGTCATCTGTTACAATAAAATTTCATTCCAATTTCGTATAACATTGGAAATTTCAATCCCATTATCAACTATTTCAGGATATAAAAAAACCGTTATTTTGCTTTTTAACAAACATTTTACAAAATAACGGATTTTTTATAAATTTTTCCCCGGTTACAGTTTTTCTTTAATAGCCTTTAAAAGATCATCATATTCCTCAAAAGCTTGAAGCTGCGGGTAGTCCTCTTTGATCTTATCAGTAGTCCTAAATAAAAATCCTGCCTTTGAAGCCTGGATCATAGCAAGGTCATTGTAGCTATCACCGCTTGCTATTGTATCATAACCGATTGACTGAAGAGCCTTAACAGTCGTAAGCTTAGAATTCTCTATACGCATTTTAAAGCCTGTAATCTCACCGCTTTCTGCCACTTCAAGTGAATTGCAGAAAATTGTAGGCCAGCCAAGCTTCTCCATAAGAGGTGTTGCAAACTGTGTGAATGTATCGCTAATAATGATAACCTGTGTAGTCTTACGAAGTTCATCAAGAAATTCCTTCGCTCCCGGAAGTGGATCAATCTTAGCTATTGTCTGCTGAATTTCCTTAAGTCCAAGTCCATGTTCCTTAAGTATTCCAATTCTCCAGTTCATAAGTTTATTGTAGTCAGGTTCATCTCTGGTAGTTTTCTTAAGTTCAGGAATGCCGCTTGCCTCTGCAAAAGCAATCCAGATTTCAGGAACTAAAACACCTTCAAGATCTAAACATACTATATTCATATTCTATCCTCATAACCTCTTCTTACAGATTTACATTTGGAAGTGTAGCAAAGCTCTTTTCAAGTTCTTCATCTGTAGGAATGTAATCTGACATCTCTCCATCATTGAACTTCTGATAAGCAACCATATCAAAATAGCCTGTTCCTGTAAGTCCAAAGAGAATTGTCTTTTCCTCACCTGTTTTCTTGCACTTAAGTGCCTCATCGATTGCTGCTCTGATAGCATGGCTGCTCTCAGGTGCAGGAAGGATTCCCTCTACTCTTGCAAACTGCTGAGCTGCTGCAAATACAGAAGTCTGCTCTACTGAAATTGCCTCAAGATAGCCATCATGATAAAGCTGTGAAAGGATTGGGCTCATTCCGTGATAACGAAGTCCGCCGGCATGGTTTGCTGATGGAATAAAGTTGCTTCCAAGAGTATACATCTTAGCAAGAGGGCAAACCATTCCTGTATCGCAGAAGTCATACGCAAATCTGCCTCTTGTAAAACTTGGGCAGCTTGCAGGCTCAACAGCAATTATTCTGTAATCCTTCTCGCCGCGAAGCTTTTCACCCATAAACGGTGAAATAAGACCTCCAAGGTTTGAACCACCACCTGCGCATCCAATGATGATATCAGGTGTAACATTATATTTATCAAGTGCAGCCTTTGCCTCAAGACCAATAACTGTCTGGTGAAGAAGTACCTGGTTAAGCACGCTTCCAAGAACATATCTGTATCCTTCTGTCTTGGTAGCAACTTCAACAGCTTCAGAAATTGCGCATCCAAGTGAACCTGTTGTTCCTGGATGATCAGCGTTGATTTTGCGTCCAATTTCAGTATCCATAGAAGGTGAAGGAGTTACACTTGCGCCATACGTGCGCATTACTTCACGTCTGAAAGGTTTCTGCTCATATGAAACCTTAACCATATATACCTTACAGTCAATTCCTAGATAAGCAGATGCCATAGAAAGAGCTGTTCCCCACTGACCTGCTCCTGTCTCTGTGGTAACACCCTTAAGGCCCTGTTTCTTTGCATAATAAGCCTGAACTATAGCTGAATTAAGCTTATGGCTTCCACTTGTATTGTTACCTTCAAATTTGTAATAAATCTTTGCAGGTGTACCAAGGGCTTTTTCAAGGCAGTACGCTCTTACAAGTGGCGCAGGTCTGTACATTTTATAGAAATCTCTGATTTCCTGCGGAATGTCAATGTAAGGAGTTGTGTCATCAAGTTCCTGTTTGATAAGCTCATCGCAAAAAACAGGTCTGAGGTCTTCAAAGCCCATTGGCTGTAATGTTGCAGGATTAAGAAGTGGCGCAGGCTTGTTCTTCATGTCAGCTCTGACGTTGTACCACTGTTTAGGAATTTCATCCTCGCTCAAATAAATCTTATATGGAATTTTCAATTCTTCGCTCATAAAAAAACTCTCCCCAAAACTTTTTTCTTTAGTAATTTAACTTATTAAAGCACAAATTTTTAATAACTGTCAAGCCCGCATTAAGCGTATTCACATGACATTTTCACTTTCAAGATACAATTTTCTATAAACATTTTCTAAATTTTCATTGTTATTAACTACAGTATTTAACTCCATATTTTTTAAAAAATAACTCTGTTCAGTAATTGCATTAACAAAATCTAAAATATGGCTTGAAATAATAATAGTACTCCCGTTACCCTTTGCTTCTAGAATACTATTCTTTAATTGCAAAATTCCATGTGTATCCATACCATTCGTAGGTTCATCTAATATAATCAATTTGGGTGTTCCCATAAACGCTATTATTATTCCTACTTTCTTTTGTAGCCCCATGGATAAATCACCAAACTTCTTATTTATGCAATCATTGATACAATACAAGTCTATATATCTTTCAATTTGTGTCTTATAATCACCATTAAATTTATAATCCGATATGACATTCAATAAATCAATTACTCTTGTTTGAGGATTAATAATCAATTTATCTGGTAAATAACCAATATTCCTTCTTACACAAATGTCAACATTCTTTTCTCCATCAATAAAAACTTCGCCAGAATCGCTTTCAAGAACACCAGCTAATATATTTAAAAGCGTAGTCTTTCCTGAGCCATTAGGCCCAATCAATGCAACAATATTTCCTTTTTCAAGAGTAAACGAAATGTCTTTAATTCCAGCTTGCTCAGAGTAAAGCTTGCTCACCCTTTTTACTTCTAACAATGCCTTTGCCCCCATATTTTTTTTAACTTAATAAACAAATATATTTCCATAAAAATATTCACTAAAGGAATAAATTCAACAACTAACATAGCAAACAAAAATAATTGTTTTGCAAACTCAAAATCGCTAATACTCGATAAATATAGATAAATATATACTATTGTCCAATAAAGTACTAAAAAAATCGCCAAAAAAATAAATGCTGCAATTTCTGCTATACTCTTAACAGCAATCGCAAACATTAAAGAAACAACAATAATATGAAAAAAAACAGCACTTACTACATTAAGAAAGAAATAATGATAAAAATGTATGCCATTGATTTTTAAAAAAATAGTATTTGTAATTTCCTTTTTCCAATAATTGTCATCTGTAAATGTAAGAATTAAAAACAAAACAAAAAAAATAGCAAATGAAAATTCATGTCTAAAATTTTGTAAAGCTACGCATATACCAATCACTATAACTATTATTTTGCAGAATATTCCATCAAATGATGAATATCTGTATATCCACCCATAATAGATTATCTCAACAACATGATGCTTCACCATCCATTTTCTGAATACCGTATTTGTTTTAAATCGTGTTTTCAATAATCTTTTTGTTTTATTTACAATTATTTTTCTTCTATTTCTTGCATATAGTATATAAGTAATAATGAAATAAATTACTGAAAATGCAATAAACACAACAACGAAAATCAATATTCCACCAACAACTGTCAATATTTTTTTACATTTTATTTATAACTTTTTAATATATTTTTAATAAATAGTTTTAAATATTTTGTTGTTTATTACACACCTTTCCGATATGCAAAATGATTCCCTCTGGCACAAAAAGATTTCCATGACCTACCCCAAGGTCAATATCTTTTTTATTTATGCCATGAAAATCAGAACCTCCACTAATTACAAGATTATATTTTGCTGCAAGTTCCTTCATTTGGCGTTCTTCATAGGCTTCGTAAGTTGTATAGATTGCTTCCAACCCTTTTAGGCCTGCATCTACAAGGCGCTTTACAAGTGCATCAAGCTTTGCATCACTCATATGATAGAGAACAGGGTGAGCTAAGATTGGCACACCGCCATTTTCAATAATGGCTTCAATAGCCTGCTCAGGAGAAATATTCTCTCTTGGCACATAATATGGGCAGTTATCACCTATATATCTGTCAAAAACTTCCTGTCTGCTGTTAACATAGCCCTTTTCAAGCATTAATTTAGCGTAATGCGCTCTTGTTATTACAGTATTTGGAAAGGCCTCTGTAAGCTCCTCATAAGAAATTGGAAGATTAGCTTCCTCTGTAAGCTTTTTGCACATCTTCCTGTTTCTTTCAACTCTGGAATTCATGAAATCATTTAGTCTTCCAAGAAACTTTTCATCCTTATAGTTAATGTACAATCCAACGATATGAACATCTTTACCCTCATTAACAGTAGAAAATTCAATTCCGGGAATAAATTCCATATCAGGATAGTTTTCTTTAACATAGTTTTCCGCCTCTTCATCGCCCTTTACCGTGTCATGGTCGGTAAGCGCTATTGCAGCTAGATTCTTTTCATGTGCATAGTCCATAAGCTCTTTTACGGAAAAAGAACCATCAGAACATGTTGAATGTGTATGCAGATCTATTTGTCTCATATAAGCTCCAATCCAAATTTCTTTTTTATATGATCTCACAGATTGTGGAAACGCATTGCACTGAACAATCCGTAAAATCACTTTACATCATCTTTATTTACATCGCCCCGAGAATAAACTCGGCCAGCCCATCATTATTATTATCCAGTTTTGTTATCACATCTGCGCTTTTTTTAACCAGATCGGTTGCATTTATCATGGCTATACCGCAGCCTGCTGCCTCTATCATTGAGATATCATTCTGTTCATCTCCGGCTGCATAGGTATCTTTTACATCAATCCCAAGATAATCGGCAAGTCTTTGTACCACGCTGCCCTTGCCCGCTTCCGATGGAAAGATTTCCATATAGTAGGGATTAGAATAAAGAAGCGTCAGCTTATCCCCTACCATTTCCTGAAGCGCCATTCTAAAGCGCTCCTGCTTTTCATGGTCGTGAAGTTCGATTGAGATCATCTTTGAAGGCGGATTTACTAATTCCTTCATGACATCATCTGTAACTATCAAAGGCGTCTTTATCACCCTCCTGTAATAATCCATGCACTCTCCGTTGTGTCTTGAAACTATATGCGTCTCATTATAGGTATGGCAGTGAACACCATAATTATCAGCAAGATCAAGAATCTTCGGAACAAGTTCAAGGGGAACTCCTGTCTTGTAAACATAACGTTTTTCGTCAACACTGTAAATTTCAGTTCCATTTGAACCACCAATAAAGCTTCCCTTAAAATCAAGTCCAAGACCATTATAAACAGACATTGCACTGTCTATGGCTCTTCCTGTGTTTATACAGAAATGATTCCCGACATCCGTAAACTTTTTAAGAGCCTCCATCGTCTTATCAGTAATCTTCTTCTCCTTATCAAGAAGTGTTCCATCCAGATCAAAAAAGAATATCTTTTTTCCCAAATTTTTCCTCTTTCTACAACTTGCAAAATGCATGTAAAAACACATATGCATCATTCAAGTTCTTTTCTTAATACAGCGACAACTTCATTTATATTAGCACTATTTACCTTCATTCCAAAAGAGATTTCTTCGCTGACACTTTCAGCATTTTTTATCGCTTCATTTCTTATTTCTTCATCAGCAAAAAGAACTTTCTCCATCTCAAGGCCTACATAGGGCTTAAAATGTGATGAATCAAAATAATACTTTGCTCTTGTAGTGTACTCATTTAAACCGGAAAACAGATAAAATTCCGTATATTCAGATACATCAGTCAGAAAATCAAGGTAGCCGTTTTCAACCCCTTCCCTATAGGTTGATTCCAGTATTGGAGTAGTGATCACTACAAGTTTTATATTATTCTCTTCACAGAGCTTTACCAGTTCCTCCATTGCAGACACTGCATGGCTTTCCTCCGAATATGGAAGGGATCTTTCTGAATCATACATTTCAGTGTCATCACCAATTGTAAGGTCTGTATTTTTTATATCCACTCCATAGTCATAAAACAGTTCTTTTAAAGCTTTATCTTTTAGGCCAAGATCATTTTTTATTATATCAGGAAGAAGCTTATACACAGGTTTTAGCTTAATATACGAATAAAAGAATTTTAATGGCGATCTCTGATAAGTCTGGTAGGTTGAGTATATAGGATTATCAAGACTGTCTGTAGCATTTTTCCACATAGATATCTCGTCGATCATAATGATCAGCTCATCTATCTTTACTCCCTCTTCCACAAAGGTTTTTATGGTATTATAATTTTCTTCCGGCGCTCCCATGGCATATGTCATATTGTACCAATTAAGCTTTGTTCCATCTTCCGTCACTTTAGGAAGTCCCTCCAAAGGAAGATTTGCCATCCTTGAAGAGCCAAACAAAAATGCATTGAACTTTTCTTTGTGTTCCAGAATATACTTAGTTTTAATAAACAAAATCCCTCAGCCAACTACTAAGCGATATATGCCATCTTCCCCAAAACTCAGAAACTGATCTTGATAAATAGGGATGATCAAAATTCTTACCCAGGTCAAAGCCAAACGTCTTTGCGCAGCCTGTAACAATATCGGAATACCCCGAAAAATCAAGGTATAGCTGAAATGAATAAAGAATAACACTAAGAAGCACAGCAAGGGCATAAGCCTGTGCATAATCATTTCTTACACTCTGAATATAGACAGCAAGATTATCAGCCAGTACCAGCTTTTTGAAATAACCAAAAGCAAGAAGCTTTAGCCCGTCTGCTGAACTGTCATAATCAAATACTCTTCTTTTTCTTATCTGAGGAAGCAGTTTTTCTGCCCTCTGAATCGGTCCGCTTGAGACACATGGGAAAAAGCAAGCAAACAACATGACACTCAGAATACTCTTTTCAGCATCAATCCTATTTGCATATACGCCATAAGTATAGGTAACAATCTGAAGCGAGAAAAAAGAAAGACCAAGCACAGAAACAGGTCCGTTCTTGCCGGCAATATTAAGATAAAGGCCTATAATCCTATATAAGCATATTGGGAGAATTTCTATAAATATAAACAAAAATGTAAATAATTTTCTAAACTTAGTGGATACCCTGCTTAAGACAATACCGGATATATATGCGACTGCTCCAAATAATAGCAGGACTATTAAGAACCTTACTCCGGAATAAGCATAAAAAGCCATGCTGGAAATCAGTAAAAGAATATTTGAAAGTTTATAAGCTAAATGCTCATTTTTTCTAAAGATATGAATAACCGCATAATAGGAAAAGTATACAAGCAGAAAAAAAACTAAAAACAGTTTGGTATAAACAGGCATCTTCAATGCTCCTTAAAGCTTTTTTCATACTTTTCCATTATACATTATTTTTATTCAATAGGAGTTTTATATTTCAACTGAAAAAAAGCTTTCACCTGTTCTCAAATCAAGAACCAGATGAAAGCTCTTTTTATCACGTAAATTATCCCTCAACTATAAGGTAACGACCGTCGCCAATATCAAATACTTCGTCAGCATCAAGGACATTTCCTTCCACATCGATGCCTTCTTCCTCAAAGTATTCCTCTACCTCTTCAACGCCATCAACAACCACTGCCATGCAGTCTTCAAGGAATGCTTCCGCTTCTTCCTCATTCTCAGCTACATCCTCAGGAAATAGCTGCCCCTGATTTTCCAAAAAACATCTGAGAACAGCCTCGTCGAACTCGTGCATAAAAACCTCCAAATCACAACAAATTATGAATTTTCATTTCCTTATAGAGTCTGGCTATAGGAAGCCCAACCACGTTGTAATAATCGCCTCTGATGCCCTTTATAAAGATAGCAAAAAGTCCCTGCACTCCATAACCGCCAGCCTTGTCATCCGGCTCTCCTGTAGCAACATAGCTTTCTATCTCTTCATCTGACATCTTCTCAACGTCAACAAGAGTCTCTTCACTGAATGTAAAGCTCTGCTCTTTACCATCTTCCCCGGTGTAATACACTGTAACGCCTGTATATACGGCATGCGTATCACCTGAAAGATTCTTAATCATATCTACTGCGTCCTGCCTGTCCTTAGGCTTTCCAAGTACCCTACGATTATATGATACAACGGTGTCTGCACCGATTACAACCAGTCTATCTGTATCATTCGTAAAAATTTTGTGAAAAATCTCGGAAGCTTTTTGAAAAGAAAGCTCTTCTACCAGCTTATCCGGCTCAATGCAATCAGAATTTTCTTCTCCCTGCGCCGGTATTACTTCATATTCAGGAATCACTTTCTGAAGAAGCTCCTTACGTCTTGGCGATCCTGAAGCTAAAACATATCTCATTAAATACTTACCTTCCTTACATTACTGCGAAAGCCTGCACTTTAGTCACGGTTCACTAGCATGAAACTCACTCCTGTAACTAATTTGCGCTTTCTTTAAAATCCGTGGAACATTTTACACCTTCATCTCAGGAATGAAAACCCTTGTATTTTGAGAACTCATGACTTTAGCATTTCTTTCAGCTTCTTCTCCGAATATCATCTGGGAATTAACTCTGTCTGCGATTTCAACTGACTTTAGATCAGGTTTAACATATATTCCCTGGTCATTCATCACATGGGCCTTATCGGTATCCCTAAGCTCTGTATCAAGGATATGCCACAATTTCTGCCTGAGCTTTTCATTTTCAACCGGGAAAAGAATCTCTACTCGCCTCTCAAGATTTCGAGGCATCCAGTCAGCGCTGCTACAGTAAAACTCAGGACTTCCACCGTTCTCAAAATAGAAGATACGGCTATGCTCAAGGAAATTACCAACGATAGACCTTACAGTAATATTGTCACTGACCCCGGGTATTCCTGTCCTTAGACAGCATATTCCCCTAACAATCAGGTCTATCTTAACTCCCATACTGCTTGCTCTATATAATTCAGCGATTACTTCCTTGTGGCAGATTGAATTCATCTTAGCCACAATCCTTGCCGGCTCTCCCGCCAGTGCATGGCTTTCCTCTCTTTTAATAAGGTCAAGTATCCTGTCCTTTAACCACAATGGAGCAAGGGAGAGCTTATTCCACCCAAGCGGTTCAGAGTAACCTGACAGCATATTGAATACAGCTGTTGCATCCTCACCAAATGCAGGTGCGCAGGTGAAAAGACCTACATCAGTATATTGCTTGGCTGTTGAATCATTATAGTTACCTGTAGCAAGGTGGACATATCTTTTTATTCCATCCTCTTCGCGTCTTACAACAAGTGTGATCTTGCAGTGAGTCTTAAGTCCCACAAGACCATATATAACATGGCAGCCTGCTTTTTCAAGCATCTTAGCCCATACAATGTTGTTCTCCTCATCAAATCTTGCCTTGAGCTCAACAAGAACAGTTACCTGTTTACCGTTATCTGCTGCCTTGGCAAGCGCAGCAATGATAGGTGAATTTCCACTTACCCTGTACAGAGTCTGCTTGATGGCAAGAACGCTCGGATCAACAGCTGCCTTCTCTACAAACTTAACAACATTTTCAAACGTCTCATAGGGGTGATGCATAAGAATATCACCGCGGCTTATGACATCAAATACATTGTCATCGTCCATAAATTCAGGTACCATCTGCGGTGATTTATATCTGTGCTCCTTGCAGTCGTCAAATCCTTCAAGCTTATACATCTTCATCAGAAACGTAAGATCAAGAGGTCCGTCTATACTATAGATCTCGTTATCCTCAACAGCCAGTTCTTTTGCAATAAAACGAAGAAGCCTGGAATTAGTGCCTTTTTCGACTTCAAGCCTTATTGCCTGTCCCCACTGTCTTCTCTTTATCTGTTTCTCGATTTCTTTAAGAAGATCCTCAGCTTCATCTTCATCAATTGAAAGGTCTGCATTTCTTCCAACTCTGTAAGGTGAGCAGGTAAGCACATCATAATTAAGGAACAGCTTTGAAACATTTTTCTGAATGATTTCTTCAAGGAAGATGATCTTTTTAGGCTGATTTTCTTTATTGTTTCCCGGAATCTCTATAATTCTCGGAAGCACGTTTGGAACCTGCACAGTTGCAAATTCAACGTCATCCTTACCCTCTTTTTTCTTTAACAGCGCACCTATATTAAGTGTCTTATTTCTTATAAGTGGAAACGGCCTTGAGGAATCAACTGCCATTGGCGTCAATACAGGATATACGAACTCATCAAAATAGCTGTCAACAAAATCAGAATCTTTTCCCGAAAGATCTTCCTTTTTACATATGATAAGTCCCTGTTTAAAAAGAGCAGGAACAAGCTGATTGTTATAAATCTCATACTGATTGGTCACAAATTCATGCACTGCTAAGAGAACTTCACTAAGCTGCTGCTTTGCAGTCATTCCGGCGATATCAAGCTTCTTATAATCAGCATTTATCATATCTTCCAAAGACGCAACCCTGACCATAAAAAATTCATCCAGATTGCTGGCAGAAATACTTAAGAATTTAAGCCTTTCAAAAAGCGGATTGCTTAAATCCTCAGCTTCAGAAAGAACTCTCTCGTTAAACTGAAGCCAGCTGAGCTCTCTGTTGATATAAAACTTTGGATCTTCAAAATCAACCTTTTTGTTATCTTTTGTCTTTGTCATAATACCCTCACAAAAATGCTTACCCAATCCTATATTTGTTGTTAACTAAATCTGTTTCTTTTGCCTTATCACAGGTCTGATACCAAATACCTCTTCAAAGAACCCTGCCCTGTTGCTAAACAGCCCCTTTTCCAAAGTAATATCCGCTCTGGTATCAACATTTATTATCATCTCGCCATCTTTTATCGCCACTTTGACATCCTTAAATTTCTGCTTATGAGTTCTGTCAAGTCCGTTAGCCACACGAAGTATTGCTGTAAGCTTGGTCACCCTCAGGTAATCTTCTTTTGATAATCCTTCGATAAACCTGCTCTTGCTGCCATAATACTCAAACTCTTCATGATTGTACCTGACAATATTTGCAACCATAAGTCTCTCTATATGTGAAAGACCAATTATCTCTGTAGACATTATGATATTGTATGAACAGTCCCCAAGATAAACCACACTTATATACTTACCACAGTCATGAAGTATGGTCGCAATCTGCAAGAGCAGCCTGTCTCTGCTCGATAGTCCATGAAGCTCACTTGTGGAGTCAAATATAGTAAGCGCAATCTTCTGAAGTGTTTCTCTTCGCGATTTACTGCCCATAAATCTCTTGGAGATATTCTGTGCGCATGCAACGATATCCTGTTCAAAATCATGTTGGGATCTTATAAATTTCTTTTTATCCGCATACTCGTAAGCTATACCGTCACAAAGTGTCATTCCGGGAGCCCATATATCAGAGGCCTTTGTAGCCTCAAGCACGCACTTTATAATAACTCCGGAAACATACAGTAAAGGCACATTGTCCTCTGGAATATTCAGTTTTTTAGACACGACAATATCGCTTACGGAATTTGCCTGCTTAAGAAATCTATGGTATTCCTGACTTGTAACATGGCCTTCTGTCTCAGTGCCCACACCCATCCTCTGTATGAGAGGTGATACATAGTCATCTATTACGATAATATTGTCGATTATCCTGTCCTTTAAATACAATTTGGAAAAAACAGATAGCTGTGAATTTACAAGTTCGGAAACCAGTTCCATATACTTAAGTCTCGTGGCATGAACCTCTTCCATTGTTGTATGGATTCTAAGAACACCTGTCTTTAAGTTCTGCGTAGCCACCAGTTTGTCTTTTTCAAATAATGAAATCTGTATGCTTCCCCCACCTATATCCACGATGGCAGTTGGCTTTTCAATAATTTCCTTGAACCTGTTATGCTTCAAAGCTATGGATTTATAATCAAGAAATCTCTGTTCGGAATTACTAAGAACATCAATATGGATGCCCGTCCTTTGTTCGATAAGGTCCTGAACAACAACGATATCTCTGGTCTCCCTGACAGCGCTTGTACCATAAGCCTGATAATGCGTCACCCCATAACTTTTCATTATCTGCTTAAAATCAAGAAGTATCCTTATAAGCTCTTCAACGTGCCTGTGGGAGATACTGCCGGTTGCATAGGTTTCACTCCCTATATCCATGCGATGCCTTACGTGGTCAAGTTCCTTGACTCCCGACTTGGAAGACAGTTCAAAGACCTTTAATGCCATTTCATAAGAACCTACATCTATAGCAGCAAATACTTCTCCTAACATACAATAACCCTCTCATCTTTGCTATATATTTCAGTAATTTCCCAATACCTTCAGCATCTTCGCTTCTTCACGAAGACCTCTTAATGCATTCTTAACCGCGCTATCCTCAAGATTGCCTTCAAAATCAATAAAAAATCTGTACTCAAAATTTCTATCTTCTATAGGTCTTGATTCTATCTTGGTCATATTAAGATTATTATAAATAAAATGTGACATCATGTGGTACAGGCTTCCTGCCTCATGAGGTATTTCCATGCAGATGCTTATTTTCCCTGCACCCTTTAAAAAGACCTTCTGATTAGTCACAATAATAAATCTTGTAGAATTGGATTCTGCCTGATTTATTCCCTCTTCTATTATCTCAAGTCCATAAATCTTAGCCGCCAGAGAGCTTGCAATGGCAGCCTGAGAAATATCTTTATCTTCTGACACCTTTTTCGCAGCAAAGGCATTATTCTTCATACTGATCTGTCTGATATCACTATGTTCAGCCAAGAACCTTGCACTCTGCATAAGTGACTGGGGATGTGAAAAAACAGTCTTTATATCAGAAAGCTTTGCTCCCTGAATTCCCATTAGACAATGGCGTATCGGTATTATCTCTTCGCCAATGATATATGATTCATAATCTGTTAAAAGATCGTAAGTTTCTCCGATTATTCCAGCTGTGGAATTTTCAATCGGAAGGACAGCATAATCTGCGCTTCCCTCTTCAAGAACCATCATCGCATCACGGAAGGTATCAACATGAAATGCCTTAACATCTTCTCCAAAATATTTCTTTGTAGCTGCTTCAGAATAAGAACCTTCCGCTCCCTGGTAACATACACGTGAGTTTTCTTTATCTATACTGTCGATTGGGATAAAAGGAAGCTTTCCCGATGCACCTGCCTGAGTAAGTTTCTGATACTGAAGCTTTCTGCTTACAGACATAAGCTGAGAAAACAGTTCCTCAACTCCGACTTTATTAAAATCAGAATGTGCCAGCTCTTTTACTGACTTAATCTTTTGTATCTCTCTTTCTCTGTCAAAAACTTTTTTGCCGTTCGCGATCTTAAAATCCGCTATCTGCGCGGCTATATCCATTCTTTTTTCAAACAGATCCACAATCTGCCTGTCAACACTGTCTATCTCTTCTCTTAAGTTATTCAAATCCATGGGTTTTCTCTCTTTTCATTGTACTGTTGAATATATGATATTATTTTTTAAACTTGATAGCAATAAGACTAAACCATATAATTAGTATATAGATATTATGTTGTCGTTTTTACATATATCAAATATGTTCAGACGCTTATTTTGTACCTGAAAATTTATTTTTTTCAATGGCGACAAGAAAGGATTTTTCTATGAAAAATAAAGTGCTTCCCATAATCATCATAGTTTTTTCCGTCTTAATAATAGGCGTAAATATCTATTTTCTCACAGGCAAGCGAGTCCCCATGAGTGATTCCGCCACAGGAAACACCGCTGGAAACCTCCATAACGGCGGTCTCTTATTTGAGATGAATGGAAAGGTTTACTTTGCAAATCCTTCTGACAATGACTGTCTCTATTCCATGAATGTAGATGAGACAAATGTAAAAAGAATTACCAATATGAGCACCAAACTCATAAGCGGAGCAAATGGCTACCTTTTCTTTTATATGGACTCTTCCAAAAAATCCAGTAATCTTACAGGTCTTGGTGGCGCCACCAATCAGCACGGTATCTATCGCTGCAAGGTAAATGGTGACAAGTTGACCTGTCTTTTAAGAGAATACGTTGACATGCTTCAGTTATGCGGCAAGTATATCTATTACCAGGATAAGGAAAAAGATGGATTTCTCGGAAAGATCCGCATTGATAAATCAAACAAAAAGGTTGTTCTTGACGAACTTGTATCTCCTGCCTGCTATGATGACGGATTCATTTATTACACCGGAGTAAAATCAGACCACGGAATTCACAGGTTAAGCACCGCAACCGATGGCGTTTCCGATTTTCTTCCTGGCTCATATTTTTATCCTGTTGTCACAGACGGATACATTTATTACATGAACGGAGAAGACAATTACAGTATCTGCAGGACAAATATTCGAAGCGGTGATACTGAGACTGTCACAAAAGACCGTGTGGACAGCTTCACAATGAACAGCCAGTATATCTACTACGCTTATTCAAACGGCAATCAGTCAGCCCTTAAAAGATGTAATGTGGACGGCTCAAATCAGATTGTTATTTACGAAGCAATAACGAACAGTCTTCATCTTACATCGCAGTATCTTTACTTTAAAATATACGGAAACGATGACGTTTTTTATCACGTGCCAATTAATAATTCCGATGCTGTTTCTGTTTGCACATTCTGACAGAATATGTATATAATATCTTTTGAACTGCCAGCTTTTGGAAAAAGAGCCATAGCTGGCAGTAATAATGATAAGATGAGGAGAAGGTATGAACAATTTGAGACACATGATGAACCCTCTTGACTTCTCAGTTGAAGAACTTGAGGCTCTATTCGATGTAGCTTCTGACATAGAAAAAAACATGGCAGACTACTCCCACAAATGTGATGGCAAGATAATGGCCACCTGTTTTTATGAACCAAGTACAAGAACAAGGCTTAGTTTTGAAACTGCTATGTTAAGGCTTGGAGGTAAGACAATCGGTTTTGCTGATGCCACATCCTCCTCTGCTGCCAAGGGCGAAAGCGTAGCTGATACTATCCGTGTTATTTCCTGTTTTGCTGATATCTGTGCAATGCGTCATCCTAAGGAAGGTGCTCCTATGGTAGCTGCTTCCAAATCTCTTATTCCTGTTATCAATGCCGGCGATGGCGGTCATCAACATCCCACTCAGACATTAACCGATCTGTTAACGATCAGATCACTATATGGTAAATTATCCGATTTCACTATTGGCCTGTGCGGCGATCTTAAATTCGGACGTACTGTCCACTCTCTGATAAATGCTCTCACAAGATACACCGGTATTCATTTCATTTTTATTTCACCAAAAGAATTAAAGGTTCCCGATTATATAACTGAAATGCTTGATTCCAAAGGCATAACCTACGAAGAAGTTATCCGTCTTGAAGATGTAATGCCACGCCTTGATTTTCTTTACATGACAAGAGTTCAGAAGGAACGTTTCTTCAACGAAGAAGATTACATCCGCTTGAAGAATTTCTATATTCTGGATAAGGCAAAAATGGAACTTGCCAAGGAAAAAATGTTTATTCTTCACCCCCTTCCAAGAGTAAATGAGATTTCTGTTGAGATAGATAATGACCCCCGCGCCGCATACTTTAAGCAGGTACAGTACGGTCTGTATGTTCGTATGGCTCTTATACTGACACTACTTGATATGACTGATGCGCATATGAACGAGGGACTTTTGAGAACGTTCTAAAGTAACTATCAGATAAATCTGACGTTTACGATAAAATAACCATAGAACTAATCAGTCGGTTATTTCATTGTTACTACTCGAAATGTCTAAGCAGTAACTTAAATGATCTTTAGAAAGGGAAAAGAACATGTTAAATATTGGAAAAATCGAAGAGGGTTTTGTTTTGGATCATATACAGGCCGGAAAAAGCATGCAGATCTATCGTCATCTTGGTCTTGATAAGCTTGATTCCACGGTTGCGATAATAAAAAATGCCCGCAGTAAAGCTATGGGCAAAAAGGATATATTAAAGATTGAATGTGATGTTGATTCTCTCGACCTTGATGTTCTGGCATTCATAGACCACAACATCACTGTCAACGTAATACAGAATGGGGAGATCATTGAGAAAAGAGCTCTGGTTCTTCCAAAGCAGATTGAAGGGGTTATCAAATGTCATAATCCCAGGTGCATCTCTTCTATTGAGCAAGAGCTGCCGCAGATATTCTATCTCGCAGATGAGAAGAAAGAAATCTATCGCTGTAAATACTGCGATGAAAAGTATAGTGATGGGGATGCGGCTTCGCATTAATTGTGTGGGAGCTTTCCTTACGCCCATTCCACGCTCGGAACTTTCGTTCCTCGCTGCTACAGCTTCGCCGTATACATAAAAATAAAAAAAGAAGTTGCTCAGCAAGCTGGCAACTTCTTCTTTTATTTTTATGTGCATGGCTCATTAATATCCAAACTCCTGTGCCCAGTACCAGCTTCCGTCTTCGGTCTGGCAGATGGCAATTCCGACTGTCTTGTAGCCACCGTCCATGATGTTGGCTGCATGTGTAGGGGAATTCATCCAAGCTGTGTAAACACTGTCAGCTGACTGGTACTTCTTAGCAAGATTCTCACCATACTGACAACTACTATCAACTGTCCAAAAATCTGAACCATTTGGTCTTGTGTGTGAGAAAGTTGTTGTAATCTCACTTGCTCTAACCTGTGCTGCATTTGTAAGTGCATTGCTCCAGGCAAGTGCTGCTAAGCCTCTTGCAACTCTTTCCTGATTCATAAGAGCAAATACAGCCTGACATGCATCTAATGCTGCCTGGCTTGATGCAGCTGAACCTGCAAGTGCAATAGCTTCATCATCAATATAAATTTCACCAACACCTTCATCTAATCCTCTTACAGCAGCCTGATCATCAATAACTGAATTTGATGAGGAACCGCATGCTACGAAGGTGAATGCCATTACTACAGCTAATGTTACTGCAAACACTTTCTTAAACTTTTTCATATCATCACTCTCCTATAAGAAAATACATCAAGCGTGCAAACTAACGCACTATGATTTTTTATCTACCTTAATCCTACATGAACGAAAAGTCATATTCAATAAAATAACAATAACATTTTGCTAAAATAAAGATATTATTTCATGTTCGGATAGTGATGAATGAAATTATATATCAGTACCTCTACTATCTGATCCAGGCAGCAGATTTATACGTATGTACTACAAATCTTTTCCCGCTTCCCGAGGCACCGCTACAGGTAGAAAGTGTAAGAAGACTTGGTCTTTGTGAGAAGTCAGCTTCCTGCGGACGAGGATACGCTGAATGAAGCTGAATATATTCCAAAAATTCATCATACGTATCATTAGTTTCAACTACTTTATAAGCTTCACTTCCCACCTTTGTTATATAATATCCAAATACTCTGTACTGAAAAACATAGTCTTTAGTATACACATATACATAAGGATTTTTTTCTAAAAGCTCTTTATTCTCATCCTGGTAAAGCATTTTTAACTTTCCAAACATTGACTTGTTCTTCATATTATGACCAAAAACTATGTCATGCATTCCTCTGAATTCCGGGTCGCTAAGCACATCCTCATATATGCATCCCGCTTTATTTACCTGTTTGTCAAAAGTCAGATGAATATACTCATCAACTTCATTTTCTTTTACCACAGGATAACTGATATCAAGGCAGGGGAAATAAATCCATGCGACCACATCCGGATTAATTGCCTCAAGCTTATCAAAATCAATCTGTATCAGAGGATAATCAATAACCTCAGACTCATCCTCCTTTGTCGGCCATACAACAGCCTGTGACTCAATCTCCTCATACTCCTCATCAGCCACAGCATATTCTTTCTGATCATCGTAAATCTTGTACGACTCATATGCAATTATCCCCAAGCAAATGATAATCGCAATAATTCGTATAAACTTAAACACTTTATGATTCATAACATCCCCCTCTATTACTTAATCATTCACAAATTATGTTAAACAAAATACACTGCACAGTAATAATCACTTCAAATTAATCTTATCACGAATAAATTACACTGTCACATTTCTCCGTCAATGTGTATACTATTTTGTAGAGGGTTACTGAATCATTCTCTAACGAAATACGCATCACAATGCGCATTTTTATCCGACTAGTAACATTAGAGTTTTAGAAAATCACCGCGCAGACGAACACAAACATTTATACCTGCTCATGGGCAAAAAAACAGCGACTAGCTTATACCCCACAAATGGAGGCAAATATGAACGAGAAAAAAAGTATTTTCAAGATGATTCATGCGGACACTTTTCACTGGACTGATTCTGCCATAATCTCATTACTACTCTCAGCAGTACTAATGATTCTCGGTCAGGGCTTAGGTGAACTACTAGTGATACTTCCATTCCGCAATCAGGTCTTGAATGATGAAACAGGCTACCTTTTAATCCTTGTTGAATACCTTTATTTCATCGGCATGTGGCTTCTTATTCTTCTCTACTGCTTTATAGTAAAGAAAAATCGCCCTATATTAAGTGCATTATGGACAAAACCATCTGGAAATAATGTAAAATTCCTTCTCCTTGGAATTCTTCTTGGTTTTGGAACAAATTCTATTTGTGCAGTAGCAGCTCTCCTGCACAAAGACATTGGTATATATTTTAATTCATTTGATCTTTTGAAATTAATAAGCCTGTTCCTGGCAGTGTTTGTACAGTCATCCGCAGAAGAACTGCTCTGCAGGGGATTCCTTTATCAGAAACTTCGTAAGGGCTACAGGCACCCGGCTGTTGCGATAATACTTAATGCAACTCTTTTTGCCGCGCTGCATCTGTTAAATCCGGGAGTAAGCGCCCTCGCGATAATGGATATATTTATAACAGGAATATTCTTTTCACTGATTGTTTATTACATGGACAGCATATGGTGCGCAATGACGCTTCATGCAGCCTGGAACTTCACACAGAACATTATTTACGGACTGCCTAACAGCGGAATCGTATCTCCTTACTCACTTTTCAAACTTGATGCTGCAGCAGCAAAAGACAGTTTTGCTTACAGCGTAGACTTCGGACTTGAAGGCACAATTCTTGCAGTAGCTGTTATGCTTGTCTGCTCTGTAGCAGTTTACTTAATCTATTCAAAGAAGAACGTAAAACCTTATGACCCTTGGAAGCAATAATTATAAAAACTACGAAACAATTATTTTTCATATTGATGTAAATTCGGCATTTCTTTCCTGGTCTGCAATCAAAATGTTAAAGGACAATCCGGGGAGTGTGGATCTAAGAACAATCCCCTCCGCCGTCGGGGGAGATGTAAAAAGCAGACACGGGATCATTACTGCAAAATCGATTCCTGCCAAGAAATACGGAATCGTAACTGGTGAACCTGTCGTAAAAGCACTTCAGAAATGTCCCAAGCTTGTGCTTGTTCAGTCTGACTTTGCCACCTATAAAGAGTATTCTCACGCTTTTATAAATGTGCTAAAAAAATACTCTCCTCTTATTGAACAGGTTTCAGTTGATGAAGCGTATGTAGATATCACAGGAACAAGAAATCTATATAAGAATTCCGAGACAGCAGAGTTTCCATTCCCACTTAACATTGCAAACCTGATAAAAAACGAGGTCAGGGATACTCTGGGATTTACTGTTAATGTGGGTATCTCCTGTAACAAACTTCTGGCAAAGATGGCAAGTGATTTTCAAAAGCCAGACAGGATTCATACTCTTTTCCCAGAAGAAGTTCCTTTAAAAATGTGGCCACTTCCTATCGGAGATTTATTCGGATGCGGAAAATCGACAGCTGAAAGATTGAATTCACTTGGTATCAGGACTATAGGCGATGCTGCAAAAGCAGATCTTTCCTATCTTATTGGCTTGCTCGGTGAAAACTCCGGCTATTACATTCACGAAAGCGCAAACGGTCATGGAAGTAATGTGATTTCTGACAGATACGAAGATGCCAAGAGCTATTCCAATGAAACCACGCTCTCTTCTGACCTGACTTCAGATAGTTATGACAAGGACATAATCCCGATTTTGCGCCATCTCTCCCAGAGCGTATCAAGAAGACTAAAAAAGGACCATGTATATGGCAAGACAGTCACTGTCTGCGTCAAGACAGGGAGCTTCAAGCGCCATTCCTGCCAGATGCAGCTTGACAACTCCATTGATGATGACAATCTTCTTTTCAAATATGCCAAACATCTTACGGACAAGCTCCTTTTGGGAGAAAATGGTCTTTTTGTAAAGGGAGAGGTAGTCAGACTTGTCGGCGTAGGCGTAACCAAGCTTGATGATGGTTCATTCAGGCAGTTATCATTATTTGATCCTGAATTATCGGTAAAAAAAGATGCTGAAAACACGATCAGCATTGAACGTCAGAAAAAACTTGACAAAATGTCAGAGGCAATCGATGCAAGATTCGGCAAAGGAAGCATTATAAAAGGAAGCAGCCTAAGGAAAGAATAATTTATCCTTAGGCTTTCTTTATCTTTTTATTAAACATTTTTGTCAGTCTGAAACTCTTTTTGAAGCCACATCAAAAGTCTCACCAGCGTTTTTTCTTCATCAAATAAGTATACGTATCCCTGAAGAGATTCCGCTTTCTGGCGAAGAGTCTTGGAATGGCTCCAGACACATATCGCAGACCTCCCTTTCCCGTTTCTGGCTTCCTGAATAAGATTTGCAGCAGCACTATTACCGTCAAAAGCTATAAGCAGCGATGGACGTCTTTCAAATATCTCATAGTTAAAACTCTTATATATTCCCATTCCCATGGATTCTATGGAAACCCTTATAAGCACTCCGGCTTTTTTTAGCTTGTCAACTTCGCTTTGAGTTACAAGAGCGGGAACTACCGCATAAATTCTGAACTTCTTATCATTATGCTCAATAAGATATTTCTCATATCCTGAAAGTTTATGACCTATTACAAAGCACACCTCATCCGGATTTAAAAATTCAAGAAGGTTATCCAGCTGTCTTGCGCCTTCCGGTGTAACTCTTGTTGCTCTGTTTTCAGTATTAAAACTACCTCCAAGGAGCACGATTGGCAGTCTGTCCCACTCAATCTCAGAGATTTCTTCCTTAAATTCCCTGTTTGCATCAAGTTTTCCAACCTGTTTTTTGCCTTTGGACGAAATCTTAACAGTCTGCATCTTTTCCAAAAGAACTTCTTCCATGTCTCTTCCTGCAAGAAGTTCTGCATATTTAGCCTTTTTTAAAGAATATGCTTCCCTGCTCTTTTCTATGATTGATTTCTCTGTCTGACGCATGAGCCTCATCTCATCCTCAGAAAGCCCCAGCATTTTTTCCAAAGATAGCTGTTCATCCATGGAAGATGTTCCGTACAAAGCCGCTCCATCTGTGCCCTGTACGCATTTGATCCCGTGCTTTAAATATTCTTTTAACGGATGCTTATCCAAAGAATTGAGGTTATTAAGGCGCACGTTACTTGTTATCTGGAACTCAAGAACCACATTGTTTTCTTTAAGTTCTTTTAAAACCTTTCGTCCTTTCTGTGACTTAAGGCTATAAGTATAAAGTCCATGTCCCAGACGCATTCTTGGCATAGGCTGTGAAGGAGCAAGGCTTTCTTTTACGCACTCTATGCTGTGAGAAATATTATCCTTCTGGCTGTCATTTTCTCCAGCATGAACGCGGATAACAAAAGTCGGATCTTTAGCTGCAATTTTCACTATTTCCTCAAAGACAGGCTTAAGTGTGATGATATCATTTATCTCCTCACCCACAAAATCACAGCCTGCAACATAAGGATCAAGGGAAGTTGCCTTTAACACTTCCAGATTCTCTTCCAGATAGTTTGAAGGAGTCACTGCATCCTTAATAATGGTCAGCGGAATCCTTCGCATAGCTGCAAGGAAACGAATCATAACCCCTGTATCTCTGTAGATACTTGGCATCACCTCGTGAACCTGTCTTAGCATTTCAATCGATTCATATTTTTTTACAAGAGTTGTATCGCTTATTTCAGCGTACTCAACACCCTGCCTCTTATAGTTTCTCGCAATCCATAAAAGCTTATCCTGAAAAATAGTATTGTTGCAATAATCAGGATTTTCCTTGTCTATCAGCATCTGAATAAGCGCGCCCTTTACTTCCTCATCCGGTATCTGATACACGTTGGAGATATTTATCTTATCTTCGCTTTCTTTTCCCTTCGCAAAGACATATCTGTAAAGATACACTTTTTCAAGATTCGTAAATACCGCCTGTCCGTCCCTGATTATACCCAGTGAACCGCGAATTTTCACTATATTAAGCTCGGCATTATCAAGGTTATTAAGAATTAAATCTGCAAAATTTATAAACGTATTGTCATCAATTTTTCTGTTCAGATATTTTCCTTTTAACTCAGATGTAATAAACTGCCTTGCTACCTTTTCACGCTGTATATTAACCTTCGCCCACTGAGTCTGAGTAAGCTTTAAGTCAAGTTTTTTTACATAATAAAGCGGGTATCGTATCTGATGGTAAATTCCAAGGGCTATAAGAATATCAGCAGGAAGATTGCCATTCATATGTGTGTGAAGATCACCCCTGAATTTGAGTTCTTTTTTAATATAGGTCTTAAAGATAGTCTTCGAAATATCCAGCTGATAGTCCTTGGTCTGGCTCATAAGCGTCTTGGCAATTGCCGGAACCTGCGCAGTTACTTCTACTGTCCCATCCGTATGAATTGAAGCCACTTTAATATTCCCAAGTCTGAAAAGATATATCTCCTCGCAATTTGCATCGATATAACAGGGAATCTCTCCCTTTATGACCAACATGCCATTCTCATCCTGCGTAAGAGGTTCATTACAGGTAGCCGCAAGATTTCTTATCAAATTTCCGGTATGATGGTTTGGCGTTGACAGGCAAAAGAAAAGTCTGTCCAGCTCTCTATATACGTCAACCACTATATCCTTTTCATTATCCAAAAAGAAAAAAGTAAAATAAGTCATCTTAACCTCTTTTAATCCGATAGAACAAAAATTTTATCGAAGCCATAAAATTTATCTGTAAGCTTCTAGACCAAATTCTGCATATCTGATGGCAGCATTGATTTCAGCTTTATTATTTCTCCTGAGATAGGCTGTGCAAATTCGATATAGCCTGCATGCAGAGCAGCCCTTGTCATGCCATGATTATCTTCAATCTCTTTTCCGTAAAAATTGTCCCCAAGTAAAGGATGCCCGATATAGGACATATGAACCCTTATCTGATGTGTGCGGCCGGTGTCAAGTTTAAGGCGCACCAAGGCATAATCATCATACTGCTTTTCCACATGATAGTGAGTGATTGCTTCTTTTCCATTCGGATTAACTTCCCTTATCATGCGGTCATTTTCTTTTCTCTCAATGGGGGCATTAATTGTCCCATCAGAAACCTCAAAAACTCCCTGACACAGGGCAAGATATTCCTTTCGCCTTGACATGTTTTCTTTTTGCTTGGATAAAAGAGCTGCGCTATGCCTGTTCTTGGCAAAAATAACCAGTCCTGAAGTTTCACGGTCAAGACGTCCTATAGTTCTGATAACATGATTTTGCCCAGTCTTTTCAAAATATCCTGCAAGATAATTGCTCAGAGAATCCCGGTAATGCGCATAGGACGGGTGAACCACCATATCACCGGGCTTATTTAAAACTATAAGATCCTCGTCCTCATAAACTACTTCAATTGGTCCATCCACAGGAACAATATCTCCTGCATTTTCATTGTCTTCATATACTCTGACTATCAATTCATCGCCCGGAAAAAGATTGTCGATGAGCCTTATGGGAAGCATTTTTTTATTACTTGCTTCACGTAATTCATCTATTGCAAAACTACTTTTTTGATTTATTGTATCGCTATCTATTACTTCATTTTCTGCGTTTCTGATTACCATAACACCATCAGAAAACTTCTTACATCTGCTCACCTCACGGCTTGATAAATGCATTATATCCCGCATTATCTCCCCTGCTGTAATTACATCTTCCGCATTTTCAGCGAAAGAAACCTTGTATCTTAATTCTCTAAAACTCATATCCATAACAAAATTATTATTACTTATCTGCGTGTTATATGATGTCAATGTCAAAAGTAATGTCATCGTTAAACGCAATGTGCTCGGACAATCCCACATAATATACACAGATTTACTTTCCATTATTTTTTACAGCCATAAGTTTACTGACATAATCGCCGGTATTCTTATGTCTTTCTTCTTTGTCTTTATACAAAACATCATCCGCCTGCTTTAAGACCTGCTCGCAAGTCATCCCCGGAGTAGTACATACGTATGCTCCCGTACTAAACAAAAGCTCATAATTTATTGTTTTATTGTCTTTTAGCGCATCAGAAAGCCATTCTCTAAAATTATCAGAAAGTTCTTTCTCTTTTCCTGCAACAACAAATTCGTCGCCACCCCATCTTGCAGCTACCGCATCTTTTGAAAGAAGTATTTCCCTCAAAGCCCCTGAAAATGCGATCAGAGCCTTATCACCTTCATCATGCCCAAGTATATCATTAATACTCTTGAAATAATCAAGATCAACCATTATTACAGTCAAGGGATTTGCTTCACTGCAGGTAGCTATCTCCTCAGTCATGAACTCCGTCATGCGCCTTCTGTTATAGAGCTTGGTAAGCGCATCCGTGTAGATCTGAGAATCCTGAAGTTCAACAAAAAGTTTTAACACAACAGGAATTACACAAAGCTCTATAGCAGGAAGATTTAATAAGAAGCCGATCAAAATACCACTTATAGTAAAGAAAAGAATAAATAATATCTGGCTGCTGTATTTTCTCTTTTCAGGCTTTGTCCTTGCCTTACTCCTGTTATAGATTGAAATCGCAGTCGCAGAAATAAGATATATATAATCCATCAAAAGAATAAAGCCCATCATAGGTTTAAACACAGCTATCGTATCTGTCAATTCGAAAACATAGACATGAAGAGGTGTAAACAAAAGGACAAGACAGATAAATAGAGGAAGATTGATAAGTATAGTCAAAAAACTAAATTTGTTTTTGCTCACAAACTTTGAGGAAATATGAAGGCTTGCGTATACATGAAGGAACCAGAAATAACACGCAAAAGACATCGCGCCAAATCCCACAGCTATTATGAAACATACAATAACCGGAGGAAAAAGTGTATAAAAGTCATCGCCAATAAGAAGTCTTATGTCCTCAAAACAATAAACCATAAAAGACACAAGCATTCCCTTAAAAGCTCTTACTTCGCGCTTATTTCCTATGCTTTCATTACATTTGAAATAAATGATATTTAATGAAATAAGACATACCAGCAAGATAAGTAAAATAAAAGGCTTTATCTGATATTCCAGCGGAATCATATTCATGTTATTATTCTCCCACATACTAACGATTTAATATAAATGTCGCCATCGACATTTTTACGAACACGTTAATGAGTATAACACATAAGCCAAAATGCTGAAAACATTGAAAACAGCAAGTGGAACGCACCCGATCCAGATGTAAAATACCTCAAAGGCCAAATGAACACACGCTAAGCCAGTCGCAGATGTCAGATATTGTTTTTGACTAATATAGTTTCCATCTTCGACCTCATTTTTATATCTTCTATGGCTATTTTTTATTTGCATATTTTCCATAATATCATTGTAATTCAGACCAATAATATACGCAAATAAAAAGAAAAAGAACAATTCCTTAAAAACTCATAGTAAAATTGAGTTCAGGGATTGTTCTTTTTTACAATTATGCTATCTCAATATTTCTTGTAGCGATAACGTCAACACCCGTTCCGGCTACATCTTGAATAAGAATATCTCCGATGTGTACAGGGGCTTTTACCAGCGCTCCATCGATATCCTTCATAACTTCAAAAATCTTATCCTTAGGAATATCGCTGGCAGTCTTGCATGATACTCTTTCCTTGTCGCCGCCTGAAATTTTCACTGTACTTGTTACTATTCGGGTTGGATTTACAACTTCTTTTCTGGCATATATATCACCCTTTGGGCATGTATTTCCGGCCACTTCAACAACTTCACCATTTTCCATGGATACGGTAAGCATGCATCCCATTGGGCATCCAATGCATGTTAGTTCTCTCTTTTCCATCTAAATATCTCCTTGTAAAGATATGTCTCATTACTCTTTTTCAATCTTAACTGTTATCTTCTTAAGTCCTTCATGTTCCTGAAGCTGAGATTTTCTTAATACTATCTGCTCCATTTCGCCCGGGGCAAGGATTCTTTTCTGGTTGTGCATGATGCGCTCATCATCAAAGTACACGCTGACAAAAGAATTCTTATAAACATCACCTACTCTGAATCTTACTGTGAGAAGGTCATCCATTCTGTCCACATTGATTGTGCTTGGAACAGTGTATCTTGCGCCCTCTGTAGCTGTTACTTCGATAACTTTATCTTCGGCAGCAGGTAATTTACAGCCATCATTTATATACTTAACAGCATTCTGACCTGCTCTCTTTGCCTCTTCTGAAACATAGTCCACGAGGTCATGAACGTGAAGAACATTTCCACACGCAAATACTCCAGGAATATTTGTTTCAAGGGACTCATTAACAATAGGTCCTGATGTAACTGTGCTCATCTTAACGCCTGCCGCTCTTGACAGCTCATTTTCAGGGATAAGACCACAGGATAAAAGAAGTGTATCACAGGTGTATCTTTCTTCAGTTCCAGGAATTGGCTTTCTGTCAGGGCCAACCTCAGCGATTGTAACTGCCTTAACATGCTCTTTTCCCTCAATATCTACTACAGTATGTGAAAGCTTAAGCGGAATACCATAGTCATCAAGACACTGAACAATGTTTCTCTTAAGTCCGCCGGAATAAGGCATCAGCTCTGCTACAACCTTGACCTTCGCTCCTTCAAGAGTCATTCTCCTGGCCATGATAAGTCCAATGTCACCTGATCCAAGGATAACCACTTCTCTTCCGGGCATATATCCTTCAATATTCACAAGTCTCTGAGCTGTTCCCGCAGAAAAAATGCCTGCCGGTCTGTAGCCGGGAATATTAAGCGCTCCACGTGACCTTTCTCTGCATCCCATAGCAAGGATTACTGCCTTTGCAGGAATCTGGAACATGCCATCTTCTCTGTTCATTGCTGTAACTATTTTTTCAGCAGAAATATCCATTACCATTGTATTTAGCTTGTACTCTATGCCAAGGTCAAGAACCTGTTTGATAAATCTATAAGCATACTCAGGTCCTGTAAGTTCTTCCTTAAATGTATGAAGTCCAAAACCGTTGTGAATGCACTGATTTAATATACCACCAAGTTCATGATCTCTTTCCAATATCAAAATGCTGTCATTTCCAGCTTCTTTTGCAGCCACTGCTGCTGCGAGGCCTGCAGGACCACCGCCAACTATAACTATATCGTATGTCTTCATGGCCTTTACACCTCCCCTTTGGTTCTTTCTATTACAATGTTTGATTTTCCGCCGCTCTTCGTGATCTCTTCATAAGAAAGACCCAGTTCACGACTTAAAATATCCATTGTTCTTGGTGAGCAAAAGCCTGCCTGACATCTTCCCATTCCGGCTCTTGTTCTGCGCTTTACACCATCCAAAGATCTTGCGCCAAGCGGGCGATGAATTGCATCAAGTATCTCGCCTTCTGTAATAGACTCACATCTGCATACTATTGTGCCATATGCAGGATTTTCTTTTATAAGAGCATTCATCTCTTCAATTGAAAGGCCTTCAGTACGTGTAATGCCTTTTCTTGTTGAGATCCAATTTTCTTTTTCCTTAAGAGACATCTTCTCTTTTAACATCTCACTTACCATCTCACCGATTGCAGGAGATGCTGATAGTCCCGGTGATTCAATTCCTGCCACATCAATAAAGCAAGGCGCATCCTTTACTTCACCGATGACAAATTCGTGCTGTTCAAGATGCGCACGAAGTCCGGCAAAAGAAGTAATGACATTTCGCATAGGAAGATTTCTTACATTCTCAGAAGCCTTGGCTGTAAGAGCATCTATTCCCTCTGCAGTTGTAGCTGTCCCCTCTTTATTCTCAATATCGATAGCAGTAGGACCAACAAGTAAATTTCCGTGAACTGTAGGAGTTACAAGAACGCCCTTTCCATACTTTGTAGGCTGAGGGAAAATAGTGTGCGACACATGTCCACCAACTTCTTTATCCAAAAGACAATAGTCGCCTCTTCTTTCAATGATATGCATCTTGTCAGCGCTTACCATGTTGTGAATCTTATCTGCATAAACGCCTGCCGCATTAACAACATATTTGGCCTTGTACTCGCCATTGTTTGTTCTAAGATGCCATAAGCCATCTTCGCCCTTTTTAATATCTTCCACTCTTGTGTTAAATCTGAACTCAACGCCGTTTTCATTGGCATTTTCAGCCATTGCGATAGTAAGCTCAAACGGACAGATAATTCCTCCTGTCGGTGCCAAAAGAGCTCCTTCAACGTTCTCAGAAAGATTTGGCTCAAGTTCAAGAACTTCTTCCTTAGACAAAAGCTTAAGACCCTTTACACCATTCTTAACGCCTCTTTCATAGAGAACCTTAAGTCCGTCAAGTTCATCTTTATGGATACAAACTACCATCGAACCATTTCTCTTAAATGGAATATCAAGATCTTTGGCAAGGTCGTCCATCATTTCATTGCCGCGAACATTGAGTTTTGCCATAAGCGAACCTTCATCTGCATCAAATCCTGCATGAACAATAGCTGAATTTGCCTTAGAAGTTCCCTCACAGACATCCTCACATTTTTCCAAAACACAGACATTTAGTTCATAACGTGAAAGCCATCTGGCTACTGCGCATCCTGAAACGCCTGCTCCTATAACTATTACATCGTACATTTTATAACTCCCATCCGGTAATTACTGCATACTGTAGTAATGATTATTGTCAAAATAAAAATAGTCATTTGCGGTACACTAATTACCTATTACTATATCAACCCAATTTATTGAAAAGCCTTTAATTCTCTTTTGCCCAGCCTCTTGTTGACGCAACCGCCTGTTGCCAGCCCTTGATCTCCTGTTCTCTTTTTTCATCGCTCATAAGTGATTCAAAAATCGTATCAACTGACCAGTTATTTAAGACATCTTCCTTATCCTTCCAGAATCCAACTGCATATCCCGCAAGATAAGCTGCTCCAAGGGCTGTTGTCTCTACGCAGCTTGGTCTCATAACCTTAGTGTTTATAATGTCAGCCTGGAACTGCATTAGGAAATCGTTCTTGGAGGCACCGCCGTCCACTCTAAGAGACGTTATCTTTTTACCGGTATCAAGCTCCATCGCATGGAGTACATCATATGTCTGGAATGCCAGTGACTCAAGTGTTGCTCTTATAATGTGGTATTTATTTACACCACGGGTAAGACCTACAATCGCGCCTCTTGCATATGGATCCCAATAGGGAGCTCCAAGTCCTGTAAATGCAGGAACAACGTAGCATCCGTTTGTATCTTTAACTCTTGTGGCAAAATACTCTGAATCCGGAGCAGAATCGATTACTCTAAGTTCATCTCTAAGCCACTGTATTGCCGCACCCGCAACATATACGGAACCTTCCAGAGCATAAGTAACTTTGCCATTGATGCCCCATGCTATTGTTGTCAACAGGTCATTCTTGGAAAAAATAGGCTTATCACCTGTATTCATCAGCATAAAGCAGCCTGTTCCATAGGTATTCTTGGCATCGCCCTCTGAAAAGCAGGTCTGACCAAACAACGCTGCCTGCTGATCTCCTGCTGCGCCGGCAATCTTGATCGGGCCACCGAAAAACTCAGGATCTGTCTCGCCGTAAATGTAGCTTGAAGGCTTAACTTCAGGAAGCATACATGTAGGAATCTTTAATAAATCGCACAGTTCCTCATCCCATTCCAATGTATTGATATTAAATAAAAGAGTTCTCGATGCGTTAGAATAGTCTGTTACATGAACAGCGCCTTTTGTAAGCTTATAGATAAGCCACGAATCAACTGTTCCAAAACAAAGCTCTCCTTTTTCTGCTCTTTCTCTTGCTCCTTCAACATTATCAAGAATCCATCTTATCTTAGTTCCTGAGAAATATGGATCAAATTTAAGTCCAGTTTTTTGCTGGAATTTCTCAACAATGCCGGGAACTTCCTTTTTCATCTGTTCTGCAAAATCAGCAGTTCTGCGGCACTGCCACACAATTGCTCTGCTGATTGGCTGTCCGGTCTTTCTGTCCCAGACAATAACAGTCTCACGCTGGTTGGTAATTCCAATTGCAGCAATATCTTCAAAGCTTGCATCTATCTTGTTCATGGCTTCACGGGCTACAGAAAGCTGTGTCTGCCATATTTCACTTGCATCATGCTCAACCCATCCGGGCTGTGGAAAGAATTGTGTGAATTCTTTCTGAGCAACACTGATCATCTGTCCCTTCTCATCAAACAGGATACATCTGTTGCTGGTGGTGCCTGAATCCAACGCCATTACATATTTTGCCATCTTACGTTATAACTCCCTATCATTTTGCTTTAAACTCTACGGGGCATGGACGGAATGCGGATTGTGACTATATTGGGTATGAATGTGCAACGTTGCTCATAGCCCTGAACATTCCGAAAAGCCAAATCATTGGATTTGTCTTTTCTCCATAGGTCTAAAATCGCCCCGTCTGCACATTCATAACCCAATTAGTCACTAGTGTGCTGACTTGTTCATGTTTAATCAAATAACGAAGTAGATCATTTCATAGGCAAGGATGATAAATCGCAGGCAATGCGGGCATTGTCAAGATTTTCAGACGCAGCATATGAAATTGAGATACAAGTTATTTGATTGAATATGAGCTAGTCAGTACACTATCTTTAGCCCATGCAATCGCTTCGCGATTATGAAACTATTATTTCATTTGTAGTTTCTTCACAATGATATGATAGCTTTTTTTGCTAAAAAACTCAACTTATTCTAAATAGTTTCCTTTGATTTGGAGTATTTTTGTGGATTTGTCACAAATTGGGTATGTGATTTTTGGTGTGTATTTTTGTAAAACTGTTCTACGCCATAAAACAAAAGACCGCTGGTTAAGGCGGTCTTAAATGTTCTAATAGTTCTTAAATAAATCAGTATGTTTGCCGGTTCTCACCACAGTAAGAATAAGATTGTCTTCATCCTTGCCATATATCAGTAGAACTATTTTTCAAAATGCAGTTTTTCTTCCTTGAATTGTTCTAGATGCCCCATATCGTTGAATAGTTCAAGTCTTGGAATTACGAGTTCTCCCTTTCTTCCATCGAAGTTAATGATTGAGACGGAACATACTCCATAAGGCATAGTTGTAAGCACGAATGGAAAAGGAAGGTTCAAGATATGCGAAAACATAATTGCACCTGAGCCGCCATGGGCAAATAGAGCGATTGTATCAGCATTTTCCTCGATGCATTCATAAAGCTTGTTTTTACGGACGAGGCCATATCTTTGCAGTAAGTCATCCAGACCGGTTGATATTTTTTCATAGAAATCCATGCATGTGTTATCTTTAAAAAATGGATGTTCTGCCCAATTGATGTTTTCAGCACATTCGTCTGCATCTGTCAAAACCCTGTAAGCAAGAGTCCATGGATGGCCCTCATAGGGAAGTTTATTGGCAGAGTCAGCACTTTTATTCTTATCTCCCCAGTTGATTTCATGCATAAAATCCAGGTTTTCAACCTGAATATCATGGTTCTTAGCTGTATATGATGCTGTCTCTTTTGCACGTCCCATGGGTGAAGAATATATCGCTGTAATGTCTTCATCCTTGAGTCTTACAGCAGTGCTCTCAGCCTGTTTTTTACCATTCTCGGTAAGACAGTCATTTGCGTAATCTGGTTCTCCATGCCTGATGAATATTAGTCTCATATAAATCTCCAAGTAGTAAGATGAATGTCGCTGCCGACATTCTCAATCCGATGCTGCCTAATTTATGCAACATATTCCTATTGCACAAGAATGCATAGTTTTTATTTCATATGAATACTGAGCAATTTCCTACGGATTAAGAAATAATCACTGCGCATCCATGAATTTATCTATAACCTTGTAAATCTCCATATTTGGATCATCGATCATTTTTATCTCAGTATCAAACTGTATAAGTTTTGATTGTTCCTCTGTTCTTGGAAGCCATGAAGGTAGTTTTTCACCTGTTGGCTGTCCGTTTTCGTCAAGTAAATCGCCATTCGGATCACCCGTCTTTGCAAAGTTTATCCAATAGCTCTGCATTATTTCAGATAGTTTGTAGTCCTCTTCATCATAGAGCCCTGGATGTCGCCATAAATTACCATATGCATATGGCAATTCTCCTGCATGGTAGTTGGAAAGACTATTGTTTTTCTTGGTGAAATAATATTCGAAAGCCGGTCTTCCCTGTTTTATCATGTAGTTGTTCCAAAGATAATGCGAATAAGTAAACCACATAGCACTATAGGCTATGTTGAGAGCGCCTTTAGCATCACCTAACGCATCTATGATAAAATACTGATCTCTCTGTGGAGAATCTGCAGGAACTACCTGTGCCATCTCATGAGCATAATTCTCCATGTCTTCTGCCAGAAGTTCTTCATAATTATCTTTGGTTGCCTTCGTACTCAGCAAAAATGCATCTGCCTCTTTAGCATTAAAGCCATTCAATAGAGCTTTCTCATGATTATTGCCCTTTTCATAAGTAATATAAGGCATTTCAGTTATCGCATAACCATCTAAAGTCATTGCTGAGTTTTGTGTCTTTGTCTGAACCAGTTTCTCAGCTGGAATACTGCGAAGTTCATCAGAAGAAGCCACGCCAAATTCTGCCCTGACTTCTGCGCCGGTCTCTGCTGCTTCCTCATAACTTCTGAAAGTATGGAAAGGCTTTTTCTGAAGCACTGAGCTTGATTCTGCAATAGCATAGTTAAAAAGACCTTCTGACAAAGGTGATACACAGAGCGCATTTACACTTGAAGCACCGGCTGATTCACCTGCAATTGTGATTCTTGTCTTATCTCCGCCAAAGGATTCAATGTTATCATAAACCCACTTAAGCGCAGCAATCTGATCCAATAATCCATAATTCCCCGTGGTTCCATTTGGAGATTCTTCTTTGAGGTCGTCAGCTGTATAATAACCAAACACGCCAAGTCTGTACGCAAAATTTACAAATACCACGCCTTTTTGGGCAAGGTCTTCACCTCTGTACTCAGAATATGATGACTGGCCTGTTGTAAGTGAGCCCCCATGAATATAGAAGATAACCGGCAGCAGTTCTTCACTTTTCTTTTCCGGTGAAAAAATATTTAAATAAAGGCAGTCTTCACTCACCTCTTCAACATACTCATCGCCAAACTTAACCTTATAATCATGCCATCCCAAAATATGAGACAAAGAATCATATAAAACAGAACCTCTTGTCTGCATAGCCATAGGTCCAAATTTATCACACGCCCTTATTCCATCCCATGAATCAGGCTCCATAGGTTCTTTAAATCTAAGCTCTCCTACCGGTGGTTTTGCATAAGGAATGCCAGCATAGACCTTCACAGAATGATCTGTATTGTACACACCTGTCACCTTTCCCTGCTTAACGGTTACCACATCAGTTACATCCGGATTCTTATTATCAACTGCCGGAACTCTTTTGACTGGTGGTCCCGTAACTACATACGTAACTACCAGAACCAGAGCAAAAATCCCCATGGCTAAAACAAGATTTTTAGCGCCACTCCCCTTCTTGTAAAAGAACAGCCTATATACAATCATGGCCAAAGTCGCCACTACTCCGACAATCCATCCCGCAATCACATTCTTGGATAGTTCCAAAAGGGCAATGTACAGAACACCTATAATACTTACCCAAATCACATATCCCATTTTTACCTCCATTTCTGCTAACTTCACTGGAAATTCCATCCAATAATGTTATATAATATAGTTACAACTTAATCTCAATTTCATTTATTATACTCAAAGGAGAATCTCAGCTATGACACTAGGAAGAGAAGATCTCATTCATTCACTTGCAAAATCAATGGGCATGGGTGACGCCCAAAGATCAAAATACACATCAGGCAAGTACAACTCCGAGACCGGCACTATTTTCTGCAATGGTCATGTCATCTCAAAGCAGACCATAGAACAGTCACGCTTATACTTCCTCACACAATATCGTAAACTTGCAGAGAAAGATGATGAAGGAGCAAAAGACCTTGCCTCCATATATGAAGTTGCGCTTGAAGCAATCAACATGATGGTCGACACCGGAAGTCCTGACATGTAATCATCTGTAAATCATATACTCACGAAACAATTAAAAAAGCAAGCATTCATATCCATTCATTAACAAGTGCTCAATCTCACTATTGCTTCTCCAAGGAACTGTTTTCATCATCAACAGTTCCTTTTTTATTAAACAGTAAATTTCTGTTCATAAAAAGCTCTCCACTATGGATGCATCTATTTGTTTTTCTTATAAAAGAACTCACCATTCATGCGCATATTCATCTGTCGACGTCTACATCGTCAAATATTCATTCAACGCAAGACAGTATAAAAACAAACTTGGCATTACCTGTAATTTGCTTCAGAGGATTATATTGAACCGCACACACAACATCCTTTCTTGTGCGCAAAATCGCAGCGGGTCTGCTACGCGTGTAAAAATTCATAAATGTGCAGTTCTCGGACGAGCAGGATGATTTTCAAAGCGAAGCTTAAAAGAGAGTCCGATTGTTTTGAACAGCGCTGAAATGAGGACTCTCTTTTAAGCTGAGTTTTAGAAAATCACCGCGCAGACGAACACAAACATTTATGAATTTTACACCCATGCAGGCTTGGCCATTTGCTCGCCCCTTCCCTACTCGCTCACAGCTTCATACGCCGTATAATAGGTTTCAATCCTCGTAAACTTGTAGTATGCATCCCCCTTTATCGCCGCCGCACTTCCGGGATCAATGCACACTTCTCCTGCATTCCTTGGAATCATCCAAATACAGTCAACCAGCTCTTCTCCATCAAAAAACAAAACATACGCATCCACCTTAGCATTCTTATCGCTGGTATTCTGCGCAGTCAGAATAACTGATGTATCCTCAATCTCTCCCGTCACGATAACTTCGTCATACAGATCATTTTCATACGGATTTCTTTTTGATAAAAGAAATTCATACATGGAAGGGAGTTTGCCGCCAAGCTCATTTTTATCAAACCTTCCTTCGAAAACAAAAAGAGCTCCGTTTTTTACCGATTCAACTGTCTTATTCGAAACAGCCATTTCATCACCGTTCTCATCTCTTGCGGTAAAAACACATTCAAATCTGCAATTGTTGCCTGTTTCATTTCTTAGCACAATAACCGGATTACAATTGTGGTCATCCTCTCTAAAATACTGCCCCACAATGATTACTCCTACAGGCACTCCGCCATAGGAAGGCATATCATCATCTGACGGGCCTTGTCTGGAACTGCCATAGCCATTATTTTCTGCAGTATCCAAACTATCTATGCTCTCAAATATGCTGTCAGCATCAACCTTTACCAAATCCTTGCCCTCAGGATAATCGATGCTGTTCTTCTTATACGTATCACCATCTTCTGAAGCTTCACTATCAGTCTCTTCAGTATTTTCTTCTGGTGAGTTTTCTTCTTCACTGTTTTCTGATGACATATCTTCCTTGCTCTCAGGCATCTCCTCTTCCCCTACATCAGCGCTTTCCTGTTCGTCAGCTGCGTCATCTTCAGCCTTGGCAACATCTTTTTTTGGCAAGTCACTTGCTACAGCCTTACTTAGATCCACACCAAACGAAGAATAATTGTCATAGAGAATTTGAGCTACTATACCAAGTTTCTCATTCTTTTGAAAAGGAAGACTAAAACCATAAGTATTCAAATACATGATTATCGGTATTAATATTCCAACAAAAGAGATTGCAAGTGACCTCACTGTACTTATCGATTTTTCGTCTTTATAATTCAAGACATTAAGCACAAATGCTGCAATCGAAATAATTATACCTATAAAAAAGAACGAAGAAACAAGCCCCACAATTGACAATATGAGAGCAAATGCCACCATATTCATGAAAATCCCCCACTTTTTTCTGTGCACTTTTAACAAAAACCAACGCAATAAAAATGTCAATACTTGTATCAATATTTTTTTGTACTACAATATATTGTAGTTAAGAAATATTTTATATTTCGTTATGAGGAGGGTATGAAAATGAGTAATGTTGCAGAGATTGAAGCTCTGGATCTGAGGGTTATACGCAACATCCTTCGCTCCATGACCAATGAACACTGGTCAGTAGCTGAAGCACTTGATGAATATGATATTCCCACTGAACTTCGTGGTGAATATGAAGCACTTATTGAAGAATGCTTTGTAAACTAACACTACAACTTGCAGCCGCCTTACATAGGCGGCTTTTTTATTTCATAGAAAATTGCTCCACATTCTACTCCTTATTCTCTAATAAACTCATCCCCACATCATAAACCTTGCCTTCGCACGCGTCATTAAGCCATTTCGCCATAGTAATCCCATCCTGACTGAACAAAAGAAAATGCGGCTCTCTGACGCTTGTATGAACTGTACCGCCCATGGTGATAAGCGGAATCTTCCAGTCATCTATAAACATTCCAAACTTTGGCGTAAGCGCCTTTAGTTCTTTTACCATCTCGCAGAGCTGCTTATAAAACTCCTGCTGTATATCCTGATCAGTCTTGTACGTCTTATTGATAATGTCATTATAATAGGCACTTAGCAGATAATCATAGATTGAACTTGAATAAAGATATCTGAATCTGTCGCCATACTTTTCATAGAGCGCTTTGTACCAGTCAAGAGTTATATTTTCACTGTGAATACTCTTCCAGAGATCTTCCTTCGTATTCCATAGCTTCTTTGCTGTCTTTCTCCAGTTATTGTAAAGAAGCTGTCCGCTGTCTGAGAAAAGAGTAATGTTCCTTACATGCGGATAATAGTCATCGACAATTTCTCCCGCAAGAGCAGGCACAGCAAAAGCCCCTGCAGAATTCCCGGCAATAAGAAGCGCTTTTGGATTTGCAAAAAGCTTTTTGGCCACCTTCATACTCTCCAAAAAGTTAATGTACCCATGAAAATGAAGTACGCTCTCCTTGCCATCTTCACCAATATATGGATAATCGCTATTTCCTACATGAAAATCTCCCGTAGCGTAAGTAACTACGACAAAACTCCAATCCCTGAATGGATTCTTATCAGTAAAAATATCAGTTATACCCACATTTATGTTCATTATCTGGGTAAAAGGCCTTAAGTTGTTCCAATAATAATTCGGAAGCCCTGCTGCAACTTTGCCGCCTGTAACCGGTCTTGCAGCCATATATTCATTGTAGGCAACACCACCACCCGAAAGAAATATGCAAAGTCTATCCGGATCAGCAAGCTTAACATAAATGTGATATTCCGAGCCGTCACCGGAAAGCCCTTTTTCTATCGGAACCTTGTACCACTTCATTTTCTCAGGATTCTCTGGTAACACCGGTGCCTTAAAACTACTATCTTCTATAGCTTTTCCAATCCTGTTCTCGACAAAATCCCCAACTTTGGAAGCAAAAACCACGCCACGTTTGAAATTGTCCTTATTAAGTCTGTCTTTTAAGCCCAACCGCAATACTTTCCTTTACTACATATTAAACATCTTCTGAGATGCATTCTTTAAATCTGAAAATCTGAATATCACAAGAGCTGCAACAAGTATCAGGTATATCATTATCACTATCACAGCAGGCCAGGTAAATGTATTCATGCCATTTTTTATGAAAATAATCTGTAACAATGCCATAATGATATCAAGCATAAGATACAGAATATATTCATCAAGCCTTAGTTTCATTATTCTTGCTATGATAATAGTTGCTATCGCCAGCCCGAAAAGCGTAGCCGGCACCATCCACTGAACGCTCCAACCTCGAAAGCCGGTTTTCAGATCGATATAGACATCGACCACTATCGCAACAAACACTTCCCAGGTAATAACCTTTAGTGGATTATTCCTTAGATAAAGTGTTGTTACAAAAGTTACCCATGCCACCAGAAATCCAAGCATACATATCCCTATAAAAGGTAGCTGCCCTCCAGTCTGAATATTTAACGTCTCTAAAATAATCTCCGCTGCTATAAATAAAAATGTGCTCACCTTAAAAAGGGTGAAATCACTGATTACTTTCTTTTTCAAAGTAGGAAAAGAAGCTTCAAGCTCCCCTTCCATCTCTCTTACCTGTCCCTGACAAAGTGGGCAGCAGCTTTTCTTTCCACGAATTTTTACTTTACATTTAGGGCAATATTGCATCTTGTTCACTCCTCATCATAATCATTAGTTCCAAGCTCAACCTCTAGCCCCATTTCTGTAAGACATCTAAAGAAATTAAGCATGCTCTTATGAGTTTTAAACGGAGAAGCCTCTCCAAAGGTAAGTCTGTCATTGTAAGAGCAGACTGTGATCTGCTGACTTGCCGCAGTCATGAAAGCGCTAAAGCCCTCTATATAGTCTGCAACTTCGGGCGGCATCTTGATTTGCCCCAGGTTAGACATAGAACTTGTGACACCTTTTTTGGCTGTTCTGTCAAAATATCCTATTCCCAGATCCTTAAGCGGAAGTGGAATCATCTTTATTCCAAAATTCCTCTCAAGGGCCGAATATGAATTCATAGTCTTTTCGATATTCTCCTGAGAGAGCTTTTCCTTAAAATCCTTATCAACCTTTGTGATAATGCTTGAAAGCTGACCGTCATAATCAGCCGGGTCATAATCTATATTGATAACGCCAAAGAAATTTCTGCTTGTTCCGGATTTAAAGTACTGCCTTAAATTAACAGGAACACTCACCACCACATGCCTTCTCATCTGAATGCGGTTCATTCCCTGGATTATAGCCTTGATATAAACTGCTACGCACATTACACCGACAGTGGTGTTATTCTCATGAGCTATTTCCAGGAACTTCTTTGCAGAAATAGTTCCTTCCAATAAATGCGGAAGCAGGTATTCATCCAGTTCCCCTGTGAGCTGATATGCCTTTATCGATGACATTTCCTTAAGCTGCTTTAATCCCTTTTGCTTGCTGTAAAAATCCGTAAAGGCATCGACATTTTTCTCCTCAATGGAAAAGTCGTCAGTAGGCTTAATATCAGCATCTATTCCATGCTTTATAACAAGATATCTTGTCAAAAGATTCTTAAAGAACATGAAAGCGCCCGTTCCATCAGCAAGAACATGGAACATCTCAAGATTTATCCTGTTATTAAAGTAGTTCACTCTGTACAAAAGATTTTTGTGCCCCGGGATATAAAGCGGCGAGCAGGCAGGAATATTCTCCTCCTTGACGATTTCCCGCAGATTGCTGTCTTCCAGATAATACCAGAATATACCTCTGTGCATTACGCAGTTAAAAATAGGAAATTCTTCAATAATTTCATCAAGCGCCCTCTGAAGTGTAACTTCATCTACTTTTTCTTTTAACTGACATGTCAGCCTGAATACTCTGGTATTAGCTCCCTTGGCTGTGGAAGGTACAATCTTCGCTGCATTATCAAGCTTATACCAATTTCTGTTTCTCTCCATTAAACTCAAGTTCCTTTTATCATATATTTTCTAGTCTTTCCGTAACAACATCCATGCTGCTGCGGCTCATTCTGTAAATTACATCTTCAAGAGTAATAAACTTCTTATTGTGAATGAATTTAAGGTACTTCGGTGTAAATCTCATCTTGATACCCTTGGGCTCAATTCCGCTGTTAACCTTGGTCTGTATAGTGTCACAGGTATCTGCTGCATCGTGAGCCATGCTCTTACTAAGGATACACAGAAGTGTCCCTGCGGTCCTTGCAAGTCCCTCAATATTCGGGTCATCTGAAACGTCAAGTGACTGAAGCGCTCCAACAGACCACTTTTTGAGATTACGGTAAATGCCGTATTCAAGGTCAAGCTCAACCAGTTTTTCATTGATGTTGTCGTAGAGCCACACTTCATTTCCCTTTACAAACATATCACTTACCTGGAAAAGATTTCCCTCAAACGGGAACTTTATCCCGGCAGCATCACATCCTGTAAGAAGTATATTTGAATTAACATTACTTACTCTTGTCTCGTTTTCAAACTCATCTTCATCTATTGTAAAATTGGGCTCCTGAATCTCTTCAAGATTTGGCTCTTCGCTCTTTACTTGCTCTTCAAAGTTTTTTTGCATATCAGGCGTAAGCTCTTCAAGCTCATCTTCCATGCCCTTTTTCTCAGATATCCGTTTTCTCTCCTCATGCCTTATCATGTATGAGCCAAAGCCCGGAGTCTGAACCGTAAACCTGTCAGTATTGCACTCTTCAAAAGGCCCTGCCACAGGGAAAATACCTCTTTTTCTCCCAAAGTAATCCCTGTCAAAAACAATCTCTGTCCCATCCGGATTCTCAAATCTCTGTTCAGGCTCAAATGCAGTTCCAAGTACTTCTGAGTTTACCATAGTTGCGATGTTTCTTGGAAGATATTCGTAAAGATTCGTATGAAGAGTATATCTTCCGCCGTCTTCTGCAACATAAAAGCTTATCTTGTGATCCAGGTCCACATGGCATTTCTCGTTCTCACAAGGCCTTGCTCCGTTAAAATAAGCATTTCCAGCCATATAAACAGGCAAATGGTCATAGTAGTGATCCTTTGAGCCGTTTTCAGAATTATTTCCATTCTGGAATGTCTTAAAATACTCGGCAGCAGAAGGATAGCTATTATACGGGCAGGTTCCACAGATAAAATTATTCATATCTATAGTATCAAGATTCCTTGCCACGCAATAGTCCAAAAGATCAGGTCTGACTGTCTTTTGAACAAAAATATTATTATAAAATCTTGCATCTCCGTGAAGAATTGTCATAAATCCCGCTATCTTAGTTGAGTGTGGGACATGGTACGGAGTATATCTGTCAGAAGCAAACCTCTTGCTTCCGTTGTCTGTGCCCTTTCCTACATAGGTAAAAGAACCTGCGATTATATTATGTACAAATGCAATTCCCTGAGTGCTGATCCTGCATGCAATATCCGACAAAAGAAGGTTATGATCAATCAGTGTAGGTCCATGGGATACCTCAATAAAAATATCTTCGCCAAGAGATAATCCCGAATCAATAACTGTCCCTACAGGTGGAACGTTGTCATGCAAAAAATTCTGAGTAACCCTGCTTCCCTGAGCTTCCCAGTCAAGCCATATTCCGCGGGTGCAGTGATCGATGTGATTTCTCCTTATCACTGTATCAATGGCAGCATGAAGCTTGATGCCTCCTATCTCTGCTCCCGCAAGATTATGCTTATTATTTATATGATGAATATGATTATCTTCTATTATACTGAAAGCACCGCCCATGTGTCCGACAATTCCGGTCTGTCCACAATCATGGATATCGCAGCGTCTTACTATGTGTGAGCCCACTGTTTCTTTATCCCAGCCTTCATTGACAGCCTGGCAGACAGTCTCTCTCTGAGTCTGAGTTCCGTCTTTTACCTTAAACTGGCTCCACTTATTGTTATTCCCCTTCTGGTAATACTTGCCAAGAGAAATTCCGCTGCACTTGGATTCAGAGATATCGCAGTCTTCAATTATCCAGCCCTTAGACCAGTTTGGACCTATCATGCCTTCCTGAACTGCAGTAGGAGGCGCCCACTGCGTAGCTGCGCATCTTATGCTAAAACCGGAAACCGTAATATAATCAAGCCCTGTCTTTTCCGGATAAAAGCAGGCTTTTCTCACAGATAATTCAACATTTTCTTCATTAGGATTCTTGTCCCCGAAGTTTGCATAGATAACCGTCTGATTGTTTTCCTGCGCCGTGTACCAGACGAACTCTGTAAACTCAGGATTCCAGGAACGATTATCCTTCTGAGGATGCATACAATTACCAATATCAAAAACCTCATACATCGATCTGCCGTTCAAAAAGATATCACCGGTATGAGGCGCATTTTCAGAATTTGCCAGCCAGTCCCCCTTGACAGTATCAACATAAGGGTTGTAGCTTCCAAAAAATTCATTGGGTATTCTTACCCTGTAGATATTCTCAAAAGCTTCCCAGTTCTTAAGTTCCTCTGCTCCTGAGATAACAGCTTCTGATCTTGTGGTGCTGATAAATGAAATACGTTTGTCCTGCGTCCCGGAATTAACAGGTCTAACCCATTCTCTGTAAACGCCCGGTCCTACAAAAACTGTATCCCCCGCTCTGGCAATCTGGGCTGCTTCCTGGATTGTCTTAAAAGGATGTCCAACGGTTCCATCGCCGCTTCTAAGCACATTCCCTGCTACATAAATCTGCATAATATCCCCTCCTTGCACAAAAAGCCTGTATCAATTTATAATGAATCTTGTGGCAGTATCAAAAGGTCATGCTGAAATTTTGGCCTATAAATAAATTATATCATGTTTTTATTCTTATAATTCTTGAAGAGGTGTAACAATGGGAAGAATGAAATTCATTTATGCAATAGCAATTTTAGCCGGTTTTATCCTTGCCGGCCTTCTTGTAAGTCTTATTGGAAAAGTAATGTAAAAAACGCCGACATCAGCCGGCGTTTAATTTCTTTTGTTTGTGAAGGTCTAAATCTGCTCTGGCAATGAATGCCTGCATTGAAATAGGCTCTTCATAGTCGTACTGGGCTATGCCAACGCTCACTGATAGTGGATACTGTACATTGTTATCATTTATGAGACGTCTCACATTATTCTTGATCTGATCCGCCAGCCATGTTGCTTCTGCTCTATAAGCCATTTCCGCAACAATCACAAATTCATCTCCACCATATCTGGAAACAAAAAATCTGCTCCTTGGTCCCTGACATGCATTTTTGATTGCGCCTGATATTCTGACAAGCGCTCTGTCGCCTTCACTTCGTCCATAACCGTCATTTATGCTCTTTAGCTTATCGACATCAACCATTAAGAGAAAAAGAGCAAGCCCCGGTTCAGGAACTCTCATTTTCTGTGCAAGGTACTTGTACATCTGATTCTTATTGTTGATCTGAGTCAGCGGATCAAGTGAAATAAGGTTATCCTGAATTGAAGTATAAATGTAAAAAACCGCTGCTACTGCCCCATAACATAAAAATGGGATTCTCCAGTAAATTGCCTGTAAAAGTCCAAGGACTACAGGTGCAACAGGAAATACACCAATCATAAAGTAAAGATTTCTCTCTGCGTATTTTTCTTTTGAAAAAGCTCTGACAAAAGCTTTAACTGATGCCGCTATCATATACGCAAATGGCACAATTATAAGTAATATATACAGTTTGCCATTTACAAGATTATTATTGTCATCAACGTAAAAAACAAGTCCTGTCCTGTAGGCTGTTACACAAAGGACTGTAGATAGCCACACCGGAATACTGAGTATAAGCTTCATCGGATCATTTTCCACAGCTTTGTCATTTTGCATTGCCTCTGACAAAAGGAACCATTGATATGATGCTACATTTAGTAAAACATATGTAAATACATTTGAAAGATAAAGAAGCGGCTTCGTAGATACTATTATGCCCCCATCTACTACCGCCCAAAAAATCTCTGCTGCGAAATAAAGGATAAGTACAAAAACAAGATTACCAAGATATACCTGAGATAATTGTTTATTTACACCATGATATATTTTAAAAAGAACTATCCCCAAAAGGAAAGCACATGCCAGATATGCTTCCACATAAAAATATACGTAGTTCAAAGCCGGTCCTCCCAGTAGAATTATCAAGTCGTAAAAACAATTTTAACATCAAAATAATTTTACGTGTTGCTATTTTTACAAATTTTATACATTCTTAATAAATACTGGGAAAAGAATCTCTATGCCCCACCGGATATGGCTTTCAGCGCCTCAAATTCTGATTCATAGACGCCTCCCATAGCCTGCAGATCTTCCCATGCGTACCAGGCTCCGCTAAGCTGCACCCCTCTTATGGAAATATCTGTGACAATAACCTGAAAAGGCTTGTGGTTAACCACAATATATGCAGTCCGGTTCAATCCAAATGGCATAACAAAGATATGTCCGGTATCAATCAGATGATTGATCTGATCAAGTGTAAAATTTTTGCTTAATGGCTGTGTTCTCAACATAGTATCGATTCCATTCTTTTATTACTGCTTTTGGTAAATACTAAATCTCGCCTTGCCAAGCTTCTTGGATTCATAAAGAGCTTCATCCGCAAGCTTATAAAGTTCCTGGAAATCCCACCCATTATCCGGGCAAAGCACTATACCAATGGAAACAGAAAAAACTTTCTTTAATTCCTCATTAGTACATTCTTTTAATATTTCTTTCTGAACCTTTTCCGCCATAGATACTGCGTCATGAGTTTCCTTAATATCCCCCATAAAAATCATAAACTCATCGCCGCCGATTCTGCCAACTACATCCATTCCCTTAAAGTTTCTAAGAAGAACTTTACCTATAAGAGAAAGCGCCTCATCACCCGTAGCATGTCCAAGTGTATCATTGACGTTTTTGAAATCATCCACATCCAATAGGATGAGCGCGCCCTTTTTCTCATTTTCCTCAAGGAATAAAAGATTCTTTGTAATCAGTTCCTCTGTCACGCCCTTGTTAAGAAGTCCTGTCAGCGAATCCTTATCCGCCCTAAGCTTAAGCTCTATCTCCTGAAGCTTTTGTTCATGGATATCCGAGATAAGCCCCAGCACATGGGTTACATACCCCTCTACTCCAAGAACGCTCATAATATTGCATTTATACCATCTGTATTCCTGCTTCTTTTTGGAAAAAGGCGATGCTACCCTGCACTCGAAGGAGTCCTGCATAGGTCTTTTCATCGCAATCTTTACTGCGTTTTTAAACATTTCCAGGTCATCGGGATGTATGCCTGAGTTCTGATATCGCTCGCTGAACCTGTCAACAAGCATGTTTCCTGATTCCATCCAACTTTTTCCGGTTCTTATCTCACATACATCATTTCTGACGTTGTAGTCAAAATTAATGCCGATATCCATAAGCTTGTTCATAAACTCATACTGAGTCATAAACTCTTCTTCAATGGATTTCTTTTCTGTAATATCCGTGATCGCGCAGACTATGGTGTTGATACTTCCTTTTCTCTCATAAAGATTTCCTCTTATCGCGATCCAGGATAGCTGACCATCTAGAGTAACATATCTGAACTCAACTTCTACCGAGCCGTTATCGCTTATTACATCTTTGATCCATTGCTGTATAAGCGGCATGTCATCCGGAATAACCGTCTTCATTGCATTAGTAAGAAGCATCATTCCGGCAGGCTTCGTCACTGACAGCATTCTAAAAAAACCATCATTAACATAAAGAAAGTTATACTTGCAAGTATCAACATCGTAATAAAATACGCATATTCCACCTATGTAATTATCAAGAATCTGTCCAATCTGTTCAGAATCAAATTCTTTCATATCACTTTATCTTTCTGTCAAATAGTGGCAATTCCACATATTCCTCGATGGAAACAGGTTGTGAATATAAAAAGCCCTGGAAAAATGCTGTGTCATAATCTGAAAGGATATCCCGCATCTGCGCCGATTCAATACCCTCAACTGTAGTTGTAACTCCGACATCCTTTGCACATTTTATGATCGCGCTTGCCACAATCTTTTTTCTCTCATCATTTTCAATGCCTTTAACAAAAGATTTATCAATCTTTATCCCGCTTACCGGAAGTGAAAGAAGAAGTTCCAGCGCTGAGAATCCGGTTCCGAAATCATCGATAAAAGCACCTATTCCATTTGATTTAAAGAAAATAATCTCATTGCGTAAAAAATTCTTATCAAGAAACCTGCATTTCTCAGTAAGTTCAAGGAAAAGTCTGTCAACCGGGAAATCAAGGTCTCTTACTATTTTCATAAAGTCTTTTCTAAAATTCTGACGTTCAAGCTGCATGTATGAAACATTTATGCTAAGCGAAATCTCAGGATATTTAGGAAGGACTATTTCTTTCCACAATTTCATCGCTGTCCTGAAAATCCATAACCCAAGGTCATAAAATATAGGATCATCCTCAAGCCATGCTATAAAATCTTCAGGAGGAACACTTCCAAAAGGATCCTTACTCCATCTCACAAGAGCCTCTGCGCCTTTAACTTCCTCATTAACTGAATCCACTATAGGCTGAAATACCAGCGAAAATCCCTGACATCCATTATTGATACTGTTTCTAAGCGCATTTATAAGTACAATTCTTTCATGGTTTTTATCAAGGTTACTTATGCTGAACACCTGAAGCTCGCCATGCTTTTCTTTCATGGATTCTCCAAGTCCTCTTATACCGTTGGTATAAACCGCCCTTTCATCGACATTGAAATTTACAACCTCAGTGTATGAACCTCCAAGAACCAATGTCACATCAATACCATCTATTTTTATGCCATGCCTTCCATACTCTACGAGTTCTTCGAATACCTGTTTCATCAGTTTAAATGAAAGCTCTGAGGAAACCAACGCAAATTTGGTTCCTCCGGCCTGGAAGGCCTCAGCCTCCGGATAATCAAAAAGGTGGTTTGCAAACTCTTTTAATACCTTATTTCCAAAATCGTATCCGTAAACATTATTGATCTCAGTAAAATTAAGGATACCGATAAACAGTACATTGTACTTCTGCTTTGCTTCCCTGTTTTCTCTTAGTACATCCAACAGTTTTTCTTTTGTAAAAAGACCTGTCACTGCATCAAATTCATTGGCAATACCATGATTATCAATGGTTCCCACAAAATATAATGGATTTCCATTTTCATCATTTATCGTCGAGCCAAAACAGCTGCAGACAACATATTCACCATCAGCATCCTTCGCCCTGTAGACCATATCATGCATCTGCGTTTTTCCGGAAAAGACATCTGCAATATCCTGGATAAAACGTTCCCTGTCATCAGGATGGATGTGTTCTCCCCAAATAACCCCGCCGCCAACCATTATGTCTGAAGGAAGCCCCATCTGCTCAACCATATTTTTCGAACCCTTCCATATATCCTGCTGTATATCACACACAAAGATATATCTATTCTTTGACGACTGTGCCAAAGCATCAAAAAACTTACTAAGCAGCATCATATTTTCCATTAGTTTCACCTCAGATTATGGGCATAGGCAAAAATACCTGACAGTATATTCTAATTATACTATCAGGCTTTTTTAGTGTAAATTCGTTTATAGTTATTTAATATTTCGGTATCTTTTCTATTATTAATGATAGAAAAAAGAAAAATTTAGAATTGAAAAATATCTTATTTTTGAGAATAATCACGTTCTCCGAAAATTCCGGTGCCAACTCTTACAAAGGTTGCCCCCTCTTCAATGGCTATCTGATAATCACCTGTCATTCCCATGGAAAGAGTATCCATGGAAACTCCTTCTATATTAAGTGCATTTATCTCATCCTTTAACTGGCGAAGTCCTCTGAAGTACTGTCTATTGCTTTCAGGTTCTGTAGTGTAAGGAGCGATTGTCATAAGTCCTCTAATACGAAGGTGCTTAAGTTCTGAGATTTCTTTTACAAAATCCTTAACTGCTTCCGGTGCAAGGCCAAACTTGGTATCTTCCCCTGCCATATTCACTTCTATAAGAACATCCATCACAAGATCATGCTTTGCAGCCTGCTTTTCTATCTCATCAGCAAGCTTTCTGTTATCAACGGAATGAATCATGCAGGCAACCCCGGGCAGATATTTCACTTTATTTGCCTGAAGATGACCAATCATATGCCATGAAAGAGGCTCTTTAATCTCAGCAGTCTTATCTCTTATCTCCTGAACCTTGTTCTCACCAAAAACCGTTATACCACAGCTCATTGCTTCTCTGATATCACTGACAGGTTTCGTTTTGCTGACAGCTATCAAAGTGACTTCTTTCCTGTCTCTTCCTGCCTTTTTGCATGCTTCTTCAATATTTTTTTCTACTATTTTTAAATTTTCTTTTATCATAATATCAAACATCTCTCCCATCAAATCCTTGATAAAACACTTGTAACATTATATCATATTAATATGATGATAGGGTCAAAAGGTCATAATGTATTCATGCTCGCATGATATACATTATGACTTTGAGACCCGCAAAAACATGAGGAAAAAGCATTTGCGCGGATTCCGAATGTTTTTAGACTCGCGAGAGTTACTTGTAACGGAGCAAGTCGTATCATCAGGCGATTTAATTTGGCCATTGGTTTACCGTTTCTCTCACAAAGGTTTCGTTTTCAAATTTGGGGGATAATCCATGAAGGTTAGCGATATTGCAGGCGGATCTGATGTTAAAATACATGCATGTATCAATAAGCACAACGTCGTTCTCATGACTGAAGCTATTTTCGGTGTTGAGTCCGGTCTGTTAGTAAAGCCAATGGAATACTTTGGCAGATATATGCAATTTCTTGAGCCTTCACAGGTCCAGATTCGAAACAAAAGAGATGGCCGTGTCTACAATTTCATGTCTACATCTATCACACCTGTAAAAACCAGGTATGGTAATTTCCATCTTATTCGCTGCTCTTCTGCTCTGGATCCTGAAAACAGCAGAAAATCCGAGCGTTTCAACATTGAAAAACTCGGTGTTTTCAGAATTAATGGCAACTCTGCCACCATGAAGAACTGCATCGTACATGATCTTTCAATGCGAGGCATGTCTCTCATCGTCGATAATGCTTCAAAATGTAAAATCGGTGATCAAATTGATGTAACTTTCAGATACGACAACACTTTGCACAATTACGAAGTCAGCGCCGTTATCGTCAGAATGTTTGCTGTAAAAAACAAGCCTGCCATTGGCTGTAGTATTTCAAATATGAACGTGGACCTCATCGGTCTATTAAACAATAAAAAAACTGAAAAATATGGCACCCCTGAGCCTGAAGTCAAAGAAACTGAAAGACCTGCTCCAGACCTCAATCCAGAAATCTCACAGAAACAGCAGATTCTTGAAGTTGAAGAGGATATCGCCAAACAGCTTATTCCGGAAAAGAATTCTCCTAAGCGTGTATTAAATGCCAATCCTCTTGATCCTTCCCTTCTGGAGCACATAAGCTCAGATGAAAAAACAGACAAGCGCCGCAGAAGGGAACATTTAATGGCAGAACAGGCAAAGGCCATAGAAAACCTTTTGGATCTAAGGGATGTGTAAAATATAAGAGCTTTGGAAGAGAATAGTTGAACTATCCTCTTCTAAGGCTCTTTCTTATTTGAATAAATCATTGTCATTCTTAACAATTTATATTCATCATCTCACAAAAGCCGCAGTAAACGAGCATTTCTGTATGAACAGTAACATAATATATGGCTATGAACATATAATGTATTATATATTTACATGTATGTGTATATATTTTTATACGATAATTGTGTATTTTCCACATATAGTTATCATTTAACACCATTTCTTTATCTATATTCACTACTATTTCTTTATATTCACAATGAAATAATAATAAATTATACAATTATTATGTATTTTTTATAAAGTTTTTATATCTTTTTCTATTTTTATGTTGTATAATAAATTTATCAACAAGAGAGATACACAACAAACGGGAGTAAAGACGAGGACAGCTGAGATAGCGATGCTTTATCGAAGCCTAGCCTTAGGTCTATAAACGGAACATTTCAGCTAAGGTAGCTTACGCTTTACTGATGCGTAGAAATGTAAAATATTAAAGAGGTATCAAGAGCGGCTTAAGCTTCACTCAAGGGTATCACCACTCCACAGCAAATGTGACGTATGTTTCACACAAGCCCAGGGAAATTCAAAAGACCAGCTTTCGAGCTGGTCTTTTTTTGTGCATATATTTTAAATCTAATGGCTGTATTAATACTAATCTCTTTACCGTTCTTACGCTTAGTATTTTTCCCCACTCGATTCATATTCACTCTACTACTTCTAAGGTAGCTACTTACACAATACAATATCTGCCTGGGATGCTCAATTTATCACACTCTCCCCAATTGCATGCGATAGTATTTCTCGTACAAGCCGCCCTGTTTCACAAGTTCTTTATGCGTTCCTCTCTCCCTGATTCCATCACCGTCAAGGACAATGATCTCGTCCGCACCAAGTATTGTAGACAACCTGTGCGCAATTGTGATTGTAGTTCTGCCAACCGACAATTTATCAAGGCTTTCCTGAATATAACGCTCACTCTCATTATCCAAAGCACTGGTCGCCTCATCAAGAATCAGAATTGGCGGGTTCTTAAGGAAAACTCTCGCAATCGCAATTCTCTGTTTCTGTCCACCGGATAGCCTTGCTCCTCTTTCTCCCACCTGAGTCTCAAAACCATTCGGAAGACTTTCAATAAACTCCAGAAGGTCAGCCTTTTTAGCAGCTTCAACAATTTCTTCCATCGTTGCCTGTGGCTTTCCATAGGCAATATTCTCTTTTACCGTTCCATTAAAAAGATATACGTCCTGCTGCACAATACCTATGAATGAGCGAAGAGATTTCTGTGTAACATCTCTGATGTCTCTTCCGTCAATCTTAACGCTTCCACTCGTCACATCATAAAACCTTGGAAGAAGCGAACAAAGCGTAGTTTTGCCGCCTCCGGAGGGTCCCACTATCGCGACAGATTTGCCTGCCTCAACATGAAGGTTTATATCAGAAAGAACCGCTTCATCATTTTCATAGGAAAAAGATACGTTCTCGTAGTCAATAACGCCTTTGACTTCACTAAATTCTCCTGCATCTTCTCTATCAACGATTGAAGGCACAGTCTCGATTACTTCAACAAATCTTTCAAATCCCGCAAGTCCCTTTTGAAGCTGCTCAGTAAATTCCACAAGCACATTAACAGGATTTATGAAAATATTGATGTACAGCGCATAGATTGCCAGGTCTTCTCCGGTCATCTGGCCCTTTGCAATAAAAAAACCTCCTGCCACAAGAACAGTTATAAACATCATTCCTTCAAAGAAATTGTTGCCGGAATTGAAAATAGCCATCTGCCTGTAGTTGGCATTTTTTGAATCAAGAAACTCAAGATTGCTCTTATCGAATTTTTCTTTTTCAATATCTTCTCCGGTAAAAGACTTAACTACCCTGATACCCCCCAGCGTATCTTGAAGTGATGAATTGATTCCCGCAATCTTTTTCCTGTTGTCCCTAAACGTTGTGCGCATCTTTCTATTTTGGAAAATCGCAAATATTGCCATGCAGAACACAACCGCAACAAGACAGATCGTCATAGGCACATTTATCCTCATAAGAAGAATGAATGAGCCCACTATTTTTACAACAGAAATAAAAATATTCTCAGGTCCATGATGCGCAAGCTCAGAAATATCGAACAGATCCGATACAAGCTTACTCATCATTTCGCCTGTATTATGCGTATCGTAATAGGAAAAAGAAAAAGCCTCGAACTTATCAAAAAGCTCTCTCCTCATTCCCGATTCCATCCTGGCTCCCATCATATGCCCCTGGTATGTCACATACCATCTGCACAGCGAGCGGACTACATACATTGCAATCAAAAGAACTGCTATTATACCAAGTCTTTGCATAATGATTTCCGGCTCTTCAAGAAACAGCGTAGCTCGAAGTATCCTTAAAAACTGCGGAAATGTCAGATCAATCACTGATAATATCGAAGCACACAAAAGGTCAAATAAGAACACTCCGATATATGGTTTATAGTATGGGATAAATTTTCTGATAAGATTCATGTCGTCTCCTGTAGAATGTAATTTTTGCCAAAGAAAAAGCATGTACTTTGAATTATAAAGCACATGCTCTTGGGTTTGCAAACTATTCTGAACATGCACACTCCTTCTTGTTTTTTATTTTTGCATATTCATCTGTAATTGGTGATGCATCTTATTATCACTGTTATCAGCAAAATAAAGCTCTATATTTTTCGCGATTTAAGATTTTTTAATTTCATTTTAGGTACTACCATGATAATTGTAGTAGAACACCTTCACACCAAAATGGAGGAAATAAATATGTATGAGGTAGATAAAAGAGAAATACAGGAAGCAATAGAAGCTGCTGATGTTGCACTTGACCATCTTTATAGAGCAAAGAAAAGCCTTTCAAGTGCAAGTGGCTGGGGACTCTTTGATACTCTTGGCGGCGGTTTTATAAGTGGTCTTATCAAGCACGCCAGGATGGGTGATGCTGAAGCCGAGATTGATGCTGCCAAGAAAGCACTTGAAAGGTTTTCAAAAGAGCTAAGGGATGTTAACGGATACTCTTCCATCCATATCAATGGACTTCTTACTTTTGGTGACCTTTTCTGTGATGGTTTCCTTATGGATGTTATCGTACAATCACAGATTGGAAAGGCCAAAAGAGATTGTGAACAGACAATAGAACAGGTTACAAGAATAAAGCATGACTTACAGGCCATGCTCAGATAAAAGATTATTACCACTTTCGTTTAAAGTCGCAATTTGCGACTTTAAACGTTCCGGTAGCTGATTGGGTGGGCCTTTTACATATGCTGCATAGTCGTCATTGTTATCTAGCAGTGTATCTTATTTATCTTTTCCTTTAGTGCGTTTTCAAATTCTTCTTCAAAAGCTTTTTCTTGTGGGCTACCTATCTGAGGAATGCTGACCATTTCTTTTTTCCATGAAGACAGATAAATAGCATTTGATAAAAGAAGACTCTTTCTTCCTTCTCTTCCATCAGCTATACTTTTCCCTTCTCCACTTATCTCACCAGCAAAAGAATTTAAAACTTTTACGTAAGGTGTAGGCTCACTGTCCGGTCTTATCTCTGTCCATGTTCCATTTATTTTTCGGAAAAAGTCGGTAGATGTTTTCTTATAGTCTGCTTCTTTTCCGCCCATCTCCTGCTCTAATTCACCAATCCTGATGATACCATTTTCGCAGACAACAAGTGCTTCTTCTAATGAAATCTCTAGTCTGTTGATGTCTGGAGCATCTCCCGTGGAAGTAATGAATGTTCCTGTTGCTCCATTATCCCATTCCATATATGCGGTCACATCATCTTCCACTTCAATATCGTGAAATCTTCCTTCATGACAGAATCCCTGAACCCTTACTGGGCTTCCGCAAATCCACTGAAGAAGATCCAGATTATGTGGGCACTGGTTTAAAAGAACTCCGCCTCCATCTTTTTCCCAGGTTGCATGCCATGAGCTTGATTTATAATATTGCTCAGGGCGATACCAGTCGGTTACTACCCAGTTCACTCTCTTGAGAGCACCATATTTCCCACTTGAAACAATTTCTTTTAACTTGATATAAACCGGAAGTGTTCTCTGGTTAAAGACCATTGAAAAGATTTTTCCTGACCTGTCAGCAGCTTCTTCCATGAGCCTCGCCTGCCTTGAATATACTCCGGATGGTTTATCACAGAGTACATGAAGATTATTCTTAAATGCTCTTACTGCAATCTCTTCGTGAGCATAATGGGGAGTTGCTATTATCACAGCATCAATATTAAGCTCCCCATTTTCAACAGCTTCAAAGAGCATATCTGCACTTTCAAAGACCGGCACTCCGTCTTCTAATGATTTATGAAGAAGTTTCTTGTATGGTTCCTTTAATCTTGTAAGGGCAGCAAGTTTCATTCCATTTACAAGACCATCTTGCAGAATGGATGCATATTTGCTTCCCATATTTCCAACACCTATAACAGCTGTTCTTATCATTTATGTTACCTTCCTGAATATATATAATTTCCCCATTCATAGGATATAAAAATAAGGCGAAGCCGACAAGGGCTTCGCCAATTAGAATCATAGATATGAAATGCTTACAACGTTAATTATAGTAATATATCCCACTTATTCCATAACTCGAATAGCATGATAAGCTTCATGAATAGCTGTAAGTATCTTTCTTGGAGCAATTGCATCACCAACAACTGTAACGTCTTCATAGCATTCTTCAAGTACATCTTCAAGTTGGTTATTAGCTCTGAAGCCTGCTGCATTAAGAACACTGTCGCAGTTAATTGTTGTCTGCTTGCCATCTTTTTCAAAAGTTAAACTGTCTTTTGTGATCTTAAGAACCTTGGCGCCAGCTTCGACCTTAACACCACGTTCTTTTACCATCTTTCTAAGATGCTGATCGTTGTTGAGACAGTGCGCTGCTGTATAAAGAATATCAGGAAGCATCTCAACAATAGTTACTTCTTCTGCATTTACAGCAATATCACAAGCTGCCTCTGTTCCTGCAAGGCCACCGCCTATTACTACTACTTTTTTACCAACACATGCTTTATGTGTCAGATAATCGCTAACAAGAATTGTATTCTCGATGCCCTCAATAGGAGGAATCACCGGAGAAGCACCTGCAGCAAGAATAACCTTATCAAAGTTTCCACCTTTTACATTTTCAGCTGTTGCTACCTTATTGAGTTTAATATCAACTCCGGACTTGTAACACTGTATTTCAAGATGTCTGATGAGACGAAGAACATCTGATTTGAAATCAGGACCGCCGGCTGCCCATAATGTTCCGCCAAGTCGTGATTCTTTTTCCCAAAGCTGAACATTCCATCCACGTTTTCTCGCTGTTATAGCAGCTTCCATACCTGCAGGGCCACCACCGATGACAAGAATATTTTTTACGCTGCCATCCGGCTTAGGAAGCTTGAATGATTTTTCTGCATAGCAAAGCGGATTAACAGCACAATAGTAGTGCTTTCCGGAAAAGCCTGCAAGAAGACATTCATTACATCCAACACAAGGTGTGATATCCTCAAGATGTCCTGATTTAACCTTGGTTGGCCAATATGGATCAGCAAGCATCTGATGACCAAGTCCTACATAATCAACTATTTCATCTTCTATTGTCTTTTTTGCAACTTCGGGTTTAAGCTGTTTTCCGTCGCCGAGTACTGGGATATTTACAACCTCTTTAATTGCTTTCTGTGCATCAATCTTATGTGCATCCTTACTATAAACAGTGGTAATTGCCTGGAACCACTCCTCATAACATCCTGTATCAACATGAAGCGCTGTAATGCCTGACTTTTCAAGGATCTTTGCCATTTCGATTCCTTCGTCAATAGTACGGAATCCTTCTACTCTATGGATAGGAGTGAATTTAACGATTATTGGGAAATTCTTAGGCACATTCTTCTGGATTGCTTCAATACATTCAAGGGTAAATCTCATTCTGTTTTCAAGGCTTCCACCATATTCGTCTGTGCGGTTGTTCCACTGTACTGATTGGAACTGGTCAAGTAGATATCCGCCATAAGCATGAAGCTCAATAGCATCTGCGCCTGCATTTATAGCAAGTGAAGCTGAATAACCAATCTTTTCAACAAGATATTTGATATCCTCTTTTTCAAAAGGCTTGCATATAAGATCTGGGAACCAGAATGAACTTACGCTACCTGCACTGTAAGGTGCTGTAAATGGATCAGTAAACTGCTGCCTTCCAAGACCTGGTGAAAGCTGTACACAAACCTTTGCTCCATAATGGTGACATCTTTCAATAAGCATGTTCAAGCGTTCAACATGATGAAAATTTGATAGCTCTGTACATGGTCTGGGCTCATACTTTGTTGAAACAACGTTTGCGCCTGTAATGATGAGTCCTGCGCCACCTTTTGCTCTTTCTTCAAAATAGTCAATACCTTCATTACAATAGGAACCGTCTGCCTCTCCTGTTGTCCCCATTGGTGACATGAAGATTCGATTCTTAAGCTTCATAGACCCCAGTGTAGTTTTGTCGAATAAACTGTGTGACATACATATCCTCCTTTTTTACCTTAGTAAACGAACATTTGCCATAGGTAAATTATCGCGTTAAAAAGGGTATGTTGTCAAATATAAATAGGGCATATTGCACAAATTCATTCTTTTAAACAAATTTAATATGTTACTTTTATACAGTTTCACAAAGCGATTTTTATGAGATAAATTAAAGATATTTAACTGTATACCGCAAAAGAAGTATGTGATATCATATCAAAGTAAATATTTTTTTACCATAGTAAAGGGATATAAAATGAAGCAGATAACTAAGGAAACAATCAGAAACACAACAATAGAACTTATCAGGAAAAAGGGATATGCAAATGTTACAATAAACGATATTTGTGAATCTTGTGATATCACTAAACCAACCTTTTATAAATATGCCGGTTCAAAAGACGAACTGATTTTGGATTTATATGACACAACTATAACAGAGCTGATTTCAGATCCATTCTATTTCATTGAAGCTGATTCATCATTTGAGCAGCTTATATATATCTTTTCAAAACTCATTGGGGATACCATGTCATTTGGCAGTGATCTTTTTAGCCATATGATAATATCTAATCTTCAGGAAAACCATCACAGCCTTGATATGAGAGATTCGCTAACAAGAATGTGTGAGCTTATAATTAAAAAAGCACAGCAAAAAGGGGAGATTAGAAACTCTAACTCCCCTGAGATTCTATATAATGTACTTGCTCACACCTTTACAGGGCATGAGGTAAAATGGTGCATCAGCAAAGGCACCAGTAATGATTTTGAAAACTTCTTTCTCGGGCTTAATGCAATACTGGATGTTCGTGATGACCTGAAGGACTTATATAAGAAATACCTTCCACAAGGATAAGAATAAACTCTCTAATGAGTCATTTGCTCACGAAATGTGCAGCATAGTGTTGCATTTTTTGTCTGAACAGTAACCTGTTCTTAGCCAGCAAAAATATTGTTCTCACCGCAGTGTTCGCATATAGCGTGATCACCGCTTATGTCTACTGTGATGTTCTCATGACAATGATGGCAGGATATCTGCATCATCTGAGCCTTTGATAGATTATCATTTGTATTTATTTTAACTGTTCCCATATTTGCAGTAATAATAGTAGCCATAACAAGTACTGTAATTTTTCTCATAAATCCCATTCCCATATTCATACATCTCCTTCTGTTATCTTATGAATATAGGTTAACATTTCATTTATCACAGAAGTGTCACTAACATGGAAAAAGAAGAAAAGCTTTTGAAACATAGAAAAATGCAGCCCTTCTGAGCTGCATTTTTTATTACTTACTTTCAGTAATCTTAACCTTTTCTCCAAGTCCCATTTTCTGGAACAGCTTAGTATAAGCAGTTTTCTTATTCTTTGGAACTGTAATGGTTGTCGTTTTTGCAATTCCTGTAAATGCACCGTCAGAAATTGAATCTTTGCTCATAGTTACGCTCTTTATTGTTATAGTCTTAAGCTTAGCGCAATTTCCTACAAACGCTTTTCCAAGATTACTTGCCTTATTAGGAAGTGACAATGCCTTAAGTGAAGCACATCCGTTGAAAGCATTATTGCCAATGCTAGTCACATTTGCACCCACAACTACAGATGTAAGGCATGCACAATCCATAAACGCTTCACTTCCTATCTTGTTTATGTTTTTCCCCATTTTAATAGTAGTTACAACCTTATTACCTTTAAAAGCATTATCCGCTATTTCTGTTACTCTGTAGGTAACTCCTTCATAAACAATAGTTGTAGGAATGGTAATACTTTTGGCATTCTTCGCAGTGCTTTTTGCATATTTTACAGTAGGATTCTTTTTATTTGCAGAAACCACAATATACTTTGCTTTTGAACTACTGTCAGTAATTGTTGTTCCAACTTTCTTAAGTCCATACTTAGGATCTTTAGCCCACTTGGCAACAAGTTCCAGAGTTTCAATATCATTGTTCTTAAGATCACCCTTTAATACTTTTATCGCTGCACCGTCATTTACTGCATAAGCTGTACCACCTATTTCATACTTCCAACCTTTAAATATATATCCGGTTTTAACAAAAGTATTTTGAGGAAGTGTCTTTGCTTTATCCGCGTTTGCAGAAATATTTTTCATCTTTCCGCTGGTTGCGCCATTACCATTAAAAGTAATGTTATATTTTGAATAATCCTTCTCCCACTGAGCTATAAGCTTAATCTTCTCTATATCATTACGCTTAAGTGCTTTTTCTGGGATGTTTATGGTAGACGCATCCTTAACTGTATATGAAACACCTCCAATAAAATATTTCCATCCAATAAATCTGCACTTTTGTTTAACAAAAGAATTCTTTGGCAAAGTTTTAGAAGTTCCTGCTGCTGAAATGATATTTTTCATTTTTCCATTGGTCGCACCATTACCATCGAATACAATAGTATAATTGGAATAATCTTTTTCCCATTGAGCAATGAGGGTGATTGCTTGTACATCATAACTTCTGACCATATCATCCGAAATACATATTATATCGCCATCGTATGCTGTATATACGTTTCCACCTATATCATACTTCCAGTTTTTAAATTTACATCCCGTTTTCACAAATGAGTTACTAGGAAGTTCATACTCTGCATTAGCATAAATATCAAAATCATTCATACTTCCACTTGTAGCACCATTACCATTAAACGTTAGCGTACACTGTGGGGTGTCTACTTCCCACGCTGCAACAAGTTTAACTGTATCAACTTCGTATTGAATAAAAGCGTACTTAGGTATATTTATTGTAGTAGTCCCCGTTGAGTGAAAATATGTATCATTTCCAATATAAATAAGCCATTGTGAAAATCTATATCCTTGCTTTTTAAATGAATTCTCAGGTAAATCTTGGTCTTTACCAACCATACATCTTACATCATTCATTGTTCCGCTTGTAGCACCATTACCATCAAAAGTAACTGTATAGTACGCTTCTAATTTTTTATCGACTTTTACTGCAGTTCCTTTTCCTAAAACAAGAATAGATTCAGTAACATCTTTTATATTACACCATGAATAGTCATCATTATCATATCCCGAATCAAGCAATAATAATGTCGAAGAATTATTAATAATTTTGTCAAGATTTTTAAAATATCGCTTTATCCATGATGATTTATAAGAGACATCAAATATAAGGTCATCTGATAATACCATTGTTCTTACCATATCTGAATAATCCGAAAGTCCAGATTCAATATCTAGATAACCATTTCCTGACAAAGTCATCACTCCATCAGCATCGATTTCATACAGAATATCCCCTGCAAAACCACGAAGTGTTCCTTCCTTATCGATTGCCCATAAGCTTCCATTAAACACATCATCCAAATTCAGCTTACTCACAAGCGATTCTGAAATCCCTACATTTTTCAGTTTACTACAATGACCAAAAGCATTTTTTCCAATTACTTTTACTTTATCTGGAATATTGATTGTTTCAAGGCTTCCGCATCTATAAAATGCAGCATTATTTATTATCGAAACAGAATCCGGTATATTAATCTTTTCCAAACAATGGCAATTTTGAAAAGCACCGACAGAAATGCTACTCAGCGGACCCAGAATTGTAATTTCTTTTACGCTTTTGCAATAGCAAAATGCATTCTTACCTATAGCAACCACTGATTTAGGAATAATAACACTCTCTAAACTATCACAGTGAAAAAAAGCATTTTCACCAATAGAAGTAACAGTATCAGAAATCGATACCTTTCTCACTGCTTTTGCATCATAGAAAACTCCACTCTCTATTGAAGTCAGCCCTTCTTCAATAATTATGCTTTTAATACCTGATTTGTACTTTTCAATTTTTAAATCTGATATCTTGCCTTTTCCACTAATGACCAATGTCCCATCACCATACATAGTCCATGTATTAACGCTATCCCCATTAGTCAAGGTCTTCGTCTCAATCACATTAGAAGCCTTTGCATCCATTTTCATCACAAAAAGAAAAAAGAATAGTAATATGATTGACATAAAGTAATATCTGGTTTTCACAAAAATGCTCCTTCTCACATAAATATTGTTACTTCTTTTATCATTATTCTTGTAAAATTGCTCATTAGCCATCATTGGAGTTATTTCAACAATCTTCTGTACAGCCTTTGGTATCACATGAGCATTCATTTTTCGCATCAAATAGTATCACATATACACCCAAAATAATCTATCCATAAATGATAGAAATGCTATCATTTAATCATTTTTATTTCACTTTCACATTCTTATTATGGAAAACATATTTCAGAATAAAGCATCTACTATGAATAAATATAGAGAACCACCAACTTCTAGTTGATAAAAGTTGGTGGTTCTCTATTATATTCATTGAACTAATTTTATAACAACACTTATTACTGCCATTCTATATTGTTATTCTAAGCATCCCCCCGTTCCATCAAATCTTCCATTCTTATATGAAGGACTTTGCTTAATTTCAAAAGATTTATCGCGCTGGTTTTGTTTATATCACGCTGCCTCTGCTCAAACATCTGGATTTGCCTTAGTGGGACACCTGATTCTTCGGCAAGCTCACTTTGTGACAATCCAGCATTTGTTCGATACCTCTTAAGCGCAGTGTCCGGATATGCTTCCTTCATTTTTTCATCAGCCAGCGATACAAACTTTAAAATATCCATTTCATGATAAACCGGATATAATTTCAGAATATAATCTATACCAATCGCACTTAATATATCCGAAAATTTGTAATCCCTTAACCACTGATAATAAGCAAGTGACCATCCCGCCCAGTATTCAGGGCTTCTATCAATATACATCACATCCTCAGGAAGCTCTTTTTTATAGCCCGACTCCTTCAATACCACTTTAGCAAGTTCCGGCCCTGTCATACCGGCAACATATCTTGGATTACCAATCTCAAATTGCTTAGAACAAGGTGCCATACAAAACCTAGAGGCTATATCCCGCGGAGAAAAATTCGCTTCATTTATCGCAAAATCAAACATATGCCCCAATATATTCTGAGCACTTTCAACATATAGTTCACTGTATGCGCGGATCTCCATTTGTTATCCCTTCTCTCATGATATACAGTATGTAAAACTCTTCCTCTTACATTTAGATTTAAGAAAAATGCAGCCCGCTCCGAGCTGCATTTCTACCACATTCATATTATTATGTTTTAAACAATTCCCTCAAACAACAATTTATCGCCAATATGTATTTCTTCAACTCCTGTTTTCTTGTTTTTATTGAAGTTAAAGCTAAGCATATATCCTGTACTTAGTCCGAAATAGTCCAGATAGCCTAAAACTTGCTTCTCACCTTCTTCATTGTAGCGTTCACCGTGCCATATCTTGAGCTCAATAATATAGCGTTTACCGTTGTAATGAATGACTATATCCATGCGCTTTCTGTTTCTGGTCTGTTCTTCTATGCTGAAAGTGCCAACACCATTGATGATAGGCGAGAGATATGTGAGAAACTTTTCTCTTCCCTCTTCTTCAATGAATTTCTTTTCAGCCTGTTCATCGTTAAGATTTCTTATATACTTCTGAGTCTCGATAAAGCGTTCCATAATAAGAGGAACATTCAATTCACCATTCTTAATAAACTCTGGCTTGTGGTCAAGGGCGTCACCACGCATTTCCTCTGAAAATCTGCTTTCACCAATAAAATAGTTATACAAGCGCATTTCAAAAATCTTATTAGCAACAGCCACAGTATTATGATCATTGATAATGAATCCATACATGCGCAGCTGCTTCTGGTCATCATCATCTGGCCTGTGGGCAATAGTTTCTCCGGTCATAAGGATTTGCCTAAGTTCATCTCTAAGTCCCGGCATGTTTCTGATTTTTCCCATAATGGAATCAAACAAAGTATTGTCTTCAGATATTATTGCCTTAGCAGCCTGGGCTACACCATCAGGTGTCCACGCCTCAGATAAAGAGCTAAACTTCTCCGGAACAAAATGCTCATCAATAATCTGGCATATACGACTTACCAAAAACGGATAACCGTTAGTATAATCTCTAATTTCCCTGGCAATCACATCAGGCTTCATCCCGGTATGATGATCAGCTTCATACTCATCAAGCATAGCCCTGATGCCCTCTTCTGAAAGGCTCATATCTATAGTAAAATCTGCTGCGATGTTCCATGGACTGTTTTCTTTTGAGTTACTATCTTCTCGTATCTTGGATTTTAAATGTTTAACATCTGTAACACCTGCAAGAATAACTGACTGGAATGTTTTGATTCCTTTGGTGTCCCTTGAAATATATCCATCGCGTAGCTGTGACAAAAAATCAAGAAATACCTGATTATTAGTAGCGCTGTCAACTTCATCAATAATAAGAACCACAGATGTCTCTGATTTCGTTAGCCACCTCTTAAAGATTCGAAACAGATCATCCATTTTCACCTTGTCCTGTTCGGAGGCATTAAGCTCTTTTAGCGCATCTACAGTATCTTCAGGTATCAAAACATTCTCAAACTCATAAGCATCAAGCACGATACGAGCCATAGCCTGAGAAAAAAAAGCACCATTTGCAAATGCATCGTTATCAATGCTCTGAAAATCCAACGACAAAACTGTATAATCCTTATCCAGAACCCTTTTTAGTTGATTAAGAGTGGTTGTCTTTCCATACTGCCTGGGACGGCTGATTGTAAAGTATTTACCATCGTCAACCATTTTTCTGATTTCATCAACTTTTTTAGTAATATCAACCATATAATGTTTAGAAGGCACGCATACCGCCGCAGTATTAAAACTCTTCATATAAAAAGAACTCTCTCATGAATCAAGTTTTCTAAAAAAATCATTATAAGTTATTTATACTATTCCCCATAATTCATGTTATTGAATTTGCAGGTTTGATTCTTATAGCTCCAGCATCTCCAGCTCATTCTTTTCACAAGAATACTTATAAATCTTGTTTGAGAGCATGGTATCAGGAAATGCCTTATTTGTTGCTTTTAGCGAACGAAGAATTTCTCTTGGATCACAGGTTCCAACTTTGTGGAGTCTTGCTTCTTCTACAGCGGTGAAGACAACATAGTAATCGCTGTTTCCGAATAGAGATGCTATTCTCTCTTTAACGCCATTGTAAAAGAATCCCAGTGCTCCATTTTCATGCCTTGTGCAAGTAAGTAGGGGAACCTGTCTATCTTCGATTGATGTAATATTTGAACCGATTGCCATAAATATTCCTGCGTTTGGATTCTTATTTACATCATGAGGATCAAGGAAAAGTCTTGGCGGGAATTTCATGTTTGAATTAACAAGCGCATAATCCATAACCTCTTCTGCTGTCTTATTCCATGTTGTAAGCAGAGACTTTGGAACCTTTGCACTTCCAAGGTCATGTTCTGTTTCTCTGACAAGCACATAGAGAACAAGGGCAATATCACCAATTCTCTTATATATCTTATCCATAAGATTTGAACGATTCTGAGTAAAATTGATTGGACGCAAGATAAGATTATCCTTTATAACCTCATATTCTTCCATGTGCTGGAGTACGTCTCTATTTGCCTGATCTGACATTTGTATATTTGTATCTATGATTTCTTTAACATAATCCCAGCCTGATTCATTATATGAATCATAAAGATATTTCATCTCAAAGCGGCAGACGCCTGTGGTATCATTTTCTTCTTTTGTTATGACAAGGAAATCGCCCTTGATGCAATCTGATTCTTCGCCATAATATTTGATATTTGTCTGTCTGATAAGTTCAGCTTCGCTCTCATCTGCTGCCGTATAGCCTTCATCAAAAAATCTATGCTCCCAGCCCTCGGCATATTCTCCTGTTTCTACTTTTTCCTTAAGCTCTTCGTAAAATTCCTCGTACGTCATATTTCCTCCTAAAATAACGATAATTCTTTCTCTTACCATATATACGCGGCAGATACCGTAAACATCTATGTAACGTAATAATGTAATTGTCCAAAGTGATGTCTTGAATTGTTACGCACAATGCGCTCACACAATCCTGCGTAATGCTTACTATAACATATCAGGAAATAATCTGTACAGTTTCAGAAGAAATCAGAATTTGAATGCAGAATAACAACATAGCACTTTATTGGCACAATCATACAGTAATATGATATAAATACGTTTGTACTATCTTAAACAACGCATTTATTCATATTTATAGTTATGCATAAATATCATGCTTTATAGATAATTCACAAGATTCCCCATAGCCCAGTCAGCACACGCCATGCCCATTGCAAAGAAGGTCATAATGATAAGTAAAAATATCGCTGCTTTGTCGTACACAATCTTGTCTGTTCTGATATTTGAAATTAGAAGTTCTATTCCAAGTCCGATTATTATAACCGGCCACAATTTGAATATCATCTCATAACTTATAATTCCAAAGAACATATGCATAAGAAATGCAATGCCTGCCACAATCAATGAAATACCGGTGGTTATGGAGCCAACTCTATGTACTCTGATAGTGTTTTCCATAGCTTAGGCCTCCTTCGAATTGTCTTTTTCTGTAAAAGCATTAGTAGCTACCACATCGGCAACATTCTGGGAATTACTAAGCTCTTTCTTTTTCCCATTTACAAGAATGACACCTGCTGCAATAAGTGCAATCGCAATAACAACATTTGGAACACTGTTGATGAGCTGGTATGTCTCTCCCCAGATTGATTCAGGAATTAGTTTGTAAATTACATCTGTTACATAGGACCAAAGGATGCTGGCTCCGATAAGGATGAGTGCAACTGAAGCAACAAGCCTTAATTTATCGCTGGAGATTTTAATTGATCCGGTAGAGTCAAATTCTTCCCAAACGTACATATCCTTGTAGTGCGCAAAAGATTCATCATCCATCTTTGCAACATTTCTTGCATGGAAAAAAGCGTAAAACCACACTACTGCAATTACTGCCAAAAGGAAATCAAATGCTGTAATTGCCAAAAGACCGCAGGCTCCGAAAAATATTGCCATCATGCTCACACCATTTTTCATAAATCCCAGATACATCTCTGCTGCTCCCGGGCAAAAAGAAAAAATAAAAGTAAAAAATCTGTTCTTCTTTGTAGGTTTCATAATATGTTCTCCCTTATCATCTCAACTATCGATTCTATTTTCGGCAACAATTCTCTGTTTTCACGTTCTTGTAAAACTTCTTCTCTGGATCTTATCTCTGTATGCGACAGCACTTCTTCCCTGTCAGGAACTGCGTTATCCCACTTAATAAAAGGCGAGATTGTCAAAATCAGGATTGCTGCAGCTATAGCGCCAAAGACCTTTGCGCAGTACAATGAATATTCAACCACGCCGCTATTTGCTGTACGTACTAGCGGAACTATCTTCATGTTGCCAGGCTGTTTATTCTGAAGCTTTTCTTTTTCATCTATGTAACTTAGAATGTCTGCTTCAAGATTTTCAGGGGCTTTTGCCATTGCATCAGCTTCAACTGACTCAATAAGCTTATTAAGTTCTTCATCTGAAAAGTATTCGTAGTCCTTACTCATGCCAGCAGATCCTCCTTTCTTACAGTTTTCCTGAGCATATCCCTTGCTCTGTAAATTCTGGTCTGGACTGTTTTTATCGGTATCTTTTCTTTTTCTGAGATAGCCTTAGCAGTCATTCCCTTGACGAAGTACATTTTTGCAATTTCCGCATATCCTTCCGGAAGCTCCCGGCATTTTCTTTCAACCTGACTAAGAACATCCTTAGTTGTAAAAAGATTTAGCGGCCCTTCCGTTGAATCCTTCAACTGGATAATTTCCTCCTCCATGGTAGGAGTAGTTCTCCTTTCAGCAGCCTTTAGATAGTCAATGCACTTATTACTTGCTATCCTGCAAAGCCAAGCTTTTTCTGAGCTGCCATCAAATTCGTTTAAATGCTCATATGCAGAAATGAAAGTTTCCTGAGTGATATCCTCCGCGGTAAAATAATCCCCAGTCAACTTAAGGCACACAGAGAAAACCAGATTCTTGTACTTGTTCATCAGTTCTATTAACTTTTCTCTTGAATCCGTTTTTCTCACCTCCTGCTTATGCCTTTCATTTTCTGATGAAGACTAATCTTCCTGACCTGAACTATTACCACGCTTAACTCTAGTAATTTTTCTCATATTCTGTCTGAAAATATTTCCTTCATCATCTAATATAACGATTCTGGAATATAATTGTCTTCAAATTTTTCAAATTTTTTCAAAAATAATAAAAAAAAGAAAAGAAAAAAGACAACCCTGTTTTCCCGGAACAAAAAAACAAGATTGTCTCTAAGAATTTCTTTTGCTGTGCTCTCAATCATTTATAACTCTTTTAAGTATCCTGCCATTTACAGCAGATATCTCATATTCGTACTCGACAAATCCAATACGAAATTCCACTTCATAAATTTTCTCTTCATCATCCTTTTCTGACATTGCATAAATCGCATCATCCTTAGTATATCCCGCATCTGCCATAGCAATTTCAATTGCCTTGTCAGAACTTATCTCAGTATTCTTACCTGTCTCTGTACTGATCATCTTAATCTGCTGATTGTAGTATTTATCTGCTGCATAAGCAGTGAAAGGAACTGAAGCTATAGAAACAAACACTGTTGCGATTGCCATAACAGGAACAATAATCTTCTTTATCATAATGTAATCCTCGCTTGTGATTTATTTGATATAAAAAGATTATCATTCCCAATATCACATATTTGTCACAAATGCATTTTATTTCATACCGTTATTATTCCAAGTTTATTCTTGCTTCTAATTCCATCGACAACTGATAACAACGCAGCAGATTTAAATTTTAGCAAGCATATAGTCGAGTTAGTATAAAACAGCTGCACTATAATCAGTTTAAATAGTTCTTCACTCCAAAGGATTCATAAACGCATTTCCTGAAATCAGTTAAGCTTTCAAATACGCCATCCGATATCATCTGCGCTCCGATGTTTCCGATTGCTGTAGCCTCACCGGGGCCTGCATTGACTCTTCTTTTTGTTTCTTTTGCCGTAAGACAGTTTAGGTATTCTGCATTAGAGCCACCACCTACAATGTTGATGCTGTCAAAATGTTTGCCGGTAATTGCTTCTATTTCGCAAGCAGCATCTTTGTAGCATACAGCAAGGCTTCGGTATATAACTCTTGATATCTCCCAGGGAGTTTCAGGTATAGGCTGTCCAGATTCTTCACACGCATTCTGAATTTCTTTTACCATGGAATCAGGATTTAAAAATCTCGAATCATTGGCATCAACAAGCGACTCTATCGTTTCCTCTTCTGCTCTCTTACAGAGATTGGAAAAAGAAAAATCATCATTCTCTTTCTTTCCATCGAAATCATACCCCTGCTCAAATTCTTTTTTCACAGACTGGATCATCCAAAGGCCCATGATGTTTTTGAGGAATCTGTACCTTTTCTGATATCCGCCTTCATTGGTAAAATTGGCTTTCCTAGCCTCCTCAGAACAGTTTGCTTCTGCAAGTTCACATCCCATAAGTGACCATGTTCCCGAAGAAATATATAATGTATTTTCGTCAGTGCAAGGCACACTCATAACCGCAGAACCTGTATCATGCGTTGCAGGAAGAACCACCTTGCAGTTAAATCCAACCTTTTCTTCTACGCTCTTTTTTAGCTGTCCCACTGTAGTTCCCGGCATGGATAACTCTCCAAATAGTTCATCCGGAAATCCCAAAAGCTCTATCAGTTCATGATCCCAGTCGGCCGTTTTTGCATTGAGTAGCTGCGTTGTTGATGCATTCGTATATTCCTGCTTGCGCACCCCTGTTAAAAGAAAATGAAAATAGTCGGGAACCATTAGAAGTGTTCTTGCTTTAGTCAAAGTCTCAGGAGTCTTTTGCTTTATAGCCATGAGCTGGTAAATTGTGTTAAAAACAGCTTTTTGAATGCCTGTCCTTGCATAAAGGTCTTTTTCCGAAATAATCCTGTAGACTTCAGCTTCCATCCCTTCTGTTCTGCCATCCCTGTAAGCCACGCAATCGCCAATAAGCTTGTCATCCTTATCCAGAAGCACAAAGTCAACACCCCAGGTATCAATTCCCATGGAATAAGGAATTTTTCCAAGTTCTTTACATTTTTTCATTCCCTCAAGGATTTCAGAAAAAAGCCTTTCCGTATTCCAGACCTTATGCCCGTCCTTATCATCCATGCCATTATAAAAACGGTAAACTTCTTCAAGTACAATTCTGCCCTCTTGCATATGAGCAAGGATATGTCTTCCCGAAGAAGCACCAATATCAATCGCCAAGTAGTATTTCATATGTTCCACGCCTCACTGATTAGTCGCCACTTTTAATACTCACCAATAGTTCGATTTTTCTTTTCATAAAGAAAATCTTCGCTTATATTAACTCCAAAGGGCTCATTTAATGCTCTGAAATCATCAGGTTCTATGGTCTGACGTTTTCTGTCTGTCATAGACATAACCTTCACCAGAATCTCTGCTGCTTTTTCAACTGTATGCATAAGACCAAAGGTAATATCAAAATCAGTTCCGCAGGCAAACATTCCGTGATGAGCCCAAATAGCAACATCCTGTCTCTTCATGATCTCGGAAGTTGCAACCGCAATTTCTCTTCCACCGGGAACCATCCACGGAACCACGCCAATTCCCTCAGGAAATACTATTGGGCACTCTGTTGCCATCTCCCATATTTCTCTTGTAAAGATCTTACCATCGAGAGGAAGCACAAAAGTAAGGGCGATTGTATTTGCCGGATGGCAATGATATACAACTCTTATGTTCTCATCGCGCTTTTTGCACACTTCAAGATTCATAAGATGTGAAGGAAGCTCTGATGTTGGGCGTCCGCCTTCCACAAGTCCCCACACGATCTTGTACTTTTCGCCTGTATCGTCTAACTTGATAATGCATACATTTGCAGCAGGATCAATCTCAACATTTCTAAAATACTTCCCTGATCCTGTTACCATGAAATATTCTCCGGCAAGTTCTTTTACGGTTGTACCTATCTCTTTCCATTCGGAAGCTTCATCAAGTTCTTCCTTTACAGCTTCAATTTCCTCACTCTTAATTCTATAGCTAAGGTTTCCGCCGTTTCTCTCATGCCATCCCTGATAAAAACCATCAACGCACAGACGGCAGAATCCTTGTGCAAATTTTGAATCCAAAACTTTCATTATAGCTATCTCCTTCATGCTTATATCTATATTTATGATGCAAAACTCAAACGTAATGTCACGTATTGTTCCACTCAATACGCTCCTACAATCCTATGTATTTTTATGCTCTCTTTGAAAGAACCTCTTTCTCATACTTTGCGCAATCTGCAAACCATTCATCCTCAGGCAGAACACCATTTTTCTCACAGTAATAATCCCAAACATCACCAAATGGCATCATCTTGATTCTCTCGTTAAGTGACATAAGTTCTGTAAAGTTGCCGCTATCCTGAAGTCTGGTAAGCACATCCATAGGCTGCAATTCTGCATACATAAGAGCCTTTAAGAAGTTCCTCATGCCATTGGTCCAGGCAGAAATACGGTTGATGCTCGCATCGAAATAATCCATTCCGATATAAAATCTGTCCGCGCCATTTCTTACAATTTCCTGTGCAAGGTCTCTTGCTTCATCATTAAAAAGAACTACATGATCAGAATCCCATCTAACAGGACGTGATACATGAAGCGCCATCTTATCATAGAAAAGAAGCATCGAAGAAAGCTTGTCAGCCACATTTTCAGTAGGATGGAAATGTCCGGTATCAATAAGGCACATAACATTATTCTTGGCAGCATAGTTCATATAAAACTCATGACTTCCAACTGTATAGGATTCCGCGCCAATTCCAAACACCTTGGATTCTACTGCAATTGCAACCTTTGACTTATCATATGGAATAGAAAGAATCTGATCCAGTGAATCCTTAAGTCTTGCTCTTGGAGCTTTTCTGTCTCCGGGAATATCCTTAAGTCCATCCGGAATCCAGATATTCATCATACATGTCTGCCCTGTCTGCTCTGCAAAATATTCTGATATTCTGATGCATGCCTGTCCATGTCTTATCCAAAACTGCCTGATATCTTCATCAGCTGATGAAAGTGTAGCTACCTCTGACTTGGGATGACTAAAGTATGTTGGATTAAAATCAATTCCAAGTCCTCTTTCTTTGGCAAACTCTGCCCACTTCTCAAAATGCTCAGGTTTAAGCTCATCTCTGTCAGCCCATTCACCATCTTTAAATATCGCATAAGAAGCATGAAGATTTATTTTATGTTTTCCGGGAACATAGGATAATGTTTTATCGATATCCTCCATCAGTTCCTCGGGAGTTGTCGCTTTATATGGATAATTACCTGTTGTCTGAATACCTCCTGTAAGCGGTCCCTTTTGATCAAAGCCAATTACATCATCGCCCTGCCAGCAGTGCATTGAAAGTTTAATCTCTTTAAGTGCATCAAGCGCCTTATCAGTATCAACTCCAATTTTTGCATATCGCATTTTCGCTTCTTCGTATCTTTCTTGTACTGTCATGTCATATCCCCTTTCAAACTATTCTCTACATAATAATTTTTCTTAATACTCTGAACTTTCTTTTTATAACAAGCCAAAACCCGACAAATTCTCATGTACCGCCTGGCTCATATTCAATAAAATTGCTTGTATTTCAATTTCATATACTTCATCTGAACATCTTGGTAATGCTATCTTAATTGACCTGTATTCATGCCATAAGCGTTCTTCTATAATAAAAATCTACACCATATTTCCCCCAAACTTAAGGTCTTAAGGAAACAGATTTTACGTCCTCTCTTGCAATCAAAATATTTTTTATATAGGATTATTTATGATAACTTTCTTTAAAAATTTGCATTGAATCATTAGGAAAAAAAGTCATGAACAAGAGATTATTAGATATATTAGGTGAAATAACAGATGAAGAAAAAGCCATTCTAAACGGCGAAGACCATATAAACAGGGATCTGTACTACAGCAAAAAAGATACGTCAGGCAGCTCCGACAGTTCACCAGACAATGAGATTGATTCATCCCGTGTCCTTCCAAATGGGAAGCTTATAGATATACGTCCTCATGTGCGCTTTATTCATTTTCCTCTTCACACACATAATTACGTAGAATTCATCTACATGTGTCAGGGAGAGACCATCCACATCATAGACGGTCAGAGGATTACTCTAAAGCAGGGCGACCTTCTATTCTTAAACCAACACGCCAAACAGGAAATACTGCCTGCCGGCGAAAATGATATTGCTGTAAATTTCATGATACTCCCTTCGTTTTTCAGCACAGCATTTTCCATGTTGGAGCACTCTGATAGTCCCCTTAAAGACTTTCTTGTCAGTTGTCTTACACAAAAAGATATTGCCGGCAATTACCTATATTTCAACGTATCAAATGTTCCACAGATTCAGAACATTATGGAAAATCTCATCTGGAACATGATAATGGATAACGCCTCAAAAACAGACAGAATAATATCAGATTTCAATGAAAAGACAACTATAAACCAAGTGACCATGGGACTTCTTTTCCTGACTTTATTGCAGCATACAGACACCATTAAAGTTTCACGAAGGTCCTATGACCAGGAGCTTATGTTCAAGCTATTAAGATACATTGAAGACGAATACAGCGATGCCAGTCTGAGTCATTTTTCAGAGATGGTAAAAGAGGATGAATACGTCCTTAGCCGCATCATCAAGAAAAATACAGGAAACACCTTTAAAGAATTGCTTCAGAATAAGCGGCTTTCAAAAGCCTGCGAACTATTAAAAAACACCGATATATCAATCGCTGACATATCGGTGCTGGTTGGTTATGATAACACAAGTTTTTTCCATAGGTTATTTAGAAGAATCCATGGATGCAGCCCAAGAGAATATCGTATCAATCTCTAGGTCTCATGTAGAAATTACCCATTATCTCCTCTGTTCGTATTGAGTTTACAAATGCTTTTGGATCAAGCTCTTTTATCGCAGGAATAAGTTTTCTTGTATCAGCAGCACTTACTATTGAATACACAATTTTTTTATCACAATGGCCATAGGAACCTTCCCCGTCAATAAGTGTTGCTCCATGGCCGCATAACTCGTAAATCGTGTGGCAGACCTCATCGGGAACATCCGTAATGATAAAGAGCGTTCTCTGCTGATATGTTCTATAGAGAACATGAAGCGCCTGGGTTGAAACATACTGGAATATCATGGAATATAACGCCTTGTCCCAACCAAAAAGGAGACCCGCAATAGTAAGAAGAATAACGTTTCCCGCAAGGATTATCGGGAAAGCATCAATTCCTTTTCTCTGGGATAAAAAGATTGAAATAAAATCAGTTCCTCCACTGGTCGCGTCAACATCAAGGCACATAGTTATTGCCACAGCGTTGACGATACCGCCAAATACAGCGATCAAAAGCGGATCATGCGTAACTTCCAAAGATGGAAGAAAGTCTACAAATACACCATTTGCAAAAACCATTATCATTGAAAAGCAAGTAAATTTCTTGCCTATAAATCTGAAACCGATATATATGGGAATGGCATTAAGTATAAGACTCACAGGAGTATAAGGAATCGTCACTCCAAAAAACTTGGAAGCAACTCGAATAATAATAATCGTAAGTCCCTGCGCTCCACCGGGATAAAGCCCGCCTGCATTAATAAAGGTCTGAATATTCATCGCCATCAAAAAAGCTGCAAGCAGCACGACAATAAGCCTTATCAGATCTTTCTTTAATGTAAAAACAATTTTCTTTTTCTTCTCTGACATTTCAATTCCCCATATCAATTAGATTCGCCAATGCTATCAGCATACTTGATTCTATATATTCTTCTCAAGGATTCATTAATCCTTTCTTCAGATATCACCCCGTTTTGAACAGCTTCTAATACTCCGTTGTAAGCCTCTTCAAAGTTCTCCGGTAGATAAATGATATCTGCTCCGGCATTGATCGCATTAACTGCAGCTTCTGCTGAAGTGTAATACTCTGTGATAGCCCCCTGGTTAAGCGGACCTGTCAGTACCACTCCATTAAATCCAAGCTTTCCCCTAAGTTCATCACTTATCATTTTGGAGGACAGCGAAGCCGGAGTATTGTCCCCAGTAACATTAGGAAGTGAAATATCACTCATCATAACAGCGCCTGCTCTGCCGCTATCAAATACGGACCTATAAATATCATAGATACCACTTTCAAAAATTTCTGTGCTCGTATCATCTGTGGCAAGCTTCGACAGGTCAGAAGCCCCAACAGGGAAATCATACACACAGGCAGTTATGCCGCTGTCCTGAAGCCCCATTGCCAAAGAAGCTGTTATCTCTTTAACCGCACTTGCATCAGTTCCATACTTGCCATTTTCTGAAATATCAACAGAAGGCGCTATATTAAAATTGAAACCGTATTTAAACATTGTAGCCGCAATATTAGTTGCGAAAGTATAGGCTGTATCAGCGTTATTTACTTCAACCTGCTCTATTCCGCCAATTGAAGCCGTGATTGTGCCGTCAGAGCTTCCATCCTCTCTGATTGCTGTAAAAATAGGATATTTGCTCATAGAATTTGTGTTTTGTATCATCTCTGATATCTGCTCAGTAGATTTGACATTCTTAGCAGAATAAACAATTCCACCTACCGCGTATCTGGACAAGGCTTCCTGAGTACTGGATCCTGCCTTTACAACTGTATCGACTCCCGTAAACTGTTCAGGACTTACCATGAAGAGCCCTGCAACCTTATCTTCAAGAGAAAGCGCTGCTATCAGATTGTCTGCTGCATCATCAAGAACATCACTCTCGCTCATCTCTTCAGGTTCCATAGCCACATCACTTGGAGTCTCTATTACTACATTTTCCTGCTGAGAATTTTCCAAAGAAGCTTCCTGCTCTGCAACCTTCTCAGCTTTCATGTTCCGAAATGCCTTTTTGATATAGTGTACTCCTAATCCTCCTGCCAAAAGCACAACTACGATCATCGATACTAGTATTATATATGCAATAAGCTGGCTCCTTTGCCTTCTTTGCCTTCGAGCCAGCCTCTTCTCATCAAAATCCTGTTCTTCCAATTTTCCCATACTTCCCTCATATCTCCCTAAAACCTTTTTCATGGCAAAAATTGATTTTTTACCAATATATTATTCTAACAGAACAAAGAGATGGTTGGCAACACATAAAGGTCAACAATGATGTCACGGGTCATAAGGTCTTTCACCAACTCTCAAGCATGCTTTTCGTGGGTTCAGACTTTTGACCCTGACATCATAATAATAGGGCAGAAGCTTCATCGATCTTACCTGCTTCTGCCCTCATGCCGAGTACATATCTAATTCATTTTTCACTTCGTCCAATGGACCTGTCCTCCAATTCTCAGCTCCTCTTTCCATTAACCTTTGCATTCATATGCTGTGGCTGCAAGCTGTTGATATTGCATTTACCACTCTCCATGTACTAGATAGCTGTATTCCTAATTCTTCGCTAACAATACTTCTAACTTACTTTTTATGGAACTCAACTTAGTGTTTTGGTGGAGTGTACCATCCTTTCCCTGAATATTTTAATTTAGTTTCCCTTCGGACCGTACCTGCCTTTCTTTCTCCGTCACCTCGTTTTCTTGGAGAAGTATTTTGTTTCTTTAGATGTTTTTATTATATGCATGTGCCCATAATTTGTCAACACATTTTTATAATTTTTGATAATTATTTTGAATATTAATCTATAATTGTGTTATTTTCTGCTAATTATTATAATTGTTTATTCATTTTGTACAATTATCAGCATTAAAATATGCTTATTTTAAGCCGTGGCAGCATCTCTTCAAGAATTAAGTATTTATGCGAATTGTAAAAAAACCATAAATGGATTTTCGGATTATTTTGATTAAAATAAAGCAGATTCTATCTCAGACATTTTTCTTTTGCCAAAATAGAATCTGCTAAATTGTCAGAATATAATACGAATTATGTCAGGATTGTGGAATCATATTCCGAAAAACAATCCGTGATATTTTTCAATTAACATTATCATTTAAGAGGATACTTGCTTGTAAGTTCTGCAATAATTGCTCTTGCTTCGTCATTCTTTTCGCCCTTGCTCTTGATTACGATAGCAATAGCCTCAGCAATCTTATCCATGTCCTCTTCGTTCATTCCTCTGGTTGTTACAGCAGGTGTGCCAAGACGGATTCCACTTGTTACAAACGGAGACTGCTGCTCGTTAGGAATTGTATTCTTATTGGCAGTGATGTGTGCATCATCAAGCCATGCTTCAACTTCTTTTCCTGTAAGGCCAAAGTTTGTAAGATCAACAAGCATAAGGTGATTGTCTGTACCACCTGATACGATCTTGATTCCTCTATCCATAAGTCCCTTGCAGAGTGCCTTTGCATTCTTCACAACATTTTCTGCGTATGTAACAAATTCAGGAGAAAGAGCTTCCTTAAAGCATACGGCCTTGGCAGCAACCACATGTTCAAGAGGTCCGCCCTGAATTCCAGGGAAAACAGCCTTATTAAACTTATATTTGTCCTGAGCCTCCTGATTCCAAAGAATCAAGCCACCTCTAGGGCCTCTAAGAGTTTTGTGTGTAGTTGTAGTAACAACATCAGCATAAGGGAATGGACTTGGATGAACGCCTGCAGCAACAAGACCTGCAATATGTGCCATATCAACCATAAGAACAGCTCCGCATGCATCTGCTGCCTCTCTGAACTTCTTAAAATCTATTGTTCTGCAATAAGCTGAAGCTCCTGCAATGATGAGCTTTGGCTTATGCTCAACAGCAAGTCTGTACATCTCATCATAATCAAGAACTCCGTTCTCATCTACTCCGTAAGGAATTACCTTGAAATATGTTCCGGAAATATTTGCACTGCTGCCATGTGTAAGATGACCACCCTGGCTAAGATTCATGCCCATTATAGTATCACCGGGCTGAAGAAGAGCAAATTGAACTGCAAGGTTTGCCTGTGCTCCTGAATGTGGCTGAACATTAGCGTAGTCACAATGGAAAAGCTCTTTTGCTCTTGAAATCGCAAGTCTCTCTACTTCATCAACTACATAACAGCCGCCATAATATCTTTTGCCCGGAAGTCCCTCGGCATATTTGTTGGTAAGCGGGCTTCCCATAGCAGACATAACTGCTTTGCTGGTCCAGTTCTCAGATGCTATCAGCTCAATATGATCATTCTGACGATCAACTTCTTTTTCGATAAGATCTGCTATCTCAGGGTCAACTACTCTTAGTTCTTCCAATGAATACATTTCAAGACTCCTCCTGTTTATACATATGTGATCGGTTGTTTCTTTTCGCAATTTAATGCGTTAAAGCAACATCTTTCAAATGGTAACACACAAATAAAAAAAATGCTATAATATTTACATTAATTTATTTTTTAACAATTCTTATAATCTGTTAAAAATATAATGGGAGGCCAAATCAAGAAATGTACTACTGCATCGTAAACCCTTCAGCCAGATCCGGCAAAGGAAAAGAGATATGGGAAAAGCTCGAGAACAAATTTGCGGAGAGAGGGTTAGAATACCGGGCAGTATTCACAAAGGGCCCCGGTCACGCATCCAAACTCGCCAAAAATCTTACGTCTGATAACTCAAAAAATCCTGATGAAAAAGAAAAAAGAGATTCAAGTAAAAACAAGCCAGACAACTCTTTACCAAAAAAGCTTGTAGTTCTTGGAGGAGATGGAACTCTGAATGAAGTAATAAACGGAATACAGGATTTTGATAATACACTGCTAGGATATATTCCGATTGGTTCAAGTAATGATTTTGCCAGAGATTTATCATACCCTAAGAAGATAGACACTCTAATAGACAGAATAATCGAAGGAAAGCTTGTTCGCACTCTTGATTTAGGAAAATTAACATATAATTCAATGTCAAGGGAAACATCAAGACTACATGAGGACCGCATTAAAGTCACAAGATTATTTGATGTCAGTTCAGGTATAGGCTTCGATGCTGCAGTATGTGAAGAAGCCCTCTCCTCCGGCACCAAGAATTTTCTTAATAAGCTTGGCCTTGGCAAGCTTACCTATGGTTCAATTGCATTAAGGCAATTATTAAAAGCAGAAAAAGTACCATGCGATATCATATTGGAAAACGGTGAGACCATACATTTAAACCGCTTTATATTCATTGCAGCTATGATTCATCACTACGAAGGTGGCGGCTTTAATTTTGCTCCTGATGCCGATCTAACAGATGGCAAATTCAACCTGGTATATGCAGGCGATATGCCCTCCGGCAGAATGCTTATCGCACTCCCCTTCTCATTCTTTGGCCGCTACTTCTGGATAAAAGGAATTGGACATCATATAACAGGCAAAGTTACTATCAAGACCGATAAGCCCATGTGGGTACATACTGACGGTGAAGTTTCCGTTAAATCAGACAATATATCGCTGGAATGTCTGAAAAAAAAGCTGAAGATGATGAACTGATATCTACAAATAAGAATATTGCTCGCTCAAATGCGCATCCATAAAATTCAATAGAATAACACATAAAAAATAGGAGCATTTCTATAATCCCCATGTAATTTATACGGGTAATATAGAAATGCTCTTTTTTATTAAAAAGTGATTTACTATGGTACAAAGAATTTTACAGTCACTTTATCGAAGCTGCATTTGAAGCATCTACAGGAGAAAATGGAACCCATACATACTTAAGGTCTTCAGTAGCTCCTTCCACGGTGCTCAAGTCGCCGCCTTTACCAAGAACACTTGCTGCCTGTACTGCAGCACTGGCCTGACCTTTTGCATCCTGCAAAACTGTAAATGCCATCTCCCCTGCAAGTATTGATGCACAACCATCAGCTGTGGCATCTACTCCGGTAACTGGTATCTTGCTGCAATCAAGTCCAAACTCTTTTAACCCTTCCACAGCACCAAGAGCCATCGTGTCATTATTGCAGAAAATAGCATCTACATCCTGACCGGTCTTCATAAATATCTCAAATTTGGCTTTTGCTTCTGTATCTGACCAGTTGGCATAGTCTACAAATACATAATTGGCATTACAGCCGTTTGCCTTTAAAGTATCCTTAACTGCCTTTGTTCTGTTGATCGTAGCAAAATGTCCTCGTTCTCCCTCAAAAATAATCACATTTAATGATTTAGGATTTCCAAGTTTTTTAAGAACATATTCGGCCTGATACTGACCTGACTGGGCCTCGTCAGAACCCACGTATATGTATTTTCCTCCTTCAAGATGTGAATCAGCGGGCTGACTATTTACATAAATGATAGGAAGATCATTTGATACCACATTCATCTGAAGAGCAGTATTAGCATCTCCGGCCCTTAAGATAATTGCGCTATATCCGGCTGCTTTAGCTCCTGATATCTGATTTGTCTCAAATTCTGCATTGCCGCCGGTCTCAACCATATCAAGTGTTACTCCCTGGCTCTTTGCAGCTGAAACAATAGCATCTGAAAGTGTCGCTCTATAGGTATCATTGGTATCAGTCATAAGAAATAATATCTTTCCGCCACTACCACCATTTGATACACTTTGCGAAGAACTTCCGCATCCTGAAAGAATAAACGCTGACAGAGTCATTATGAGAAAACAGGACATGAATTTTTTTATCTTAACCAAACTAAACATATCTTCGCCTCCTCAAATCTTGAACTTCTGAACATAAGATGTCAGAGTCTGTGATGTACCGGCAAGTTCATGTGAATTATCTGCCACATCCTGACTGCTTCTTGTTATATCATTAGCCATCTCTACCATATTTTCGGAAGTTGCCAGAATTTCATCTGCGCTTGCAGCCTGTTCCTCTGAAATTGCCGCAACGTTTGTGGCAACATCATCAACTTTTTCGATATTCTCGATCATAGACTCGATAAGAGCATTGGAATCCTGAATGTTATTGTAGATCTGATCAAAGGTATTAACAGCCACACCGATAAGCTCACTGTTTTCCTGGATGCTATCAGCGCTGGCATTAGCCTGACCAACCGCATCAGCAATGAGCCTGTGCACTTCTTCTATAAGGTTTGAAATATTCTGTGCACTCTCCGCAGAAGTCTGCGCAAGCTTAGCAATCTGAGTTGCCACAACTGCAAATCCCTTTCCTGCCTCTCCTGCTCTTGCAGCCTCAATACTTGCATTAAGAGAAAGAAGATTCGTCTCTTCTGCGATTTCTCCGATCATTCCAACGATATTAGTGATTTCTTCAGAAGCTGAACCAACTTTATTGATTGATTCGACAAGCCTCTCATTAGCATCAGCAATTCCGTCCATTGCACTGCTGAGTTTTTCCATATCGCTTCTGCCTTTTTGCGATATCTCTACTGTATCCTTCATGCTCTGATTAGCTTTTTCACTGTTATCCCTTGTATCAGCCACAACCTGTGCAAGTGTCGTAGCATTTTCAGCAATATCATTTACAGCTGTCGCAAGCTGGTCAACAGTCTCATTAAGCTGCTTCATTGCTTCCGCCTGAGACTGTGATGCCTCATACATGGTCTTGGCTACTCTGTCACTATTGTCAGATTCCTCTTGAAGCTTATCTGATTCATTGCTGATACTTGAAAGCATTTTTCTCATAGATGTCACAAAGTCTGACACCTTACTGCCCATCACACCAATCTCATCATTACTTGAAGAATCAACAGTTATTGTAAAATCACCCTCAGACATTGCTGCGATATTATTGGAAATATTTGAAAGCGGCGCAACAACTCTTTTAACTACAAACAATATCATGATTGTTATAAGAACTATGGCTACTGCGCCAACTACAAGCAGCATCATCCCAAGCTGAGATACTGTCTGCATAATGATATTTGTTGGAATGTAAGATACCAATATCCAGTCAGTTCCTTCGACATCATAAAATGCCACCATATAATTTCCGATTTCCTGTGTGGCACGATTATTAGCCATTATGGCTTTTGCTGCTCCTGACAAAAGAGCATCACTACTACTTTCAGAAAGAACTGTATTTACCACACCAAAATCTCTGTGAGCAAGTATCTTATAATCATTAGTATCTACAAGAAATGAGCTTGCTTTTGACATTTTTACACCGGAATTAACGATTATGCTTATCTTATTAAGCGTAACATCAGCGCCTATTACTTTAATTGTATCTGAACCATCATTCAATATTCCGGTAGCACTTATAACAGTTTCCCCTGTTTCATTCGTATAAGCTGTGCCATAGGACATCTCAACTCTGGTAATGCCCTGCTTATACCAGGTACTTCCGGTTACATTATCCTCAACTATATCCGCTTCCGAAGCCTTATAAAACTTCCCATCAGAAGTTCCAATGTAAAAACCTTTAGGAGCATTTGAATTATAGCCATAGTACGCATCAAGAAAAGAATTATAATCTGCTTCCTGAATGCCCTGTGACTCAATCGTATATTTGACCGTGCTGAAATACCTGAGATTCTCATCCAGCCAGGCTTCAATATTATCTGCCTGATTGGAAATAGAAGATTCCAGTGTCTCTGTTGCCATCTCAGACATCCTGCGCTTTGCAACTGATGCTGCGATGTTTATAAGTGCAATGACCGCAAGTACAACTACAGGTAAAATGTACATCAATAACTTGGTACTAATCTTTTTGTTTTTCTTTGTACCTTTTACCTGCTGAACATTTACCACCTCATTTTTATCCATTACTACCCTCCAGAAAGTATAAAAATAAGTTAATAGTCTGAAACTATCAGCTATTTGATTTTTTGCACCGCATAATTTCCCTACTGTCGTACCATAATTATAGCATTGCACAAATCAAAATATGCTGTTTTTCGATAATTTTCAGTCTTTTTTAAGAGAAAATAAATAAAAAGAGACTGTAAAAATGTAATCTCATTTTACAGTCTCTAAGCTATTTTTCTTTTATAGTTGATTAGTCTTTGATTCTATATTTAAGCATAAATACAATTAATTATATCGAACTGCAACCTTCTTCTCCTGCTTTACACAGAAGTTCTCAAGAATTGCTGTATGATAGAACAGAATATAGAATATTATAGCCATAATAAAGGCAGTTATTACATCATAGAATGAATGCTGTTTTACAAACAAAGTTGAAAGTATAATAAGCCAGCCAATGATATCACTGATTACAATATATGGCTTATTAAATCTCTTGCTATGATGTACTGCAATCATGGTTCCTATTGAATTATAAACATGAATACTAGGCCAAAGGTTAGACGGTGTATCCGAATTGTAAATAACCTGAACCAAATGGGTAAAAACATTATCTCTTGGCATTACAGCAGGTCTTAACTGATGCATATTTGGAAACAGTGTCGAGACCACAAGAAAAACGGTCATGCCGGTAGCCAAAAAGAAAAAGTTCTTGTAATAGTCCTCAACGTCAAACGAGAACATAAAAAACAAAAGCGTAAGCGAAACATACAAAAACCACATGTAATACGGAATAATAAATGCTTCTACAAATGGAATATAATCATCTATTGCTGTATGTATCACTGTATAATGTGCAAAATTGTGATGTTCAATATAAATGAACCAATAAAGATAGATTGGAGCATAAATAAATATCGGAGTTGCCAGCTTTAACAGATCAAAAAAAGTTTCTCTATTAAGAGCTCTTCCCGTCCACATCTCGTATTTCTTTTTCATAATAACACCTCATTGCTGATCAGCGTAAATCAGCTCAAAACAAACGCTCAAAATATCCTACTTTTCAATTTTTACTGCAACAATTTATAATGAACCATATAAAAAATTGACATCTGATTATTGCTACATACTATCAATTGAAGTGGAATATTCTCTGAAGCAGCTTATATCCTGCCAGTGTAATCTTTCTTCCGCCCTTACCGGGAAGATAGATATAAGTTCCCTCAATGCTATATCTAATCTTAAGATACAAAAGGAAATTCTTATCTTTTATGTATTCAAGAAGATCTTTTCTCTTTGCAAGGTTCTCCGGAGTATCTTCTGTGATAAGAAGTACGGATGAAATCGCTGTGATGATCTCAAGATAATTGAACATATATTTATGTCTTTCTCTCTGTGAGCGAATCATGCCGTAGTTCTCAACATAATAATCAATCATCAGTTTGTTGACGCGAATCTGCTGGTCAATTCTTGAAAGCATGATTTTCTGGTTAACTGACTGATCTTCACGTCCAATGTAGTAATAATAGAAGTTAACATCGAGATAATACATGTTCTTAACAAAAGGAAGCGGATTAAAAACATAGATATTATCAACATAGAACGTATGCTCAGGAAGCTTAAGTCCACACTGCTTCAAAAGCTTTGTTCTGAAAATAACGGAGTGCATTAAAAGGTAATGTCCCTTAGGAGTTCTCTTGATATCCTTCCATGTAAACAGCTGTTCAATAGGGAACATGGAATTGTATCTCATTACCTTGTGTCTCTTCTCACCCACTTTATTGTAAACGAAATTGCTGATAAGAAGATCAAGCTGTGTTTCTCCGCCTGCAAGTTCTGAAAGGGTCGAAAGAATCTTTCTGTATGCTATTTCTTTTACCCAGTCATCTGAATCAACTACCTTAAAGAATAAACCTGTCGCATTCTCTATTCCTGCATTTACTGCACTTCCATGTCCTCCGTTTGGCTTATGGATAGCCTTGCATATTGTCGGATATTTCTTTGCGTAGTCATCAGCGATCTCTGCTGTCCTATCCTTTGAACCATCATCAACGATCAGGATTTCTACATCTTCTCCTCCTACAAGAAGTGAGTCAATACACTTCTCCATATAGCTTTCGGAATTGTAGCATGGTACTGCAATTGAAAGTAATTTCATTTTGTAACTAGCTCCTTAAAACTTTCTATTTATCATAATATCCATGGCAAAATAGCCATATGGATATTACCTTAATCTTGTACTTTCAAACTTCTCCATAGTTGAAAGACAAGTACGAAGGTCGTTATATCTGTCGTAAACATCCCCCTCATTCACCACAACACCAAGGGACATAGCCATGATATCGATCATATCATTTGTTATTGTTGAACGAAGTTTGGATAATATATCGTTCTTCTCGGAAGCAAGGTCAGCATCCATAAACTGAATGACTAAAGGATCAAGATTAAGATCTTTTGCCTCCTCATCAACGCTTTTTTCCATTACTTTAGAAGGCTTGTAAGGCTCTTTTTTAAACTCTTCCCTGGCTGTTGTATATTTCTTTTGCTTATCATCAGTATTCTCATCTGAAACATCATAAGAAGCATATGACACAGAACTATTGCCTGCATCTGCAGCCTCAACCTTCTCAAAACGATACTCCTGAGCAGCATCAGGATATTTATGCCTGTCTACCTTGGACATAAACATTTCAAGCGGTCTGACGTAAACCTTATAATCACCGTAAAGCGCCTGGTACACGACCATCTCTTCCCTGGTTTCTGAATGTATAGCCAAAGTAACTATCTGATATAAATTTCCCTTAAAGTGTCTATATAACTCCTGTGGTTTTGGTTTATTCAAAGCTAGCCCTCCCTGACTATTAATAAACTTAATCTTTTTAAGTATAATCCCAAGATAATTTTATTTCAATCTTACTTTCCTGATGTAAATTTTATTATCACCATTTCGATACTTATTACATAATCAAGCTTACCGCTTTTTACAGCTTCATCATTTGAAGCGCACAGTTCAAGAGCTTCTACAAGGTCTTGTCTGGTATATGCCTTTGCCCAATTAACATATTTGCCCACAAGGAACGGTGCAAGCTTAACAGCACTTGCTATAGCTGAATTATTCTTGTGATTATCGCTCATCTCCTTGATCTGAAGCATCAGATTGAACTGCCTTGTGATAAGGGCCAGTATCTTAGCCGGAGGCTCCTTTAAAGCCAAAAGATCATAGTATAGATTGATCGCTCTCTTCTGATTTTTTTCAACTATGGCATCCATCATGGCAAAAATCCTGTTGGTGAGCCAGTTAGCGCAGACTGCTTCGATGTCCTCCTCAGTTATCTCATCACGATACATGCAATAGCAGACAAGCTTTTCAATCTCAGAACTGATATTTGACATATCTGTGCCAACTCTGTCTATCATAAATGCAACAGCTCTGGGTGAAATTGATTTTCCTTCACTCTTTATCTTGCCGGCTATCCAAGTCTTCAATGTGCCTTCATCCTGCTCCTCACAGCACATTTCAAAGCCCGTCTTAGAAACAGCCTTATAAATATCCTTTCGTTTATCAACTTCTTTTTCTGCAAAAATAAAAAAAGTTGTTTCTGAAGGATTCTTGAGGTAATCAGCAAGCTCAGCACAGCCGCTCTTAAAAAAGCCGCTGTTCTCTATCAGAATAACTCTTTTATCCGATAAAAAAGGCATCGTCTCAGCAAGGTCGATAATCTCACCGGGTTTAATTGAATCTCCCTCAAATCTGGAAAAATTCATTGATGAAGCATCTCCTGCCAGGGCCTTAACCAGTTTGTCCCTGTTCTGTATACGAAGGTATGCTTCTTCCCCGTAGATAAGGTAACAATGCTTAAATGTGCCATTTTTAATATCTTCATTGAGTTGTCTTTGCTTTACAGGAAAATCCGTAGTCTTTGCGGCCATAATTTACCCCCATCCAATCAATTATACATTCTTAAATCAAAAATTCAAGGATGTTCATTGTTAGATATTTTTATCTACATGGTCAAATCATATTCTTACAAATGCACGACATAGATTTCGTTACTGAATTAACAGTAACATTTTGTCTAATCTGAATTTAAATACTCATCAATGAATACCCTGCTATCCTCAATATCAACAGTTATTTCTCCTGATTCATCTGTCCTGTAAATCTGCGTCCCCGCCTTTTTTAGCCTCTCTAGAAGTTCATCGTGAGGATGACCATATCGGTTATCGATTCCACAACTGATAATTGCAATCTTAGGATTCGTAAGCTCCATAAATTCATCGCAGGTAGTGTATTTCGACCCATGATGCGCCACTTTTAAAAGTGTAAGATTTGAGTATTCCCTTGCATTTTCTCTCAAATCTTCAAGCAGATGCTCCTCCCCTTCTTTTTCAACATCTCCTGTAAAAAGAGCTTTGAACTTACCATACTTCAAAAATAGTACGGTAGAATATGCATTTGCGCCCTGTGTAATCATATTATTCTCCGGATTTAAGCATTTTATCGTTAGTTCATTATTATCAAAAAGTTGATATAAATTACCACCACCTGGCATAAGCTTCAGCTCATCTCCGCAGCCAATATAACTGACATTTATTCCCAAGCTCTTTGCTCTTTCCTCAAGTCTATGATAATTATCTCCTCTTGAAGCTTTGGAAACATTTGGCAAAATCAGATTTTTGATTTTGATACCCCCCTTTTCCATATCATCCATTATTTCAAAAATTCCGCTCACATGATCTTCATCCTCGTGAGTGACTACAATCGCCCTCAAACTTCCGATTCCTTCGTATTTTAGAAAAGGTATTATTGAATATTTACCAATTTCCTTTTTATCAGTACTGCCACCGTCAATCAAAATACTTTCATTGAAATTTCGGATAAGTATCCCATCTCCCTGTCCCACATCTATCATCGATATTTTCAATGGAGAAGGCATGGAGTAGATCAAAATTATTATTCCGGTAATGATCAAAAAGCCTGATACTATACTTTGAATTTTAGTCACACGCTTATTATTCCAGGAACCATTCCTGACACAGGCTTTTCTTTTACTACATACTCGTCTAAAAATATCTGCCGCTTTTGATATCATTCCTCCAAATACAAGCAACAAAATACAATAATATATCGCAATTTTCCATTTTGTAGTGTGCCCAAGATAGATATTTCTACCCGGCAAATCGTTTACTCCTTTGCATAAAAGCTCATAAAACTTCAAAATAAAATGAATGGGAATTTGAAGAACAAAAAGCCTAAATGGCAAGAAGCTACCAACAATAGCACAAATTATTCCCATGATCATTAGTGGCGCCATAAGTGGAATTATAAAAAGATTAAGAAAAATACTCCAGATCGGATATGTATAATAACAGCTCATATATACAGGAAGCGTAACAAGCAGAATCGAAATACTTACAGTTACTCCTGACATGCAATAATTCAATAACTTTTGCAATAAGCCCGGCTCCTTGTCATCTGCAAAATTCATCTTAAATCTTTTTCTTTTTTTGAATACCTTTTCAAGTTTTGGCTTTATATAAGCTATTCCTATTATTGCTCCGAAAGAAAATAAAAATCCGCTGTTATACAAATACAGAGGCTGCTCAAATAGGAGCATGATTTCTACCACCGAAAGACTTGTGAGCATGTCATACGTTCTCCCAATGATCGGCGCAATCAGCCTCAGCGCGAACATAACAATCGCTCTTGCCGCTGATGAGCTCATTCCGCACATTTGCCCGTAGGCATACATAAAAAGTATTGGAATGACAGACGCTGCAGCCTGCGACATTTTTATTTTTCGCAAAAGCTTGTATATTCCCATGCCAATTATTGAGATGTGAAGTCCACTCACCGCCAGAATATGGATAATACCTGAATTTTTATATAATTCTCTTGTTTCTTCATCCATAAAAGACTTATCACCCAATATGACAGCCTTCATTATTGATGAATCATCTTTGCCCAGATTTCTGTCAAATACTGCTTCAAGACTGTATTTTATCTTATACAATGATTCATAGAATAAATTGCATTTCCCGGCAGCTTGAAGTATTCTGGCATTTTTTATTCTATATGCAATTTTTAAAGTTGAGTAATATAGTGGTGTGTCAAATTCGCCAAAATTTCTCGGCGCCGAAAAGGACTGTATTTTCCCGGTAATCTCAACCTGCTGGCCGATTAAGGGTTCAACATAATCCTCTGATGACATATAACATTGAATGTATCTGTTCTTACCTAATGTTTCATTTGATGGAATGATATAGATAACCGGCGCTATCTCCCCAAGATAGTCGACTTTGTACTCTTTTTTGTCTACAGTGCCAACTATCCGGGCAAGCTCTCCGTCAATTTCAGAATAATCGATAAGATACTTAGATGAAAACAATTCAAGATATAAATAGACAATCACCGTTATTACTACAGAAATAAAACATAACGGTCGTTTCATAAAAATATTCCTTATAAATCTTGCTTTTTATTCAATTAAATCCAAATTTCTTTCATATGGTCCCACAATTGTATGGTCCATATATATAAATTCATACTCGCCATTTACAGAAAAAGCGACTTTGTTTATATTTGGCAATTCTGTAACAGTATTAACCATTGAATAGATTGCAACCTCAGATGACACTTTATTTGGCTGTGTCGTAAAAGCCGAATCAAAATCTATGTAGCACACTCCGTCCTTTACATTGATACTTCTTACCTTAGTCTCTTTAGAGATTGTGGGAATTGCTATATCAGTGTTAGGTCCGCTTATAATCTGCTCTATCGCAAGCTTTTCCATTGAGATATTACTGTTGTAAACTACGGATCTGTAAACAGGTATGAGCTTTGTTCCTTCGGGATTGGAAAAGTATAATTTTAACTCTACCCTTTCATAGGTATTTATCTCATTTCCCGCATTATAGATAAAAGTATCGGCTGACATATTTCCTATTACATTTCCGTTGTGATCAGTGATAGGTGTTCCCTCTATCTGGAAATTCACGTAATCCACTGCCTCAAGCTGAGTAAAGGTTCTTACAATAGCAGCGCGGTCAAGTATTTCAAGCGTACTATCAAGATTTGAATAATTAGCATTAAAATTAAGAGTAAGAAGCTTGTCATGAAGAGAATATCCAATCACATCTATGTCCCCTGATATCGGAGCTTCATACTGCAATCTCGAAGGCATTACTTTTAACACACCCAAGAGTTCTTCCACTGCTTCATTAGGATTATGAAGTGATGCAAGCTCATAGCTCTGGGAAATAATCCCGGTCTCGCTGGTGTTTACAAAATACACCTGTATGGTATTCTCCGAAACTGCCTCTTTTCGTGAACATGAACACATAAGTATCATAACTAAAAACATGATACCCACAGTTATATTATTATGTAGTATTCTTTTCTGAATTTTACCTCTCATCATCACTTAGCTCCCACACTGGTAAGCGGCAGTTTCACTATAAACGTTGTGCCTTCTCCAAGAGCGCTCTTAACTTCTATTGTGCCTCTGTGCATAAGTACAGCATTTCTTGCAATTGAAAGGCCAAGCCCTGTTCCTCCGATTTCTCTGGAACGAGACTTATCAACACGGTAAAATCTCTCATAAATATGATCCAGAGCATCCTCAGGGATTCCCATTCCCGAATCAATAACCGAGATAAAGAAAAACTGATGGTCCGCATCTAATTCAACTCTGACAAAGCCATTATCTTTGTTGTACTTAATGGCATTTTCCACAAGATTCATGATAACCAGTGAAATCTTAACTTCATCAATTGCCGCTGTTATAGCTCTTTTGCTGTCCAAAACAAGTTCAATATTATGCTCTCTTGCTATTGGTCTCATTCGTTTTAAAACGCTTTCCGTAAGCGCCACAACATCGACAGTTGTTATTGTAAGTCCTGCAGAAGTCTTATCCATCCTGACAAGCGATAACAGGTCATTTATGATCTTATCTTCTCTGTCAATCTCACTTCCAATGTCTGTCATAAATTCGCGGTAAACCTCATTGGGAACATTCTCCTGAGCCAAAAGAGAATCCGCAAGTATTTTTATGGAAGTAATAGGTGTCTTAAGCTCATGTGACACATTAGAAACAAATTCCTGTCTTGAATCATCAAGAACCTTCATTCTTCGCAAAAGAGCATTAAACGCCATAATGATCTGTTCTGTCTCGATATAATTTGGTCCGACGATAGGTTTATCGGTATAGCCCTCTTTTATGTCGTTTATCGCTGCGGTTATGCGGTCAAAAGGCTTCAATAACGTATATGAAACTACTGCTGCGAAAGCAAAAATGATCGTGACAATGATAATCTCAATTGTCGTAGCTCGTCTGTCAAGAATTTCCATTGTCGTAGCTATAGTATCTGTAGATACGCTGGTAAGAAGCACACCCTTCACCGCAGAATTGCTTGAACCATTCTCCGATACATCCTGCTCCTGAATAAGCTGTGATTCAATAATAGGTGTCAGAAGCTCGATATAACCATTACTCTGGTCATATCGCGACATAGTCCCCTTGGGGCCTGTCTTTAGGCAATTTACAACTTCTTCTGAAATGATAGTCTTGCCCTGACTGATATTATAAGTATCCTTAACAACTTTAAGATCGTCATTAATAACGATTACTCTTCCATCATAGAGGTTTGCAAGCATATCCAATTCCGCATTGATAACTTCAGAAGACTGATCCTGTAGATAATTGTAGGTAATAAGGTGATTTGCCAAAATACGAAGCTGAGTCTGAACCTCAGTCTGCTTGACACTGACAGCACGATTTTCGTAACTGTCCAGGATAATAATGTGCATGCAAAGACATGACAACAATCCTGTAACAGCAACGATAACGAAGAAACGTACCCGAAGACTTTTCAAGACATCACTTATTTTTAATTGTTTAAAAAAATCCACAATGCCATTTATAATTTTTTTCATATTCTTGTGATTTGATCAGGCCTGGAAATAATAGCCACTACCCCATTTAGTTCTGACATATCTGGGCTCACTAGGATTAGACTCAAGCTTCTCGCGAAGTCTCCTGATATGCACATCAACAGTTCTGGCATCACCTGGATAATCATTGCCCCAAATGGCTGTTAAAAGTTCATCCCTGGAATAAACCTTCCCCGGATTTGTTGCTAAGAGTTCCAAAAGCTCATACTCTCTACTGGTAACATTTATTTCCCTGTTGCCGACAAATACTCTTCTGTACTCTTCATGAAGCTTAAGGTCACCGTAGGTTATAACTCCCTTATTATCTACAGCCTTGGAAGTTCTTCTCATTATAGCCTTGATCCTTGCCTTAACTTCAAGAATATTAAACGGCTTTGTAATATAGTCATCAGCACCATACTCAAGGCCCAAAATCTTGTCCATATCATCGCCCTTTGCAGTCAGCATGATAATCGGAACATTAGAAAACTCTCTGATCTGCTGGCAAACTTCAAAGCCGGACATTACCGGAAGCATTACATCAAGCAAAATAATGTCATAATTATTAGCTTTGGCTTTATCTACAGCCTCCTGCCCGTCATAGGCACAGTCAACCTGAATATCATCCTGCTCGAGACTAAACTTTATGCCCTTAACTATTATCTTTTCATCATCGACAACCAGTGCCTTCTTGCCCATAAAACCACCATTTCTATACTGTAATGCGATCTTTGATCTTGCTAAACATTTTATCCTTGATTCCAGATATCTTCATTATATCTTCTATTTTAGAAAAATCACCATTTTCAGTTCTATAATCTATTATCCTGCCGGCTATGCCATCGCCAATCCCCGGAAGAGTCTTAAGTTCCTCTTTTGAAGCTTTATTAATGTTCACAAGTCCATTGCTGTCAGTCTCTGCAGCCGGCTCATTACCATCATAAGAACTAAGTGAAGATGAATTAGCTGCACTTTCTACCTGCTCAATAGTCGGAATCTGTAGTTTGATCCCATCCTGCACAGTAGCAGCCAGATTAACATAAGTCACATCTGCATCAACTGAAAAACCACCGGCAGCATCAACTGCATCTATAAGCCGGCTTCCGTCAGATAAATAGTAAACACCGGGATTATTAACAGCGCCGCAGACATAAACTCCAAGTAATACTTCCTCTGCAGCAGTTGAAGCTTCCAACGTCACAGCTTCCGCTAAATCCTTTTGCCCTGATGAATCTTCATGTTCCTCCGTCAAAAGAATCGTACTTTCTTCACTATGTAAAACCATTTCAGAATCTGCCCTTTTACACCCCGTAAGGAGCATCATAAGAGCCAATATTAGAATTATTTTTTGCATGTTTCCTCCAAAATCAGAGGACCCCGCCATGCTTTTCTTATTGTAGTAAAGAAAAAGAATTTCCGCAAGTTATATTATTTAATCGCTTTCCTCGGAAAGGCCTTCGGTAATATCTAAATTCTCAGGATCAGGCAATGTTTCTTCCACAAATTGCTCTCCAGTGATCTGAGTCTTTATCTTTTCAGAAACCTGCTTAAGTATTGAATTACAATCTTCTCCATTCCATATCTTGGTAAATGCAATCTCAAGTTCCATCCAAAGATTACTTGTTTCTATAGTCTTCGGCATAGGAATGGAATCGTCGTAAACATCTACAAAAGTAGATAAATTATTGTCGTTATACTTTATTCCGTAATGAGCGGCAAGCTTTCCGCTGTTATTGTAAAGATCTGCAGAATTGTCATTGCAGATATATCTTGCTACAGCATTTGCCTTTGCAATATTCTCAGTATAGCCGTTCACCACAATACAGTCTGTGACAGACATGGTTCTCGTGCTGTATTTGCTATTAAGGTCAGGCATATCGGCAACGCCAAATTCGTAAGGGCATTCTCCGGAATTCTGAGCTGCCTTTATTTTCCCGATAATATCTGTTGTAGCAACAGTAAAGACTATCTTACCATCTATGAAATCCTGTGAAACACTCTCGTAGTCTATTTCATCGGCATCAATAGCAAAGAACTGATTGAGCTGCTGATAAATCTTCATACAGCTGATAGTATCAGTGTTGTAGATATCTATCATGCTCACATCATCACCGGCTCTGCCACCAACATTCATATAATTTCCTACAAATGAATAATTGTAAAAAATATCGGTAACATCCCACTTAAATACCGCTTCAACCTGCTCAGGCGCATTATAACTCTGGGCAAATTCCAGAATATCGGAAATAGTCTTAGGAAGATTTTTCTCTACTTCACTATCAATCATATCCTGCGTAATACTAAGTTCCGCAGCTTCCTCAGTGCCCCCTTCAGCCTCTGCATTTTCTGTTGTCTCGCTGCCCTCCTGAGCGTTTTCTGCTTCAGCAAGAAACATCGCATTCTCAAGATTTTCTGCAGCCATATCCTCTAAATATGTCTTATTGTAAATAAGCGAACTGGTCTCAAAATAAAATGGATAAGCAATATATCTTCCATTATAGGTAACCGACCTTATAGCCGCATCAGGAAACATTTCCGATGAAAGATAATCCTCTCCATCTGTTATTTCCATTGCAAGACCGGCAAGATACGCCTTTTCCAAAGAATCGTTTGTTATTATAAAAATATCAGGATAGTTTTCATTAGCCAGAGAAGCTTCATTAATAGCTTCAAGATATTCAAGACCTGAAACAAGAACAGGCTCAATGCGCACATTCTGATTAGTTTCAGAATACGCCACGGAGCGAGCCTGCAAATAAGGAGTCAAGGCTTCATCCGTGTACCAAAGCCTTATAGTCGTTTTCCCGGTAGGAAAAATAGAGTAGCTCTCAAAAATGCTCTGCCCTGAGCGAGCATATACAAATGTGCCCGCCAGAGCCGCTGCTACTAGTAAAATTGAAAAAATTCTAACTTTAATTCTCATAAATCCCCTAGACATGAATCTAAAATCTCTATCATGTCATCTACATTCTCTTTAGTAATTATGAGAGGTGGAACAAATCTTATAATCTCTGCGCCCGCATTAATTAAAATCAAGCCCTTTTCAAGAGCCTTGTTGATAACTTCCGCAACAGGTCGGTTAAACACAAGTCCTTGCATCAATCCGGCGCCTCTTCTGTCTATGATAAAGTCATACTTTTCTTTTAGCTCGTCTAATTTCTGTTCTAAATAAGGAGCCACCTCATTCACATTCTCTATTATATTGTCCTCTTTAAATAAATCAAGGACTTTGTTAATTGCAGCGCAGGCAAAAGGATTTCCGCCATAAGTAGTTCCATGGTCGCCTGCAACAAGGGAATTTGCGCCCACTTTCTCATTTAAGAGGAATGCACCCACAGGCACTCCGCAGCCAAGAGCCTTGGCAGTGGTCATAATATCAGGTTTTACCCCGTATTTCTGCCATGCATACATATAGCCGCATCTTCCCATTCCGCACTGAATTTCATCCAGAATAAGAAGAATGTCTTTTTCGTCACAAAGTTTTCTTACTTTAGTCAAAAAATCTTCAGATGCAGGATATATTCCACCCTCACCCTGAACAGTTTCCATAATGATAGCGCAGGTTTTATCTGTTACACAATCAAGAACACTGTCAAAATCATTGAGGTTGGCAAACTTTACATTTCCAATCATCGGTTCAAAAGCTTCCCTGTAATGAGGATTTCCGGTTACAGAAAGAGCTCCGAAGGTTCTTCCGTGAAAAGAATGATTCATAGCTATTATCTCATGATCATTTTTCCCATCCTTCAAAAATGCGTATTTTCTTGCAGCCTTTATTGCGCCCTCTATAGCCTCCGCTCCGCTATTTGTGAAAAAGACTCTGTCCATCCCGGACACTTCTTTTATCTTTTTTGCTGCTTCAATTGCCGGCACATTATAATAGTAGTTTGAGGTATGTAAAAGTTTATCTATCTGATTTTTCAATGCATCATTATACGCCTTATTGTTGTATCCCAATGCAAAAACAGCAATTCCGGAAACGAAATCAAGATACTTTTTACCGTCAATATCATAAAGATATACGCCATCACCTCTGTCGAGAACAATCTGATAACGATTATATGTATGAAGAAGGGCCTGCTCTGCCTCATCTATTATCTGCTGCATTTTTTCGCTCATTTTAACAATCTCCCTTTATCTAAAATAGCTTTCCCTCATGCATCCTTTGCAAGAGCATCATTATCTGACATAAACATTGTTCCAACACCTTTATTGGTGAAGATTTCAAGAAGAAGACAATGTGGAATTCTGCCATCGAGAATATGCACCTTATCTACCCCTTCTCTGATTGCACTTGTGCAGTTGTTAAGCTTAGGAAGCATACCGCCTCCGATATTTCCTTCTGCTATAAGGGCATCAGCTTCAGAACATGTAAGTCTTGAGATAAAGGTTGAAGGATCGTTTATATCCTTATAAACTCCCTCAATATCTGTAAGAAAGGCAAGCTTGTCAGCGCCGACAGCCTTTGCAATAGCACAGGCAGCATCATCTGCATTTATGTTATAAGTATCAAAATTATCGTCAAATCCTATTGGCGCCACAATTGGAAGGTAATCATGATCCATCATGTCAAAAAGAACTTTAGGATCAACCTTGTCAATCTCTCCAACAAAGCCAATATCTTTTCCATCAGAATACTTTTTCTTTACATGAAGAAGTCCTGAATCTTTTCCGCTGATACCAATTGACTTAACGCCAAGCTCCTGAACCATGGTAACAAGCTGTTTATTCACTCTTCCCAGGACCATTTCTGCAATTTCCATTGTCTCAGCATCAGTTACTCTAAGTCCATTTACAAATTCTGCCTCTTTACCTATCCTGGATACCCAGCTGCTGATTGCCTTACCGCCGCCATGAACAATAATAGGTTTAAAGCCGACAAGTTTTAATAAAGTTACATCAGTAATTACGCTTTTTTGAAGCTCAGGATTACTCATTGCGCTTCCGCCATATTTAACGACAATGACTTTCCTGTTGAACTTCTGAATATATGGAAGTGCCTCAACAAGCACTTCAGCTTTTTTTAATACTTCCTGCATATCTTTGTCCATGGTATCCTCCCGAGAATCTATATATTTTCATATTCCTTTAAGATCTGTAATCAGCATTGATCTTTACATAATCATATGTCAGATCACATCCCCAGGCTGTTGCTTCCTCAGTTCCCTCATTCATGTTTACGAAAACAGTCACTTCATCAGCCTTCATTATCATCAAAGCCGCTTCCTCATCAAATTCAAGCGGAACTCCTCTATGGAAAACTTCTATTTTGCCAACTTTACTTTCAAAAAACAGCTCTACATCATTCTGATCAAATTCCGCGCCTGAATATCCCATTGCGCACAGGAATCTGCCAAAATTCGCATCACAGCCATATATCGCAGCCTTTGAAAGATTTGAACCAACAATTGCTCTTGAAAGGGTTCTTGCATCTTCTTTAGTTTTGGCATTTATTACCTTTGCCTCGAAGAGCTTACTTGCGCCCTCTCCATCAGCAGCCATCTTCTTAGCTAAAAACTCACATACAAAGCCAAGTGCTTCCTTAAAAACCTCATAGTCTTTGCCTTCAGAATTAATGATGTCATTTTCTGCCAGGCCGCTTGCCATACACAATAATGTATCATTTGTTGATGTATCGCCATCAACTGTTATCATATTGAAGGTATCCTTAACAACTTCGCTCACAGCCTTTTGTAAAAGAGCTTTTTCAATCAAAACATCCGTTGTCAAAAAAGCGAGCATCGTACACATATTGGGATGAATCATTCCTGAACCCTTGCTCATTCCTCCAAGAGTCACATTTTTCCCTGATATTTCAAAAGAAACTGCAATTTCTTTATTCACTGTATCAGTTGTCATGATTGCTTTTGAAGCAGCTGTTCCGGCGCTCAAAGATGCATCCAGCGTCTTACTCATCATTTCAACGCCGCTTACAAGCTTATCAACAGGAAGCTGCATTCCGATAACTCCGGTTGACGCAACTGCAACAGACTTATATGGCACACCGGTATATTTCTCAACAGCTTTTGCAGTAGCTTCGCATGCATCAAATCCCTCTTTTCCGGTACATGCATTTGCAATTCCTGAATTGATAACAACTGCCTGCATATAATCACCGGATTCAACAATATTCTTATCCCACATAACACACGCTGCTTTTACAACGTTAGAAGTAAACGTACCTGCACAGACACAAGGCTTTGTGGAATAGACAAAAGCCATATCTGTTCTGTTTTTATATTTGATATTTGCCTCACAGCTTGCTGCCATAAAACCTTCTGCCGCTGTAACACCGCCTTCAATAACCTTCATTTTTCAGCCCATCCTTTTCTGAACAAATTCTGTTTTATTATCTTCATTAAGAACAAAGTCATAGTAGTTCATATCATCTCTAAGTGTCCATCCCATCTTCTGCCAGAATTTATTACCAACCACATTGGTAACAAAAGCATTAAGGCACACTTTGTTAATCTTTTCTTCCTTAAGTCTCTCGCAGCAGAACTGAACCATCTTTTTTCCAATTCCATGCATTCTGTATTCCTTGCTCACGCACACATGGTATAAGCAGGCTCTTCTTCCATCATGCCCACATAAAATTGCTCCAACTATCTTACCGTCTTCTATATCTACTGCGCTGGTCGTAGGATTTCTTAATAAAAACCGCTCAACTCCTTCCCTTGAATCATCAAGAGTCCTTATTCCAAAGCCTTCTATTGAATTCCATAAATCAAAAACTTCTTCGTAATCATCAACTGTCATTACACGAACCATTTTTCTACCTCAAGGACATTTTGGCACCAATCTAAGCCCCATTGATTCTTCAAGTCCAAACATGATGTTCATGTTCTGAACTGCCTGTCCTGCTGCTCCCTTAACCAGATTATCAATTGCGCCCATCATTATCACTCTGCCGGTGCGCTCATCTATTTTAAATCCAATATCCACAAAATTACTTCCCTGAACAAATCTCGTTTCCGGATAGACGCCATCTTTCAAAATTCTTATAAACAGCTCTTTTTTGTAATACTTCTCATAAGCTGCTCTGATATCTTCTTTTGTAGGCAATTTCCCATCTTTTTTAACCAGTCTTGCATACTCTGTTGCAAGAATTCCTCTATTCATCGGAACAAGATGAGGAGTGAAATTAATAACCATAGGTCTTCCTGCCGCATAACCAAGCTGTTCTTCAATTTCCGGGGTATGACGGTGATTTGCTACTCCATATGGTTTACAGCTCTCATTAACCTCACAGTACAGATTTGCAACCTTGGCACCTCTCCCTGCTCCTGTCACACCGCTAAGCGCATCTACGATAAGTGTATCAGGATCAATAAGTCCTTCTTTTATAAGAGGGTATGCAGTTAAAATAGAGCATGTTGTGTAACATCCCGGATTTGCCACAAGTCTGGCACCTTTAACCTTATCTCTGTTGATCTCACAGAGACCATATACTGCTTCTTCTATATAAGTAGGAGCCTTATGTTCTATTTTATACCATTCTTCGTACACCGATACATCTTTTAATCTAAAGTCAGCAGATAAATCTATTACCTTAACTTTATTAAGAATGTCCTCATTTATAAGGCTTGCACATAATCCCTGTGGTGTAGCTGTAAATACAACATCTACTTCATTTGTAAGTTCTTCTATATTATCATCAAGACACTTTTCATCTATTATCTTAAAGAAATTACCATAAATATCACTGAAATCCTGACCAATATATGATTTAGATCCGTACCATACAACCTCTGCCTCAGGATGACCAAGTATCAGTCTTGCTATCTCAGCACCCGCATATCCTGTAGCACCAATAATTCCAACTCTTATCATTTTTTATGCATCCTTTCTATAGATAAAAAGTATATTTTATTTCGCAAAAAACATCTTAAAATAACATGTTCTCAGTATAAGACTACATTTTAAAATATGCAACACATTTTTATAATTATGCACAAAATATCTCCTTTTTAAATATTTATGCATTTTATACTTGCATTTTATGCATTGGTGTTTTATAGTGAATAAAAAGCAACTATAATGATTATGATAATCGAAAAAATATCACAAAGAAAGATGAGGATATGGTAATGGAAAAAGAGAAAGTTATTCTTGCTTATTCTGGTGGACTTGACACTACAGCAATTATTCCATGGCTTAAAGAAAACTTTGACTATGAAGTAATCTGTGTCTGCATTGACTGCGGACAGGAAGAGGAACTTGATGGACTTGAGGACAGAGCAATAAGCTGCGGCGCAAGTAAACTCTATATTCTTGATGTTGTTGACGAATTCTGCGATGAATACATTGTTCCATGCGTAATGGCTCATGCTGTATATGAGAACAAGTATCTTCTTGGCACATCTATGGCTCGTCCGCTTATCGCTAAAAAGCTTGTCGAGATTGCAAGAAAAGAAAATGCTGTTGCAATCTGCCATGGCGCTACAGGTAAGGGAAATGACCAGATTCGTTTTGAGCTTGGAATCAAGGCTCTTGCTCCTGACATCAAGATCATTGCTGCGTGGAGAAATGATAAATGGACAATGGATTCCCGCGAATCAGAGATTGAATATTGTAAACAGCATGGCATCAATCTTCCATTCTCTGCTGATTCAAGCTACAGCCGTGACCGTAACCTCTGGCATATATCTCATGAAGGTCTTGAACTCGAAGATCCTTCACTTGAACCTAATTACAAACATCTTTTAGTACTCGGCAAAACTCCTGAGGATGCTCCTGATCAGCCAACAACTGTAACAATGACTTTTGAGGGCGGCATTCCTAAATCTGTAAACGGAAAAGAAATGAAAGTTTCTGATATCATCCGCACTTTAAATAAACTCGGCGGTGAAAACGGAATCGGAATCGTTGATATAGTAGAAAACCGCGTAGTGGGAATGAAATCAAGAGGCGTATATGAAACACCCGGCGGAACAATTCTTTATGAAGCTCATCAGCAGCTTGAGGAGTTGATTTTAGACCGCGATACCTATACAATGAAGAAAGATATGGGCAACAAGTTTGCTGATTTAGTATATGAAGGGAAATGGTTTACTCCTCTGCGTGAAGCTGAGCAGGCATTCATTGAATCCACTCAGAAATACGTAACCGGTGAAGTTACCTTCAAGTTGTATAAGGGTAATATCATCAAAGCCGGCACAAAATCACCTTACTCTCTCTACAACGAGAGCATTGCTTCCTTCAAGACCGGAGACCTCTACGATCATCATGACGCAGAAGGCTTCATCAATCTGTTCGGTCTTGCAAGCAAGGTACGTGCAATGAAGATGCAGGAAGTAGAATCTAAAAAGTAATTGATGAATTCTTTATCTTTGATAATTATATTTTTTGTCGTCATGAACATTTCAGGGTTTGCTTTAATGGGGACTGACAAGCGGAGGGCACGTAAAAATGCCTTCCGAATTCCCGAAGCAACCCTTTTTTCAGTTGCAATACTAGGGGGAAGCATCGGTTCTATACTGGGAATGTTTATTTTCAGGCATAAAACAAAGCATTGGTATTTCAAAATCGGGCTCCCGGTTATATTATTATTACAGGTTCTACTTTTCGTTTTACTGGCATGGTTGCCAATTTCTTTTAGCTTTATATAAAAAAGTATTGTGGGGAAAGAGTAACATGAAATGTGATATGCATATCGCTGTTTGTGATGACAATATAGCTGACAGAAAGCAGACAGAACGTCTTTTAGGGCGTCAGTCAGACAGATTTTTTAAAGAAAACGGAGGCAGGCTATACCTTGACTCCTACGGAAATGTCGAGGCCTTAATGCGTTATCCGCAGATGTATGATGCATTATTTATAGATATGACTTCTGCAGAGCCCACAGGTTTTGAGGTTGCAAGGCTCCTTTTAAACGTAGGAGTCGTCCGTCCCATAATTCTTGTGGTCTCTTCTATTGATTACCGCAAACAGTATGCAGAATCCGGTATCAATGTTCCAAATATACTATTTTTAGACAAACCCATAAAAGTGGCAGAACTAACAGCTATCATGGATGAAATCAGGAAAATCAAAGGTGCTCCCACTCCCACCATGGAAATCCGCAGCAAAAACGGTACTGTCTATGCTAAAAATGACGAGATTGTCTGTGTAAAGAAAAAAGGCGCTGAACTGTTTATCTACATGGAAGATGGCAACATACTAAGTATTATCGACGATATCTACAATTTCTATGACCAATGCGCAGTTTTTCCACAGATTTGTCCCGTAAATGATAACGCGCTTATAAATGTTAATCATATTCAGAAAACAAGCTTTGGAAAAGTCACAATGGATAACGGTGAAGTCATCGGAGTATCATTTATTTACAGAAACTCAATAAGTCAGGCAAAAGAACTTATAAATAATGAATCAAATTAATTCAAAAAGGATGTGCCAGCAAGTGCACATCCTTTTTTTATCCTAATCCAGCCTCTTCACACTCTCCCCTTCGATCATATGACCTTCGAGGATCATGATACCCTGTCTGTATCTTTCGCCGCTTATCTTTCTTATAAGGTTAAGGATAGCGTTTCGCCCCATCTCATAACTGTCAACACCGTAGGTAGTAATCTTTATATCGCACAATCCAGGGAAAAGATAATTATCATAACCAACAACTGAAATATCTTCCGGAACTCTGTATCCTTTTTCACGAAGCTTTTTTATCATCATACTTGCTGCCATATCGCAGTTGCAAAAGAACGCTGTAGGCATTTGTTCTGGCAGCTCAAAATACTTATTGATATCCATAACTCCCGTTTCAAGATCCCTGTCAGGAATAATCCAGTCACCTCTGAACGGACGACCATGCTCCATAAGCGATTTGGTATAACCCAGATATCTGTCAGTAATAGCACCTGACGCAAGAAGTGTTCCCACAAATGCAATGTCCTTATGTCCCATGTCGAAAAGATAATTGGTCAGACAGTACGCGCCATTATAACTGTCAGATACCACAGCATCCTCATCACCTGTATGATTGCAAAAATCAAGATATACCATAGGTATTCCGCTAATATCCTTGATTGCTCTAAGATACTCGTGGTCAAGACGCCCTACAACAACGATCCCATCTATCTTCTTATCTTCAACCAATCTCGGAATAACTTTGTTTTTTTCATGATCAACAGAGATAACTTCAAGCATTGTAAAACATCCCTTGTCCATAGCTATCTGCGATACCTGCTGATGCATTCTTGTATAAAAAGAGCTATATTCGCTCATAAAATTCTCAGAAATGAGAACTCCTATTGTATAACTCTTGCTGGAAAAATCCTGTTTTCTCGATACAGACGGCACATATCCCATATCGTCTGCCATTGCATGGATTTTCTCCCTGAGCTCTTCACTCATTCCCCGCTGTCCGGATAATGCCTTAGAAACAGTAACTGTACTAACACCAATTTTATCAGCAATATCTTTTAATCGAACCGTTTTAGCCATACCGATATCCCCTCGTTTACAGAACCACTAATAATTCATGCCTTGCCTCAAGCCAGACAAAATGTCTTTTTCCAAAAACATACATTAACGGCTTTAATATATTTAAGTATAAACTAATTTTAAGTTAATTGGCATTGATTAAATTATTCAAAATTTCCGTTAATACATCCACATTTTTATTCAAATTTATACATTGAAAAAATATGATTATGTTATATTTTTCTGTTATACTTAGAATTTAGGGAAAACTCATCACATACGTTTTCTCAATATAGATTTTTAGACAAGGTACTAATAATAATGATCGCAATCAATATTAAAAACAATAAATCTTTCATGGCAAAGTTTCTTACAAACGACATTTTTGATAACTTCTATGTTGAAGAAGCCACCATAGAAACTTACAACACCTTTCATATCGACGGACATATTCATAAAGACTTTTTCAAAAATGACTCAGAGCCCAATGACAATACTATAGGCGATTATTCTAAATGGTCCACTTTAAAGCCTATCTGCTTTGATCTCATAAAAGGAAAAAGGACTCCTTTAGGCTTCAAATTCACTTTTCATCCGGATGATAAGACCAAAAGCGACATTGTTTCAGCGGCTGATTCACATATAAACCCAGACGATGTCCTTTTAGGCATTAATATCAGATTTTCAAGCGGCTCCATCCAGATTACAACAGGAACAACTTTCAAAACTTTTTCTCTTGATAAAACAATAGAAAAAGCCTGGGATGCATTTATCCCAAGCTTTATGTCACATTCAGATATTGATTTTGAAACAAACGAGTAACGAAGAAAACACGCCCATTATGTCTGATACTTTTGAAGTATTGCGATCAATGTATCATACTTGGGCTTTATTTCGTTATACTTCTCTTCATAGCCATCCATGGAACCTGCCCTTAAAATCTCTGTAAGCTCACATACCGGCGTCAAAAAGCCCTTCAGTCCAAGGTTCGCCCCAACGCCCTTCAAGGTATGAACAGCTTTAAAAGCTTCAGAAACATTTCCCTCAGCCAAAAATTTGGTCAGATCATTCATACTCTGATCATTCAGAAATTTGAACATAAATCTGGCAATCAGATCCTCATTGCCCATGAATCTGTCCAAAATCTCATTCCAGTCAACGCCCCATTCAATTAGCTCAGTCTTAAAAGAAGCATCCATAACTCACACCATACCTTTCACGAAAAAAAGTATATATTTTAAGCCATATATTGATTATACAACCAATAAAATTCCGCTTCAATCTAATACGATTACTTTATTTTTATTTAAGAGTTTTACTCGACCTTACTGAGTTTTTCTGCCTGATCTGCAGCTATCAGGGAATCGATTATCTCATCTATATCGCCATCCATGATCTGGTCAATCTTGTATAGTGTCAGACCGATTCTGTGATCAGTAACCCGTCCCTGATGGAAATTATAGGTTCTTATCTTCTCAGATCTGTCGCCGCTTCCAACCTGGCTTCTTCGAAGCTGAGCTTCATCGTTATGCTGTCTTTCTCTTTCAAGCTCATAGAGCTTTGCTCTAAGAACCCTGAGTGCCTTTGCCTTATTCTGCTGCTGACTCTTTTCATCCTGACAGGAAATAACAATACCCGTCGGAAAATGTGTAAGTCTTACAGCTGAATCAGTGGTATTAACGCACTGTCCACCGTTACCGGAAGCTCTGAACACATCAAACTTACAGTCATTCATGTCAATTTCAACTTCAACATCCTCAACTTCAGGCATGATTGCCACTGTAATAGCAGATGTATGTATTCTTCCGCCTGATTCAGTAGCAGGAATTCTCTGAACTCTGTGAACTCCGCTCTCGTATTTAAGTCTGGAATAAGCGCCATTTCCCTTTATCATAAAGCTTACCGTTTTGATACCGCCGATTCCGATATCTTCAACGCTCATAGTCTCAACGCGCCAGTTCTGACGCTCGGCATATCTTGTATATACCCTGTACATATCAGCTGCAAAAAGAGCAGCCTCATCGCCTCCAACTCCGGCTCTGATCTCAACAATAACGTTTTTCTCGTCATTAGGGTCCTTCGGCAAAAGAAGGATCTTAAGTTCATTTTCCAGTTCCGGTATCCTGTCCTTAGCTTCCTGGAGCTCATCCTTAAGCATTTCTTTCATCTCAGGATCATTTTCTTCATCAAGAAGCTGCAGGCTATCATCAATTGTCTGCTTGCACTGTTTGTACTTGCTATAACATTCCACCAACGGTTCAAGATTTTTTTGCTCCTTCATTAGCTTGCGAAATCTCTCCTGATCAGCAATAACAGATGCATCATTTAATTCCATCGTAATATCTTCATATTTACGCAGTATATCTTCAATTCTATCAAACATGTTTTTTCACCTTATCAAAATGATTTTTATAGACACATAATCAGAAACGCACATAGCCTGTATGGAAAATTATACATACATCACTTATAGCATTTCAAAACGTCTGGCAACAGTGTTACATCATAATTCATAAGCTATCGAAAAAAACATGCTCTCACAACTCTGTCATTTCCGCCTAAATCCTTGATTACCTGAATATCATGATAACAACCTGCTTCTTCAAGCATTTTGACCACTGCATCAGCCTGATCATACCCTATCTCCATAAAAAGATATCCGCTTGAAAGCAAGAATTTCTCTGCATCCTTAACGATTCTTCTGTAAAATACAAGCCCATCTTCATCGCCATCAAGCGCAAGCCTTGGCTCAAAATCTTTTACCTCAGGCGCCAAAGTCTCAATGACATCAGTTGCTATATATGGCGGATTAGAAACTATAATATCGAACTTGCCTGCCGTTTCTTCAGGGAAAAGATCTGTCTTAACAAATTCACACCTGTCAGACAATCCGAGCTTTTCAGCATTCCTTCCTGCAACTTCCAAAGCCTTTTCAGATATATCACTGCAAAGAGCTTTCGTATCATTGGAATAGTTTAAAAGGCTAAGAGCTATGCATCCTGAACCAGTGCAAAGATCCAGTATTCTCATTCCATCTTCGCAAAACCTCATTGCTTCTTCCACAAGAATCTCTGTGTCCTGCTCAGGAATAAGCACATCCTTGCACACTTCAATATTAAGCCCCATGAAATCCCAGTTCCCGATAATATAAGCAACAGGCTCTCTGTTCATGCGCCTTTCTATTAATTCATCGTAGCGCGACATCTCTTCATCAGTAACTTCCCGTTCAGGGTGAGTTAAAAGAGTACTGTGATCCGTGCCACATACATATTCTAAAAGGAGCCGGGCATCAAGCTTAGCTTCTGTGATTCCGGCTCTATTCAACTTATCATATCCAGTTGTATAACAATCTCTGTAATTATTCATTTACTTCTTCATCATCCCTAAGCCAACTGTCGTCAATCTCGTATCCAAAAGAATCTTTTAAGAATTCCTTCCAGTCAAAAACTGATTCAACTGACTTTATCGCAACCTCTATCATGGAATCATCAGGTTCCTTGGTAGTTAATCTCTGAAGCCATAAGCCCGGTGCTGAAATAAGTTTTACCAGGAAAAAGTCTGTTCTTCCTGCAAGTCTGATGATTTCATATGATATACCTGCAATTACAGGAATAAGAACAATTCTCATAAGAATCTTCAGTCCAAAGGAATCTACTCTTATAAAGAAAAATAATATGATACTCACCAGCATAACAAAGAGTATAAAACTGCTTCCGCATCTCTTATGAAGTCTTGAGCTCTTCCTGACGTTACCAACTGTCAAAGGTCTGCCTTTCTCGATACAGTTGATGCACTTATGCTCCGCTCCATGATATTGAAACAGACGCCTGATATCCTTCATACATGAAATAAGCAATATATAAAGAATAAAGATCCCAATCCTTATAACACCTTCAATTATTGCTATAAGTGACGCATTTCTGATATATTTGCTCAAAAGTTCAGAAAGAAGGTATGGCAATACCATAAACAGACCAATCGCAAATAAAAATGATATTGCAGTAGTAATAACCATTAAAAATGTATTCTCATGTCCACCTGATACATTTTCAAGTCCTTCATCAAGCTTAGTAGGCTTCTCATCAGCCTCTTCATAAAAAGTTGATGAATAGTTCAGTGACTTAAGTCCTAAGATAAGAGAATCCAAAAAGACAAAAATTCCTCTTACAAAAGGAATATTCAAAAGCTTACTGCCATAGGCAATACCATGATACTCGTCAACCTCGACTTCAATCTCCCCATCAGGCTTTCTGACAGCAACTGCATACATATCTTTGTTCTTCATCATTACGCCTTCAAGAACAGCCTGTCCACCAATTCCTGAATAATGTCTAACCTTACGCCTCTTCATTTTTCATACCTCAAATAACAAAAAGAGGTCGAGGCTATTGCCTCAACCTCTCTGTCTTTTAAACCAAATTACTGATTGTTCATGCCGTATTTCTTATTGAACTTATCAATACGTCCACGAGCAGTTGTAGCCTTCTGCTGACCAGTATAGAATGGATGGCACTTTGAGCAGATTTCTACGTGAATCTCACTCTTTGTTGATCCAACTGTGAATGTGTTACCGCAGTTGCAAGTAACAGTTGCCTGATGGAATTCTGGCTGAATGTCCTGTCTCATCTTTTCTCACCTCTCTATATACAAAAAATCTTCTAATTAACTATAGTTACCTCTGTTCACAACAGCTATATCACTATAACATAATTATTTATACTATGCAAGCATTTTTTCTTTATTTGGTCATTCAATTAAGTTGAAGAAATCATATTTTCAAGAAAACATAGTATATTTCGGAGTTTGTCTTATCAACGGCATCAACTGCACTTTTTATTATTTTTTAGCAATACTCTAAGATTTTGGGCAAGATTGTTTTCCTCAGGCGATATTGCATCACATCCGGATCTGCCATATTTTATTCTATAATACACCCCAAATACTTTTTGAGCATCTGTTTTATTCTCGTCAGGAACTTTCTCCAAAAAATCAGATAATAATCCTCTGTCAACGAAATCATTTTCAGATTTCTTTTTTATGCTCTTTTTTATCTGATCAACATCCATAAGAAATTTTTCTTTTGGACTTCCATATCTGTATCGTATTCTCCAAATAATAATATTCCCACTAATTATAAGCGTAATTAAGAGAATAATACATATCGCAACCAAAACCGCTATTTTAATAATTTCTATAGTAACAGTCTTCTCTTTTGAGGTATCATCTGCTCCTTTTGAGCTTTCTCCCATATTTACCTGCCCGGGATCACCTGTCTGAATACCTGGAATCCCCGCCTTGTAATAATCATCTGCATTATCTTTTTCCACCTTAACAACCCGGTGCCAGGTATACTTATCCGAAGTGTTATAGGCCCCCGTAGGCTCAAAAGAAATCCATCCCACATTCTCAATATATGCCTCAGGCCACAGATGTGCGCATTTGCTGCTTACCTCATAACTTTTCTTAATGTCAAAAGGGAACTCATACCGGTACCCAACCACTGCCCTTGCAGGAATCCCTGCACTCCTAAGAAGCATGACCATCGCAGATGTATAATGCACGCAATATCCAGATTGCGTTTGAAAAAGAAAATTATCAGCTATTTCAGCCATTCCTCTTGCAGTGCTCATATCAGCTTTTACATTCTGGTTTCCTTCGACATTTGTACTATAAGGAAACTGCCTAAGATATACTTCTATCGCCTTGCATTTGTCATAATTGCCGGCAAAATCAGATGTTATCTCGGCCGACAGCTCTTTAATGCGATCACTTACACCACTGGTGCTCAGATAATCATCCATCTCAGTAGAAGATATTATGTCATTGTACTGTTTCTCGCTCATCATTTGAGCAAGATCAAGGCCGTATATCTCCCATGCATATTCACACATTTGCTGATAATTCAATTTTTCTTTTACCACATTATCAGCAGATGATCTAAGAAGTTCTGAAAAATATGTGCTGCCATAATCAAGATCAAGAAAGCCGGCTCTAAGTTCATATCCTTTTTTATGCATACTCTTTCCGGCTCTGGTCTCCACATTTTTTCCTTCTGACTGCAGACTAAATGTATTAGCTGGAATTATCTCATCACAAGTATCAATATATGCATATTCGATGTTTATCTCGGATATTCGTGAAAACAAAGACGCTGTTTCTTTATCAATACCATTATCATGAAGGAACTGTAAAACCGAGACAAAACGGCTTAGGTCAGCGCCATTTCCACCTTCAAGATAAATAACTCTTCGCACCTTCATATTTGTATCCTCATCAGGATTAACAAAAATATGATAAGGCTTGTCATCCATTGTCAAAACAAGCTGCGTTTTATCATCTTCATTTACCTTGCCACCTGTAACATGTAATGAGCTATAACCTGTTGTATAAGAGCCATTGTCAAAAAGCATTGATACATAATACGAAATGTCCTCAGCTTTCCGGACCACCCTCTCATAGGCATTCACAGCAGGGGTCCAGTCAATAGGCTCAGTGCTCATAGGCATAATAAACATTAACACACCCATGATGGCAAAATAAAAAAACGGAAAACTATTTTGAATCGCAGATAATGAAAGAAGAACAAGACAGATAAACAAAATCCTGTCAATAGCAGATTCTCCGTTAAATCGTTGATAGAAAAAGCACAAAAAAATCGCTATGGCATCAAGAAGAAAGCTTGAAAAAAGAATTATTCTGTTCCGAAACGGGATAAACACAAGAACAATTCTAAGAATTGCCGCAATCACAATCGCTACAGGAGCATTTTCCACGATAGAAGTATCTTTTACGAGAAAAAGCAAGAAAAGCCCGGGAAGAACCGAAAACACAGCGGCTGTGTTTTCATCAACAAATAAACGAAAAACATATTCAAGAGCTGCAAAAAGAACATACAGCCCCATTATTATCAAAACGAACTCATCCCTTGCAAAAGAAAAAGAGTCTCCTTTTGCGATAAGAAAAATCTCAACACAAACTGCCACTAATGAAAACGCGTAAACAAGGATTTTCAGCTCATTAGCAAATAATAAAGTGTTCTTCTCCCTTCCCCGGATCTTCTCTGATGATAATCCAAGTATCCCCATCATGTTGACCTATCCTCCGACTATCAACTAAATCATGGATTTCTTTTTCATCCTCTTTGGTGCTGTAAAAAATACTATCTGCGACAATAGAATAGAATTCAAGAAAACTGTTATAGGAATCAACAACAGACTCTCTCACTTTACCTGAAGGATATACCATTTTAACCGGTACACTTTGTTTGGCAAAATGCCATGCCGCAGAGATCACAAACTCAAGAAAGTAATCTCTTTTCTTTAAAAAAGCAGAATCCTGCTCACATTCCGGAACATTAACCGCATCCATTAAAACCGTCACGGTTCTGTTTTCCATTCTGTCGGGAACTCTTACCATGAGTTCAGAAAGTCTTGCCGATACTTTCCAGTTTATGGATGATAAGCTGTCACCTCTCTGATATGCCCTGATATTGCTTCCCGGAATATTCTCAAAGAGCCTGTCACTCTTAAGACCTGAATTATTAAAAAGATTTTCAAGGTCAAGCACCCTGTCTGCCACATCGATTATTCTTGGACTCACAATTGCTCTGAATGAATAAGGCACTAAAAGAATGACTTCAAATATATGAAATGGGTCCTCAAAAGATACCTTTTCTATCCCCACCTCATAGGCGCCGGCGTAAATGCAGTTTATACCTGACAACAATTCTTTTTTCTCATGAATGCTTAAAGATACTTCTCTTCCATCATCTATCTCGTAGAGGCTGCATCTGTCTTTATACAGCCAAAGCTTCATCCGATGAATAGGCAAAATACCTGCATTTTCTATCAAAGCCCTGTATCTATGGTCTTCTCCCTTGGTAAGCCTGTGCACTTCCACATCCTGATATATGCGAAGAAATTTATAATTCAAAAAAATGTACAACACAGATAACGGAACGAGAAGAATCATAGAATATAAGGGAGCATACGAAACAGGTCCGCCATAAAAACTGGCAAACACTATAAAAAACACCAGCACAGACAAATATATGAACAGTCCTTTTTTATGAACAGTAATATTCATGGCACAATTACTTTCTGCAAAATCTTTTTAACAAGATCTTCTTTAGTAACACTGCTAAGTCTCGCCTCAGTAGTCAGAATAAATCTGTGAGGAAGGGTGATGACAGCTGAATTTGCTATATCCTCCGGAATGCAATAATCCCTGCCATCCATATATGCCAGCGCCTGAGCGCATCTTAGCAGAGAAAGTAACGCTCTAGGTGACGCTCCAACAGCTATTTCAGCAAGTTTTCGCGATGCATCAACGATATTTACCGCATAAGATACAAGTTTCTCATCCACTTTTACTTCTTTGACCTTTTCGCGCATCGAAAGAATATCGCTTCCGCTTAACACCGAATGAGTTTCATCATGAAGATTTCCGTCCAAAAATCTTTTTGCCATGTCATTAGAAGCAGAAAGATCAGGATATCCAACAGATAATTTACACATAAATCTGTCAAGCTGAGCTTCAGGAAGCGGATAGGTTCCTGCCATATCTGCTGGATTCTGTGTGCCAATCACGATAAAAGGTTCAGGAACAGGTATTTCTTTTCCATCGATTGTAACCTTATGCTCTTCCATTACTTCCAAAAGAGCAGATTGTGTCTTCGGCGATGTTCTGTTTAGCTCATCAACCAGCACAATATTGCTTACAACCGGTCCCTTTACCACTTCAAAAGTTTTGTTTTCTGAATTATAAATTGAAAGTCCTGTGATGTCAGAAGGTGTAAGATCAGGCGTACACTGAATTCTGGCAAAAGAAAGTGATAACGAATCTGCCAATGCCTTGGCAATAGATGTTTTTCCAACACCGGGCACATCCTCCAAAAGAACGTGACCATCTGATAAAAGGGCAGCAATGATCTTATCTATTACCTGCCCTTTTCCTATAATTCTCTGCTCCATACTCTCTTTGAGTTTAAGCACATCCCCCATGATACTTCCCCCACTTGAAGTAATCAAAAATATTTATATATCACAGTGAGCAAACCATACTAATGAATCATTTCCACTCTAAATGTGCAGCATAGTGCGCATTTCTATCCAAGCAGTATCCATAAGCATTCTGCTCACCAAACTCCCCACAAAATTTAGTCAAGTCTTACAGCAAACATAACAAAGTTCAATTGATCAGATGATGTGCAGGTAGATAATGTCACAAGCTTATCTGTGATGCCTGGCTCAATACCTGTATCAATATATGTCTTGTATTCCACAGTGTTGAGAAGGTCTCTTATCTTGCTCTCTTCAACCTTATTACCTACAACACTGTATATTTCGGAAGACTTGGAAATATCCATATATGCAAAAATCTGATATCTGTATTCGCCATCATTTGTAATAATTCTGAAATACTTATGATTTGCCAGATATCCTGCATTATTTTTGTAATTCTTAAAAGCACCGAACATAGAATAATCTTTCATATTATGTCCGTATACTATAGAGTTGAAATCCGAAAAATCAAGAGATGATCTGTAATCAAGGAATATTGAACCTGTTACAGAATTTGCTCCTGTATAATCCTTAGCCAGATACTTTGTATTGTCACCGGAATACATGATAGGATAACTCAAAAGTTCATCCTCGAACCAAAGCCAGCCAATTGCTTCCGGATATACTGCTGAAACACTGGCAAGTTGCTCCTTTGCATCTGCGCTGGATTTCAAGCTTGTGCTACTATTGCTCACAGTAGTAGATGCTGATGATGTTTTTGTCGTGCTGCTATTTTTCTCAGTTTCACTTGCAGCTTTTGTAGAATCTGTACTTTCACTCTTATTATTACTTGCTATAGTACTTGTTTTATCCGTAACAGTTTGATCTGCTTTTGTATTTTTCTCACTTACTGTTTCGGAATTATTTGAAGTATTTGTATTTCCAGAGCTTTCCTTTGCAGAACTTGCAGTTTCATTAGAAGTTCCTTCTGATTCTGCAACCTCTTCCTGCTTTTCTGAATCCTCGGCATCTGCCACATCTTTTTCTTCAGATGCGCCTGTTACCACTGATTCATCCAGCTGTGTTTCTACTATTGTATTTCCTGTATCTTGTGGAATATCTGAGACTTTATCTTCGTTATGAACATGCCCAATTAAAAAACGAATTCCAAATATCAGTAGTATCACCAAAGCAAGAGCCGGAATTACATATTTAATCTTTTTTCGAAGAAATGAAATCAAACTGATTATAAAGATAATAAAAACTTCAAAATAAACTATATATGGAACGATTTTACTATGTTTCGAATTGAAATCTTTGATTTTTAAAATAAAACTATTCTTATCCATTGTCAAGTAATTATATTATACCTTTCCCAAAAATCTTATCTCTAAGCGCTTTTCCCGTAGGTGTTGCTGCCAGTCCTCCTCTAGCTGTCTCTCTTAACGAGCTTGGCAATGCCTCTCCAACCTCTTTCATTGCATCCAGGCATTCATCAACAGGAATCTTAGCACCAATTCCGGCAAGCGCCATATCAGCACTTGAAAACGCAATAGCAAGTCCGGAAACATTTCTCTTAATGCATGGAATTTCCACAAGTCCTGCCACCGGGTCACACACAAGGCCCATCTGACTGGAAATAGCAATAGCGCAAGCATCTGCGCATTGACTTGGGCTTCCGTTTCTTAGCTCAACTAATGCTGCGGCTGCCATAGCTGCTGCACTTCCGCATTCAGCCTGACATCCACCCTCAGCCCCCGCTAAGGATGCTCTGTTTGCAACCACCATTCCAAATGCTGCAGCTGTAAACATTGACATAACTATATCTTTTTCGTTATAACCTTTATCCTCATACAGGCTTACAAGGCATCCGGGAAGAATTCCACAGCTTCCTGCAGTTGGCGCTGCTACAATCTTGCCCATGCTTGCATTGCACCCGGCAACAGCAAGTGCTCTCGCCATTGCTTTGGACATAAAGTTTCCGCTAAGTCCGCCATCATCTTTCTCCGCGTACGCATTCATAAGATACCCTTCACCGCCGGTAAGTCCTGATGTGGATCGTAAATCCTTTTGAAGTCCGACTTTTACAGATTCTATCATAACACGAAAACTGTCTTTCATTTTCTTATAGACTTCAATTTCTGTTTTATCCATGCCGGCTGCCTGATCTGCAAGAACAAGCTCGCTGATTTTTATATTTCTTTTGGTAGCTTCACTGACCAGTTCGCTAATTGTCTCATATTTTAACATTAAAATAAAGCCTCACACTCTCCTTATAAGAATAGCATTTTTAACATGTTCTATCTTTCTTATTTCATCAACAAGCTCTTCAGGAGGCTGATTGTCTATTTCAATAGTCATAATGGCATCTCCGCCTTTTTCCTGTCTGGAAAGATGGAAATTAGAAATATTAAGTTCCTCATGTTCCCAGTGCATCATATTGGTCACACTGGCAATTACCCCCGGCTTATCCTCATGCATTACCAAAATAGTATTATAATCGCCGTTAAAATCCACGTTCATGCCATTTATCTGGCTTACAAGAATATTGCCGCCGCCAATGCTTGCTCCCTGCATCGTTCCATCATTTCCATCTTCAAGATAATAATGAATCCTCGCAGTATTGGGATGAGCATCCTTGATATTCTCTTTTATAAAATCATATTGAATGCCCATTTTCTCAGCAATCGAAAGCGCATCCCTAATTTCCGGCGAATAACTCTTAAATCCCATGATACCCGCAAGAAGCGCTCTGTCAGTCCCGTGTCCTTTATAGGTCTGGGCAAAAGAACCTGATAAAGTAATATCAACTTTCTTTAGTTTTCTGTTATCTATCAGCTTGTTCACAACTCTGCCAAGCCTTACTGCCCCTGCAGTGTGTGAACTTGAAGGTCCTATCATCACGGGCCCTATAATATCAAATACATTCATGTATGTTTTTTCCTTTAAAAGCTGGAATAAATAAATGAAGCTGCGTCATATCCAGGCCCCCAAACTCCAAGGGTAACAATAAATACTACAGCTGCAATATATATTGCCCATCTAAACCACAGACTCTGACGATATATCAAATTTCTCACCACTATGCCTTTTTTATTTAATATATCAATAACTGTCATAAGTCCAAGTGCAGCAACCACAAGTCTTACATCCGCCGCACTAAGTCCAAGATTGAACAGCGAACCGTCAAATAACGTCCACAGCGTCGGCTTCCACATGTTTTTAAGCATATAGACTGCCGAATTAAAAGTGGTAGCCCTGAAAAATATCCAGCCTATATTAACAAGCATAAAGGTTACAACGATTTTGAAGAAGTTGTGAGAAAAACTGTTTCTGTCAATTCTTATCTTTTCTACCACAGCATCTCTTACAGGTTTAAGGACAATACCTATAACCTGATACATACCATGAAGCAATCCCCATATAACAAAAGTCCAGGCTGCTCCGTGCCACAATCCGCTAATTGCAAAGACAATGCAGATGTTTATCAGCTTTCTTACATATCCCTTGCGGTTTCCTCCAAGTGGAATATAAAGGTAATCCCTCAGCCATGAAGATAAAGACATATGCCATCTTCTCCAGAACTCTGCGATTGAACCTGATAAATACGGCTGCTCAAAGTTTTTCATTATGTCAATTCCCATAATCTTTGCACATCCGATCGCAATATTTGAATATCCAGCAAAGTCACAATATATCTCAAAAGTATAAAATACAGTAGTCAAAAAAACTATAGTTCCCGAATAGTTTTCATATGATGAATAAACGTGATTTACCATTACAGCAAGTCTGTCTGCGATTATTATCTTCTGAAAATACCCCCATAACATCAAAAGAAGGCCATCCCTCATTCTGTCATACGAGAAGTCTTTGGGCTCCATAAACTGTGGAATCATTTTTCCTGCACGTTCTATAGGTCCTGACATTATCTGAGGAAAAAATGATATAAACAGTGCCAAACGAAGATAATTCTTTTCCACTGAGATCTTTTTGTTGTAACAATCAGCCATATAACCTATTGCCTGGAAGATATAAAAAGATATACCAACCGGAAGCACAATTCCTGCCAGAGCTCCAATCTGTTCAAGACCAAGAACCGCCTGAATTTTCCTGACAGTCTCAACCATAAAACCGGTATATTTAAAATATCCAAGAATGATCACAAGTAAAACTATACCTGTAATAAAGGACGCTTTTTTTAAAGCCATCTTATCTTTTTGACTGCACTTATCTATTTGAATTCCAGTGAAATAAGTAACCACAGTTACCGCAATAAGCAGCAAAAGAAGCTTTCCGCTCAAAAGATAATAAAAGCACCAGCTTGTAAGCAAAAGCCATACGTATCTGATTTTTTTTGGAACAATAAAATATATACTTATTGTCAGGAAAAGAAAAATTAAAAATTTAAGGGAAACAAACTGCATAATAGCCTCCGGCACAAAAAAGACGAATAAATGTCGTTTTCGTATTTAATTCATAAAGTGTTCGTAAGTGAAATGATCACTCGTATAATACTGATGCGACTTAACTTCGCCATCCTCAATCAAAAGAACCTGGACATCAGCATATGCCTGTGAATCAGAATAAAGGTAATTATTATCGGCATCGCCGTTTATATTGAGAACTCTGTAAATATCACTTACAGGAATATACGTAAGCACTCCATCTTTTGTCTCTATGCTCTTTTCTTCGCCGTCACCTGCATATTCATAAGCCTGCCCACCAGTAACAACAAGCATATAAGAACACTTATCAAAAGCTCCTCTGTCAAATTCACTCCCTGCACCAAGACTCTTTAACTGCCTTATTAAAGTAGGGTCTGCATATACAGAAGAAGCTCCTCTGATAGAAATAGCATAGGTCTTATCACTTGCAGATAGCCTAAGCATCATAAGCTGAGTATAGATGTCTTCATTATAGTTAACGCTTCTATCCAGGCCTGAGTAATACTCATTTACGCAGTCCTGCCAAAGCTGATATTTAGCATCACCTCTGTGATCCGGAAGTTCATAATTGTTATTCAGATAAGCCCCCAAAAAAGCTGTAACCTTACTTGCACCAAGGATATTCAGATGTCCCGGATCAGCCATATCTGAATTGATATCAATAATGCCTGGAATATCAAGCATATTTACTGACGCTACACCATACTCCTCTGCTATCTGCTTTGCTGTATGCGAAGCCTGCTGATCTGCCTCCATTGCCAAAAATGGAACAGTCGTCACAACTACATTTATTCCACGACTCTGGCATTCTTCAATTATCTTTTTCAAATAGGTTGTGCCAACAGTCTCATTTGGTAAAGTGCCTGTCTGATAATCGTTATAAGTATACTCTGCAGAATGAATCTCATAATTCATCACTGCTCCCATAAGGCGATTAATCTCCGCATCACCTGTGATTCTCTTAAAATCGTTGGAATTAAGTTCTTTCCATCTGTCATGATAAACAATAAAATCAGCCCAAAACGCATATTTTTTATCCTGGGCAAAAAACATATCATCAATAGCATTAAGCTTTGTCCTGTTAAGTGGGAATCTGTCTATGTTAAGATGAAGCTCATCACTATTTACGTTAGCATTCGGATCATCCACATACCTGATGTCATTCTCAAGCATATATGCATCCACAATAACAACCTTCGGAGTGCAGTAATCAAGCGCCATCATCATCTGCCAATAGCTCGATAAAAGAACACTTCCATATCCGCCAAGATTGTATGCAGTTATACCATAGTCTTCGTATAATTGTATGGGATTGATTCCGTTTATTACATGTGAAGAGCCAAGAATAAAGGCATCGATATGATCATTCTTTGCCTCTTTAAAGAATAGTTCATTCTTGTCGTAGCTGGATTTACGCTCTACGATCAGACTTACCATATATAAACAGCCAAATAAAAGCAGCAGAAAAACAGCTGTCTTAAATGCCAATAAAACTTTTTTCTTCATGACTCCTCCAAAATTGTTTCTTAGCAAATTTTACCATATTTGTAAGCATTCTTAAATAAAACATCTACCTTATGACATCATAATAAGGAATCACCAGATTCTCCCCGGACCTGATGCTATCCTCATTCTCCAGGCCATTAATACTGCATATCTCGGATATATAACTCTTAAAGCCGTCATATCTTTCACGGTCGTAATAATCACCTGCGATCTGCCAGAGTGTATCATTTTCGTGCACAAGTACAATTTTATAATACTTCATCTTGGGAACATAAAGCTCATTCTGAGCATTAAGCACAATATAATTTCTAATAAACAGTGCGATAAAGATTATAACCGAAATACATAATGCCAACAACAACTTTTGACGTCGTACGATCTTCATTCTGCGCTTTTTATTATCATAAATACGCATTTCACTCTTTGACAAAAATCTCTGATCATCATAAAGCCTGGCTGCTTCTATTAATGCCCTAGTCATATCACACCTCCAAAATACTTTCCAACAGCAATTATTCATCGCTATTTTCACTACTTTTTTCCGACAATTATATATTGCCATATAAGGTGGGTATTATTTCGGACAGCAAAAGAGGCGCATCACTACGCCTCTTTTCCACATTTATCAGAAATGTATTTGTTTCTCAACCATTCTTACAAACTCAGTATTAGATCTTGTCTTGGAGAACAATGTGATGCACTGGTCAACCGCATCATCTGCCTTCATGCCGTTAAAGCCTTTTCTAAGACTATTGATCGCAGCAAGTTCTTCGCTTGACAGAAGAAGATCTTCTCTTCTGGTACTTGATTTAGGAATATTGATAGCAGGGAAGATTCTCTTTTCCTGGAGCTTTCTGTCAAGAACCATTTCCATGTTACCTGTTCCCTTAAATTCCTCGTAAATAACATCGTCCATCTTGGAGCCAGTCTCAATAAGAGCAGTTGCAAGAACTGTAAGGCTTCCGCCCTCTCTCATATTTCTCGCAGCACCAAAGAATTTCTTAGGCATATGAAGAGCTGCAGGATCAAGACCACCTGAAAGAGTTCTTCCTGAAGGCGGAACAACGATATTGTAAGCTCTTGTAAGTCTTGTAATTGAATCAAGAAGGATAACAACATCCTTGCCGTGCTCAACAAGTCTCTTAGCACGCTCCATAACCATCTCAGCCACTCTCTTGTGATGCTCAGGAAGCTCATCAAATGTAGAATAGATAACTTCTGCATTTGGACCTTCAATTGATTCCTTGATATCTGTAACTTCCTCAGGTCTTTCATCGATAAGAAGAATAATAAGATGAATATCTCTGTTACCCTTGAGGATAGATTTTGCAACTTCCTTCAAAAGTGTTGTCTTACCGGCCTTAGGAGGTGAAACGATCATACCTCTCTGTCCCTTACCGATTGGGCTGATAAGGTCCATAATTCTCATTGCAATAGGACATCCGGGCTGCTCAAGCTTAATTCTTGAATTAGGGAAAATAGGTGTCATATTCTCAAAATTCCATCTTCCCATTGCAACTTCAGGTCTGTATCCGTTTACTGTCTCGAGAATAACCAAGGCTGCAAATTTGTCAGTTTCCTTCTTTGCCCTGCATTTTCCTTTAAGAATATCACCTGTCTTAAGATTGAATTTTCTGATAAGACTTGGTGCAACGTATACGTCATTCTCTCCTGGAAGGTAATTCTCACATCTGATGAATCCGTAACCATCCTGCATAACTTCGAGAATGCCATGTGCGTCATCTCCGTCAGCAACTATTTCCTCATTCTCATCTTTTGGCTGTTCGGATGTTTTTTCAGCTTTACGAGTATTCTCAACTTTTTCAGATTTTTCTGAAACTTCGGGCTTTGCATTTCTAACCGGCTTATCAGCTAAAATCGGCTTATTGCTTTTTACCACAATATTCTTGTGTTTCTTTATAGGACGCTGCTTTTCTTCATCTTCTTTGCTGTCAGCAGCCTTCTCTTCCTTATCATTCTCAACCTTTGCTTCAGCTTTTTTGCTCTTTTCTACAGCAGGTTTTTCTTCTTTTTTCTCTTCTTTCTGCTCATTAGCCTTTTCTGAAGCATCTTTTTCATCGAGTTCACACATGATATCGATGATCTCAGCCTTTTTCATAGCTGTTGCGCCCTTGATGCCACGTTTCTTCGCTATATCACGAAGGTCATTTAGCTTAAGCGTCTCGTATCTCTCTCTCAAATTTACTCCATTTCTGTGCCAGACATAGCACTATATAAAAAAATTATTAACATTCAGCATTACATCTTCTTAAATGGGATTAATAAACGACCGCAACAATATTGCATTTGTTTAAGAACTGAACTATTACTGTTTTACTGAAAAAAATATACATCATTTTATATTCAAAAGTCAAGTACAAAGAGTTGTATACTATTCAATAAAAAATCCTTGAAAACTTTATGTTCTCAAGGATTTTTTGTTTCTCAATATATAGGATCAGTTGAAATTTCCATACAATATCTTGGCAAGTTCTGAATTCTTATCCAGGATAATTGTCTTATCACCTTTAAGTGATGATTTAAGCGAATCCAAACCTCTTATATAGCTGTAGAAATCAGCCTTTTCAGGAGTATCATAAGCCTGAGAAAGAGTTTCCATATATGCTGCTTCGCCTTCTGCTTCAAGGACTGCTGCGCTCTTTTCAGCCTGTGCTTTCACAATCGCAACCTGCTTATCTGTTTCATTGTGGATTTTCTGAGCTTCTGCTTCACCCTGTGCGGTATATGAAGCTGCAATGTTGTTTCTCTCAGAGATCATTCTATCATAAACAGCCTGCTTGTTGTCATCAGGAAGGTCAAGAGCCTTGATCTGTGCCTGAACAATCTGAATACCATAGCCATTCATATCTGAATCAGCTTCCTCAGTAATAAGCTTTGTAAGAGTCTCTCCTCTTGCCTCGATAACCTCATCCTGTGACATTGAAGAAATAGCATTTTTAGTTGCATTGTAGACAGATGCTTCAATTCTTTCCTCTGCCCTGTTGCTGAGCGCATTAAGAGTCTGAACGTACTTAAGTGGATCTGAGACCTTCCACAAAACATATGTGTCAGTTATCATTGACTTCTTGTCCTTAGTGATAACATCTGAAGCAGGGATATCATAGATTATAATCTTGCCGCTGATCGACTGTATATCTTCAACAAAAGGTGTCTTGAAGTGAAGTCCCGGATCAGATACGATCGATACGATTTTCCCAAAACGTCTTACTGTTACATATTCATTCTGATGAACAATATATGTTGCTGACGTCAGTAGGAAAACAATTGCCGCAACTATGATCACCAAAAACATCACAAAAAAATTACTTTTCTTTTTTCCTTCCATAATACGCCTCCATTATTCAGTAGCACTAAAACTGTCTAAAGGTAACATCTGCTGTGTATTTCCGTCTGAAATTATGACCTTCAGACCAGGAAGGACATCTTCCATAGTCTCATAGAACAATCTCTTCTTTGTTATATAAGGCTGAAGCTTGTACTGCTCATACATCTCATTAAATCTTGCAACCTGTCCCTCAGCCTCTGCGATTCTTGCCTGTTTATAGGCTTCAGCATCCTGAATGATCTTATCTGCATCAGCTTCTGCCTTAGGAAGTTCCTCACTCTGATACTTCTTGGCATTATTTACTGCAGTATCTTTTCCCTGCTTGGCAGTTTCAACAGATTTAAATGCCTGAACAATTTCTTCTGTCGGAGGCTCTGCATCCTGCACAGAGAGGTTAACAACCATCATTCCGATATTCTTTTCTGTGAGCTCTTTTTGAAGAGTCTCTTTTACCTCAGACTGAATCTGTCCCTTTGCAGTTGTGATTACATCATCAACTTTGTAATTAACCACTGTGTTTCTGATGCAGGCGAGCGCCATATTCTTCATGATGACTTCCGGCGAAACAGAGTTATAATATGCTGCTACCGGGTCGCTTACCTTGTACTCAAGATAAAAATCTATATCAACAAAGTTAAAATCAGAGGTGATCATAACTCCCTCATCATCAACTGTGATATTCTGACCGTCTTTGATTGTGTAACCAATACCAATTCCATGAGTAGTCATATCTATTGTATGAACATCCTGTATAAATGGAACTTTAAAATAAAGTCCGGCAGTATCAACTCTTAATACCTTGCCAAACATCGTAAGTATAGCCTGCTCCTGCTCTTTTACAGAATAAAAGCTTTCACCCACACAAAAAAGAAGAACTATCGCAATGGCTATAAATATGATCAGTTTCGGGCTTTTCTTAGCAACATCCTTATATCCATGAGGCTGCTGCATGTTTCCTTTTTTTCCAAACATAAACTCTCTCCTTGAATTTCTGTGATTAAAAGATAATCGAGTAGGAAAAACTCATTCCTACCCGATCACGCTTTTATCATACCAATCGCAAAAACTATAACGAACCAAAATTACTGGAAGTTAGTAATAAGAGCTGCGATTCTAAGAACAAATAATGCAAAAACAATCCACATAACAGGACTGATTTCTTTTACCTTGCCCTCGATAACTTTAAGGATAACCCATCCAAGAATAGCGAACATGATACCTGTAGCAATTGAATATGAAAGAGGCATCATTACAAGTGCAAGATAAGCTCCGATTGAATCAGCGATATCTCCATTATCAAATTTAACCTTTGTAATGCTAAATACCATCAGCATTCCTACATAAATAAGTGCAGGAGCTGTAGCAAATGAAGGGATTGCAAGGAATACAGGGCTAAGAACAAGTGATACAAGGAACATTACACCTGTTGTAAGAGCTGTAAGACCTGTTCTACCACCTGCTGCAACACCGGCGCTTGATTCAACAAAGCTTGTTACTGTTGATGTTCCTAAAAGAGCACCACAGGTTGTACCAACCGCATCAGAAAGGAATACTTTTCCAACTCTTGGAAGATTGCCATCTTTGTCAAGAAGTCCTGCCTTGTCAGCAACACCTACTACTGTTCCAACTGTATCAAAAAGATCAACATACAGGAAACTGAAAGTAATAGCTACAAACTGAATGATATGAGAAGCAGCCCATCCAAAGTTAAGCTTGAAAGCTGTCTGTGAAACAGCGCCAATCTGAAGACCATGTGAGAAATCAGGGATAAGGCTTGTTCCCTCAGCAGGAACATAAACACCTGCAACCTGAAGGATGATACCGATGATCCATGTAGCGAGGATTCCGATAAGAACACCGCCTGTAACTTTGTAATAAACCAAAGCTGCGATAATGATAAGTCCTACAAGAGCAAGAACCATATCAAGATCATTAAAGCTTCCAAGTCCTACTACTGTAGACTCATTTGCAATAATAATTCTTGCATTCTGCATTCCGATAAATGCTACGAACAGACCGATTCCGGCAGAAATACCAAACTTAAGATTCTGAGGAATGCTGTTGATTATCTGCTCACGGAATTTGAAGAAAGAAAGAATAATAAAGATAATACCTTCTACAAAAACTGCTGTAAGAGCAATTCTGAAAGGATCCTCTTCTCCTGCAAGTTCTCCAAGACAAACTGTATAAGCAAAGTATGCATTAAGACCAAGTCCTGCAGAAAGACCGATAGGATAATTTGCTAAAAATGCCATAAAAAATGTTGCAATAGCAGATGCAATAGCAGTTGCAACAAAGACAGCGTTGGCACTCATTCCTGAAGCACTAAGAATATTTGGGTTTACGGCAAGAATGTACGCCATTGTCAGGAATGTGGTAAGACCGGCAATAACTTCCTGTTTAACAGTAGTGTTATGCTCTTTTAGTTTAAAACACTTTTCCAACATACTTTTTTCCCTCTCTTTGAGATAGTTTAATTGTCATTTATAGTAAGCGGCATTATAAGCCGCAGGCTATACAGATTCCCCCACTATATTTATCTGTTTAAAATTCTTCCGATAGCATAAACAATAGAATAAATGTTGTCATAAAACTCAAATGCAACATGTGCCATAACCGAAATATAGATATTTCTTGTAACCACATATGCAATCGTAACAGGTATTCCCATCAGCATCCATTCTGCAATTCCCAAAAGTCCATGCGCCCTGGATACTGCACACAGGATAAGACTTGCAACTGACAATAAAAATACTTTTTTCCTGCTTCCGAACGATATTATGGCTTTTCTGAAGAAAAGCTCTTCTGCAACCGGCTTCATAATTATCATCATCATCGCATAAAAAATAGTAGGAATAATGTCATTACGCGTAATTATGCTGATAGTGCCATCCTTCACAGCATAAAAATTGGGCAGGATAAGTCTGTTCTTGATCTGACTTGCGATTAAAAGTCCAAAAAATGTTATAATGACAGGAATCCAAAATCTCTTAATTCTCTTCAGATTGCGTGAAAATTTACGAAAAGAAAACTGTTTATGAAAATAATAATAATAAATCAGTAAGCCAAGATAAAATATAAAAAACAAATGAAATGACTGCTTGGGCATTATTATTGTAGAAACTACAAAAAGAAGCTCCCAGGCCAGTGGAATATATAAACGTCTCAAAGCATACTCCTTATTAAAAACAAAGAATGTCGCTTGCCGCGGATAAAATTCAAAAATAGAACATACATCCCATTTATTATATAAGTCAGTTTTAACAAGGTCAATCATATTCTTTTACATATTGAACGTATCATGCTAAAATGTGTTGTCGAAATAGTTATTAGGAGTGAAAAAAATGATTCTTTCAGTTCATAACATATGCAAATCCTTTGATGGAAAAGATATATTAAGAAATGCTTCTTTTCATATGGAAAAGGCAGAAAAAGCAGCCATAGTTGGAATTAACGGAGCAGGCAAGACTACTCTTTTAAAGATCATAATCGGCGAACAGTCTGCCGATGACGGAGAAGTAACTTTTTCCAAGGATATAACCTGGGGATATCTTGCTCAGAATCAGAACATTGACAGTGCAAACACCATATACGATGAACTTGCCGAGGTAAAAAAAGATGTCATAAAACTTGAGCAGAACATCCGAAATGCCGAAGAAAACATGAAACATCTCTCCGGCGCTGAACTTGAACAGCTCATGGATCAATATGTGCGAATGAACGATGAATATCAGCGCATGTCAGGATATGCCTGGAAAAGCGAGATTACCGGCGTTGCCAAAGGTCTTGGATTTCTTGATGAAGAACTCGGTAAACAGATAAGCACCCTCTCCGGCGGCCAGAAAACCCGAGTTGCTCTCGGAAAGCTTCTTTTGCAGAAACCTGACCTTATAATCCTTGACGAGCCTACAAACCACCTTGACATGAATTCCATAAGATGGCTCGAAAACTATCTTCTTAATTATAAGGGCGCCGTACTTATCGTATCTCACGACAGATACTTCCTTGATAAGATTGCCGGCAAGATAATTGAAGTAGAAAACACAAAGGTTACTTCTTTTACCGGTAATTACAGCGACTATGCAGTTAAAAAAGAACAGCTCAGAAACATGGAATGGAATGCTTATATCAAGCAGCAACAGGAAATCAAACATCAGGAAGAAGTTATCGCCAAATTAAAGTCTTTTAACAGAGAAAAATCTATTAAAAGAGCTGAAAGCCGCGAAAAAATGCTTGATAAGATAGAAGTTCTGGACAAACCGGTAACCATCGATGATCGCATGAAGATAAGCCTTAAACCTTCCTGTGAGAGCGGCAACGATGTTCTTGAAGCGACAGGATTATGTAAGGCTTTTGGTAATGAAAAACTCTTTTCAAACCTTGAATTCAACATCAAAAAAGGCGAACATGTGGCAATAATTGGTGATAACGGCACCGGTAAGACCACTCTTTTAAAGATAATAAATGGTGTCGAATCTCTTGACAGCGGCAAAATTGATTTTGGCGTCAAAGTCCACATTGGCTACTACGACCAGGAACACCACGTTCTTCATGACGAAAAGACTTTATTTGAAGAAATATCAGATGCCTACCCTACTCTCAACAACACAGAGATAAGAAATACACTGGCTGCCTTTCTTTTTACAGGCGACGATGTTTTCAAACGAATCAAGGATCTCTCAGGCGGTGAAAAAGGCCGTGTAAGTTTAGCAAAACTGATGCTGTCTGACGCAAATTTCCTTATCCTCGATGAGCCCACAAACCACCTTGACATCACCAGTAAAGAAATCCTCGAGACCGCGATCTCAGGTTATGAAGGAACAGTTCTCTACGTCAGCCACGACAGATATTTCATCAACAGAACTGCCACCAGAATTCTTGACCTCACTCACGGTCAGATGGTTAATTATATCGGAAACTACGATTATTATATGGAGCACGTTGATGAACAGATGCAGCGACTGTTCGGTGAAACAAACAGTAATAGCGGTTTGTCATTAAATAACGGAAGCTACAAATACTCAGACAGTAATGAAACATCAAGTAATGACTCTGCAAATACTAGTGACCTATCAGCTTCTTCATCAGCCAAGGCAGCTGCCAGTGTTTCAAAAAGCGCCAGCGGCTCCGATGACTGGAAGGCTCAGAAAGAGCTTCAGGCAAAAAAACGCAAGCTTGAAACAAGCCTTTCAAAGACTGAAGAAGAAATCTCCAAACTTGAAAGCAGGGACGCAGAAATAAACGAACTTTTATCTGATCCGTCTGTAGGAACAGATCTTGCAAAATTAAGAAAGCTCACCGATGAGCAGACAGAAATCCAGGAGAAGCTCTCAACTCTCTATGATGAATGGGAACAGGTTTCCTCTGAGCTTTCAGAATTAACCTAATAAATACAAAAAGGCCTTACCAATGGAATTGAAAGTAACACATTTTTCCCGTTGGTAAGGCCTTTCTCTTATGCACGTATTTATTCAATAAAACAAGATATATATCTATTTAGATAATAGTTTTCCAATTAAAGTTATTTACCTATAATTCACTTTAACTCTTCCGCAATAGCATCAAGGAATTCCTCACTGCCAAGTTTAACAGGATTTGGAAGTGTTGTAATAAGTGCCAGATCTCCTGTCATTCTTCCGGATTCGATAACTGACAATGTTGCTTTTTCAAGCTTATCAGCAAAATCCATGAGCTCTTTTATACCGTCAAGCTCTCCTCTCTTCCTGAGAGCTCCGCTCCATGCAAAAATAGTTGCAACAGGATTGGTTGACGTAGGCTCTCCCTTAAGATACTTGTAATAGTGTCTCTGCACAGTTCCATGCGCTGCCTCATACTCATAAACACCGCTTGGAGATACCAAGACAGAAGTCATCATAGCAAGAGAACCAAATGCTGAAGAAACCATGTCACTCATAACATCGCCATCATAGTTCTTGCAGGCCCAGATAAATCCGCCCTTTGACTTCATGACACGAGCCACTGCATCGTCAATTAATGTGTAAAAATAAGTAATTCCTGCCTCTTCAAAATCTTTTTTAAACTCATTTTCAAATACTTCGTCAAAGATTTCTCTAAATCTTCTGTCGTATGTCTTACTGATAGTATCCTTGGTGCCGAGCCATAATTCTTTTTTCTCAGAAAGCGCATATTTAAAGCATGCTCTTGCAAAACTCTTTATTGATGAATCCTTATTGTGAACTCCCTGAATGATTCCGGGCTCCTCAAAATCATAAATTGTCTCTCTGATTTCTTTTCCGTCCTCACCTGTAAAAAGAAGTTCTGCCTTTCCTGGGCCCGGAACTCTTATCTCAACATTTTTGTAAACATCGCCATATGCGTGTCTTGCCAATGTTATTGGGCTTTCCCAGGTTCTTACATTTGGCTCTATTCCCTTAACCATGATAGGTGTACGGAAAACAGTACCGTCAAGTATCGCCCTTATTGTAGCATTGGGGCTCTTCCACATTTTCTTAAGATTATATTCTTCAACACGCTCATTATTTGGTGTGATAGTTGCACATTTAACCGCAACGCCATACTTAAGTGTAGCATTGGCACTGTCAACAGTGACCTGATCATCGGTTTCATCTCTGTGCTTAAGCCCCAGATCATAGTACTCGCTTTTAAGGTCAACAAAAGGCAAAATCAGCTTTTCTTTAATAAGCTGCCAAAGCACTCTTGTCATCTCGTCTCCATCCATCTCAACAATGGGTGTTGTCATTTTAATTTTCTCCATCCTGGCCCTCCTCGTACAACTCAAGTAATCCTTTATCAACCATATTTTCGAAAGCATTTATCATGTGCTGATTAGCAAGTTCTTCTGCTTTATCAGCGTTCTTTTCCTTGATTGCCTCCATGATAAACTTATGCTCAACATTTGAAACTGCGCCGCGGCTGCTGGAAAGAGTTTTTTGTCTTACTCTCCAGACATACTGATGATAATCTTTTAAAAGATGCTCAAGCATCTTGGAATTGCAGGCTTCATACATAATGGTATGGAATCTGTTATCAAGCTCAGCCATCTGTTCCATATGACCACGGGCTGCATGAAACTCTGCAAGATAGATAACTTCCTCCATTTCTTCAAGCTGCTCGGGAGTAATGTTATCGCAAGCCCATCTTGCGCATAATCCCTCAAGCTTTGACCTTATCATATAGATATCCTCGATATCTTTTACCTTGATACCAGTAACATAAGCTCCCTTATTGGGCACAATCTGAATAAGCCCTTCAAGCTCAAGCTGCCTGAATGCCTCTCTTACAGGAGTTCTGCTAACTCCCAGTTCCTGACCAATCGCAACTTCTTTAAGTTCCTCGTGATCTTTATATTTTCCGTTAAGAATATCTTCTCTTATTCTGTTAAAAACTCTTCCCCTTAAAGAGTATTTATCAGTTACTTCTTCTTTTAAATCATTTTTCTCCATATCAGCCCTCATCTTTGTCTGAATTAACAATTTCACCTTCACGGATCACTATTCCAAGCTCTTTGCTGACTTTATCAATCTCTGTAACAAGCTCATTATCAGTCATTACGGTTACACGGCCATTGGCATATTCGTTATCAACCCAGGTCTTTATTCTGGTTACAAGTTCAGATGTCTTGGATAATGCATGCTTATCTTTAAGCTTGTAATGAACATTTATCCAATGAGCTATTCCCGCAAGTCCTGATGTATTTGAAACCGCGCTTACCGGTGGACGCTTAAGGAATTTCTCCGTGTCAAAAATATTGTAGATCTCCTCATTTTTAAGAAGACCATCCGCATGAATTCCGGCTCTTGTAACATTAAAGTTCTTTCCTACAAAAGGAGTGTTAGCCGGAACTGTAAATCCAATCTCCTTTTCGTAATACTCAGCAAGATCTGTGATAACAGTTGTATTCATGCCGTTTAATGTGCCTTTAAGCTGAGCATACTCAAATACCATAGCTTCAAGCGGTGTATTTCCGGTTCTCTCTCCTATTCCGAAAAGAGATGTGTTAACCGATGAACAACCATAGATCCATGCAGTTGTAGAATTCGTAACTGCCTTATAAAAATCATTGTGTCCATGCCACTCAATAAGTTCACTTGGCACACCGGCATTTGTATTTATCGCATAAATAATACCCTGAACGCTTCTTGGAATAACTGCACCTGAGAAATTTACTCCATAGCCCATCGTGTCGCAGGCACGCACCTTAATAGGTATTTTATATTCCTCCTTAAGTCTCATAAGTTCCAGACAGAAAGGAACAACAAATCCGAAAATATCTGCCCTTGTAATATCTTCCAGATGGCATCTTGGGCTTATGCCCTCCTCCAGGCAGGCTCTTACTACACTAAGGTAATGCTCAAGCGCCTGTCTTCTTGTCATCTTAAGTTTCAAAAAGATGTGGTAATCAGAACAGCTTACAAGAATTCCTGTCTCTTTCATTCCGATGGCTTTAACAAGTTTAAAGTCTTCTTCGCTGGCTCTGATCCAGCTGGTAACTTCCGGAAACTTGTAGCCTCTTTCCATACATTTATAGACAGCATCCCTGTCGCTCTTACTATATAAAAAGAATTCACTCTGACGGATCATTCCATTTGGTCCGCCAAGTTCATGGAACATATCATAGATATGAACTATCTGGTCGGTTGTATATGGTGCCCTGGACTGCTGTCCATCACGAAAAGTAGTATCTGTGATCCAGATATCCTTAGGCATATTGTGGGGAACTATTCTATCATTGAATGGAATTTTAGGGACTTCCTCGTAAGGAAACATGTTTCTGAAAACATTTGGACGTTTTACATCATCAAGAATGTACATATGCTCTTCAATCTGAAGCAGATTGTTCTTGTCATTCATGGTGACAGGCCGGTTCTGGAAAGTATTATTGTCTGGCATAATATTATCTCCGTTATAACGATTGACAGTTCTTTTGCGTATTATTGTATACAATCATACCATTGCTGTCAACACAATAAACGGTTCTTTTCTTTCAATATCTAAAGAAAAGAACCGTCATACTTTTCCTATTTACTTAGAACTTGGTTATTCGCGTGAAATATTTCTTTACCTCTTCAATTGGTTCCGGTTTTGCGTAATGATAGCCCTGAATATAGTCAAAGCCACGCTCTACACTGTACTGATTCTGTGATTCATCCTCAACACCTTCAATAACAGTATTGAAACCGTTCTTCTTGAACACCTCTATCATGTATCTTAAGATATCATCCATTCTGTCATCATCGAGAGATTTATAAAGAAGTGTCTTATCAAATTTTATCGTTCTTACCGGGCAATCCATAACTCTTTCAAGTGATGAATAGCCTGTCCCGAAATCATCAAGATAAAACTGGATGCCGGCTCTTGTAAGAGACGTCATATTCTCATTGGCCTGATTATAACTGTCAAACATTGCCGACTCGGTTATTTCAAATCGTAGCTTCGAAAGATCAAAATCATATTTATCCAGAATATCAAATATCTCGGAATTAATATTGTGATGCGATATTTCTTTTGACGAAATATTAATTGATATCGCATCAAAATCATAGAATTCCACAAAGCTGTCAATAGCTTTGCACACCTTATCAAGAACGATACAGGTGATGGCATGTATTGTTCCGGTATCTTCAGCAATAGGAATAAACTTGTCAGGATTAATTATCTTATTCCCGATTTTTAGCCTTGTAAGAGCTTCTGCCACCCTGAAGCTCCCTGTTTCAACATTATAAATAGGCTGAGCGTATACTAAAATTCTCTCATCCTCAAAATCAAGCTTATTTCTGATGTCCTCAAGAGCCCCTGATATCTCAAATTCTTCAAGGAAGTCATCATAATCTCTGGGAATTGTAATATAAAAATAACTGCTGTTTTGGTCCCTAAATCTTCTTGCCACATACTCAAAGTATTGTCTGCACTTCAGAAGATTATTTATCTCCTCGTAAACCTCTCCTGCTACAATCCTGTAATTAAATGGAGAAGTCAGATCAGATTTCGCTCCATCAAGCACACCCCTTATGCTGTTTACACATCTGAAAAACTCATTTTCATTATCAGTTTCCAAGACATTTACATATCGATTTTCAGAAACCCTGTACATTTTAAGTTTCAGACTTATAGACTCCATTGCCCTACAGATAGCAACTCCCTTTAAAGTAAGGTCATTGTCTTCCATCCACAGTTTTTCTATTCTTGGAAGCATAAGAGTAATGTAACAGATATATAATTTCTTTTTCCCAAGATGCTTTGTAAGATACGCATCCAAACCAAATGCATTCTGACATCCGGTTATCTCATCATAAGGATTTGAATGGAATAACATATATCCTAGTGCAAATACCGGAACATATGTCATAGAACTAAAGATTGAGTTAAAACGTCCTACGCAAAACATCTGCGCAACAAGAATCATGGCATCAACAGGCACCACTATAGATACTGCATCCCATATTACTCTTGAGACATCTTTTAAATTAGTAAGTGTCGCATTAAAGCATATAATCGCGCACACAATACCTGCGCCGCAATAATATCTCGTAAAATGAGTGATATCTATTCCTGTAAGATCACGTTTATAAAAATTACGGGAAGCAATCTCAATAATAACTCCCAAAACATAAACTACAGAAAGAATCGAATACATCACGAAAAACTCTTTTCGTTGGCTTCTTCTGACAATTGACATCATATTGACATAGGAAAAGATACAATAAAGAACTCCATTATAAACCAAAAGAAAACAAAGGAGCTGCCCTAAAAATACTTCGTTATTAAAATACTCATCAGGGTTATTAGCCACAACCAGTATCGATATGTGTATCAAAATGGCTATAACAGATAAGATCATTCCTCCAAATATATACTTATAAACATAAGTATTCTTGGGTTTAGTGTACACCATGGCACACAGAATAAGCCCCGCCAAAATGAGACCTGCAATTTCCCCTATGTAATTGTATTCAATGTATGCAATTTCGCTCATACAATAATTTTATCACATATACGTTTATTTGTAACCTTAATTGCGCTTTGCAAAAAATGAGGTTGCACAACCTTATTTGTCGTGCAACCTCATACAATCACATTTTAAAACATTTAAACATCAATCTTCAGAATTTGCTGCAGCTACCTTTTCAGCTCTGTCAGCTACTTCTTTTGCCTGAACATCTGATGGAGCCTGCTCATAGCGGTTAAACTGATACTCATAGTCACCGCTGCCACCGGTCATTGAACGGAGCTGTGTGCAGTATCCGTAAAGTTCCATCATAGGCACTTCTGCCTCAATAACCTGCTTGCCTGTAAGTGAAGGATTCATTCCAAGAACTCGTCCTCTTCTCTTGTTAAGATCTCCCATTACATCACCTGTATATGTATCAGGCACTGTAACCTTAAGAGAAACTATAGGCTCAAGAAGGATTGGTGTTGCATCCATGAAGCCCTTCTTAAATGCATTTGAAGCAGCAACCTTAAATGCCATTTCGGAAGAATCTACAGGATGATATGAACCATCATATAAAGTAGCCTTAACACCAACAACAGGATATGCTGCAAGAGGGCCTCTCAGAACTGATTCTGCAATACCCTTTTCTACAGCCGGGAAGAAGTTCTTAGGAACTGCTCCACCAACTACTTCCTGGTCAAATTCATAAGCTTTAGTAACATCTCCTAAAGGAGCAAAACGCATCTTAACATGTCCGTACTGACCATGTCCACCGGTCTGCTTCTTGTACTTGTACTCAACATCCGATGTCTTGCGAATTGTCTCTCTAAATGCAACCTTTGGCTTAGTAAGGTCAATAGCAACCTTGTAAACATTCTGAAGTTTGCTCTGAATAACTTCAAGATGCATATCTCCCATTCCATAAAGAAGTGTCTGACGGTTCTCAGCATCATTCACAACCTTAAGAGTCTGGTCTTCAGCTGCAAGTTTAGCAAGTGACTGCGCGATCTTATCGATATCGCTCTTATTCTGAGCATGATATCTCATAGCTGTATATGGTGTTGAGATATCCATCTTAGCATACTGAACAGGATTTGCCTTTGTTGAAAGAGTATCTCCTGTAGAAATATCAATTTTCTGTAATGCGCCAAGATCTCCGGCATGAAGTTCAGGAACTTCAGTAGCCTTATTGCCCTGAAGGACATAGAGTTTACCAATCTTAACCTCAGCATCTTTATTTGCTACAAACATTGTATCATCAGGTTTGATGACACCTGATCTAACCTTGATAAGTGAATACTTACCAATGAATGGATCGATCATTGTTTTGAATACGAAAGCTGTCTTAGGCTTTGAGAAATCAAAGTCAGCTTCGAAAATCTCGTTAGTATTTGTATTGATACCTGCCATCTTGCGGTTCTCAGGGCTTGGCATGTACTTAACGATATCATCAAGAAGTGTATAAATACCCTGGCAAAGAGTGCTTGAACCCATCTCTATAGGAACGATAGTGCCATCACAGACATTTGAACGAACAGCTGCTCTTATCTCAGCTTCTGAGAATGTATCTCCATTGAAATATCTGTCCATGAATTCTTCGCTTGTTTCTGCGACTGACTCAATAAGTGTATCTCTGCAAATCTTAAGGTTTGCCTGGTTATACTCAGGAACTTCGCAATCAACTACTTCTTTTCCTTCCCATCTAAAGCCCTTCTCCTGAATGACATTGACATAACCAACAAATTTTTCATTCTCACGGATAGGGAGATTGAACGGAGCCATCTTCTTGCCATACTTGTCTGTCATGTCCTGAACAACCTGTCTATAGGAAACGTCATCGATATCCATGTCAGCAACAAAGACCATACGCGGAAGCTTATACTTTTCGCATAATTCCCATGCTCTCTCTGTTCCAACTTCGATACCGGCCTTACCGGATACAACGATAATTGCAGCATCTGCAACACTCATTGCTTCTTCAACTTCACCGACAAAATCAAAAAATCCTGGTGTGTCCAGAAGATTTATCTTATGTCCATCCCATTCCAAAGGGATTGATGTAGTGCTGATTGAAATATGTCTCTTCTGTTCCTCTTTATCAAAGTCGCTAAGAGTATTTCCATCTTCAACCTTGCCCATTCTGGATGTAATACCTGCAAGATATGCCATTGCCTCAGAGAGACTAGTCTTGCCGGCACCACCATGCCCCAACAGCACTACGTTACGAATTTTGTCCGTTGTATAAACGTTCATATCATGTGTCCTCCAGTCGCAATAAATTGGGTATATTATGAGAAGTCAGAAACTCAAAGAATCATTAAAAGACTTCATCAGTCCGCAGACTGACTACTATTTATATGATATTTTAACAAATTCAATCCCAGCCCCAACAAATCTCATAAGAATATTTTACTAAAGATAACGTTCCAAAACAAGTATTTTAGGCTTTTTGCACAAAATTAAATTTCAGCCCCCACGTTGACTTTCACACGTCACAGTGCTATTGTTATGTGTATCTGAACACTGATATTTATGGGGGATTTGAGGATTCATGAATTCGAAAACCTACGGTTTTATCGGGCTTGGCCTTATTGGAGGTTCAATAGCCCGCGCAATAAAGCACTTTTCACCTGATTCAAAGATAATAGCTTACACTCCACATAGAGAAACTGTTGAGGCAGCTCACAGAGACAATATAGTAGACGTTCCGCTTTATAGGATTGGCGAAGACTTTTCTGATTGTGATTATATTTTTTTATGTGCACCGGTTGAAGTAAACAATGATAACCTTGAACTGCTTCTTCCATATATTAATCCTAAAACAACAATTACAGATATTGGAAGCGTAAAAAACAGCATCCATGAAAAAGTAAAAGAATTCGGACTTGAAGCGCAGTTTATCGGCGGTCACCCAATGGCCGGAACAGAGCGTATAGGCTATCAGAACTCCAAGGTAAACCTCCTTGAAAATGCCTACTATGTTCTGACCAAAACAGACTGCACAGATGAAGGGAGACTATCAGATTACAATGACCTGGTAAAAAACATAGGCGCAATTCCACTGATTGTCCCATATCTTCAGCACGATTACATCACAGCTGCAATAAGTCATGTTCCACATGTAATCTCTGCCTCACTTGTAAATCTTGTGAAACAGAGCGACACTGAGGACGGTCTTATGAAAACAGTCGCAGCAGGAGGTTTTAAGGACATTACAAGAATCTCCTCCTCTTCTCCTGTGATGTGGCAGCAGATATGCACAACCAATTCCGATAATATTTCCAGTCTCCTTAGCAGCTATATCGACTCTCTTATTGATATCAAGCTTGCAATTGATGAGCATGACAGTGACAAGCTCCTGGATTTCTTTTCCTCCGCAAGAGTTTACAGAGAATCCTTTGCCGATTTCTCAAGCGGACCTATTCAAAAGACTTATGTTCTTCATGTGGAAATCGACGACCAGCCTGGACGCCTGGCTGCTGTGGCAGTTCTTTTATCAGATCATTCTGTGAATATCAAGAATATTGGAATTGTCCATAACAGAGAATATGAGCGTGGAACTTTGAGAATAGAATTCCACAACGGAAAAGACCTTTCAAAAGCAAATGAACTTCTTGCGGGTAACGACTACACTGTTGTTTTGCAGAAGTAACTGCTCCTTGGTAAAATAGTAATACCAATGACAAAACAAATATAAACTGCATGATTCTTTTTATGGCTGCAGTTTCCCATGGAGGAATAATCAATGATTTCACTGGAAAAAGCAACTCACCCGCTAAAGGGCGACATTTTTGTTCCCGGCGATAAATCAATTTCACATAGAAGTATCATGTTTGGCTCAATTGCAGAAGGCACCACTGAGATTACAGGCTTTCTTGAAAGTGCCGACTGTCTTTCAACTATTGAGTGTTTCAAAAAACTTGGAATAATCATAGACCATACCATAAGACCTACAAACGGAGTGCCTACTATCACTGTACACGGCAAGGGTCTCCATGGTCTGTCTGCGCCTGCATCTACTTTATATACCGGAAACAGCGGAACTACCACTAGACTCATGAGTGGTATCCTGGCTGCCCAGAAGTTTGATTCAATGATAACAGGCGACAGTTCCATAGAAAGAAGACCTATGGGACGCATAATAAAGCCTTTAACACAGATGGGAGCAGACATATCCTCTACTCTTGGCAATGACTGCGCGCCGCTTAAGATTGTTGGCGGAAAAAAGCTTCACGGAATCTCCTACAGAAATCCAATCGCTTCCGCGCAGGTTAAGTCCAGTATTCTTCTTGCAGGACTTTATGCTGATGGCGAAACTGTGGTATATGAGCCTGCTCTTTCAAGAAATCACTCTGAGATCATGCTTAGTGCTTTCGGAGCTGATGTTCATAATGTAATTGCAAGAGACGGAAGTGCTACTGCCATTCTGAAACCAGGCATGCCGCTTATCGGTCAAAAGATAAATGTACCTGGCGACATTTCATCCGCAGCTTACTTTATTGCTGCTGCTCTGATAGTTCCGGGCTCTGAGCTTCTTATCAGAAATATTGGAATAAACCAGACACGTTCAGGAATACTTGCAGTCTTAAAACAGATGGGCGCCGACATCACGCTTCTTAATACGAATGAATCCGGCGAACCAAGAGCAGATATTCTTGTAAAATACAGTGAGCTTCACGGTAATCAGAATAATGTATTTGAAATCGGCGGAAAGCATATTCCTACAATGATCGATGAGATACCAGTAGTTGCTGTTCTTGCCGCAACTGCAAACTGCGATACAATAATCAAGGATGCCGCAGAGCTTAAGGTAAAAGAATCTGACAGAATTGCAACTGTTGTCGAAAATCTGGCAGCTATGGGCTGCGATATTGAGGCAACTGATGACGGAATGATAATCCATGGAGGCAAACCGCTTCACGGTGCTGACATTAAGGCTCATGACGATCATCGTCTTGCCATGAGTTTTGCTATAGCTGCGCTTGCAGCCAAAGGAACTACGAGAATACTTGATGACAACTGCGTAGGTATCTCCTATCCTACATTCTTCAAGGATCTGCAGTCGCTGTTGTAAATGGGTGCCTCTCTGCAGTGGAGGGGGCGTCGCCGCGAAGCTATCCGTTTAGAAGTGTTTGCTTTCGTCTGCGCGGTGATTTTCATAAATTCAAAAAATAAGGGAGACCTCCTTTCAGCGCTGTTCAAAACAGTCGGTCTCCCTTATTTTTTTCGTTTTGAAAATCATCCTGCTCGTCCGAGAACTGCACACTTCTAGACGGATAGCTCCGCGGCGGCTTGTCCTTCCGGCAAAGGCTGATTTTTTTATTTCATTCTGCCCAGTTAAAATATTAGAAAATCCATACTTACAGACATGTAAAAGGGGCCTCGCACTCATTTTCAAATTCGTGCGAAAGCCCGTTTTTATCTCTCAGAAACTTTATAACTATTTTCCCTGATGAGCTAGCTCATCTGATACGGTTTCGTAAACCTGGATTCTCATCTGGACGTCGTCCGGCATTCCTATGAATATTCCGCCGTAGTGATACATATCACCATCTTTAACAGCTCTTACTATCTGGATAAAGACATTTATTTTGTCCTTATTCCAAAGTGTGAGATTAGCTTCATAGTTACTGCCTATCGTAAGAGCTTCTGTCGTGCTAAATCCAATACCATCTCTTGAACAATCAGTGATCTTGATATCAACAGCCTCATGATTTCCACTTCCGCCAAGTTCCTTGATCAAGATCTCGCCTGTAAGTTCAAGCCTTTTGTGTTTTCTCTTATCTTCCATCATTTCCCCCATTAATCGAAGAATATATTATCACTCATTAATATGATAAAATAAATACTTTTTTTCATCAAGTGCATAGCTATGCTAACTTACTGGATTATGAACCTCTGAAGGTTATCGTTAATTGTATCAACCGCGTCAGATACTGAGGAAGCAGCATTTGCAACAAGTTCTGAGGAGGAAGCAACGCCTTTGGCAGCTTCTGTAACGCGCTCAACATTCTCAGCAATTTCCTGAGTTGATGCTGACTGCTGTTCTGAAACTGATGCCATATTTGTAGCAACGTCATTAACCTTCTGGATCTGCTCTGCCATTACAGACAATGTCTCATTAGCTTCTGAAAGCTGAATTGTGATTTCCTTGAATGTAGCAGCTGCTGTATTTACTGACTCTGCGCTGTTATTGATAAGAGCAGTATTTGATTCTGATTTTTCTGAAAGCTGCTGTACTCTCGCAGACATTTCCTTGATGATCTCAGCAATCTGATTTGTTGCATTTGCTGAATTCTGAGCAAGGGCTCCGATTTCCGAAGCAACAACCGCAAAGCCTTTTCCGGCTTCACCTGCTCTTGCAGCCTCAATGGATGCATTAAGGGAAAGGAGGTTGGTCTGAGAAGAAATAGAATTGATAAGATCGATGATCTGTGTGATCTTATCTGCGGCTTCATCAACGCTGCTAACCGCATCTGCCATATCTTTCATTGACTCTACTATATCATTCATTCCGCTTGCTACAGAAGCCATATCCTGCTGACCGCTATCTGCCTTATTAACAAGCTCATTCATTGTATTCTCAACCTGCTGTTCCTGCTCAGTTACATTTGCAACAGTAGTTGCAAGAACTGTCGCATTTTCAGCAACTTCATTAACCGCATCTGCCATGTGTTCAATATTTTCACGTATCTGGCTCATGCTTGCGGACTGGTTATTAGCTGCACCTTCAAGATCTTCAGCTGTATTCTTGGAATTTCTTGCGTCATCAAGAAGCCTTCCGGATACATCCTTAATCTCAGTAAGTGATGATTTCATGCCACTCACAAACTCGCCCATAGCTTTGTTCATGAATGCTATCTCATCATTACCCTTTGACTCAATCTCAACGGTGAAGTCACCACCGGATATCTTTTCAATGTTATCAGTAAGCGACGTAACAGGTTTTTTGATCATTGTATAAAGAACCTGCGTCATAATAAGAATAACAACAACAGCCGAAACAACAGTTACAATCATAAGGATAATAACTATCTTCTGAAGCGCTGCAAGAACTTCTCCCTGCTTAGCATAGATGATTACTCTCCAATCAGTTCCGCTAACTTTTGCAGAGATCATGTAATACTTCATCTTGCCAACTCTTACATCAGTTACAACGCTTTCTTCTTTATTAAGTTCATCTGCCAGGAATCCGGAAATAGCAGCAAGGAATGGATCACTATCCGCATATTCTGAAAGGTTATGTCCTGCAACACTGGAATCCTCTCTGTAAGTAAGAATCTGTCCGGCAGCAGTAACCATCATTGCTCCGCCAGACTTGTAAAGCTGCACACCATTTAATTTTTCCTGAGCATTTGCAAGCATAAGGTCTGCTGCAAAGCATCCTTCTCTGCCATCCTGTAGATGTACATGTCTGATAACGGTTGCACAAAGATCTCCTGTAACATCATCAAAATATGGCTGATCGTAATAATAGAACCAGCTGTTTGTATAACCCATAGCCTCAACATACCAGACATTTTGCGTTACATTTTCTATTGTGAAATCGGGCTGAGCCGGATATATAAATGTTCCATCATTAAGACCAAGATACGCGCCTGTAGGAATCAGGTCATATCTTCCAACTGTCCCTTTCATATATTCCATAATGGAGTCATTATCAGCATAGTTGTTCTGTTCCAGAGCATCAGCAACACCATTTAAATAATAGAACGTTGAAAGAAGATCTCTGTTTACGCTTCCCGAATCAGCAATTACTTCATTACTAAGGGAAGTATCGATAAGATCCTTGACCATTGAAAATCCAAGCGCAAAAACAAGTACCTCAGCAATTATGATGCTTATCATAAGCAGTGCCACAAAAAGAATCAGAATCTTGGCACTTATCGCTTTAGTTGGTCCTACTTTTGATTTTCCTTTTACTTCTCCAGCATTTGCATCCATAATTACCTCCTATAATCAGGTAAAAAAATGTGTATACCACGAGAAGATTATACAAAACAAAAATAAAACAATTATTAATGTTCTATTTTAAAAGGATAAAATAACGCAAAAACATTGATAAATTCACTTTTACATAAAAAAAGCGACCTACAACAATCAATTTTTCCCCTGAAGTTTCAGCTTTTCAATATAGGTCTTTGCCATATCACTTAATGCTGCATTCTTACGCACAATATAACCAAATGTAAGAGGCTCCTCTTCCTTGAGCTTAACAGCGTGAATCTGTGATGAATTAAGGCTGTTCCCCAGCATAGCTGCGCCAACAGCATATCCATCAAGACCAAGCATAAGTTCAATGGATGTAGCTCGCTCATTCGTGCTTATCACTTTTTTGTAATCGTAAGTAGCAAGCGCCTCTTCTCTATAATAAAAAGAAGTATTATCTCCCTGATCAAATACCATACAAGGATAATCCTGAAGGTCTTCAAGAGAAAGTTCCTGCCTGTCTGCAAGAGGATGGTCTTTTCTTAAATAGACATAGGTATCACGGGCAAAAAGCTCATGAAACTCAAGCGAAGCGTCTTTAAATATCTTTTTAAAGGTATTCTTGTTAAACTCACTAAGAGCTATAACTCCGACCTCACTCTTCATGTTTTTAACATCGTCAATTACTTCGCTTGTCTGAGTCTCGCAGATTGAAAACTGATATTCGTCGCTATCATATTCTCTTACCGTATCAATAAATGCATTAACTGCAATGGTGTAATGCTGCATGGACACGGAAAAAGTAAGTTTCTCCGACCTGGAATTAAGATACTTATCTTCCACTTTCTCGAACTGTTCAACTGCGTGCCTTGCATAAGCGATAAAAGATGCTCCAGCGCTAGTTGTGACAACTCCGTTGTGGACTCTTTCAAAAATCTGTATTCCTATCTCATTCTCCAAATCTCTCACTGCGCTTGAAAGTCCCGGCTGTGAAACATATAGTCTGTCCGCCGCCTTACGCATAGAGCATTCTTCATCGATTGCAATAACATACTTAAGCTGTAATATAGTCATGAATAAAAATCTCCCAACAAATAGTTTTTACACATGATATATTACTACATTGCTCTAAAGTATGAAAGCGTATATTTTATCAAAAACGCACAAAACCCAGCAAAAAAGCCCCAGGCAAATGAGCTTTGGGGCTTTTAATGGCAAATTTTCTTTTACAAATGAGTAAAGGAATTTAAAACATGGCATTTAATTATGGTTATTAGTCGGCAAATTTTTATGGCATATTATGGCAAAATTTATAATCAACCTGCAAATAGTGGTGTTGACAGATATCTGTCTCCGGAATCAGGTAAAAGAACTACGATGTTCTTACCCTTATTCTCTTCTCTCTCTGCTAAAATAGCTGCAGCCTTAAGCGCTGCGCCGGATGAAATTCCTACAAGTATTCCCTCTGAAACCGCGAATCTCTTTCCTTCTTCAAAAGCATCTTCATTAGCTATTGCGATTACTTCGTCGTATATCTTGGTGTTAAGAGTTTCAGGTACAAATCCTGCTCCGATACCCTGAATCTTATGAGGACCTGCTTCGCCTTTTGAAAGAACAGGGCTTGTTGCAGGCTCAACAGCAACAACCTTAACATTTGGATTCTGCTCTTTTAGATACTCACCTACACCTGTAACAGTTCCGCCTGTGCCAACACCTGCTACGAATATATCAACTTTTCCGTCTGTCTGCTTCCAGATTTCAGGGCCTGTTGTAGCTTTGTGAATTGCAGGGTTTGCTGGGTTTACAAACTGTCCAAGGATGATAGAACCTTCGATTTCTTTTTCAAGTTCCTCAGCCTTTGCAATGGCTCCCTTCATGCCCTTGGCGCCTTCTGTAAGAACAATCTCTGCGCCATATGCTTTTAGAAGATTTCTTCTCTCAACACTCATTGTATCAGGAAGTGTAAGGATTGCTCTGTAGCCCTTAGCTGCTGCAACTGCTGCAAGTCCAATTCCTGTATTACCACTTGTTGGCTCAATGATTGTTGCTCCAGGTTTTAATTTTCCGCTCTTTTCTGCATCCTCGATCATGCTAAGAGCAACTCTGTCCTTTACTGAACCTGCAGGATTTAAATATTCAAGTTTTGCAAGTAATGTTGCATTTGTAACTCCTGCCTTTTTGCTGTATCCATTCAGTTTAAGAAGTGGTGTCCCACCAATCAATTCTAATGCGCTTTCTTTGATGTCTGCCATCTGTAATCCCTCCCGTGTTTTATCTGATGAACTTATATTATCACCGTGATACCCTTTTGGGAATTAAACAAACATTATAGGAAGTGATAACAGTTGGTTATAAGCATGAAGCAGTTGCCAATCCGCACATTCACCGGAATTCAGAAATGTTTGTGTTCGTCTGCGCGGTGTTTTACTAAAACTCTACTGCCCTTTTCATAAACAGCCCCGCCACAAGGTGTCCGTTTGGGAATGTGCAGTTCTCGGACGAGGATGTTGATTTTCAAGATGAAAAAATGAAGCGAGCTCGACTGTTACGAACAGCGCTGAGAGGAGAGCTCGCTTCATTTATGAATCTTAGAAAATCACACCGCAGACGTAAACAAACATTTCCTAATGGATACCTTGTGGCGGGGCGTAATGAAAAACAGCGGAATTCATTTTATTTAAAGAAGCACGCATCTCCGAATGAGAAGAATCTGTACTTTTCTCTGATTGCTTCTTCGTAGGCGTTGAGGACGTGTTCTCTTCCTGCAAATGCTGACACGAGCATTACAAGTGTTGACTCAGGAAGGTGGAAGTTTGTGATAAGACCGTCCATGAGTTTAAATTTGTAACCGGGATATATGAAGATAGAGGTATCACCGCTGCATGCTGAAAGCTTGCCATCTTCTGACGCTGCGCTCTCAATTGTGCGGCAGCTGGTTGTTCCTACACAGATGACTCTGTGGCCTTCTGCCTTAGCCTTGTTTATCTTCTCTGCTGCCTCTGCAGTTACCTGATACCACTCAGTGTGCATATGGTGTTCCTTGACATTGGTTACCTTTACAGGTCTGAAAGTACCAAGTCCTACGTGGAGTGTGACAAAGGCCATATCCACACCTTTTTCCTTAATCTTCTCAAGGAGGTCATCTGTGAAATGAAGTCCTGCTGTAGGAGCAGCTGCGGAGCCTTCATATTTAGCATAAACTGTCTGATACATATTTTTATCCTGAAGTTTGTGCGTAATGTATGGAGGAAGCGGCATCTCACCGAGCTTATCCAAAACTTCTTCCCAGATTCCGTCATAGTAGAACTTTACAAGTCTGTTTCCCTCATCTACTATGTCCATGATCTCGGCCTTTAGTATCCCATCGCCAAAAGAAACTCTTGCGCCAGGACGTAGCTTTTTTCCCGGCTTAACAAGTGTCTCCCATACGTCTGCTTCTTTTCTCTTAAGCAAAAGAATCTCAACAGCGGCGCCAGTTTCTTCCTTGACGCCAAGAAGCCTTGCGGGAATAACCTTGGTATTATTAAGCACAAGACAATCCCCGGGTTCAAGGTAGTTTATGATCTCATTAAAAACATGGTGTTCAACTTTGCCACTCTCCTTGTCCATAACAAGAAGCCTGCATTCATCTCTTTTTTCCATAGGATCCTGTGCTATAAGTTCCTTAGGAAGGTCAAAATAATAATCGGCTGTCGAAAGCCCAATTTCCTGTATTTCGTTCATTTCTTACTTCTTTCTAAAAAATCAAATGTTAACAAATGCTACAATATACTACCACGACTTTCGACATTTTTAAACTTATTTTTATTCTTCCGGACCAAGATAGCTTACAGGAAGTGTATAGTTCTTTTTCTTGACTACTATCTTCTCAAGGATCACTCCCGGGTCACCTGCAAAGATATGAAGTTCATTTTCTCCTTTATTCAACTCAAAGGAAGCCTCCACCTGACGAGCACCTGTAAGCACACCCTGAGCCCAGTCTGTATCCTGCCACTCTGTGTAATAGTGATCTGATACTGAGTAGATAGTCTGTGCGTCCTTATCATTTACTGATGCAGAAAACTTCATTCTTCCACCCTTGTAGGATGGATTTCTTGTAAGAAGGTAGAAAATCACATCATATTCTCCATCTTCTGAGACGTTTACCTTGTAAGTAACTGATGGAGCCTCTTTACTGTCTTCATAGCTTGCCATTGAAGGAAATGCCTTAATAGCGCTGCCCTCTCTGCCAAGGAAATCTACAACTTCAAATCCATTGCCACCTTCTTTTTTATTCTCTACAAATTTGTCCGCTTTAAAGCAAACAAATGGTACATCTTTGCATATTTCTGCGCTGTCATCACCAGTCTCAGAAACTCCTGCAATTCCCTTAACTACCAGGTCAACATAAGTTTTCTGTCCATTGTCAAAAGAAATATTTACTCTGCCTCTTACTTCAAATTCTCCGGACTTCTTGCTGCTCTTTTCATTAAGCGCTATTGCAACAGTTCTTCTTCCATAGTGACTTAAGCTATCTTTGCCAAAATAGTCCTTTCCGCAAAGTCCGCCTGTAAAAGCGCATGGGAGCTCATTCATAAGTTCCACTCTGCCTTTTGCATTTTCACAGGATAACAAATCGTCTTCAAAAGTCACTTCATAATCAAATGGAACTTTTCCCCTTGCATCAATATCAAGTAAAACAAGGTCAGTATCTTTTTTCATAAAATCGCAATTGACAATTGGAGCCATATCCTGCCAATATGCACCGAGGTGATATCTATCGCTTCCTCTGAAGGACACCAACGCCTTGGCCGCTGTAGTAGGAGTCACTTTGCAGGTTACAGGATAGAACCATTCGCGGTCATCCCAGCTTCTAAAGCCTGTGTGGGCTGAGCTAAGGCAATGATTCCACTTGCCATCAGCAATCTTGTTAAATTCATCTATCAGCCTCTGATCATACTCGATTCTAGCCTCAATCTCATCAGTGAGATAGCCTCCAAAAACTGCGCCTTTTGCAGCAAGCATATGGTTAAATCCGGTCAGTATCCATGCAATCACCATATTTAGGGAGGCTGCTGCAGCATAGTAGATAACGCTCTGATATGTCAAAAGAGCGTCTCCCGAAAGTTCTTTTTTTAGCTTCTCTGCAGTATCAAGAACATCCCTTACTTCTGCTAAAACTCTTTCACCTTCTCTGAAATGAACAGGGTTATAAATTGTATCATTCATGGTTTCAGGAGTTCTTATCGCATTCCACTTTGTGTACCCCTGAAGCACTTTAAATATCATATCCTTCTGCTGGGCAGAAACCTTATCCGCAAACTGAGTATCTATCCACTTATATGCAAATTTTTTTACTCTGTTAAGACCATTCTTGCCGCCCCAGTTCTCGAAATCATATGCCAGTTCCATGAAGAAACTAAGTGGATATTCCATCTCCTTGAGGTCACCAACGTTGACAATCCACATCTTAGTCACGCCTGCTTCATAAGCCTGGCTCATCTGCTCCCATGTCTTGGTAAGACGGTTACAGTTAGTCCACTCATAACTGATAGGAGCGCCATGGTAGTCGAAATGATAGTACATTCCAAAGCCGCCGGGATGCTTTCTCTCTGCCTCTGTAGGGAGATTTCGAAGATTCCCATGATTGTCATCACTTAAAAGAAAAATAGTATCTTTTAACTCATCCCAGTCCTTAAGTCCTTCGCAGGTTTCATCACCATAGTAATAGTCCTCAACCTCTTTGTAGATTGCAAGCATTCTCGGCACTTTAGTAAGATCATCTGAAATGTATTTTTTCAGAATTTCATCCTGGGCCAAAATAGCTTTTTTGACCACTTCTATATTGTCTTTCATGGTAGCATCTTCAGGAAGGAGCTTACTATCTGCTTCGCCTCTCATACCGATCGTATAAACATTTTCAAACTCTTTATTTCTAATGACTCCGTCTTCCCAGAACTTTGTGATTGCTTTATCGTTTGTTATAAAGCTCCAGGAATTATCATCGCCATATTTCTTGAACTGATTCTGCCACTCATTTCCTGCTCTGCACAAAGGCTCATGATGAGAAGTTCCCATGACAACGCCGTACATATCTGCAAGTCTGGCATTTTCAATTCCGGGACCCTCTTCAGAAAAAGAAGAATTCCACATGGCCGGCCAGAAATAGTTTCCCTTTAATCTAAGAAGAAGTTCAAATACTTTTTTATAGCACTTTGCATTAACTCCGCCAAACTGCTCTGTAGCCCAGTTACCAAATGCAGGCCATTCATCATTTATGAAAAATCCTCTGTAATATACTGAAGGCTCTTTTGATACAAATCTATCTGATGCATTTCCAAGTGTTATCTCAAGAGTATTTTTCTTTACTGGATAAGCATCTCCGAAATAAACAAGCGGTGAAACTCCGCAAAGTTCAGATAACTTGAATAAGCCGTAGATTGTACCGCGCTTATCACTTCCAAGGATAATTAGTGCTTTCTTTGCGCTTCCAAAAGAAACACTGTATGTATTTTGGGCAGAATCTTTAGTATCTGCATTGTTCTTCAATTGTTCCAAATCAAGAATCTGCATCAAAAAGACTTCTCTTTTCCCTGAAATGTCTGAAACATCAATTATTCCATTATCGCTTAATGCATCAATAAGCGGGCTTCTGCCAAGTGTAGCTGCAATTACTACAGTTTCAGGACTAATTTTTCCAAGGTCAGAAACCTGTCCCGGAAGAACATCTGTGACAAGCTTTATGTCCTCCGCAACTGTTTTGGCGATTTCCTTAACGCCTTCAAATGCGCTATCTTCAACAAAAAAATCCGTGCTGCTTTTCCCATCGCAGACAACAAAACTATTCATAATATTTTACCTCTCTCCGATTTATGGAACTGTCAATTAATACATCTATTCTGTAGCAGTACCTTAAGTTCACCACACTAAAAAAGTGTATAAAAAAAAGCAAACACATATCTACTTAATGTTTGCTTTTTTATACTCAAATATATCAATGATGTCACGTCTTGTTTCGCATAACGTGCTACCACAACCCTATGTACTATTCGAAGATCATAATAGTGTCTTTTTCTTGAAACTTACATATCTCATCCATGCGGTCACGCCGCTTATAGCCCATACAATGCCTACTGACCACCAGATTCCCCACAGTCCTATCGCCGGAATCTTAGTCAATAGTATCGGCACAATAAATCTGCCGATTACTTCAACAATACCATTTAATAGTGCAAAGAACGAATCTCCAAGTCCGTTAAGCACGCCTCTTACAACATAGATAACTCCAAGCATCACATAGAAAAAGCTCGTAATTCTAAGTGCCATGGCACCCATCTGGATAACATCCTCATCCTCAACGAAAATCCTTATTATTCCTTCTCCAAATAGCTGCATGATTGGAAGCATCAGCGCTGAGAATATTGCCATGAGTAAAAGGCTCTTTCTATAGCCTGTAATGATTCTGTCATTCTTTCTTGCGCCATAGTTCTGACCTGTAAATGTTGAAAGTGCAGCTCCCAGCGTCTGGTATGGCTGGTGTATGATCTGCTCTATCCTGCTGGTTGCGGTAAATGCTGCAACTGCCACTTTTCCAAACGAGTTAACAACTCTCTGTAACGCCATGCACGAGATTGCGATCAGCGAAAACTGAAGTGAAAGCGGAACACCCAGTTTTAAAATCTTAACTGAAATATTTGTATCAAACTTAAGGTCCTCTTTTTGCATATGGAAATATTCATTTTTCTTAATTGCATAAAAAAGACAACTGATACCGGAAACAAGCTGTGCTATAACTGTAGCAATTCCCGCGCCTGCAACGCTCATGTGAAGCACGCATACAAATATTATGTCTAAAACAGTATTGAGAATACATGAAAAGATAAGGAAATACAGCGGCGTCTTTGAATCCCCAAGGGCTCTAAGCATTGATGATGCATAGTTATAAAGAGATACAAAAACAATTCCTACGCACATGATTCTCATATAGGCAACGGCATCTGCCATGATCTCCGACGGTGTGCTCAACATACCAAGAACCGGTGCAGATAGTAAAAATGCAATAAATCCGACTATAACAGGAAATACCATCATTATGTATCCGGTATTAACTATACAGCTCTTTATCTCAGAAACATTTCCTTTTCCAAAAAACTGCGACGTTATGATTCCACCGCCACTTCCAATTCCATTACACAAAGCAAAAAACAAGAAAGTAACTGATCCCGTAGCTCCAATTGCAGCAAGCGCATCCGCTCCCACAAACTGACCTACAATAACAGAATCCACAAGATTATAAAGCTGCTGGAACAGATTTCCTATCAGCATCGGAATAGAAAACTGTATTATCAAAGAAACAGGTCTTCCCTCTGTCATATTGAGCATCGCTGTTTCACGTTTCTTGATATCTGCCATTTTTTCACCTACCATAAGCACAATTAAATTTGACCAAAACTCATCATTTATTTATACCATAAATCATAACTTAGGCAATATTATTTTTTCATAAAGAAAAAAGCCCGCTTCACCTAATAGATGAAACGAGCCTTGATTATCATATCAATAATGATTCCAATTGCCGTAGCCGTTAAATGAGCTGTAGTTCTTTGTATAAACTATTGATATCAGCTTATCGTTCTTATCAAAGTAAAATCTCATTGCATAGCTTGTATTGTTGCCATATGTATAAACGAGAACAGACTTTGCATTCTTAAGTGTCTTAGTACCGTTAAAATACTCTTTTCCAAAAGACTGACTCTGAATCATATAAATCTTATCTGTAGTCTTATCAAACTTTTCTTCTGTGCCATTACCATATGCAACAATTACATCTTTCTTGGTTGCTCCCAGTGTAATGCCTCTCAAAGTCTTGATTACTTCAGCTTTTGCCACATTATACTGTCCGGCCTGATGCTGATAATAATCAAAGTATGCTGTATAACTGCCAGCTGCAAGATATGAGTAGTTATCAATATATGGTGTTCCCATTGTTATTTTATTGATACTGCTCTCACCCCTGAAATCGTTGAGACGTACATCTGCGCTGTATACAGTAACAACACATGTAGCTTTTTTACCATTTGCAGTAGCTGTGATAACTGCACGTCCTACATTTACAGGCTTAACAACGCCTTTCTTTGTAACCTTAACTACATTCTTGTTGCTTGTAGTCCATGTGACTGTCTGACTCTTGCCTGTTACTGTAGCTTTTAAAGTATAAGTCTTAGCAAGTGAAATCGATAATGCGCTCTTGTTGAGCTTGATTGTAGCTTTCTGCGCCGCATTTGCAGTAACAGCACTAAATGGTAAAAGCATAGTGATGCAGAGCATAATTGCCAGTAGTAGTGATAATTTCTTTTTCATAGTACACCTTTGTGATGGATTTCCTCCATCTCCCCTTCCTTTTTCATCAGTACTATTATACAGAACTTAAATCAGGATTCAACTACATTTCACTTTCTTTATAAAAAGAACTGTTTTACTGTTCACTCGCTATCAGCTCGCCCGAGCTACTATTTTCACACATTCCAATCCTGCTTCGTAAATGAAATGTGCATCTTAATTTATCTCAAAACCTCGCATCTTCCGGATGTTTACCCGCTTCCCTTGCTGTATTAAATAAGTATTTAATTACATCACCCGGATACGCGCCGATAGCAGTCTCACCTGTGACCATAACAGATGATGCTCCGTCAAGAACCGCATTGTAAATGTCACTTACTTCTGCCCTTGTGGGAATAGCGCTTTTTTCCATGGAAGAAAGCATCTGTGTTACTACCATAAATGGCTTGTTATGCTCATTGCATATTCTGGATATAGTTTTCTGAATATGCGGAAGTTCCCATAGCGGCATGCAGTTGCCAAGATCTCCTCTTGCTATTATCACCTCATCACACAAATCTATAAATGACTCAAGATTATCTATTCCTGCTTTATTTTCAATCTTTGCATAGATTCTGATATTCTCACATTCATTCTCAGAAAGAGCTTTTCTTACCTGCTCAAGGTCATCCCTGCTTCTTGCAAAAGGCTGCATGATTCCTGTAATCCCAACTTCTTTGGCAAGACCGATATTTTCTTTATCATCATCAGTAAGTGCAGGCATTGTTATATCCCTACCCACTATCTTGATGCTCTTTCTCTGTGTCAGAACGCCACCCCGCTCTATTTGCATTAATATCTTTTTACCATCAGTCTGAGATACCCTAGCCAAAATTTTTCCGTCATCAATAAGGATTTCATCCCCTACATTTATCTGAGCAACTATCTCTTTATCCAGCGGAATTCCACCTTCGCCAAAGTAAACTGTATTACCATTTTTAAGATTATAGGAGTTTTCAAACTTTCCTATACGCAGCTCCGGTCCCTGCATATCTATGAGGATTATAGGAGCTATATTATTTTTTTCTGCTGCCTTCTTAATCCTTGAGATACTTTCTATGCAATCCTTTAGCATCACATGGGATAAATTAATCCTGATTCCGGTCATTCCTGCCCTAAACATATCGCTTAGTATTTGAAGATCTTCACATGAAGGTCCCAACGTTCCAAAAATATCTACCATACTTTTTTCCTCGGAATTTTTCTACTCGCTAAAACGCTACTTTCTCATGTTTTGCATGCCACAAATTCATAATGTTTATCATGCTTGAACTCATATGATTACTGTTTCCTCGTTATCAGCTCACCCCAGGAACACATTATTAACATTTGCCCCTCATCATATAATTATAAATTTTTCATATTACTCTTTTCAAGAATAAGGAAAAAGAATGTACTTATTCATGCCCTACCACTTCACATACATAGCTAATTCCGCTAAAATATTGAACTTGGAAATCATGTATAAAGGAGCAAACCTATGTTGGAAATCAAAAAGAAACATTTAGACAGACGCGAATGGTACTCAGATAGTGACCGTGACTTTTCATGCATTTATCACAAAGATGACTTTTTTGATGGCGTAATTGGACTTATCACTTTTACAGGGCTCAAAGCCCCTGATCTTGTTGATACTCTCGAAGGCAAAATCTGCATCGCAGACAACGGCTACGAATGGCTTGAACTCGTTCCCAAGAACGGTAATTACGCATTAACTGCTATGTTTCATGACAATGAATTATTCCAGCAGTACATAGATATTTCTCTCAAAAATGAAGTTGCTGAAAATGGGGATGCTTCATTTTATGATTTGTTTTTGGACGTAGTAAAACTGGGAGATGGCACGCTTAATACCATTGACAATGATGAACTGGAATCTGCGCTATCAGAAGGCATCATCACAAAGGAAGAATATGACCTGGCTATACGTACTGCCAATGAAGTAATATCATTTTTCACCTCAAATCAGGATCTTTTGGTAAAAAAACTTTACGAGTACAGAACACTTTTCAAGAATTAATGTATATACCGGCAACTGCCGCAATTACAATTAATCCAATAGGTGATAATCCACTTTTAAGAACTTTTCTGGATGCATAATAAATAAACGCAAGAACAACTGTCATCATGATTGCTATCATATCAACAGATGCATTCAGAATATCGCCTATACAATTCTGCAATATCATGTGCGCCCCTGTCGCGACAATTATACCAATAATACAAGGCTTAAGCCCCCTTAAAGCAGCCTGCACATACGGATTATCAAGCACTTTACTAAGGATTGCCATAACCAGAATAACGATGATAAATGCCGGAGTTACAACAGTAACAGTCGCAATCAATGCACCAAGAATTCCCGCCTTTGTACTTCCAACAAAAGTTGCAAGATTAACCATTATCGGCCCAGGCGTGCTCTCACTCACCGCTATCATGTAGGTAAGCATCTCATCGTCCATCCATCTGTAATACCTGACCACATCCCTTATAAGTGGTATTGCTCCATACGCTCCGCCAAAAGAAAAAAGTCCAACTTTCAAAAATCCAAGAAAAAGATTAAGATATATCATTTATTTTCTTTCTCCTTCCCTGTCTTAGTACCAATAAAATGGAATAAAACACTTAAAAGCGCAGCCACAAGCATCATCGTGATTGAGGATACATTTGTAACTCCAAAGTTCACAAGCAGCATGAGCACAAAGGCACAAATCATGATAACTATAGTAAGAGGCTTTTTCTTTATCTTCTTAGTCATCTTGATTCCCGCATCAAGAATAAGAATCCCTACTGCTATCTTTACACCCTTAAATGCATATGAAACCCATGAAATCTCCAGGAAATTACTAAGAAACATTGCAATCAGATATATTATCAAAAAAGAAGGAAGCACCACTCCTATGGTTGCTGCAATTGCACCAGGGAGCCCTTTCTTTTTATAGCCAACGAAAGTTGCACAGTTTATCGCTATTGGCCCCGGTGTAGACTCAGCAACCACAGTAACATTCATAAGTTCTTCGTGGGTGATCCACTTTTTCTTTTCAACACAGGTATTCTCAATAAGCGAAATCATCGCATAACCGCCTCCAAAGGTGAATGCGCCTATCTTCGCAAACGTCAAAAATAATTCAAGTAAAATATTCATCAATGTACCATCCCATTTCTTTTATTCACATAAAGAATATCCCTCGCAACATTCTCGCACCTAGCGCTGCCTAATTCATGCAATATGTTCCATAAAAAAACTGTAGCTTACGTCTATACAGGCTACAGTTTTTAACAACTATTTATGATTATAGATTCCATGCAGAGGTCTTTCAAGGGAAAAAATCTATACTCACCATATATAACAAAAGATCCGCCCCAACATGTGAAGCAGACCTTTTGGATAATACTATTTATTTTATAGTAGATGCTGTACCAGCTAAGTTCATGCCAATATGCATTGTACCGCCATTTTTCTTATTTCTTAAAGTAATGCCAACATAGCCATCTTTCTTATTATTATATTCAGGATGAGCAACTGATGCTTTTGTTACAGCGTTAGCATAGTTGCGATATATTGAATAATTATCGTTCGAATTATTAGTCCTATTATTTAAGCTAATATAAGTAATCTCCCATCCGTTAGCAGCAGTTGCATTAACTTTGATTACTCCACCTTTTGTTACTTTAAACCTATTAGAAACATAACTACTGTTAGCGAATTTACTAGCCATATTCTTTCCGCCACTAACGTTTGTTATTTTTAAACTTGCTAAAGGATTTTGATATCCTAAAAATGTAACTGGTGCTACATAGTTGGTCTTTCCTGAAGTAAAAGAAATCTCAGCATAACCTGGTTTTAAAGAAGTTGCATTGATATCTATATACTTATTATTGTTTCCGCCAGAATAAGTTGATGGAACAAAGTTTCCATTAATATCAGCATAATAGTACTGTGATGAATTACTATAAGTTGAATATCCATAGATACGTACATTCTTATTTGAGCTTTTTAACTTACTGATTTTTGTTAATCCGTCTACCCTTACACTTGTACTAACACTTCCATTTTTCGATGCTAAATATACTGTTTTCTTTTCTAATGTCTTTTTATTTGCAGCCTCTGATTTTACAGAAGGAGCTACACAAAATGCTAAAACCACACACAAAAGTAATGAAACAATTTTATAAATCTTCTTATTCACTATGCTTTTCCTCTCATTCATAAGTAAATCTAATTATCTACTTTATCTGCGCGCAAGTGTAGTTTATCACTGCCTTCATTACGCAACAATACACTAATTCGAATATTTTTTATCAATTTGCAAGTGTTATTTCACTTTAAAATCAATGATTTGAAATATTAATTTAACAAAGAGTATTTTTTGAAAAAGCAGCCTTATTCTTGCTTTCCACTCTTGTAAAGCACATATTTTCCTTATTTCACTCCAAAATTTTCCATTCAGAAATATTTCTTTTACCAGAATCAAAAGAAACGCCTATCTTATATAATTTCCTTGAATCAGCCTTGAACGGTAAATCATATTCTTTATCTTCTATCTGCACAAGCGCACTATCAGCAGTATCATCACGTTTAAACTCAAATAGATAAATAAACTTGCTTGCCTGTACAACACAGTCAATTCTTCCTGTAAAAGTATGCATTTCACAAACAGTAAACTTTCCAAGTAAAGTAAAAACAAGATATATCACCGTCTGAAAATAATGCTCAAAAGGATCATCCTGAACTGTATATGTAATATTCGCAAATAGTCCTGTCAAAATATCTCTGATTCTATCGAGATTACCATCTTCAATGCATCTTCTGAAAGTAAAGATATCAAGTCCAGAACTTGAACCATAGTTTCCAACATACTCTGGCATAAGGCTTTCTAAAAATCCATACTTAACTTCCTCATTTGGAAAAGCAAGTGTGTATTCGCGAACCTTTTTATCATAATCAGCAATTGATAAATATCCTGTCTGATACAGAAGCGGAATCTGGTCAAGATTATCTTCTGTATAATCTTTCAATGCGCTTTCACTGGCATAAATTGTTCTGTCAGTAAACCTCCTGGCATCAAAGCCACTCTTTTTCAGTCTTTTTATCAAAAATGTAGGTGTTCCTGTTTCGAACCAATAGGAACCAAAATCCATTTCATCAAAAGCTTTCAGTATACTAAATGGATTATAGACAGCTACTCCATTAGTGCAAAAATGGTAACCATCATACTTAATCCTTAATTGTTCCTTGCACTCATCATAAGACAGTTCCTGACTATCGGCTAAATCCTGTATTTCGGACTTAAAGAAGTTTTCAAGTTCATCATCAGTTAGTCCGCATATCCCGGCAAACTGCTTATTCAAAGATATGTCATTTAGCTGATTCAGGTCACTAAATATACTTACTTTATGAAACTTCGTAACTCCAGTGATAAATACTGATTGAATGTGATTGTCAAAACTTTTTAATGTGCTGAAAAAGCCTTTACAGACAGCTTTATTGTGTTCCTGAATATCCTCATTTTCAACAACATCCAACAGTGGCTTATCATACTCATCAACCAGAACAACACAGCGAAGCCCGGTTTTCTCATGTGCTTTTAATAATAAATCTTGAAATCTTTCACCTAAGCCTTTCTCTTTTCCGCTGATGTCGTATTGTTCTTCCCAACGTTTTAAATGAATATCCAGAGTCTTCTCAAGCGCATTCTCTTCCAAATAATTCTGCCCATTAAAATCAAAGTAGAAAACAGGATACGTTTTCCAGGCATCCGCGTTGTCTTTTTCCAATTCTTCTATTCTTAACCCGGTAAAAAGATTCTTCTTTCCTTCCCAATATGCCTGCATAGTTGAAAGCAGTAAGCTTTTCCCAAATCTCCTTGGTCTGCTAAGAAAATATGGAACATTACTATGAGCAATGGTATATACATACTCTGTCTTATCGACATAGACAAATCTCTCTTCTCTTAATTTTTCAAATGCCTGTATTCCAATCGGAAGCTTTCTATGCATAATGAGCCCTCTTCTTCACTAATAACTAACTAAAATTATAGTTTGAACCAACAAGGCTTTCAAGAAACAATTACATTGTTTGAAGTATTGTTACTGTTCAAACAGTAAATTGCACTACGCTGCGCATTTCGTAAAAAAATGATTCAGGAGTAAACACATGCAAATAAACAGCAAATAAGCATTCATACACAGCCTCGCAGCGAAGCTATCCATTCAGAAATGTGCAGTTCTCGGACGAGCAGGATGATTTACAAAACGAGAAATCTAAGGAAGGTCGACTGTTTCGAACAGCGCTGAGAGGAGACCTTCCTTAGATTTAGAGCTTTAGTAAATCACCGCGCAGACGAAAACAAACATTTCAGGATGGATAGCTTAGCTGCGAGGCGTATAAATACGTATAAATGCGTAAAAAGTCGTAAAGGAAAGGCTGCTACATTAACAATAATGCAACAGCCTTTTGGTTCATACTCAATTATTCATTTCTAAAATCAATATTCTCAAGGAATGAAACGTATCCTCTCTTAGCCTCGTAGAGGTCAGCCTTGGAGATTGCTTCCCATGGAGCGTGCATGTTGAGAACTGCTACGCCGGAATCGATAACATTCATGCCATAAAGTGCAAGGATGTAAGCGATTGTTCCGCCGCCACCAACATCTACCTTACCAAGCTCTGCTGTCTGGTAGATAATGCCATCTTTTTCAAATGCACGTCTGATCTCTGCGATGAACTCTGCGTTTGCATCGTTGGAGCCTGACTTTCCTCTTGCGCCTGTAAACTTGTTAAATACAAGACCTTCACCAAGGAATGCAGCATTCTTCTTTTCAAATGCTGATGCATATGTAGGATCGTAGCCGGCACTTACGTCTGAAGAGAGCATGCAGGAATTTGCAAGACATCTTCTAAGTGCAAGGTCGTTATAACCTTCTTTTGTAAGGTTCATAAGCTCTGCAACAGCATTCTCAAAGAATCTGCTCTGCATACCTGTTGCTCCGACACTGCCGATTTCTTCCTTATCAACAAGGATGCAGCAGCCTGTTCTCTTAAGGTTCTTAACTTCAAGAAGCGCTCTCATTGAAGGGTAAGCACATACTCTGTCATCATGGCCATAACCAAGGATCATTGATCTGTCAAAGCCGGCATCTCTTGCCTTACCAGCAGGAACAATCTCAAGTTCTGCTGAGATAAAGTCTTCCTCTTCAAATCCGTAAAGATCATTTAAGATTGCAAGGATTCCACGGCGAACTGCGCCTGAAACCTTTCCGCTTTCAGCCTTTTCTTCTTTTTCAGCTTTAAGAGCATACTTCTGACCATCTGTAAGCTTGCTTGCAGCCTTATCTTCCTTTTCAGGCTTCTCCTTGTCGCTTTCTACAACGAAAGGTCTGTGACCGATGATAAGATCAAGAGCTTCACCCTCGATTACCTTAGCAGCCTTTTTATCAAGCTGTTCTGCTGCAAGATGAATAAGAAGATCTGAAATGAAGAATACAGGATCATCCTCATCCTCACCTACGTTAAGCTGAACTGTTGTGCCATCTTTTTTTACAACAACGCCGTGGATAGCAAGAGGCATTGCAACAAACTGGTACTTTTTGATTCCACCATAATAATGTGTATCAAGATAAGCAAAACCGCTATCTTCATAAAGAGGATTCTGCTTAACATCAATTCTTGGAGAATCGATGTGTGCTCCAAGGATATTAAGGCCCTGCTCAAGTGGTTCAGAACCCATCTGGAACATAACAATGCACTTGTTCATCCAGACACTGTAAACCTTATCACCCTTCTTAAGCTTTGTCTTGCCGCCGATAAGAGTGTTAAGCTCTCTGTAGCCGGCTGCCTCAATCTCGTTAACGATTGTATCGATTGCCTCGCGCTCTGTCTTGGCATTATCAAGAAAGTTCTTATAATCTTCAGCAAACTTATCAACTTCTTTAAGCTGTGTCTGATTATAAACAGTCCAGACATTTTTTCTATTCATAAATTAACTCTCCTTTCAATTAAATACTTAAACAGCCTATTTACATACAATCTTGGATATTACATCAAAAATTGTAACACTATCAGGATCTAATCTCAATTCCCATTGTAAATTGGAGCTTTCTAAGCATCTTATCTACATATCCATTTACTGCTTCAAATGTAAGTTCTTCATCCTTAGGGGTGAATGTGATAGTAAATGCCATGCTCTTCTTTGTTGGAGGAATAGGAAGTCCCTCATAAACGTCAAAGAGCTTAACATCTGTCACATACTTGCATGAGCCGTAAATAGCTTCTTCAACTTCTCCGCAGGTTACTGTCTTATCCATGATAAGAGCAAGGTCACGTTTAACAGTTGCAAACTTTGAAAGAGGCTCATATACAGGAGTCTTTCCATACCACTTCTCAAGAACAGAAAGATCAATCTCAGCGATGTAAGCAGGAATTCTCATATCAGTGTCATCCTGGATCTCATATGTAATCTGTCCAAGATAACCAACCTCTTCACCTTCACATGTGATCTTTGCAGCTCTGTAAGGGTGAAGGAATGTCTTTTCTGCAGGTTCATATTTGAAGTTTAAATGAAGCGCATCTGCAACAGTCTCTGTAAGTCCCTTTAAGGTAAAGATATCTTCTCCCTCACCAAAAATACCGATGCAGATAGTTGCCTTCTCATCAGGATAATCAGTAAGTGGGAGTGACTTTGGAACAAATCTGTTTCCCAGTTCAAATAATCTTCCCTCAAGAGTTCCCTTCTTCTGGTTTCTTGCAATTGCCTGAATCATCTGAGCAGCAAGTGTTGTTCTCATCAAAGAAAGGTCTTCATTGATAGGGTTAAGAATTCTGATAGCATTCCTCTCAGGTGCATCCTGTTCAAATCTTAAAAGATCAAGGTCACTTGGTGAGAAGAATGAATAGTGCATACATTCATATGCTCCCTGGGCACAAAGAGCTCTCTTAAGTCTAAGCTCAGTCTTCTGTCTAAGATTTCTTCCGCCCATTGTTACGTTTGCATTTGTAAGGAATGTAGGCTGAACATGTTCGTAGCCATACATACGGATAAGCTCTTCTGCGATGTCAGGATAATCTTCCATATCTTCACGATATGCAGGAATCTTGATTGTAAGCTCATCTCCATTTATTTCAGGTTCAAAATTAAGATTTGTAAGGATTCTCTTGATCTCATTTTCAGGAACTTCAATTCCAAGAACACCATTAACCTTTGCGATTGAAGCCTTCATTTCCTTCTTCTCAAGGTTGTTTCCGGTATTTACATCAACATGAGTCCTGGAAACCTTACCTGCGCCAAGCTGTTCAATAAGATGAAGCGCTCTCTTCATTGCAATAACTGTAGTATATTCGTAAACACCCTTGGCAAAAGCAGCTGATGAATCAGAAGACTGACCAAGCGCTCTTGAGCTCTTACGGATATTGTCACGCATAAACTTAGCTGCTTCAAAAGTAACTGTTGTTGTGGTATCACGAATCTCAGAATTAAGACCTCCCATGATACCTGCAAGAGCTACAGGTTTAACGCCATCGCAGATTACAAGGTTATCTGTAGTAAGTTCAAACTCATTCTCATCAAGAGTAACAATCTTTTCGCCCTGTTTTGCACGTCTTACGACAATCTTGTTTCCTTCAAGGAAGTTGCCGTCAAAAGCATGCATTGGCTGACCAAGTTCTCTCATGATGTAGTTTGTGATATCAACGATATTGTTGATTGAATTATTGCCTACAAGAGCAAGTCTTCTCTTCATCCAGAGAGGGCTCTCTGAAAGCTTTACATCATAAACATAGTGACCGATATATCTTGGGCAAAGATCCGGGTCTTCAACAGTTACGCTAAAACCTTCGTTCTCCACATCAGTTTCTGTATAGCTTAAGTCAATCTCTTTTAATGGCTTATCAAGCGCTGCTGCTACTTCTCTTGCAAGACCATAAATACTCTGACAGTCAGGTCTGTTAGCAGTGATTGAAACATCAAAGATCCACTCATCAAGACCAAGGAGCGGCTTTACATCAATACCAACTTCTGTATCTTCTGGGAAAACAAGAAGTCCGTTATAGCCTGCGCCCGGATACATATCTTCTGAAACACCAAGTTCAACACCTGAGCAGAGCATACCTTCTGACTCATAGCCACGAAGCTTACCTTTTTTAATTGTAGCAACGCCAACAACTGTTACATGATCCTTGGCTGTCTCGATAACTGTAGCGCCAACAAGAGCAAGTGGATACTTACCTCCAGCCTGTACATTATCTGCGCCGCAGCATACCTGGAAAGTACCATGCTCACCGGCATTTACAGTACAAACATGAAGATGTGTGTCAGGAATGGCCTCACAAGTCAATACTTCACCGACTACAACATTTGAAATATCCTTGCCGACTTCCCAGCACTCTTCAACCTCAAATCCACAGTCGAAAAGCTTTTTCTCAAGTTCTTTAGGTTCAATATCTATATCAACAAAATCTTTAAGCCAACTTAAAGGTACTAACATTTTATTTTCCTCCTGGTTTTAGAAATCAATGAATCATTCGTAATGATCAATCTGCTTAAGCACGTCAATATCTGACTCATACAAAAGTTTGATATTGTTGATGCCATATTTCAGCATAGTTGCACGCTCAATACCGATACCAAATGCAAATCCGCTGTACTCTTCAGAATCAATTCCACAGTTCTCTAAAACTTTCTTATTAACAACACCAGCGCCAAGAACCTCAATCCAGCCGGTACCCTTGCAGAGGTTACATCCCTTACCACCGCAGGCAAAGCAGCTGCAGTCTACTTCTACAGAAGGCTCTGTGAAAGGGAAGTATGATGGACGAAGTCTTGTTGTAGTTCCCTCACCAAAGATTTTCTGTGCAAAAAGATCCAGCGCTCCCTTAAGGTCACAAAGTGTAATATTCTTATCAACAACAAGTCCTTCCATCTGAGAGAACATAGGTGAATGAGTTGCATCATCATCTGAACGGAAAACCTTACCGGGAGATAAAATCTTGATCGGTGGTTTCTTGTTCTCCATAACGTGGATCTGACCTGATGAAGTCTGAGTTCTAAGAAGGAACTCAGGGCTTAAATAAAATGTATCCTGCATATCTCTTGCGGGATGATCCTTAGGAGTGTTAAGGGCAGTGAAATTGTAATAGTCATTCTCAATCTCAGTTCCTTCATATATCTCGAATCCCATTCCTGCAAAGATATCGATAAGAGTTTCTCTCATCTGAGTTACAGGGTGAAGATTTCCGGTGTAGCGTATCTTTGCAGGCATTGTTACATCCTGCTTCTCGCTCTCATATCTAAGTTTAAGTTCTTTTTCCTTAAGCTTTTTATCAAGTTCTTCGAACTGTTCAAGAGCCCACTGCTTAAGCTCATTTACATTCTTACCATACTCAGCGCGGCTCTCTGCCGGGATGTTCTTCATCTCCTTCATAAGTGCGCTGATCTTACCATTCTTATTGTCCATGAAGGTCTTCTTCATTTCATAGACAAGCTTAGAACTGTCAAGCTTTGATGCATTTGCTTTGATTTCTTCACGAATTGCTTCAATTTTCTCGTGTAATGCGCTGTTTTCCAAATTTCCTTCCTCCTATGATTCCTATAATGATACTTCCTCTACACTAAATCCGATAAAACAGCTTTTAGTGCAGTACATAAAAAGTCCCTTGTATAGCCTAAACTATACAAGGGACGAATCAATCATTTCCGCGGTACCACCCATGTTCATGCTCCCACAAAAGAACATGCACTCAGTTTCCGCAACCTCTTATAAAAAGAAATTGCTCCACTTTGTCCGTAACGGGGACAACCGTTCAAAGCTAGCAGTAATATAACCTTCACCCTGACTGCTCCGGTGGGAAATTTCCGTATATAACATTGCCATAAGAGGCTCTCAGCCAGTGACCTCTCTCTCTGGAATGGATGATATAACATCTTAGGGCAAAAGCCCAACACCTTCAACGCATTTAAACCATATATACTTAATTATTGTATTCACATATTAAAAAAAGTCAAGGTGTTTTTCGACATCAACTGTCAGTTTTTGGCAGGTCAACCCTTGCTCTGCCAAAGTATTTACTGAGCTTAGATCAGCCAAAAGTAAAGGAATGATGTTATAGCACAAAGTCCATAAATTGAAATGCGAACAATATGTTCTTCCTTCACATTTTTCAAACCACGAAGAATAAAACCATAACAAATAAAAAAACTTAAAAGTAACATTACGAAATATCCAATGATTTCCACTGCTCGAAAAGGATAATTCATACCTCGTAACAAACTTAATACATACAAAATTCCAAATAATAATATTCCAATTACAGCTCCTAAAAAATAACAAATTTCAAAGATAACAAATAAATTTTTCTTTTTACTTATCCCTGCCAATTGTAAAATCTCATCTGTCTTTGCATATATTTCTTGCTTTGCCAATTCAAAATAAAGGTCTAATGTTATTACAGATATCATTAAATACATTTCCGTAAATATGAATATCTTTCTATATAGCTCTCCCTCCAATGAAAATGAATTCATTGTAATCATTCCAATAAGCAAAACAATCAGTTTTATTGCCAATTTCTTTTGCATAAGTAATTTTTTATACTCTCTCATGCAAATACTTTTCCACCAGCAATCTTCTCTACCGGTAAATACTGAGCATTGTTTTCCTGCTGCCTTTTCATGATTAAATCGCTTATGATTCACACTATAAACATTAGCAATGTATAAAACAATCATAATTACAGCTGCAATCACAATGAAATATTTTTTTGCAATAAAAACTTCTAAAAAATGAAATAAAATAAATACTGCAGCGACTCCAATAACATTACAAGTAAGTGTTGTAGTGTTATATTGTTTCATATTGATCACCATAAATAATGTACTTAAGGAACAAATCACTGCAGCCATGATAATCATTAGATTATCCATTATGCCTACGTTTGTGATTGCTACCGCTTTATCTATAAAAAGAGCGCCAAGATTATTTATTCTAATTCCCAAGAATGTTACTACTATTGCCATTACAGATGGCATGAATATTTTTGCAAATACAAATTTCTCCGCTTTAAATCTGCTTAATAGGATCAGCTCCATTGTACCGGTTTTCATTTCTCCGATCATTGCCATGTAGACAAATTCTGCACTCACACAAGCTGTAATGAAGGAGGCTAAATATAGGGATTCTTCTATTGGAAGAAGTGGTGTCTTCGCAATTACATTTAGTATAAATTGATACACAACGCAAAAAAGCAAAAGAAAATAGACTTTTTTGCACTGTAGTAATTCTTTTATTTCTTTTCGAATAAAAAACATAATGTTTATAAACTCCTCAAATTCTGATTATTGCACTATCTAATGATTTTATATAATACTCATCATGAGTGACTGTAATAATCATCATTTCATTTTGCAATTTTTTCAGAATATTAATAAGTTCTTCCTTTGCCTTTTCATCAAGTCCGCCTGTCGGTTCATCAAGTACCAGCACCTTTGGAGATGTTAACAAAGTACAAAGTAATGCTGCCTTCTTCTTCGTCCCTAACGACAATTCACGAACATAGGCATTCATATATTGTGTAAGCGAATATGCTTTGCTCCATTGCTCAAAATTTTCCCTTACATTAGAAAATTTTTTATTATAGAGTCCCAATCGAAAAATGATATTATCTTTTAAAGTCAGATTCTCATACAGTCCGTTATAATCCGGAACATATCCGATTGTGTCTTCCTGGTCCTTTTGAATAGTTCCTGAATTTGATTTTATTAAACCTAATATCAGCTTTATTAATGTAGTTTTCCCTCTTCCGTTTTCTCCATAGATTATGTATGATTTCCTATCTTCAAATTCATAGGAAAAATCTGAAATTATTTCTTTTTCCAAATCATACGCATATGATATGTGGTTAACTTTTATCATGGTATTTATTTCCCCAATCTACAATTTCCTCCGGCAAAAGATATCCATTGACTTCATATCTTTTATCACTTCAGAATTCAACAGATAGTAATACTACTCTTTAACTTGTTCCTTGACAACAACCATCAACTTGCAAGATCTCTTCTGTTATAATTCCAAAATGCAAATACTACTCCGCATACAAGAAGCACTACTGCAAGAACCAGTCCTTTTACAGGAGTTTCGGCATCCGTAAAGATCTCGGCTGCGTTGGCATAGGAATATGGACCGACAAAAAGATAATCCTTTAAGTCAGGAATTACTCTGCCCATTACATCATAGGCGTAGAAGAAAAGAGCAATTCCAAGCCCCAGTCCCATTCTGTTTTTTCCGGTAAGTGATGAAAGGCCAAAACATATTCCGGCTATCTCTGCGTTCATAAGAAGCTGCCTGCCCATAAAGGTAAAAAACTGATCCATAGGCATATCTTCCCCAACGACCTTAAACCCAATCAGGTAAAAGCAAATGCATACCACAGTAAATACGATTACCATAAATCCGACGCATACAGCCTTTGCTGTAAGTATCCTGCTTCTTGATAAAGGTAGGGAAAAAAGAAATTCTCCGGTGTGAGCATCCTCTTCTTTTGAAATAATGCCTATTGCTGAGATTGCCGCAAACATTGCGCTTCCAAGGCCATGAACCGCACCGATCTCTGTTGCAAAATATCCTTTTAATGTCGCTATGCTAAGAGTGCTCATTCCAAAAGCCTCTGAAAATGCGCCCATATTTGAAAAAGCATCTGCCATATCCTTCATCTCGCCTTCCATTGACTGATATAACAAAATGCAGGTAAGTCCCAAAAGGCCAACAGATATGCTCCATATAAGCAGATTTTTTGTATTTAACAGAATTTCTCTTTTAATAATGGATTTCATGTTCACTCCTCCTCTTCATAGAAACTCAAAAATGTCTCATCATCAATATGAGGCGTATCAAGCATCGTAAGCCTTCCCTCCCTCATGATTGCCGCATTTTTGCAGTATTTATCCACTTCGGAGAGCACATGAGTAGACAAAAGACATGTTGCTCCTTTATCTACATATTCATTTATGAGTTGAAAGAACTTCTTTTGCATCAATGGATCAAGACCGCCTGTTGGCTCATCAAAAATAAAGAGCTTTGGCTTATGCTGCATAGCGCACACAATGCTGACTTTCTTCCTGTTTCCCAAAGAGAGCTGCTTTATCTTCTTTTGCGTGTCAACTTTAAGTCTCTCGCAGAGCATCTCGGCTTCTTTGCTGCAATCAATCCCCCTTACATCCGCAGCGTATTTTATTACATCTGCTACTTTCATGGAATCATAGAACCATGCTTCTGAAGGCATATATCCAACTTCTTTCAGGATTTTCTCATGATCCTTGATGCTGTCCATTCCAAGTATCTTTATTGAGCCTTCATTTATCTTTAGAAAGCCAAGCATAGAGCGTATAGTTGTTGATTTCCCTGCTCCATTTGGACCAAGAAAACCAAAAATATCCCCTTCCTTAACGCTCAGCGAAACATCTATTACTCCCCTGCTCTTCCCGTAGCTTTTAGTTAGATGGCTTATCTCAATTACATTTTCTCTCATAATGCACCTCCGTCTTCTCTTAATACTTCATAACAAAAAGAAAAAAGGTAACCATCATAAATACCTTATATTTGTAAGTGCCGCCTGGTCTCCTGTAAGTGCAACGTAGATATTCTGTGCATCATCCTTTACTTTGGTTATATTTCTGATATCTACACCAAGATTCTTCGTTGTAGTGACAATGGTATTCCCATTACGAACAAAGTCAACAGTGCAGTCATACCCGGCCTTGCCTTTTTCTTTCCAGTCATCCCAGTCTGTAAACTCATCGCCAAAGTTAACTGTCATCCTGTTTTCTGCTGCGCCATCTGATTCCCAATATTCTCCATCAAGCCTTATCAGCGCAAACTCGCGGTAGTTAGGCCCATTAACTTTTTTATCATCTGAGTAAAAAAGAATGATATGTGGGCAATGCCAAATAAGCCTTGCTGTAGGAAGACTCATTGCATGGAAAGTAATCTTCATATTCTCTTTAACAGGAACCCCTTCAGTTATCGCATAGTGATATCCATCTATCTGAATATTTGGCACATGTCCGCTTGGCACATCAATATATGAGATCTTGTCAGCAATTCTCGGAATATAGCCTTCGCCAATCGCCTCAGACTGTCTGTCAATTGCAACATCGATAATGTCGCAATACTCTCCTGTAAGCGAAATATACAAAAATCTTGAAGAATCGGCGAGTGCCACGATAAACTCCATAGACTGGTATACACTGCTTATTCTTATGAGAGCATGGTCCTCATACTTAACAGCTTCTATCTCGTAGTCTATAAAATATCCATTTTTAAAAGAAAAAGCTTCTCCACTGCCTGTCTTATCTGTACGTTGGATTTTCCTTGCGCCTTTACAGATGGTTTTTCCATCAAACCAGATTTCACCGGACTCATAATACCAAAGTTCATGTTTCTTTTTCTCATCGGTATGAATCCTGCCATCAAGAGAATCAAACAGTATTATTGCAGGAAGACATCTCTCATTTCTGGCATCCTCTTTTGCCCTGCTTCTTAAATGGATTTTGACTGTATTGGAATTAACCAGTATCCCTTCTGACACTTCGCTTCTGAACTTATCAGGATGAAGTTCATTTCTGCCGGATAGGCCTTTGACTTCAGCCTTTTCCTTCATATCATATTCGGAGTCCATATCCATAAGATGCAGCATGACCTTGGCATATTTTGGATCAAACTGACTTCCTGAACCTTTGATGATCTCTTCGCGCACAAGTTCCTGAGGAACAGGGTCTCTGTACTGTCTCTTGGAAGTCATAACATCATACGCATCAGCGACAGCAATAATTCTGGCTATCTCCGGAATATCCTCACCTTTTAGCTTATCAGGATAGCCCCTGCCGTCATATCTTTCATGATGATAGTTTGCTCCTACGCTAAGATACGGAAATTCACTGATACTGGATAGAATCTGCTTTCCGATAATAGTATGTGTTTTTATCTCATCATACTCGTCATCAGTAAGTTCGCTGCTCTTATTTATTATGTAATCGGGAATACCTATCTTACCTACATCATGGAGCAGCGCCGCATAATAAATCTCATCACACTCTTTTTCACTCTTACCGCTAACCTTCGCTATTTTTTTGGCGTAATCAGCAACTCTCGATGAATGTCCGTGAGTATTCCTGTCCTTAAAATCGATGGCGCTTACCAAAGCTTTTACCGTCTGCTCAAAGAGCATCTTAATGCTTTCAAGTTCCTCCCTGTTAGTCTTAGCAGCATATTCATTCAAATCAATAAAGGAAAAGAAATAAATAAGTACCGCTACACCCACGCTGGTAATGTTAGTTAGCGAAATTCCATACCAAAAATACTGAACAATCGCTGAAACCATAGGAAGCATTGCAAAAAGAATGAGTGAAAAACATACTCTTTTGCTTATATGCCGGCGATAATGGAAAAGCACTGAAAGATCAAGCACCAACGCCAAAAGGGGTGTCACATAGGATAAAACAAAGAATTCCCCCCTATGATAAACATTGGCCTTGTCAAATGAATAAAAAAGATTCGTAAACTGAGATACTATTACGAGAATTTCCCCCATAGCAATTAAAGCTTCAGCAAAGCACAATCTTTTAGGAATAGTAGGTAACGCGCCTTCATTTTTGAATATATCCACTATGTAAAGATTAAATGCGTGGACAATTTCCATGGAAAGAAAAAACACCATAAAGTGGCTTATTCGTACCATGTAGTATCCAAGTGTAGAAGTATCTCCATTGAATATATAGGTATACCTGTCAAATATAAGAATGAGCATTGCTGAAAGTTCAAGATGCAACATAGAAAGCTTTCTGCGCCTTGAGATATTGGTAGAAATAGCCGCAAAAAAAGCTGTTATTCCGCATATACTGCTAAGCGAAAGCATCATATCAAGCTGATGCCTTAAAATAAAATCATACATAAACAATTCCCCCAAACTACACCGTTTCAATATTTTACCACATTTCGGAAGTTTTTTGGATTTGTTTTTCGTCAGAAAAAGGAAACAGGTGCCTCATCACACCTATATGTGATGGACACCTGTCTCTTTTAGTTGAACTTAATTAATCTTTTTCTTTTTGGTCAGTACAAGGAATCCTATAAGGAGTATTGCTATCGGAAGCATTACGAAGCTATAGTTAAATCCTGTTACCAGCTTAGCAACTGCTTCATTCTGTAAGATAGCATCCACGCCTCCGCTAAACATTCCATAATTCGCACTACTCTTACTTATGCCTGACTCAGTCTGAACGTTTTCAGAAGAGGTCGTTATCATATTGCTAATAGCATTCTTCATTGCTGCTATGCTCACATCACTTGCAAGTATGACAAAATTCCAACCATCTTTCTCTACAACTTTTACGTAATCAGCTATTCCCATAACAGTATCATAAAGATTGCTTATATTACTGTCCATGTCGGTAGTAAGGCCAAACTGACGTAGAAGTGTATCTGATACTTCTGCTTCTTCCTGAGTATCTTCTTCATTGCGGTTAATCTTATTGTGCAGTTCTTTTGACAAATGTCTTAAGGTTGTACGTGGTTTAGCATCATCCTTCTTAAGAGTCTTTTCAGCCTCAAGAATGCTCTTTCTAAGATTAGCAAATTCTGCACTCTTAGCGGCAGTTACAACTTCGCCTTCATATTCTTCCTGGTATTCCTGCCACCTTCTTGGCTCTGGATTGCCCTCATCGCCGTTGTCATGTGGGTTACCCTCTTCTTCCGGATCTACCGGTGTGTATACTCTCCACTGAAGTTTGTCTGATTCCTTAAACTTGTTAAGAGTTCCAACATCGTAGCCCTTGGAATTTACAAGGAACAGATACATCGAATTGCCCCTTGGAGTAGAAGCTGCGATATTTGCTATCCTTGCTTTGATCTTATCAACCCACAGATAAGCTGTGTACATATTACTATAGCTTAGATACTCTCTTATACTATATGTACCCTTGCCAGTGCCGTTACCAGCCTTTACCATTAGCGTGTAAAGCTGAGAGTTAACCTTAAGATTAACAACATCTGACTCAAGTTTATTGATGAAGATGTTTGCTACTCTTGCCAGTTCATAGAAGCTGTTGTAAACAATCATCACAGGCGTGATATCAAGATTTACATTATCATTTGCCTTAATTGATACTGCAGCACTCTTTCCCTGTTTCTGAATAACGTTGTTATTGACAGGCGCCACATCAAACAGATATGCATTAAATGACCTTCCATTCACTGTATTACCTACATTTGATGCGCCTTCAATTGTAATTTTGTTTGCTGCAACGAATGCATCACCGTCTGTATAAACGTTTCCTCCATTCATCACGATAGTGATGCTTCCTTCACCTGCATCAAAGTCATCATAGCGGCGTCTTCCTGTTGAATCGCCTTCACCTGAGGTAAATATTACATCTCCCTTACCATAGGAATTGATCTCTACCTGTGAATTACTGTCTGTTCCATAGATAAATGCTATTCCTGCAGGTGCCTTGATATACATTGGCAGGTCATGACTCTTATCCGTATCTCCTACCAGGAATACTTTCTTGATATAAAGCGGAAGATCTGAATAATTATCAATGTTGAGCATTGGAATATAAGAACTTGTATAAGCCTTTACTACTCCTGATGCCTTGCCATTAAAGGATGAGATTGTAAATTCGCCGCGTCTTGTTTCTACGATATCATGGACTGTTATCTTATCGGAATCAATTGTAATAAACTTATCCTTATCCTGCTGCTTGATTCCTGTAACTGTAGCTTTCTTGTCTTTTCCTATAAGAATATTGATTCCTGCTGCAAATTCGCTGCAGTAAAGATCAAGATTTACAGATACATTACCATCAATACCATAGTAACCAGTTCTCGATACCTGTGCATCTGAATATGTAACTACATTAATTACTTCAGTAACAAGTTTTGTAACCTTCTTGGTAACCCATCTTACAAGATTCTTAAGAGGCCATGGAAGCCATGATGTTATTTTTTCAACAACTTCTTCTACCTTCTCGATAGTTCTTGTTACCTTTGAGACTATCGTATCGCCATCAGCTGTTGCGTCACGCTTAACAGCGTTATTTGAATTAAATCCATCTGCAAAACCGTTTCTGATGACAATGTCCGGTCCCATAAGAATTGCCTTGTAAGCAGTATTTCCTATATTGATATTTCCATAAGTTCCGCCGCTTACATCAGAGTTACCGTATACCTTACCTGTAACACCCTTTATTGATGCAAAAGAAATTGCGTTTTCATCAAGTGTCTTTGCTATGCAATAAATGTAGAGTGTCTCATATCCGGCAACACTGGCATTTCCTATGTTGACAAGAAGATTATTCGTTGATGTCACTTTACTTGTTGCTTCAGTATAAGTTGCAAATGACCTTGTCAATGCCTTAGAGTCTGCTTTATGACTCTGCTTGTCTATGTATGCAGCTATCTCAACATCTGCTCCATAGATACTGCAGGTCTTTGCGCTGTCAGGTGCAATATTAACAAGAACATTAACAGTACTTGTAACCTCTGCGCTCGGTCTGTTGCTCTCAATTCCGCCGGTCATGGTGTACTCAGCCTTCGAAGAGAGATTACTTGCAGTCTGTGCAATTATTGAAACCTTTCCAAGCTGGGCTGTAATCTCACATCCGCCAATATCTATCCTTGTATTCTCAGTATAGGTTATAGCGGCTTTTGGAATTGCCTTCTGCACTGCTCCGCCTGCGCTACCCTTTGCGGTGCTTGTAATAGTGACATCTTTAGCATCTGCATAAATACTTATGTTACCACCTGCAAGCATGTTGTAATTATCATTTACTTTTACAGATGTGTTGCGGTTAAAGCTGTTAGTTGCCTCAAGATTACTCTTGCTTCCAAGTCCATATGCGCTGCTCTCAATAGAGGTGCTCATATTTCCTGTTGTAATAGCTCTAATGTCTATGCTTCCAAGAGGAGTACTGATTGAATCCGACTTAACTGCTTTTTCATCTCCAAGGATAACTTCTGCATTCTGTGATGCAACGCTTCCGCTTACCTTTGAAGTTCCTCCTGAAACAAGTCCCGCGTTCATAGCTGCGAGATGATCAACTATTGAACTTATGTTATCTTTTGCAAGAATCTCAACATCGTTATTCGAAGTCAAAAGACCTGCAATCTTAACTGTAGTTCTTGTTGTACCAACATCGGTTGCAAAATAGTACGAACCAAGCTTAATTCCTGAATAGCCTGACATACTGTTGAGATGTGTTGCAACTGACAGATCTGCGAGAGCTCTTACAGTAATATTGTCAATCATCGGATTTGTCTTTTTAAGAGTTTCCAATTCATCGGAACTGTGAGTTCCTATTGTTGTAAGCTTTACTCCACTTCCTATCTCTGTTGATACAAGTCTTTCTCTTTCTTTTGCTGCCTGTGTAACAACGCTTACGCTGTCACCGGAAGCAAGTGTAATACTAACCTGCGGAGCGCTTCCCTTTGATGATACTTCAGTATTATCAGCTGCAATAACATCTATCTGCGCACCGATTATATTGCTGTTTCCTGTTACCCTTGCTGTAATTGTGCTAACAGAATCAGTCTTTGTAGAAACATACTGAGCGCTTGCAACACCAATGCTGTAATTTGGTGCATCAGCCGTTGCTTCTACATGGACAGCCTTGCCTCCCATCTGACCGGTTGTTGTATTAAGGTTAGATACGTCTGAGTTAAGGCTTACTCTTCCTGTTGCAATTATCTTTGTGTTATTGATGCATGCATCGTTCTTAACGTCGGCCTTGGCTGCTATTTCTGTAATACCGCCACCAACAAGACTTATGCTGTACTTACCTGTACTTGCACCACCCTTTGCGATAGCGCTGACATCGTCAAGCTTTGCTATTACATAAATGTCTTTTGATCTAATGACCTTTCCAAGACTGTCAACCAAAACTTTGTTGTCAACATTTACAAGTGAAGAAACATAAGAACCTGCAAGCTTAACACCTGATACGTCAACTTTGGTTCCCTTAATGTGAGCATTCGCACTTACTTTGCTTCCAATACTCTTAATTGCTATTGTATCGTATGCTCTTCCAAGGTCTCCTGTAACATTTGTTTCTGCAATGCTGCTTGCAATTGCATCTGACTTATTTGTCTCTCTTCCAACTCCTGTGATCTTAACTCCAAGGGCTGAAGGATCAAGGTCAGAAACCGCAACTGTTGCAAACTCATTTATTACACTTATGTTCCTTGCAATAATATTGCTTTCAGATGCCTTATTTACCCAGATTGCCTTAAAGGTTCCGGCTGCATCTGCCTTAGTTTCTACTACTCCAAGATTTGCCAGACTGAACATGCACTCCAGGGATTTAGCATTAGCTGTGCTTGTTCCATTTGCTCTTACAGAAATATCATCTGACTTTGAGCCAAGTGATACACTGTTTCCGCTAAACTCTGCAGATGCAATAACAGTCATATCAGCTTTTGCAGTTGCTTTATTAGCTGTAACAGCAGCTGCGCCAACTGTTCCTGCATAGATGCGAGCATCTGCTGCCGCATCAGGAGTAATGTAAACTGTCTTTCCAAGTACCTTTATTGTTACCGGTGAAGGCTTGGTATTTACGTCATTGCCCTGAGAAATGATCTCAAGACTCTTTGCTATTACGTCAGAAGCTTCGCCTGCAGTAAGGAGAGCTTTATTTTCGCCCTCTAAAGAAGCATAAACATAAGATGCATTTCCAGCTGCCGCGCCTACTGCTCCGCTGGCCGCTACTGCAAAAGCTTTATTCTTCCCTTTAGCTATTATCGCAATGCCTTCTTCAGCTTCTACCTTACCACTTGTTTCAAGAATGGCCTCATTCTTTGCGTTATTAAGTGCAAAAGCAAAATTGATAGCTGCTCCTCTTGCACCAATGCCGCCTGTAGCTGCTGTTGTGAATGCAGAAGAATCATAATCGCTTCCGCTTGTCAGTCCGCCTGCCTCAATTCTGATATTCTTTGCCTTGATTGGAGCATCTTTACTGCTTATCTTAGCAATGTTTTCAGAATCAATATAGGATACTGCTACAACTGCGCCCACTCCGACAGCTCCAGCTGAAACAGATGCAACCACTGTCTTTGCCTGGCCATTCATTCCAGATCTCAGTGATACAAGATTTGTAGCCGCTGTTTCAATGCTCTTTAATGTGACGTTATTCTGAGCATTCTGTAGTGCAAGCACTACTGCGCCGTTTGCTGCTATGGCACCTGCTGTAAGGCTTGCGCCAAGAGCTGTCACATCGCCGTTTACAGTTCCTGTAATACTGATATCTTTTGTCTTAATAAATGCATTCTTAGGTGAATAGCTGTTTCCACCTACATAAGCATTGTTTACTGCCTTATTGTTTGCTATTGCAACAGTAACTCCTGCTGCCACTGCACCTGCTGCTATGTTTGCAAAGTATGCGCCGATATTTTCTTCGATGTTCGAATTTACATTTATGACATCTGCATTTATCTTTGCATATTCACCAATATAAGCTGTAGATTCAAGCTTATTATTAGCTATTGAAACCATAACCGATACAGCAACTGCTCCTGCTGCAAGAACACCGTTAACTGATGTAAGGTTAGCCTTATTATCAGCAGTAACGTTAAGTGTTGAAAGAGTGCTCTGTGAATCAAACATTCCGGGATCAAAGGCTGCAACAACAATTGCTTCGTTTGTAGCAAGTGATACGCTTGCTGCAACTCCTACTGCTCCTGCGCCGATGGATACTGTAAATACTCCAACGTTGCCAAAATCAGTAGACGCTTTGATATTTGCATTCTTTCCGCTGTTCTTAGAATTTAATGATCCTTTTACAAGTGCCCTTACATCTGCAGAGTTGTTATAATATGCCACATTTGGCGCTACTCCAACAAGTCCGCCTGCTGCCGCTGCGCTTATCACAAGCATTCCAAAGTCTGAAGTAGATGTGGAACTGCCCTTACTCTCTTTTTCATTTGCAGAAGCTTTGGCTATTGTATCCTGAGCACTGGACTCCATTCCACCATTCTTCCACTTAAGAGTGCTGATATCCCAGGACTTCTTGTCATGAGTCAGTTTTGCTTCAATGGTTATTTCTCCCGGTGTTGTGATAACTGCTTTGTTGTCTACGAGAGCAGATACATTTGAATTAACAATGACAACTGCCACTCCTGCGCCAACGCCTGCAGTTCCGCCTGCTCCGGCGCCGCCTGCAACAACAAGTGCGCTTACATTCTCGTTAGAAGTAACATTTACATCGCCGCCTGCATTAAGTGATGAGCCATAACCTATAGAAGAAAGAGTCATATCAGTAAGGTCTTTTATTCTGCCTGAGAGATTACCTGAAGTCTGTTCCACAAGTTCTGCAGAAACATTTCCATTTCCGTTACCATAATCAGCATAGTTTCCTCCGTTTGCGCCCTTATTTCCAACATCAAGCGCTGATGTTCTTGAAGGAGTAATGGAAGTGTTCACTTCTTCCCTAAGGTCTTTTTGCTTAAAGGCTTCACCAGCTCTTTTATCTGCCTTGCCGTAAGCTGTGTCTACAATATCTTCCGGATGAATCTTACCATTCGTATAGATTGCATCATAAGAATCCTTGTCGATTCCACTGCCAGCAACGATAACTACAACTCCGGCTCCGACACCTGCCGTTCCGGACGCTCCGATACTTGCTGCAAAGGTCATGATATTTCTGTCTGACTTTGCGCTGATATCAATAGTCTTTCCGCTTGTCAGCTTATTATTCTTACCAATAAACGCTTTTATATTATTGTGTGAAACTGATACTATAGCGCTTACACCTATGCCTGCTGTTCCGCTTCCTGCTATTGTACCTGCTATAGCTACAAAGCCGTACTCATCCTTTGCAAGTACACTGATTCCTGTTTCAGCAGTCAAGGTTACCTTATCTTCTGTATAAGCCTGTGAGCTTACATTTGTTATTACCACATCTGCAGAGCCGCCAACTGCTGCTGTTCCGCTTCCTGCTATACCTACTGCTCCGCCATTTAATGTCTCTGCGGTGTCAGAACTTATAAGGATAAGTCCCTTAGTTGACTTAAGCTTTACGCCTTTTCCTGCATAGGCCTTAGAGTCATTGCTGTAGTAAATAACGTTTCCTTCTACAGAAACTGCTACATTTCCGCTTCCAGATACTACTGCTGCAAGAAGGTTTACATCTGCCTTTGCTGAGGATGTAATCTTAAGATTATCCTTTGCCTGCGCTGTAAGTCCTTCACCTGTTATAAATGCTGCAACCTTGTTTCTATAAACAAGTACGTTAGGAGCAACACCTACAGATGCTCTTCCGGAAGCAGCAATACTTACTGCTATAAGGAATAGTGAATCTTCTTTAGCTGCATCTACTACTACTATTCCTGCAGAATTGATATTCTTGATATTTTGTGCTGAGCTTTCAACATCTGCACTGTAAACGAAGGTTACTACAGAAACTCCTACGCCTACTTTACCTGAAGCAGAAAGACTTCCTGCTGCATCAACGATATCCTCTTTACTTCCGGCAATTATCTCAACCGCCAGAGGAACAGATGAATCATCTGATGATGAACTACTCTTGTCTTTTGCAACAAGTGTATTATGTCCTCTTGCCGTAGCATGAACCTTACTGCTGCTTACAACAGTATTTATAACTCCTGTTACTGCAACTTTTCCTGAAGCTCCCGCGCTCACAGAAATAAGCTTAAATGCAGATTTTTCTCCTGCATCAATCGCTACTCCGCGAACTTTCCTCTTCCTGTCGGATGAACCGCTTGTCACTGATGGAAGGACGAGTGCTTTTACGCCATTACTTAGTACTGATGCATAGTCAGCTGCTGCAGCTTCAATTGTGTTATTAAGTATTACTGTACTTATTGCTCCGCCTGCTGCAACATTACCGGAAATATTTGCGCCTCCGGCGATCATAAGTTCATCAGAATCAAGGAATGCGCTTATTCCTGCGCTTCCTTCTGCACTCATACTTGATTTATTTGCAGAATCACTGTCAAGAAGCGCTGAAATATTTGTATTTTCCACGGATACTGCTATTATTCCGCCAAAGGCATTCTTGCCTGCCTCTGCTGCTGCGAGAATATCAATAAATCTGTCCAGTGCATATGCGCTTATAAGAGCATTTCCACCTGCTGTAAGGTTACTTCCCTTAGCCACGTAACTCTGAACGTCTCTATTGAATAAGCTTACCTGTATAAGTCCGCCTGCTGCCACCCCCTTAAATGCAATAGCTGCTGATACATCAACTGCTATAAGCATTGAATCAGATGTTGCAAGGATGATTATGTCGCCCTTATCTGCTTTAATAGTAGCTGCGCTCTGAACCTTGGCATAACTCTTTGCCTTTGAAACAAGTACATCCACTACTGCTGCCACACCGGCCTTATCACTGATAGAAGCTGACGCGCTTGCAAGAACACTGATTGCCTTCTCTTTAGAGTCAGCTTTAACACTTACATTGCCCTTCTTAGACTGAAGTGTCACTGTTCCTGCCATTTCTTTTCCAACAATAGCCTCTGTATCTGAGCCATAGATTCCAACAACAAGTGTTCCACCGGCTGCTGTGCCTTTTCCGCCCTGAACGCCTGCGGCTATAAGAATTGTATTGTTGTCAAAGGTTGCAATTACATCAACGTTTTCACTTGCTACTATCTTGCAGTTCTCATAGATCTTTGCCAATGTTTCGCGGTCAGTATAGAAAACATTGAGGTTTCCGGCAACTTCAGTATTAGACTGCCCGGCTGCTATTGCCGCCGCTGTTGATACTATGAGACTATGCTGGATAGTTTCTGCTTCAACCTTAAATCCACCATTTTCAGCTATAGTGACATTTGCTCCTGAATGAAGTAAAGCCTTAGCCTTACTGTGGTCGATCATAACTGCTATTGAAGCACCTGCTGAATTCTTAGCTGTTCCTACAGATACTCCAATAGTATAAAGACCTGTATCCGCATTATCACTTGCTCTTAAAGTAAAGCCTTTAGCTGAAGGAATTGGATCCTCTCCTGAATTTTCAGTATCAGGCTTTGGCTTAATTATATTTATAACAGCATTCTTACCAATCTGAGCTCTCACATCTGTATTAAGAAGTACAAATGAAATTGCTCCCGCTCCGTTAAACTTTCCTTCTCCGGCTGCATAAGAACCGCTAAAGGACTCTATATGGTAATTATCCGAAATAAATATATTGATAATGTTAAAAGCTTCCTGCGCCGTATAAATACTCTTATAGCTGGCATTATCAACCTTAACTTCTCGATTTGAGCCGTCACCACTTGAAGATACTATCTTATTGCTTGAAAGTCCTTCATATACATTTACTCCCTTTGCAATATATCCAAGAAGTCCTGAACCTGAAAGAAGATCTTCATGCTTCTTTACTGCTTCTACTACAAGGGAATTTCCATCAAACGATGCATTATTTCCAATTATCGTATGGATGACATCGTTTGCATAAAGCATGGCAAATGATAATCCAAGTCCTACATTTGCCTTTTTCTGGTAAGAGATACTTCCGGCTCTCACATAAAGCTTATAGTCATCTGTTGATGAAAACTTAATGTCAGCGCCCTTAATGCCAATATTCTTACCTGCACTGATCTGAGTGGTTGCATCAGTGATAAGAACAGCTACCGCGCCGGCTCCTGCCACCTTTGTACTGTCAGTTCCTACTTTCTTTGAAATACTTCCGGAAACAGCCTGTGCGCCAAAGTAATCATTATCACTGTTCTGAGACATATCTGCTGTGATAGTTATATCGCCTCTTGCCTCAGTGTCTTTTGCCTCATCTTTAATTGCATTTATCTTTGTGTTATCAGAAATAACTACTACTGCTGAGCCTTTGTTATATGCAAGCGCAGCTCCGATTGCTATAGCAGCTGTTGCAGGCATCTGTGTCATTGTTATGCCTGTTCCAAGAGCTGAAAATGCTGCATCATTTTTGGCTGCAATTGTAACTGCCTGTCCGGATGTGGTAATGTTTCCGGATACTGTAGCAGTTGCATTGTGAACAGCAATATTAACACCGATTGCTGCCGCAACATCAACCTTCTTTTCAGATGAACCCTTCTTATCACCGGTAATGTCATTGTTTCCTGCGCCGCTCTCTTGCTTATTTGTTGCCTGATCATTAGCTGTCTTCTCGGCTTCCTTGACAATCTTTCCGGTCTCAGATTTATCATCTGTAGATTCGGTCTTGATGTTCTGTGTCTTTAAAATGTTATTTGAAAGAGACTTTTCATTAGAAGCGTCTCCTTCTGCATCCTTATCTTTATTCTCATTAAGAGTTGTATTTATAAGAGATGCTGTCTTATTGTTCTTATTATCTTTTCCCGGCTGATCAGAACTATCCGCTTTGGCCTTGTCCTGAGTTGTACCCATTGCAGTTGCAAGTGCAAGGCTTCTGTCCTCATCTTTAGTCTCTGCCTTGATAGAAACAGTTCCATCTGATGTGATCTTGCCCTTAAATGTTGTATCAACATCTGAACCAGACCATATGAATGCAACAGATGCTCCTACTGCTGACTGTTTACCAACTGCAAAACCACTTGACTGTGCTCTGGTCTTGCCTGCATGTTTAGCTTCAAGAGTAACATTTCCTTTTGTTACTATTTCAGTTTTGTCATTTCCGTAGACATTCACCTGATCCTTCTCTATCAAAAGAGCTACCGCAGCATCTACTGCTGTCTTGGCCTCTGCGCCCTTTGATACAGGATCTGTTCCCGCTACTGCGATCATGGTTCTTGTCAGCTTTTCTTCAGCCGTTATGCTTAAATCTTTAGCAGAAGTAATCTTCTTTGCCTCAATATAAGCTATTGTTTTTATCGTGCTGTAATCGAATGCAAAAGAAGCGCCCACACCGACTGCTGTTGCATTTTCGCCTTCTTTGGCCGTCGGATTCTTGGCATTATTATTGTCATCTTTTTTAGGTTCTTCGTTCTCAGTTTCGGAAGTATCTTTCTTTCCGCCCTGATCACCATCGTCATCATTTACTTCTACAATCTTGGCACCGTCATCAGTCTTATCCTTGCCATCATCGCCCTTTGTCTTTTCGCTGTCTTTTACAGCTTCTTTTTCTTTTTCGCCTTCCTCGTTCTTATCAGGCTTATCATCATCTTTCTTCTTAGGATCATTTTTCTTTAAAGATGCTGATGCTATTGTTTCTTCATTATTTAATATTCTGGCTGCAACTGTTATATCGCCTTCAGAAGATGTAACAAGTTTGTACTGGCCATTATCTGTGCAGACTATGTAGGCATCTACCTCTCCGTCAACTCTTGCAATGGCTATACTTCCGGCAACTCCAACTCCCGCTGCTCCTGCTCCCGATACTGCGTAAGTCTTTATCGCGTTTGGATCATCTTCCTTAGTTTCTACCTCAGTGTCGCCTTCTTTAGTCTTCTTGGTTGTCTGTGCAACCTCAGTCTTAACTGTAATAGTCCCTGCTTTTAAGTCAGCTGTTGTACTTATGTAAGCTTTTTCTACTATATTAATAAGGTTAAGAGCTGCTGCTGCGCCAACACCTACAGAATCACCTGCCTTAACTTTGCCGTCACTTCCTGAATGTGCAGAAACTGCTGAAGCATCCGCAAGTACATAGGCAGAAGTCTGGTTAGTTGTAGTTACTGCTATCTCCTTTGTTGCCTCAATAGCTTTTCCCAGAATCCTTGCTATAGAAGTATTGTTATGAATATTGAGAACAAATGCTGCTGCAACACTTAAAGTTCCCTCTGAAGTTTCAGCTTTCTGACGATTCTTTGTAAGTTCTGTAATCTTGTCAGTCTTAATATTCTTTGTATTTACTTCTTTTGCAAGTTCTTTTGCTGAATCAGTTGCTTCATCCGCCTGTTTATCCTGATCACATTTACCATCACCGTCGCCGGAGGCTTTTTCTGAATCTTTTGACGAAGCGGCCTTATCCTTATGAGCTCCTGTTGAACTTGCACGTGCTCTTGCCTTCGAAAGAATGCTCTTGGAAACAGCATTTATCTTAATGTTGTTCGCCTTAAGGTTACTCTTTGATGTTGCAGTTGCACTGTCATTAATTAATGAAAAGATAAGTGTTCCTGCTCCTGCAGCTGAAGAACTCTCAGCTGAAGCATCCGCTGAAATTGTGCGGTCCGCCTTGCTGTTGGCATTCATGGTGAAATCACCGGACATCACAATAGTTCCTTTTGCAGGTTTGAAATATGTAAAGCTTTCTGCATTCACACCTGAGATATCAATTGCGAGTGCAGGTGATACCCCTGTCTTTCCTATTGTACCTGCTGTTGCTGTAACTTCTTCTGAAAGCTTATTGTCAGCCTTTACAGATACAGATGCAGTATCACTGCTTATCTTAGTCTGCTTACTGCTGCTTCCAATAGAAGAAATGGTATCAATTCCATTTACTGCTGTGGAAATCGCTACGCCTACGCCGGTCTTATTATTTTCGCCTGACACCTTGACATTAGTTGTGGCAATAGTCTTGATGTTCTGGAAAGATACTGCGTTGAGCGCGATATTTCCTTTGCTTGTGCTGATAACAGCGTCTTTTGCAATAACTGCTTTAGTTGTGATATTTGCAATATCTACTGCTACTGCTCCGGCTATACCATAACTATCGGAATCAGATATTCCGGCTACCGCTTCAGTATGAACTGAAACAGGAAGTCCGCTCTGTCCTGAAGTAGCGATCACTTTAAGTTCTTTAGCCTTAACAGTGCCTTTAGTTATCTGTGCAATATTATTATGCTTTACTACGTTGACAGAAACTGCAGCACCAAGTGCATTTACTTTCTGGCTTTCTTCTCCTTCTTTCTTTGCACTCTTTACCTGAGATGCATTGGCAATAGTCTTTGAGCTTGTCATTGCATGCGAATCCAAAAGAACTGTTCCTTTTGTTGCTTCGACACTGCCTTTTGTACTTATGAGCGACTTGCAGATATTTATTATTACATTTACTGCTATTGCTCCTGCAAGCTGTGTTTTGCTGTTTGAACCTGTTGCCTTTCCGGCATCCTTGGCAACATCTGCTGCCTTGGTCGCCTCATCAAACTTCTTGTCGATTCCTGATTCTTTTCCGTCATCGGTTCCTGTTATCTTATCCTGCAAAGTTTCAAGTTTTTTGGTATCCTTGTCATCAAGCTTATCTCCAATCTGAGCATCTGACTTTGTATTCTTTGCAGCTTCAAGAATATTTGATGTGTTTTCCTTTGTGTTCTCTACAGAACGTTCGTCTGAGTTATCACCCTTTTTATCTGACTTTGCTTCTTTATCGGATGCAACCTTTCCATTATCTGAATCTGCTTTTCCATCTTTCTTAGGAGTTGTCTCCGGAACTGATGAAATTGCTGTTGTGAGAACACTCTCCAAAGCCTCTGACCTTACACAGACATCTGCTTTGTCTGCAACGACTTTCGCATTACCTATTATCTGTGCAATGACATCCTGTACTGCAACCGATACAGATAAGAATCCTCCATAAAGATTTCCGGACTTGTCTGTTTCTTTCTTATCTTTAGTGTTGTCTTTCTTATTCTTAGCATCATCCTTTGTCTCTTTGTTTCTTGCATGAGACTTTGTATTTACAAGAATTGTTCCTGATGCATCCAGTGTAGTGTTGCCTTTCTTTGATTCAACAACTGCCTTCTTGGATATCTCAACCTTGGAATCATTATCAATTGCTGCAACCGCCATTGATATAGGGATTGTTCCGACAGTGGATGAAACGTTAAGCTTAACGCTGCTATCTGAAAGAAGCTTTATCGCCTGCGCTATAACATTTGCGCTTCCTGTAACAATGACTCCTGCTTCTCCCAAAAGAACTCCCGCTGCTATTGGGATATACCACTTGGAGAGTGTGTCGTTATCAGCAGATGCTACTATCGCTGATACTGCTCTGCCAAGGAGTGCTCCGGCGGCTGTTATCTTACCCTTTACATTTACAAGAGCTTTTCCGATCTTAAGTGTTGCAAAATTTGCTCCCTTAAGCTTTTCAAACGGTACAAGTGGCTGATTCTGTTTGCTTTCAGCCTTGAGGTCTACGTTCTTTGCCTTGATGTTACCCTTAGCATTTACGTTAACTGTTGCAGTTGACTTAATGCTAAAGACTGAGAGCTTAAGGTTTGAAGTAACATCATTTGGAACGTAATCCTTAATTGACTCAGGTATAAGTCCTGTAAGATCAACATTCACCTTGTCTGAATCAGAAGCTCTTACTACCAGGTTTCCGGTATTTCCTGTATTAACTGTCTTGTTAATGTTGATAGTCTTTCCAACTACCATAAGGTTCATACCGTTTGTCTTAACTTTTCCAACCTTGACATTCTTGCCGGCTTTTCCGATAACCAGCTGGCTAAAAGAACTTGTTGTGGCAAGATCTGCATCAGCTTTACTGATAGTTATCGCTGCTGTATCACCTGGCGCATATACATAATTCGTAAATGTCTTATTAGTTATCTTTCCACTTTTTAAAACTCCGTTATTAAGGTCATTAGCTACAATATTGACTGTCTTCTTATTCTCAAGTTCATCTGTAAAATCTTTGCAATTCTTAATTGTGATCTTTGTTCTTAAAGAATCGCTTGAAATAAGATTTATCTTATGTTCTGATGTAGCCGAATTCTGTACATAAGTTTTTCTGTCATCAGGATTTTGATTTGATGAATACTTTGTAGTATCTATCTTGCTGCTATCAAGTTTTCCTGAAAGATGAAGCCTGTCTTCTTCATCGCCGTTTATCGTTACAGTTGTCTCTTTTTCTTTGGTTGTATCAGTATCAGATTTGTTTTTCTCATCTCCGCCTACTGACAGATCAACTTCATAAACATCACTTCCTGCTCCACCGTCAAGGGTGACCTCCCTGCTTCCTGTTGCTGAGCTTTCATCTGATGAATCATTGGAAGCCGGTGTACTTCCCGTGACTGTTATCGTATCCGAGCCGTCACCTCCATAAACTTCTACTTTTGCATTTTTCTGAACTTCAACATTTATGTTGTCGTCCTGATCAGTTCCGTAAATCTTAGTTTCTGACTCATTGACAGCTATCTTATGTCCCAGTGAAAAATAAATTCCTGCAAGGACAACCTTTATTCCATCAATGTTAATGTCTCCGTTTACTTTTGCATTTCCTGATGCGCCGGTTGAGATCTTGGTCTTATCAACCTCGTCTGTTCCCTCTTTAGTTTCATAGGCTCCATCAGCGAGAATATAAAGAGTTTTGTTCGCAAGTTTTTCTATATTCTCTATCTTCTTATTAATAGTAATATTGCCATCATAGGTTCCATCTTCAACCTTGATTATGCAATCACCTTCACTATCCATTCCCTTGATTGCATCTTCAATCTGTGTCTGGATTGCATTTTTAAGAAGTGAATCTGCCGTTTCTTCTTCAACTTCCTTTACCTTTTCAGGCTCAGTCTCAGGCTTTTCTTCAGAAGCTTCTTTAGACTCCGCATCTTCGCCGCCTGGCGCAAGATCCAACGAAGTCATATCCGCTTCGCTAAGATTAGCAAATTGAAGAGCCTCACATTCTTCACTCTTGCAATCCATAGTTTCTGCAGCTTCAGAAGCCTCAGAAGTTTTCTCTGAGTTTTCTTTTTCCTTATCCTCGGATTTCGACTTGTCATCATCAACTGATTGTTCCTTGGTATCTACCTTGGCTTCATCATCCGTTTTTCCCTTAGCATCATCATCCGATTTTACCTTGGTATCTGCCTTGGGTTCATCCTCAGATTGTGTCTCGTCTGAAGATTCAGAGAGAGTTTCTTTTTCCTGTACCTCATCACTGCTCTCTTTCACCTCACACTCAGGATCAGTGCATTCCTCCACAGTCTCCTCTTCCGCCAATGGAACAGCCGCCATGGCTTCTGCTTCAATAGAAATCTCTTTTTCTGAGGAAGATTTCTTAGCATAAACCTGCAGTCCGGTTCCCATGCTCAGAATCAGCACTAATCCTGTTGTAATTACTACTCTGATCGTTTTCTTCATAAGATAGTCCTCGCAACACTTTTTTGCTACAACGTTAAAACTTTTATTTGTTTATATATTCAATAGCCGGTAAAGAAATCCTTTCACCAATGGGGATATCCCTGTAATATTCATTATCTTCCCCATTCATTTCCCAGCCATTTTCTCCATATTGCCAGTGGGCGTTGCAATCGCCATTCTGGTCAAATTGAAGCAATCGTATCTTGTATTTATCCGGTTCAACAGTTATCACAATCTTGTTACTTTTTCTTTGGGGCCAGCAAACACTTACCTTTCCGCTCTCGTTTCTTACTTCAAGTCTTGATCTGTTCCAGTCTATCCACGGAGGAAGCAAGAGGCTGATCTGGCTTTCGTTCTCTGAAAGATACTCGAATGGTTCTTTTGCATCGATACGAGTCATCTTGATGCTTTTTTGAATAGTCTCGGTTGCTTCCTCTAGCCCGGACATCTCACAGGCCATTAAGACTATTTCACAAAGATCACTAAAATCGCTTCTGGGAACAAGAATACATATCACTGTTTCCCATATCCGCCTTATATCATTAAGACTTAAGCCTGATGTAAAGTACATCATCGGTAGCATTTCGCTCACCAGACTGCTATTAATATGAACTCCGCCCAGGTCGTTATTTACAGAAGGAACAGATGCTGTCGGTACATAATATTTTCCTCCTGCATACCTTGGCTGACCATGAAGTTCAGGATAGATCAGATCCCTGATAACATTCCCGGTGCTTTGGCCCATTGCAAAGACGGTATCCGGATTCACATCAATGCCTTCTTTTTCATAATGCATTATCTCGATGCACTCACCCATTATGTCGCTTATAGCTTCATTTATAACTCCCTGTTCATTCTTGTAGATCACATTTTCTATTGCAGTAGTTGTGACCGCGTGGGTGTATTCATGTCCAACCACATCCAGAGCCCTGTTGTAATTGTTGGCTCTTGTGGTTGCTGTAAAAATGTGTACATTCTCCATGCACCCCAGATAACAGAGATTATCTATAGGCTCATGATTTTCTTTCTGATAATCCATTAAAAGAAGGATTGGCGCCCTCAGGCCATCCGGCCCATACCTTCCAAGCTCAGCATAAAAATCATAGGAAACTATATAGTTGTGATAAGCGATTATCGTATCTAAGTCCCAGTCATCGTTTGTCTTTGAGCTTAAGATCTGAATCCTTTTGTTATATGCAAATTCATAATAATCTGCGCATAGAATCCGCCTTTTGCTATCCTCCAGATAATATTTTCCTTCATCCTCTGTTACCGGTACTACAACTTCTTCAACCTTGCCATTAGCATCTTCATAGCTTGTCTGATAAGAATGTGTTATGCTCCTCTTGAACCATTTATTAAAAATAGAATAGTCTCTTTCGTCATCCTGCCCTCTCTTGACATAAGAGGGAGCTTTTCCAAGATACTCTCCGTTTAACGAAACATAGTGTTCCAAAAATGGAGCTTCGACACCGTCCTTATTTGATTCAGGATTATTGGATATTACTACAAAAACCTTGGTGCAATACTCTTGAAGTGTTATGGGATCTGTCTGATATTTGAAAGTCTTTTCTGTCTCTGGAGCAAGAAAATATTCCTTATCTGCTTCGTTTTCATCAAGATAATCTCTCACTATCTCTATCGCGACAGTATCATCGATCACATTTCCCTTTGGTGCATAATATGGGACAAGAGATGATGTGAGTCCAAGCATATATCCATCTTTTAAAATAAACTTGACTACATTTGAAGTTACTGTGTCACCCTCAAGTTTTTCTGTGAATATGGCATATTGATAATTGTAATCATCTAAAAGTGCTGTTGTGAAAACAAGCTCTATATCACTACTTGCAGTAAGCGCGGGTTTCAAAAACTCCAATGCGTTTTCATAATCTGACATTCTTTCGAACTTTTTTTCACTTACAGTTCCTTTTAAAAACGTTATATACCCATAGTCATCAGTAACAGTTACAAGCGAATCTCCGTTTATTCTCCTAAGCTCATCGTAAATCTTGCTTATTGCTTCGGTATCGGCATTTTTATTGTTTAAAACGAGCTGTGTATCTTTTGTTTCGCCTGTGGCATCAGTTACGCTCTCTTCTTCACTGTTTGCTACAGTGCTGCTATCATCGTAAGACTCGTAGTTCTCATTTATTCTGGTTTGGCTCACACACCCAAAAAGATTGCTGAAAATAACGAGAACTACTCCTGCTATACAGACAATCTTTTTATTCATTGTCAGTTCCCCTGCGCTATAGCTGTAATAATATTTGTAGCTGCTGTAGAAAGCTCAGGCTTGTCATTTTTGTTTATTACAATTTTTAAATTCTCTATTCCCTCGTCAATCTCACCATTTGATATCTGGCAAACTCCAAGGTCGTAATAAAGATCTGTATCTTTTTTGCCCTGCTCATCAGCTTTCTTGAAATCTGCTGCAGCCTGTGCGTACTGCTCAAGAGCCATTTTATTTATGCCTCTGTAATATAGAAGTTCGCTGTCATCGCCATTTTCAAGGATTTCATCCAAGTGGTCTATGCTTGCCTTGTAATCCTCCAAATGAAGATAGGATAAAGCAGCTATATATCTGCAAAGATTTTCATTGCTAAGATTTTCTCCATCTTCTGCATTGACAACAGTTTTCAAATCGCCAAGATATCCCAGATAATTCTCTGCATATTTGGCTCCATTTTCATAATCTTTTCCGGAAAAAGAAGCAATTGCAGTCTGCAATGAGATTCCCAGCTTGTCTTCAAACCCGAATTTGTCTGCGCTGATAAAATCAGAAGCTGCCGCTGTATACTCTTCAAGCTGAAGATTGCTAAGGCCTCTTACGTAATAAAGGGCTCCACTTACCTCTTCGGAACTTCCAAGGCAGATATCCGCTTCATCAAGCGACTCCTGATACCTACCGACGTTGTAATACAGCTCTGAAAGAAGCTCATGAAACTGCTCTTTTACCGCAGCATCATCAATACTGCTTAAAAGCGTATTCGTCTTCTCAATGGCGCTTTCATAATCCCCGGCATTGATATCTTTCCTAAGATCAGCATATTCATCCAATATGCTGTTTTCTTCGGCAAGATTGTACTCGCCCGCATTCTCCTGGCTTTTTTGTTTCAGGGCTTCATCTGAGCTCTCAATATCGGGATACAAATCTTGTGCTCTGGCTCTAAGCAGGCTGTATCCTACTGTCGTAATAATTAGGACGCCTGCTAATACCCCTGCCAGAATTCGGAAATTTTTTCGTTCATACCACTTACTTTTTTCCATAATTTCCATTTCATTCCCTCTTTTCGCAAACAATTTCTACACGTACACACGTTAATTATATAATCGCCTTTCCGTCAATAATATTATTAGAATATAAAAAATAAATTAGATTTTTATAAAAAATAAAAAACAGCAGCCCCGTAAATCCGCTACAGGTCTGCTGTCTGGTAAATTTAATATTTTTCTAATTTATAAACTGGATATTTAATTTCATTTTTGAAAATATTTATGATATAAATTATCCGAAGAAAATCTCTATTCCGATACCTATAAGAATAAGTCCACCGATAATCTTTGCGTTACTTGCAAGCTTGGTTCCAAACTTGATTCCAAGTTTAAGGCCTGCATAACATACAACGTATGTCACACCACCAATAATAAGGGCACTTATCAGAACCTGGATTGTTCTGTACTGAGAAATCGTGAATCCTACAGACAAAGCATCAATTGATGTGGCTATTCCCTGAAGAACCAGGAGTTTGTTGGATATAGCGCCTTCATTAGGGTCAATTCCGTATTTTTTGCACTCGGTTATTGTGCATGCCATACAGTTGTGATCTCCGGTGCAGTTTCTCTCTGCCATTTTTTCCTGAATACCTTCAATCAGCATCTTGCCTCCTATTATGGCAAGAAGTATAAGTGCGATCCAGGGAATAAACTTCTGAAATCCCGTAAAGAAATTCACAGCGTTATGGACTAAAAACCATCCGATCACAGGCATCATAAACTGAAATCCAGCGTAGCATCCGGCTATCTGTATTCGCCTCTGCCTGCTCATCTTGGAGTCTGCAAAACCATTTGCTAAAGACACAGAAAAAGCGTCCATGGCAAGGCCAAAGCCCAGCATGACACTGTTAAAAAGAAGTAAAAAATTGCCAGTCATTTCCATCTCCTAAAGTAAAGTGATCACTGACTCAAAGAATATAACCCCAATAAATCTGTAAATGCCCTATAGTATTTAAAATGCATCTGGTTCCACTGTACATTTTTGCCAACACTTGAAATTATCAGAATACAGTCTTTACCATCCTTATCATTAAATCTCAAAAGCACATACGAATATATTTCCAATTCTTTGAGGAAGTTTTTGACACTCTGAGCGTATGGCGGCAAGTTCTCAATCCTGTTCATGACAATAAAGTTCTGATGCCCCAGATACTTTTCTCTGGTGGAATCGCTATTTAATACGCCAAGCATAAAATCGCGTGCTTCCTGATTTCTTTCAACAGAAGAGCCTGTGGAATATCTCAGATAAAAAGGCTGTCCCACAAAAAGAGTCAAATGCTGAAAATCAAATATTTCTGCGAATTCATCAAGCATATGCTCCAAAGTGCTGCCATTTCCGTGAAGTGTCATATCGAACATTTTAACTATAAAATCTCCATATGACAAGTCTCGTTCATTTATTTTCCTGGCACTCTTGCGGCTATTTCGAATTGATTCCAAGGTGCCGTGCTTTTCCAGAGTATAAAATACATACCTGTTCCTGCCTTTATCCTTGGCAGTATAAAGACAATAATCCGCAAGCATAAAAAGATCATCATAGGAATCTGCATCGTTTGGGAATGTAGCCGCGCCAATAGATACCGACAAAGTCTTGTCCTCTCCAAGATTTTTATCGGCAAAGGTTACTCTGACCAGGTTTTTAATATTTTTAAGTTTGGCACGAAGTTCCTCTTCTTCAGTAAGATGGTAAAAGACAACAAGGAATTCATCGCCGCCAAAACGACCGGCAATGCCATCATTTCCCACTTCAGATGAAATAATGTCAGCAATTTTCTTTAGTACTTCATCACCATACTGGTGCCCATAAATATCATTGACACTCTTAAAATAGTCTATATCTATTATTGCCAGCGTAGTTCCTCTGAGCCTTCTCTCATCTATCCTCTCTCTTGCGATCCTGATGATATCGGTTTTATCAACAAGCCCTGTAAGTGAATCATGCTTAATACTTGCAGCTGCCGTCTTCATCTTATTATGCCCAAGGTGAATATGCCCGACAACGCCCTCTGTTTCTTTATCATAAAAAACAAAGGCTTCTTCCAAAAGTGTATAAACCACGTTGATATCATCATTTATAAGATTGGAATCAATCCTGACAGAAGAACGCCCTGTCTTTGATTTTATCTGCCCGATAAAGCTCTTTATGCTGCTTCGTTGTCTTCCCTTTGCACGTTTAATTAAAAGCTCCTCAAAGTCACTTAGTGAATATATTCCGGCATCAAATTCAGCCATCTCCGTGTTAAAAATATTTATGGTATCTTTTACCGGATTATACTCAAAAAATATATCTTCAAAAAGATCCAGCTGCGCTTTATAGGCACAGTTCTGCCTTTTGACCATCTCATAGTTATCCATAAGATCAGCGATATTTACCAGTACCAGCTTTATCATATCACTGTCATTTTTATTTGAAGCCTTGACGTAATAAAGATGCCATCCTTCCTCATCAACTATTTTTGTTGGAAACCAGGTGTCATTTGCAAGCTCCAGATTCTTTATAAATGATTTTTTTACATCATCAGTAACATAACCTTCAATCGCAGTAAGTGTGTCACTCTTGAAAATACTATATCCTTCGGCATCTGCAGAAAAAATCTGATGATTCTCTTTTGAAATCATGATCTCATGGAATGGTCCGCTCTTCATCTCTGTACGTCCTCATTAACATTATGATGGAGGGAATCAATAATTTCCCTCGATGACTAAAATTACCCCATCGCAATAGTAATCATCCAGAATACGCATAATATCAACAATATTATAATTCAAAAAAGCCCACTGATAAACGTAATGCAGTAGGTTTTTAGACTATTTATAAAGTTTTAATTAAATAAAAAAAGACATTAAAAACGGGCATCCATTATCTTAATGAACACCCGTCCTTAATTCTGATTTTCCAAGGGACTATTCCTCGTCTTTCTGTAGCTATCTTAAAGCTACCCTTATTTATATAAATCACACCCCTTTAGCGACTCCTTGACATTCCCTGGCTCCGATGAAGCATCGCCACCCTCGCTGTAAATGTCAGTCGCTCCGAAAACCACTGCTCGTCTTCCGTGAAGCATACGCCACTTGGACTGCTTAGGTTTTATCTTCAATGTGATTGTATATATAATATAGCATCTGTACCACATTTTGTCAACCACTTTAATGTCATTGTTTGTATTTTCTGACTATTTAGACATTTCCGATGTTTATGCGGATACAATTCCGATCTAAATGTATATTGGTGTCTTGCAAATCATTTTCTCACGAAATATGTAACACAGTGCACATTTCTGTATCAACCAGCAACGTAAACTTGCCACTATTTTTTTTTTAAGGTATCATATAGTAGGATTTTAAACATTTTTTGATTAAGAATCAAAGAATGGATAATATAATTACTATGAAAGGAAAATTATGGAAGATTTTATTTTAAGTTGCTGCTCTACTGCTGATCTTGAACAGCAACATTTTGAAAAACGCAATATAAAATATGTTTGTTTTCATTTCCAATTAGATGGAAAGGATTATCCTGATGACCTCGGCAAATCCATTTCATTCAAAGAATTCTATAACAGCATGGCAAATGGAGCCATGACTCAAACTTCTCAGGTAAGTGTAGGAGAATACATCGAATATTTCGAACCTTTCCTCAAGGAAGGCAAGGATATCCTTCATCTCACATTAAGTTCAGGCATCTCAGGCACATTAAATTCAGCTATCATCGCCAGAAACCAGTTAAAAGAAAAATATCCGGACAGAAAGCTTTATGTTGTTGATTCACTTGCTGCTTCAGCAGGATTTGGACTTCTTATGTACAAGCTTGCAGATTTAAGAGACGAAGGCATGAGCATCGACGCCCTGTATCAATGGGCAGTTGACCACAGACTTGAATGTCAGCATTGGTTCTTTGTATCTGACCTCAAATACCTGGTAAGAGGCGGTCGTGTTTCCAAGGTTGCAGGCGCAATAGGAAATGTACTTAACATCTGTCCTCTCTTAAACGTAGATTATCAGGGAAGACTTATAGTAAGAGCCAAAGTCAGAAGAAAGAGCGCTGTTATGAAAGCCACAGTCGATAAAATGGCTGAACTTGCAGAAAACGGTCTTGATTATGCAGATGATTGCTTTATCTCTAATTCAGACTGCTACGATGACGCAAGAGCTGTTGCAGATCTTATTGAAGAAAGATTTCCAAACCTCAAAGGAAAAGTTGAGATATTCAGTATCGGTACTACTATCGGAAGCCATACAGGCCCAGGTACTGTAGCACTCTTCTTCTGGGGAAAACAGAGAGTTGATTAATAAAAAGAAGGTTGTTTTTTACTCACAAGGTGAGCTGAAAACAACCTTCTTTATTATGCATATAAACTTTTTAGCCTATAAGCAACTGATGTGAACCATAACTGTCGATAAGATCAGTAATCTTCTTATCATCACCAATTACAGTAACATCAAGTGGTTTAAATAAATTTAGTGATAATAAACCTACGATTGACTTTCCGTCAATGTAGCTGTGTCCATCCTGAACATCAATCTCACAGGATGACTTTGAGTTCATGTTAATGAACTGCACGATCTGGGATTTACACCCCAATGAAACCTTTACTTCTTTTCTCATTTCTATCCCTCTCTCATAAGACGCAGACTCATGCTTGCGACAGAGATTATGATAACACTTTGTGAACGAAATGTGAACGGTTTAAATTATTAAAAAATTATAAATTTAACAATTAATAGTTTCCGTGAAACCGCTTACAGTGCCTTATTCCGAATACACCCGTTTGATTAATCGTTTCTGAAAATCATTCTCAGGCATCGGGTTGTCATACAAAAAACCTTGTGCATAGTGACATCCAACGCTCTTTAACAAGTCAACCTGCTCAGGCTTTTCTACCCCCTCTGTGAGCACTTTAATATTTAATTCTTCAGCCATTCTGACAATATTTTTCAAAACGATTTCATCATTTTCGCTCACACTCTCATTATTGATAAAAGACCTGTCGATTTTTATCACATTTACAGGGAAATCCCTTAAGCTCGAAAGTGATGAATAGCCCGTTCCGAAATCATCTATTGCAGTATCTATACCTTTTTCTTTTAACGAAATCAAAAAATTAGTCATAAGGAGACGCTCATCTTCATTAGCTGTCTCAGTAACTTCAATCTGAATCCATTTTCTGTCAATGCCCGTTTCATCTATAATCCTGACAATTTCTCTTGCCAGATGACTGAAATTTAAGTCCCTCCTTGAGAAATTAACCGAAACAGGCACAGGTTCAATCCCATTTTCCTTCCATCCCTTGATAAATTCACAGGTCTTTTTCAAAACATAAAGATCAAGTGTCGCCACCATTCCTTCCTGCTCAAGAATCGGAATAAATTCTGCCGGATATAATACTATGCCATTGCAAAACCATCTCACAAGTGACTCTGCGCCGATAAGTTCTCCTGTGAACAAATCCACTTTAGGCTGAAGGTATATTCTAAATTCATCATTTGCAAGTGCTTCCTCGTACCTGTCCTCTATCTGTTTTTGGCGATAAATACGTGTGCTCATGGCCTTATTTACAAAAACATACGGCTTGTTAGCAACATTTTTAGCATAGCTAAGGGCCATACCTGCCCTCGAAATAAGCTGTCCCGGCTCTTTTAAGGATTCATCCACCGCATAAACTCCGATTACCGCTGCAATATGAAGTTCTTCTCTCTTACCGTTTTTTATCCCATAAACCGGAACAGAAGAAAGAAAATCCAAAAATTCCCTGGTTCTCTCTTTTTTTATAAGGGCAGTATAATTGTCTCCTCCAAAATGCGCCACCATCTCACCCTTATCGCAAAAGGCTTTCAGCTTCTTAGCATAGCGCTTCATTATTTCATCGCCCTCTGAGAGTCCATATCTCCTACTGATGAGCCCATAGCTTTTCAAATTAAAATAAAAAGCATCATACCCCATTATCTCCCTGCTCTCAAAGAGCTTTGTGGCATAAGCAATAAACCCGCCGGAATTTGGAAGTCCGGTCAGATACTGGGTAAGTGCGCTGTCCTTCACCGCCTTTTCTAAAAGAAACCTTTCCATATGAATGATCAAAATATCCATCACTATGGCAAAGCTCTTATATTCTTCTTCATTCCAGCTTTTTCCATCATAAAGATAAATGTTGTAGGTAACTGTTTTCTTACCGGCAACATTATGCTTAAACAGATAGTCAGGAGCCTCTTTTTCCTGCACAGGGCCAAATAGTGGAATAACTACATCGGGCTCTCCTGCCTGGTCTGACTCCTTAAAAAATGAAATTACAGCTACGATAGAGCGAAGTGAATACTCTTTGGATATATCAGATAACGCTCCGGGTGATATTTCCGGTGTTAGTTCTTCTTCAGACAATATCTGAACAAAGTTAGCAAAGCTTCTTTCAAATGTCATCTAGACTTTCCCCACATTTATATAGAACACCAATAGAAACAAAAGAGAAATCAGTTTTTTTGCGTACAAATAATGCATCTGCCGTTTAATGTATATAGATATAATATACTTTTTTTCGATAAAAAGAAACAAGAAAGAGCGTCAATAGTGGTACAAAAATAGCTGTGATCAAATGATAATCATTTAATCACAGCCACTTTATTTTAAATGTCTAACGAAGAAATGAATTATTTCTTGTTTACAAGATCCTTAAGAGCCTTACCAGCCTTAAACTTAGGTGCTACTGATGCAGGAATCTTAATTGCTTCGCCAGTCTGAGGATTCTTACCTGTTCTAGCTGCTCTCTTTGTTGTCTCGAATGTACCGAAGCCTACGAGCTGAACTTTGCCTTTCTTCTTAAGCTCCTTTGTAACTGTCTCTGTGAATGCATTGAGTGCTGCAGCAGCATCCTTCTTAGAAAGGCCAGCTTCCTTTGCAATTGCATCAATAAGTTCTGTCTTGTTCATTTAATTTCCCTCCAAAAAGAAATATTTTTCTTACATTGCCCATTCTACCACTATTTTATGCACATAACAACATAAAAATGCCGAAAAATACGCAAAAAACTCAAATTGTAACAAATTTTTTAGCTGATTTATCGAATTTCTTCGTTTATAATACAGTTTTACATCACAAAATTTCCTGGAATCCCGGTCTGTATAGATGTCTCGGAATACCATCAACCATGATCGGACCTACATCGCCCTGGATAAGAGGTCTTACATAAGTAATAAATTCATTAGTTACATATGTGCCGTCCTTGTTGATCCACTCTCTTGGAACTGTACGCTCATCATTGGCAATCTTGTGAACATCCTTAACCTCTGTACCTGCCTGATAAGGATCATCTGATAATCTCTCAATGACTACCATCTTTCCGCTGTCGCCTTCATCAGCAGCCTTCATGGCAGCACCACCAACTTCATAGGCCTCAAGGATATCAACTCGTGATGCACAGTGGCTTGCAGCTCTCTGAAGAGTTGAAAGCTCGATAGCACGAGTCTTACATCCACATTCCTGTGCAACAACGTCACAGAGATATCTGGCTGTTCCTGTAAGCTGCTTGTGACCAAATGCATCAACATATTCGATGTTATTGCCAAGTTCGCTGACATACTTGCCATCTTTTGTTCTGATACCCTCAGAAACTGCTACTACGATAGATGCCTTATTCTTAAGAAGTCCTTTGATTTTCTTAATGAATGCATCCATATCAAAAGGAAGCTCAGGAAGGTAAATAGCATCAGGTCCATCACAGTCTTCGCCCTTTGCAAGAGCTGTAGCGCCTGTAAGCCATCCTGCGTTTCTTCCCATTACTTCTACAATAATAACCTGTCCGTTACTTGTTTCAAGTGACCAGCTGTCTCTGATAATTTCCTTTACAGAGGTTCCTATATATTTTGCTGCTGAACCGTAACCAGGTGTATGGTCTGTAAGTGCAAGGTCATTATCTATTGTCTTGGGGCAACCAACAAATCTGATATCTGATCCTGTAATAATGGCATAATCAGATAGTTTTTTGATAGTATCCATTGAATCATTTCCACCGATGTAAATGAAACAATCGATCTCAAGTTTAACAAGAATCTCAAAGATCTTTTCGTAAATTTCTTTGCTCTCAAAAATCTCAGGAAGCTTATATCTGCATGATCCCAGATAAGCTGAAGGTGTTCTCTTTAAAAGCTCGATATCAAGACCGCTCTGAATGTGATCAGCAAGATCTACATATCTGCCTTCCATAAGTCCCTGAACGCCATGGATCATGCCATATACCTTCTGGTATCCACGATCGATCGCAGTTCTGTAAACTCCGGCAAGAGATGAATTGATAGCTGCTGTAGGGCCTCCCGATTGTCCTACAATTACGTTTCTTTTCTTTTTTTGTACCATTAACCCCTATCCCCTTTCAACAAAATTATAGTTACTTCGCATTCCTATGTAGTAATAAATAATACTCTTTATATTATATTCAAAAAAACGTACAGTGTCACTAAATTTTCTAAAACGTTTTCGCGAAATATCAGTTTATGAGTTTAAAACTCATTTTTACCGGATTATGATCCGAAAACTTAAACTGAGTATCAATTGTAGTGACTGCGTAAATCTGAATATTTGACGAAACTATAAAACCATCCAGAACATAGTATTGGAAATGCTCAGGATCTTTTAAAGACGCGTCAGCAAGAGATTTATCCAAAGACCTGCAGGTAGGCAGAGTTGCATCCGTAACAAACTGCAAACTGCTGTCAAAATCAGAGGTATCAATTTTGCCCGGCTTCCATTCAACACCAAGCTGAGGATATGCGCTTATATCTATGTTGGAAAATACCTGGTTAAAATCCCCTCCTGCTATTACATAGTTCCCCTTATCAATCTCCTCCTTTAACAGGTTCTTTAGCATATTGGTCTGCGCAATCTTACCTTCTCCCTCATCATAGGCCTCAAGATGAAGATTTATCAGCACAAGTTCCTTATCTGAACCCTCGATTGGAAATCTGCTCTCCAACAGACACCTCTTTAAGTTGATCGTACTAAGAGGCCATTTAAACGGAGACGGAAGTTTCAATCTCGAAGCCTCACTTACTTCAAGTGTCGACAAAGTGATAAGTCCCGCATGTACTCTTCCGATAGGCGGAATTGGAAGCGGCACATAGGATACATTGAAATTTGTTGCATACATATCCTGAGAAGAAAGGACAGCGCTGTTTCCATTCTCCTTGATGTAATCAAGCTCATCGATAAAATACGATCTTGATGAATTTCTATCAGTTTCCTGGAAAAGCATGATATCAGGATTTTCAGCATCTATAGTCTTTGCTATACCTTTTAGATTCTCCTGAACCCTGTTCTTATCGGCGCTGTAGACCATTTTACCGCCATCCATAAAAAAGTCTGCATTATCGCCAAGAGCTCCATAGCCAAGGTTCCATGTCATCATAGTAAGTGGCTTGTCAATACTCAGAGTGCCACTACTTTTTCCTTCTATTTCTACAATCTCTACATCAGCAGGCTTGTATTCATCAATAGTAAGATATCCAACAAGAGTAGCTACTAAAAATACCAAAACAAGCAATATAGCTCCAAGCACATGCACAAATTTCTTCATGATCGACCTCACCAAAAAGGGACAGCACTTTCTTACTCATTATAAGCAATAAGTAAGAAAGAACCGTCCCTATCACTTATCTTCTCACAGTTCTCTCTGCAAAATATCAGAAGTCTTCTTCCTCAAAAGCAATTCTTTTTCCATGGGCAGTTCCAAGCCTGTAGGCAACCCCGATGACCACCAGCGCAAAAGCCGCTACTGCAGCGCATTTGATGTAAAACTTCTTTTTGTTATCATCGAAGCTGTTCCAGATCTTGATGCCCTTGTTAACAGTCTCCTTGCATACCTCAATAGTATCGTCAATTACTTTAACCATATCCATAACCGCCTTACCCCCGTAAAGTTTGTTACCCTATATTATTCATTGTACTGCTTAGCATGCTTTTCCTCAAGTTTTTTTAGAACAAAGTCTCTCCACACAATATCGATAATTGCTGCAAATGGAATGGCTAAAAGGATTCCTGAAACACCAAAAAGTCTTCCTCCAAGAACAATTGCAACCAGTATCATAAGTGGAGATACTCCGAGGCTCTCACCAAAGAGTCTTGGCTTTAAAATATATCCGTCAACGGTCTGTAGCACAATCGTAAAAATAAGGAATGACAGTGCATACAACGGATTGACCAAAACCAGGATAAATCCCCCTATAACAGCTCCTACAATAGGACCGAATGTGGGTGCCAGATTAGTTATTGCCACGATTACAGAAATAAGAACTGAGTAAGGCATTCCTGCTATCAGCATAAAAAAGAAATTCACTATTCCAACAAGTATTCCGTCTACTATGTCAAAGCTAATATATCTTATAAGGATTCTGTCACATTTTTCAAGGAAAAGAGCTGCATTTTCATGTGTCTGTGGCTTCATGATGAGCCCTGCAAGTCTTGAAACTCCTTTTTTTAATCTGTCCTTATCAAGGAGCAGATAGATTGCCAGAATAAATGCTATTACAGCCTCAAAGAAACCTTTTCCCACATTAGCTGAGGTGCTCACAACACTCCCCATATTATTGGTGAAATAGTTGCTGACATGATTCAATATTTTGTCTCCAATATTAGTCAGTGTACTGATCTCAACCCCGAGCATACTACCTGCATTGCTGCTTCCAAGCCCTTCAAGAAGCTGAGAAAGCGTAGCTACATAACCTTCAACGTTATTGGCAAAGGTTACAACACTGTCTACCAGCTGTGGAATAAGTGCCACAAAAAGAAGTACCACCGCAAGAATTATTACAACCAAAGTACACGCCACTGACAATTTCCATCTGGTCTTTTCATTCTTTAGTTTTTTAAATACCTTGTCATTAAAAGTCCTTGCAAGAGGGTTAAAGATATATGCAACAATTATGCCGCTTACTACCGGTTTTATAAAGCTATAAAAAGAACCAAAGCATGAAATAATTGAAGGCAGGTTTGAAATGACCATGTAAAGAATTACAGCTGAACACGTCGCGATCGTATAGCCTACCCATTTTTGTTTTGTCCACTTTCCCTTAAAAAACATAAGTTTCCTCCGTTATCATCTAAAACTCGATTAACGACATTTGTCCCCTCATAATAGTATTATACAACTTTATTCTGTTTTCGTTCATAAAGGAAAAAGCAGCCATATGAAATGACTGCTTTTAAATCCTGTATTAATCCCAAAATGCCGTTTCCTGTTATTTGACTCCTAGCTAATGCCAGGTGGGTTACCGCAACCACAATCTCTGCCTTCCTCTCCCAAAGCTGGTCTGCGCATGCGCAGGGCCGAAGGCGTGACATTAAAAATGGTGATGTAGGAGTCCCGTTTAAAGTAAATGTAGGTTCAAATTACACAGGAGATGTCGGACATCCCAGGAGAACTACTAGGTAGTTCCTAATTCTTATTATATTCATAACTTCGCATTTTTCAAGGGTTTAAACACCTTTTTCATCAATTTTACACTTATTTAATCAGGGTTTAACTGATGTTTTACTTGACCTGGTCTTTTATTTCATAGTATTTCTCTGCCTTCGGCAACCATAGGCAAGCCAAAAAACACCTTTCTTTTCAAGCTGCGATTTTTTAAAATAAAATATCAGATTTCTCTGGTAGCTTCCTTAAGCCATGCCAATACTTCCTCATCCTTGATAAGAGGGCTTACCTTGTCATAAACTGCCTTGTGATACTTATTGAGAAGTTCCACATGCTCAGGTTTCATATACCTGGTATCAATAGCTTCAAGGTCAATAGGAGCGTATGTAAGATGCTCAAATCCAAGGAACTTGCCGTACTCATTTTCAGAGCGCTCTACTACTTCGATTATGTTCTCAATACGGATTCCGTGGCTTCCTTCAATGTAAACACCGGGTTCATCTGAAACGATCATTCCAGGTTCAAGAAGTGCTTCACTTACTCCCTCAGCATATCTCCATCTAAGACTATGAGGTCCCTCATGAACATTTAACATATATCCGATTCCATGACCTGTTCCGTGATTGTAGTCAATTCCGATATCCCATAATGGTCTTCTTGCATAAACATCAAGATTGCGGCCTGTGCATCCCTCAAGGAAAAGAGCATCTGCCATCTGGAGCATTCCTGCTACAGTTGCTGTATAATGCTTTTTGATCTCATCTGAAATCTCGCCAACAACGATAGTTCTGGTAACATCAGTTGTTCCGCCCATGTAAGTTCCGCCTGAATCTACAAGAAGCATTCCCTGTGCCTTTACTTCTGCAGCATTGTTCTCTGAAGCTTCATAATGAGCCATTGCAGCATTCGCATTATATGCGCTGATAGTAGGAAAAGAAAGTTCAATGAATCCCGGAAGCTCTGCTCTCATACTGTCAAGCTTCATTGCAGCTGTATACTCTGTCATTGGCATCTTGCCAACATTCTTTTTTACCCAATAAATAAATTCTGTAAGCGCTGCGCTGTCTCTTAAGTACACCTCTCTGATATTCTTAAGCTCTGTCTCATTCTTAACTGCCTTCATAAGTTCAGTAGGATCTTTTTCATTCTTCATCTGAACATTGTCAGCTTTGGTCTTATCTGAAAGAGTCTTGAAGGTAAGGAAATTTGTATTTCTCTTATCATAAAGAATATCACCCTCAAATTTAACTGAAGAAATGAAACTCATTATCTCATGGTAATCCTTAAGGACAATGCCAACTTTATCGCAATATTTTCTTACTTCTTCTGTAACTTCTTTTTCCTGAACAAAAAGAATGAATTCGTCCATTGTGATGTATGCATATGAAAGAGCTACCGGATTGCATTCCACATCATTTCCACGAAGATTTGTAAGCCACATTATATCATCAAGCTTTGACAAAAGATGTGCCTTTGCTCCTGCCTTTTCCATCTTAGCACGAACATCAGAAAGCTTTTCTTTAAATGATCTGCCGCAAAGTTCATCAGATAAAACATACATATCGTGGCATGGAAGAGCCGGTCTTTCTGTCCATACTTCCTCTGCAAGATCCTTGTCTATCCTGAAGTTTACTTTTTTATCTGAAAGTTTCTTTTCAAGTCTCTCCCCAATGCTTGTGGATACTACGCGTCCGTCAAAGCCAAGAGTCTGACCTTCTTTCATATTGTCAAAAAGAAATTCCTCAATTGTAGGAACACCCGGGTTCATCATCTTGAAAAGTTCAACCCCTGTTCCCTTCATCTGATTCTCAGCCTGAATAAAGTATCTTCCATCAGTCCACATTCCGGCGTGGTCCTGGGAAACAACCAGTGTTCCGTTAGATCCGTCAAATCCGCAAAAATACTCTCTTACTTTAAAAAAGTCTGCTGAATACTCTGAATTATGAAAATCTGATGTAGGCATCATGTAATAATCAATTCCATATTCCTGCATCTTAGCTCGAAGATTTTTCAATCTTTCTTTTATTACTGTGTTTTCGTAAGACATGTTACTCTCACTCTCCTTCAATGTGTATAATTCAGTTGCCAATTCTGAATTTGTATTTTGCCTATGAAGGCAGCTGAATCATATCGTTCAATAAAATGATACAAGAACTAAAAGTCAAAACGATTGCCAATCATACATGAATCCAGCATGGCCTTTTGTCCCTGCCATCATAATATACCATAACTACAGCGATTAGTGAATGAAGAAATATCGCAGTAAAATAATACAGCATCACCGAAATCACTAGGATTTATCTGCGATGCTGTGTTAGTTACTGCTTTTTAATTTTATCCGATAACGCTTTTAGCGAATTTGAATCCAGTGTAAGAACATTTCCTGAAAAGAAAGTCTTAACCAGCCATACAAAGAATACAAAAACAAGTATAGGAATGATGCATGATGTCACGATCATTACAGCCAATGATTCTAAGAGACTGCTCAAAAATGCCGTCACCTTATCAACTGTATCCGTTGTAATTGTCGTAAATTCATTAAAAAATCCACCTTCGGAATCGCCTTCAATCTCAAGGTCATTGTACTCCTCTACCGCAGAATTTACTCTCTCAGCCTGCGTCTCATAAACCATGTCTGAAAGCTTAACACTGGCCGGAACTATGATAAATAATACAAGACCGATAAGAGCTATTTTCCCGGCTATGGAGTACCAGCTCTGCTTATCAAATATCAAAGCCACACAACATATGAGACACGCGATAGGTATCAGGACTCCAAATGCTATAATGCCGGACATACTTATCAGAAATTTTTCGAGATAGAGTGCACTTAGTATTACAAGAAAATACTTGGAAAGCTCCGCAAGCTGTTCGGCAATAGGGGTGCACATATCTCCCGGCAAAAGTGAAAGAGTCGCTGATGTACCTGCTGCCCCTCCTGACAATGTCATGACAGTGGTGATCTTATCATCTGTCTGCTCTATAGAATGGGTATGATTAAGCGGATTTGCTGCCCATGGTGATATTTTTGTAATAGAAATGATAGCAATTAGTAAAAGGACTGCAATCAGCGCCATCTTCTTAAGATTCATCGCCGGTCCTCCAATCAAATCTAATCTCATATCCTGATGAAGACGGGAAATTATTTATAAAATTCTCAACAAGCTTTTTCGCCTGTTCATCTGATCTTTCAAGTATTCCGTTTTCAAGTGCTTTTTGCTTGGCAACTTTCTCATATTCGGCTAAAGAAGCATTATAATCCTCAATCTTAAGCGGATTCCATAGTGAGTCTTTTTCTGAATAAACCTTAAATGTATCCTTATCGATAGTTACTGCCTGAATGCTCGAATGAGGAATTTCAACTGTAAGAATCTTGTTCTCCTCATCTTTCTTTACCTTTATCTTTTCAAAATTTATTCCCGCCATCACCGCGCCGTCATAACTGTATAAAAGTTCTGACGATGAGTTAAACACACTCAAAAGTTTCTTTTCCTTGGTGTATCTCTCAACCTGGGTAAAATAATACTCCTGGGTTATGAGGATTCCCATGTTCTCGAGGCCGTCCTGGATTGTTTCTGTACTCACGGTAACCAGCACCTTCTCTGAGCTGTCCTTCATCTTAACTTTTTCTATGTCAGATGAAGAAGCAGTCTTACTTTTATCCTTCAGAAATCCCACTCCAAGTATAATAATCGCAATCACAGATATGGTGATTATCGAAAGGTAAATAATGTTTTGCGTCTTTTTTGATAATTCAAACATATAACTCTGCTCCTAGATATAATTTTTCACTTACCGATGACACAACTTACTCAGTCGCAAATACATCTCGTAAGTACGAATATTTTAGGACCTTTTCTGCCCCTAATATCATCAATCCTGTATGATGATATTTGCATGAGGATATGGAACAACGATTCCTGCCTCGCCAAGTGCTGCAAATACCCTTGTATTGATATCATCTTTTAGCACCTCAGTTGCAGTTGGAGGCTCATAGTAAACTGTTACCTTCATCTTAAGAGCACTATCCATAAGGGCAATAAAATAAACCGGTCCATAAATCATATCTCCACTCTTAGATTTTTTGCCCGGAATTGAATATGGACTTTCCTTAACTGCCTGAAAAATTACATCCTTGGTTTTCTCAATATCCGAATTATAGTGAACAGGAAAACTAAACTCCACAGATCTTGGCACATAATCAAAACTTAAGTTCTTAATCGTGGAACTGTTAAGTTTGCTGTTTGGAACCACAAGCCTTACTGTATCTATCAGTACAAGAACCACATGTCGCATGGTAATACTCTCAACAATTCCCGCCGTGCCATCTTCCAACTCTATCCTGTCTCCAAGATCAAATGGCTTATAAACACTTATAAGAAGCCCAGACATAATATCCTTAATAGCATCCTGCGAAGCAAAACCCACAATAGCAGCGATTACAGCAGCACTCCCCAATATAGACTGCTTTATCTGGTCACCTGCAAGCGGCATTATTATGAAAAGAACTATGATGATCAGTCTCAAAAGATTCTCAGTAAATTGAAGCTCGATACTTTTACCTTTCCGCTTTTCAATATGTCTGAAAACTTTCCTGCTTATCCTAATGCACAGCCATGCAAGAAAGAAATATGAAAGAAAAAGTACGACAGCAAATAGAATCCCAATAATTATTACTATTGGAACCATACCGGCATTATCAGCTAACATTCCACCAATATCATCTTTATACATTTCCAAAAGGTCAACAATCCATTTTTCCATAAGTGCCTCCAGAAATCATTACCAGACTATTATCAAGTATCATCAAATTCTTTTCGAAGAGAAGTTTATTTCCAAACATATATCATTGCTTTTTAAGCACTTTACTGTGACACATTATAAATTCATTATACATTCTTTTAATTTTGCGAACAATGTAATAAAATAGCAGCCTCAATCAGGAATCATTATATTCCAGACGTAAGCTGCTGTCCTATATTTTTATATAACAACTATTTTAATAATTATTCCATCAAGCTTTTCCAATCGATTTCTTAAACATATCAGCCGAATAGGTTGTAAAATTATCATCAATCCAACCTATAAATTCGTCAGGTGTGATAACCTTCTGGTCGAAGATTTCAACAATAACATCATCATTTACATCCACAACTCTATTGTACAGAGTAACTATGAGATCATTTAAAAAGACCTGTGTTCCGGTACTTGGCAACTGATCCAGTTCAATGATAGTATCTGTGATTTCCTTGGTGATGTGATGCTCATGTTTGATAGCCTCAAGAAGTTCCTTCTCGTTCTTAACCATAACCTATAGCCTCCTCCAAATGTATATGAATTTTACAATCATATTTTATCACATTTTTGTTATATTGCCTTTAAAAATGCAATTAGTCATTTAGTTTGTTTCTTTTCAGTTTCCAATTCGATTTTTAAATGTTTACTACATTAACCCATTTGCAAGTTTACTATCTGCCACAACATCCCACATCAAAAACTTATCAATCCATCTCATATTGCGAAAATCTGTCACTAAAGAGTACCTTCTTTTGTCATCAGATAACCTTCTGCAGAAGTTATCACTAATAGTATCATTCTCTCTTTTTCCGTGATTGTTAGTAAAGTTTTTACTAATTTCCTCAAATATCTGAACTATAATCTTATTCATGATAAATCCCCTCATTCTTCCCTAAACTATATTATTTACTATAATTTTCATAAATATATGTTATCAGCGTTTTTATCACAAAAGGCGCACACAGTAATTCTTAAGCAAACATTAATAATGTTCGATGGTAAATCTTAAGATTTTAATGTTAGTCTATATCTGTTGCTCATTTCTGAGCCATCAAAATAACGGAACCATCGCCAACGTTGAAGTCCAAAAGATTGGTTATGCTTATACAGGTGAACGAGCATCATGTTATTCAGCAGACCTCTTACTTCGTCAATATAAACGTGTTAGGGACCAGCGAAAAAAGCTTTTTACTTACAAAGATGTTCATCCTGTATATACAATCGTATTTATGGAAAACAGTCCCAGTATTTTCCATGACTATTCTGACTGCTACGTGCATCACTTCCATACTACTTCTAATACCGGCATAAAGCTAAACATGCTGGAAAATTTCATCTTTGTTCCTGTTGATATTTTTCTTAGCAGTCTTCATAATAATGGTATGCGAAATAAGCTTGACGCTTGGCTTACTTTCCTTGGATGTGATGAACCTGAGTATATCGTACAGCTAATTCATAAATATCCTCGTTTCAAAACAATTTATGATGACCTTTATGAAACATGTCTCAATGTAGAAAGGGTGATGCAAATGTTTTCAAAAGAACTCCAGATACTTGATCATAATACTGTTACATACATGATTGATGAACTTCAGGAAGAACTTGATACCACTAAGGATAAGCTTGATACTGCATACACAATCATCGCTGATAAAGACAAAGCCTTATCTAATAAAGATAAAGCTTTAGCCGATAAAGACATCGCTATAGCAAAGCTTCAAGCTGAGCTTGAAAAATACAAAAATCAGAATCGATAAATAGTATAACTTAATCGGTAACAAAGGCTGCCCCACTATTTATTAAGTGAAGCAGCCTTATTTTCACATATATTGCATAAGTTTTCGAATATCATTTTCTGTGGTTGCCCAGTCTGTGGCAAGCCTTATAACTGTATGGTCAGGATCGATTTTTTCCCAGAAACCATATCTGACATGTTCAGACAGAGACTTTAACTTCTCATCCTCCATGATTATGAACTGCTGATTTGTCGGAGAATCAATGAATAGCTTATATCCTCGTTTTACCAACTCTTCTCTTAATAGCTCCGCCATATCTATAGCATTCTTACTGATGTCTAAGTAAAGATTATCTGTAAAAAGAGTATCGAACTGAAGTCCAAGGAGCCAGCCTTTTGCCAAAAGAGCTCCATGCTGCTTTATTATCGGAACGGGATGTCGCGTAGGAACTCCCTTAGGGAATACCACAGCCTCTCCAAACAAGGCTCCAACCTTAGTTCCGCCGATATAAAAAACATCTACAAGTCTTGCGATATCTTCAAGTGTCACATCAGTTTTGGTGCTCATAAGTCCATAGCCAAGCCTTGCACCATCAAGGAAAAGAGGCATATCGAAGTAATGGCAGACTTTTGAGATTTCTTCAAGTTCAGTTTTGGAATATAACGTGCCATATTCTGTAGGATGGGAAATATACACAGCTCCAGGAAATACCATGTGTTCATGGCTTTCATCAGCGTAAAAACTGTCAATAAACTTTCTAAGATCTTCTGCTCTTATTTTTCCAATCTGATCAGAATGAACAGCTACTCCATCCTGCAAGGTAGTATCAAATCTAGGCAAGGTGAGCACCTTATGTCCTGAAAATTCTATCGCACCTGCTTCATGTGCAGCCACATGTCCTGTTGTAGCAGCCACCACGCCTTCATATGGCTCAAGTATCATATCTATCACAGTCTGGTTGGTCTGTGTTCCACCCACAAGAAAAAAGACATCTGCATCCGGACATTTGCAAGCCTTTTTTATCTTATCTGCTGCGCTCTTGCAATAATCATCTGTCCCGTAGCCATTTTGTTGTTCAAAATTTATCTGACTAAGCCTTTCCAAAATCTTGGGATGAGCTCCCTTAGTATAATCGCTGGAAAAAGAAATCCTGTTGTCCATGTTATCGCCACTCCTGTTGTATTTTCTATTATTAAGATGATGTCAGGATTGTAGACGCTCATTACACAGCACAATCCGTGACATCATTTTTGACCTTTTAATCATTACGATATCTATATCAGAGTTCCGGTAGCATACGCAAACATCTCTGAACTCACTTCTAAATGCTAATATCAACGTTTTCTCAAATACACAATGATAATAATATCCGTTCCTACTCAGCTACTTTCCATCCAACAAGCTTTCTCGTCTCCGAATCAAATGAAACACCTATTTTTAATACTTTCCTTGAATCAGCAACAAACGGTAACGCATATTCTTTAGAATCAATTTGTGCAAGAGCAGCGTCTGCTGTATCATCTCTCTTAAATTCAAAAAGATAAATATATTTCTCAGTCTGAATTTTTAAATCTATTCTGCCTGAGAAAGATTGTCTCTCACATTCAGTATATTTTCCAAGTAAAATAAATAGCATGTAAATAACTGACTGAAAATAATGCTCAAACGGATCCGCCTCTTTTGTATATGTTATGCTAGCAAATAATCCTGCAAGTACATCCCTTATATTATCCAACTGCCCATTCTCTATATAGTCATCCAAAGTAAATATGTCCAAACCATTTCCTGCTGTAGCCTTTGGCACATAATACTTTAAAAGACTCTCCAAAAATCCATACGTAACTTCATTATTTGGGAAACAAAGTGTATATCTGTCACGGCGTTTATCATAATCCGCAATAGTCAGATAGCCTGTTTGATAAAGAAGCGGAACAATATCAAGCGAATCTCCTGTATAATCCTTGAGAATAGCTTCATTTGCATAAATAGTTCTATCTGTAAATTTGCGAATATCGAAACCGCTTTGTCTGATTTTACTAAGCAAAAATGTTGGCGTACCGGTTTCAAACCAATATGATCCAAGTTCTTTTGAAAAGAATGCCTTAAGAAGGCTGGCCGGATTAAATATTCCGATGCCATTTTGATGGAAATGATATCCGTCATATTGCATTCTTAGTGCATCAATACATTCTTCCTCTGCCATCCCCTGTTTAGCTGCAAGAGCACTGATCTCCGGCTTAAAATTCTCAAGTATTTCCTTTTGAGTCATTCCACAGATAGCAGAAAAATCCTCATCCAAAGAGATGTCTGTTAATTGATTTAAATCACTGAAAATGCTTACTTTGTGAAACTTGGTCACTCCGGTAATAAACACAAATTGGATATATTCATCAAAACTCTTCAAAGTACTAAAAAAGCCTTTGAATACGTCCTTATTATGCTCTTGCAATCCCCTATCTTCCACAACATCAAGAAGAGGTTTGTCATACTCGTCTACTAAAACAACACAGCGAAGTCCTGACTGCTTATGTGCGGTGCGAAGAATCTCTCTAAATCGTATACTCAGGGAATCACTGTCATTTACAATCTTGTATTTTTCCTCCCATTTACACAAATATTCAGCTAAAATCTTCTCTAAAGCTCCGCATTCCTTATAATTTTGCCCATTAAAATCAAAATAAAAGGTAGGATACTTTTTCCAGGCATCAGGATTATCAGCCTCTAAATCTGCAATCTTTAAACCTTTAAATAATTCCCTTTGTCCTTCCCAATAGGCTTTCATTGTAGATAATAAAAGGCTTTTCCCAAAACGCCTTGGGCGACTTAAGAAGAATGGCACTTTGCTATGTACCATTTTGTATATGTATTCTGTTTTATCAACGTACAAAAAGTTTTCTTCCCTCAATTTAGAAAAAGATTGAATCCCCATAGGAAGTTTTCTTTGCATTTTGGCATCCCCTATCACATGAATTATAGTAATAACTTAGAATTAAGCACTAATAATAAAATACCACACATCATGCCTTTTTTCATCTACAACGGCCTATTTGCTACTGAACCTCTTCCAGCCGGACATTAACATATTTTCATAAGTGCCCTGTATATAGTGCATGATTTCAAGCAGATATAAAACCTATACTCTAACCATAATCATTCAAAACTATGTTATCATTATATTGACAAGCACATTACTGTATACAATTCAGCAGTACCTATACCAACGGATGAATATATCGCAACATAGTACTTTTTTTTTTGGGGGGGGGCAGGCAGCATAGCTCTTTTGCAAAAAGGGAAAAACATTCAGCTTGGAACAGGCGAAGCAGAGATTACTAATGATAAATCTGAATCTGAATAATTCATCATCTTTATAAGGAAAAATAAAAAAAATGGAACATAACGTAAACATTAACGGCATAGAAGTAAATGCCTACTACAGCGAAGACACAATAAATAATATTTTTTTACCGCTTCTTTCAAAAATAACTGCTTTGCAAAAAGAGAAAGACCGTAGGATTCTCGCACTCCTTGCAGCTCCTCCCGGGGCAGGAAAGAGCACTCTTGTGAGCTTTTTAGAGCGTTTATCTAAAGAAAGCCACGATTTTACTGAACTTCAAGCTATAGGAATGGATGGTTTTCACAGAAGGCAGGAATATCTTCTATCCCACAATACAATCCGTGACGGAAAAGAAATCCCAATGGTCGATATCAAAGGTGCTCCGGAAACCTTTGACCTCGAACTACTACAAAGCCGCATCAAAGATGTTATCAGTAAAGAAAAAGTTGGCTGGCCAACCTATGACAGACATTTGCACAATCCCATCGAAAATGCCATAACTGTAGAAAAAGACATTGTTCTTCTTGAGGGAAATTATCTTTTGCTTGATATGGATGGCTGGCGAGACCTTAAAGATTTTGCAGATTTTACTATCTCAATAACTGCGCCTGAAGATTTTTTAAGAGCACGACTTGTAGAAAGAAAAATAAAAAGCGGAAATACACAACAAAAAGCTGAGCAGTTCGTAGATTTCAGCGATATAGCAAACGTAAAGCTTTGCCTGGAAAAAACAATGAAAGCTGACTTGGCATTGCAATTAAAATCAGATAATGATTATTCAAAGCTTAATTAAATAGTTTTAAGTCAAATGCCCCGCAGAAAACTGCGGGGCATTCATATTTTGTGTAAACATGCTTACAGATTGTACTTTGCTGCGATAAGAGGAGCAACCTTTGAAGAACCGATGCGGCTGCAGCCTGCTTCTGCGTAAGCAAGTGCATCTTCTATTGTACGTATTCCGCCTGCTGCCTTGATCTTAACATCAGGACCGATGTGCTTTTTGAAAAGCTCGATATCAGCAAGTGTAGCGCCTGCGCTGCCAAATCCTGTTGAAGTCTTGATGTAATCAGCCTTCACTTCTGTTACGATCTTGCAAAGCTCAATCTTCTCTTCCTCTGTGAGATAGCAGGTCTCGATGATAACTTTAAGAAGCTTATCTCCACAAGATTCACGAATCATCTCAAGTTCCTTTTTAACTTCATCATATCTGTGATTCTTAACATCACTGATATTAACAACTGTATCTATCTCAGAAGCTCCATCAGCAATAGAATCCTTAGCTTCAACAACTTTGGATGTTGCACTGTTATAGCCAAGAGGGAAACCGATTACTGTGCAAAGCTTAAGGTTGTCGCCATACTTCTCATGTACTCTCTTAAGATATGTTTGTGGAATGCATACTGTAGCAGTGCCATACTTAACTGCCTCATCGCAAAGTGAAACGATGTCCTCCCATGTAGCGTTAGCCTGAAGCTGTGTGTGATCAATAAGTTTTAAAATATCTCTTTCTTCCATAGTAGATTCTCCTTTATATAAAATGTATGTAAAGCCTTTTTATAGTTTCGTAGTCCATTGTGAGCAGTCAATAATCCTTGTTGCAAGGTCTTCATAGAAATCCGGTTCATGGCAGACCATAAGAATACTTCCCTTGTATTCTTTAAGTGCGCGATGAAGTTCTTCTTTGGCATCCACATCAAGATGGTTTGTAGGCTCGTCGAGAACAAGAAGATTTGACTCACGGTTGATAAGCTTACAAAGTCTAACCTTTGCCTGCTCTCCACCTGATAAAACCTTGCACTTACTCTCTATATGCTTGGTAGTAAGACCACATTTTGCAAGAGCAGAACGAACCTCATACTGTGAAAAGCCCGGGAACTCATTCCAGATTTCTTCCATGCAGGTTGTCTCAATATTAGGAGACATTTCCTGTTCAAAATAACCTATTTCGACATTTTCTCCAAGTTCAACATTTCCGTTCAAAGCCGGAATCAGACCTAAAATACTCTTTAAAAGAGTAGATTTACCAATACCATTTGAACCAATAAGCACTATCCTCTCATTTCTCTCCATGGTTATATTAAGAGATGATGAAAGCGGCTCATCATAACCTATAATCAGATCCTTTGTTTCAAAGATCATCTTTCCCGGAGTTCTTGCAGTCTTAAAATTGAATTCAGGCTTTGGCTTTTCCTGTACTTTCTCAATAATTTCCATACTGTCAAGTTTCTTTTGACGAGCCATAGCCATGTTTCTTGTTGCAACTCTTGCTTTATTACGTGCAACAAAGTCCTTAAGATCAGCAATTTCCTGCTGCTGACGATTATACGCTGCCTCACGCTGCGCTTTTTTCATCTCATAAACTTCCATGAACTTATCGTAATCACCAACATATCTATCCAAAGAATGAGTCTGCCCATCCATGTGATAAATGATATTAACCACACTGTTTAGGAAAGGAATATCATGGGAAATCAAAATAAATGCGTTCTCGTATTCCTGAAGGTACCTTGTAAGCCATACAATATGTTCGGCATCAAGATAGTTTGTAGGCTCATCCAAAAGAAGAATATCAGGTTTCTCCAAAAGAAGTTTCCCAAGAAGGATTTTAGTTCTCTGACCTCCTGAAAGCTCCGTAACATCTTTTTCCAAACCCAAATCCAAAAGTCCAAGAGCCCTTGAAACCTCTTCAATCTTGGAATCTATAAGATAAAAATCATGATTCGTCAAAAGATCCTGAATCGTGCCAAGTTCTTCCATATAGGCTTCAAGAGTCTTTTCATCGGCATCGCCCATTGCATCACAGATTTCATTCATCCTGGTTTCCATGGCATAAAGCGGCTCAAATGCAGATGCAAGAACATCTCTTATGCTCATCCCCTTTTGAAGAACTGCATGCTGATCAAGATAACCGACCTTGATATTCTTGGCCCACTCTATCTTGCCGGCATCAGGCATAAGCTTTCCAATAATAATATTCATAAAAGTGGACTTACCTTCACCATTAGCTCCAACAAGTCCAATGTGCTCACCCTTCAATAATCTGAAAGATACATCCTCAAAAATAGCTCTGTCACCAAAGCCATGAGCTAAATTTTCAACATTTAAGATACTCATAATAATCCTTTACTCATTGCTATAAAACTCACGCCAAACGCAAATATCAAGTCTCACATTCATCTTGAAAAATTGCGCATCCATTGAAGCGAATATTCATTAAAACAACAAGTAACAAGGTATCATATATTGACTGGTACATCAAGACAAAATATTACTGTTTGCTCACTTGCAGCTCACTCCAAAACTAATTCGCGCATTTCTGCATAAACAGTAATATAAAAATCTCATTTCACTTTCCGCCTGACTTTTGAACTTCTTCCTGCATAAGCTGCTTGATCTTAGGATTTTGCATTAGTTTAATTGATTCAGATGCACATCTGTAGATCATTGCCATTTCCCTCTGAGTGCTATCGTTCACATCACATTTTTTCTCCAATACCTCAAAGTGCTGGATTGCCTTTTCTGCAATTGATTTTGATATTACCATACCATTGCAATACAAAGTTCCGGTTTTAGCATCGAAGCGGGATTCTTCTACAGAAGTCTTTGCAAAATGACCGCCTCCCATTGAAGCTGCAAGCTGATTGATAAGATCTGATCTATCTGCCAATGTACTTCCCTCCTATCATTGCTGAATCTTTTAACGCCGAAAACTCTTAGTCACAAATTATATATTGTCGACTTTTTTTCAATGTAATAATGATAACATTAATGTTCATTCCTGTGGGAGAATTATTATGCATAACAAAAAATAAGCTTCCAAGCATAGTTCATCACTTTCACAAACTATACCGGAAGCTTATTTTTTGTTATGATGCCTGGCTGAGGTGCTCTGATTCCGCGGCCCTAGAGGCAAAAAAGCTCAATATTTTGCGATTTTTTGAACCACGGAGCTTAGACCAATCAATCTCAAGTGCCATTGCACGCAGAGATTGATGCTTTGGGCTAAGCGAAGTGTATGGTTCAACATGAGCAAAAATTGAGCATTTTGCCGATATGGGCCACGGATCAGAGCATCTCTGCCAGGCATCTCCAAATCAAAAATCGTATATCTTATGCTACCTCTTCTTTATCAGAAGAATCTTTCTTTGCTATGTGCTGAGCGTAAAGTGTCTTGGCTGCAATAAATGCAAGAACAAGAGAAAGTGCAACAAGAAGCACTGCTATAACTGACTGGATAAGTGCCCAATAATCAGCTGCTCCTGAAAGGAATGCATTCATCTTAGCCATGATTGTCTGAACCAGTGAGCAGATAGTTACAAGGAGCATAAATACCATTGGTACATAGAACATCTTGTTGTTCTTTCCAACTGATCCAAGCCATGTGCAGACAGCAAGAAGTCCGATAGCTGCAAGAAGCTGGTTTGCTGCGCCAAACAAAGGCCAAATCTTTGTATAACCTGTCATACCAAGGCTTACACCAAGAACAACTGTTACTACTGTTGCAAAATATGGATTTGCAAGAACCTTCTTATATCCTGTTAAATCCTTGTATGTCTGACCTTTTTCTACAAAGAACTCCTGGAACATATATCTTGCAAGACGAGTTGCTGTATCAAGTGATGTAAGGCAGAAAATAGATACTGCAAGGATAAGCATCTGATACATAATGTTCTCTGCGCCAGGAATGAAAGTTGCGATCATTGCTGATAAGCCGCCTGCAAATACCTGTGTAGGGCTTGCGTATGTTCCGTCAGAAGCTGCTGACCAAACATAACCAATTGCGCAAAGTGAGATAACTGCAACTGTACATTCAATAAGCATTGAACCATATGATACTGGGCGCGCATTCTTTTCATTATCAAGCTGCTTTGCAGATGTTCCTGATGAAACAAGTGAATGGAAGCCTGAGATAGCTCCGCACGCGATTGTTACAAACAAAGCAGGGAAAGCTGTTCCTGTTGTAAATACGCCTGTTCCCTTAAGCGCTGCATCTCCGAAAGCAGGAACCTGGAAGTTACCATGTCCGACTAACACTGCTCCTACAACTGCAATAACGCCTGCTGCGATCATGAAATAAAGAAGGAAAGAACTAAGGTAATCTCTTGGCTGAAGAAGAATCCATACAGGTGTTACTGATGCAACAAGAATGTATGCTCCAACAACCCACATCCATGTGTTATAAGTAAGCGCTATAGGATGGAAATTAAGTCCAAGTGCAACGATGCCGACAATTCCAAGGCATCCAAGAACTGATGCGACTCCAACATGAGCATTTTTACGATAAACAAAATATCCAAATACAATTGCAAGTAAGATGAACAGGATTGAGATCATCGCTGTTGATTCATTTGCTGCAAGGGTTGCGCCCTCTACCGCCTTGCCTGCTGCAGTTGTTGTTCCAAAAGTGCTTGCCACAATTGAGCTAAATGCTGCAACTACAAGCAAAAGTGTAAGATATCCAAAAGTAAGGAAGAGCTTCTTAGCTCCTTTTCCCATAGATGAGTTAATGATCTCACCGATTGACTGTCCCTTGTTACGAAGAGATGCGAAAAGAGCTCCAAAATCGTGAACTCCTCCGAAGAAGATACCACCTATAAGTACCCACAAAAGAACCGGAACCCAGCCAAATACTGCGGCCTGAATAGGACCGTTTATAGGGCCTGCTCCTGCGATAGATGAAAAATGATGTCCCATAACAACCGGTGTTTTGGCCGGAACATAATCCATGCCATCCTCAAGTTCATGGGCCGGGGTCTTCCTGCTTGGATCGATTCCCCACTGTTTTGCAAGCCAACCGCCGTAAAAGACATAGCCGGCTGCAAGAATTACGATGCTTACAATAAGTAATACTGCTGCATTCATGATACTTTCTCCTCCCCACCCTTATTAAGGGCATTGAATATATTGGATAAGAGCGGCTTAAGCTCTTTTCCTGCGTAATTAGTCAGACACAGCCTGCTGTCCATACAGACCAAACCTATCTTAGCCTCGCTGTGCCCCCTTAAGTTGAAAAGATATCCTCTGTCAAACTTAAATCGCTTTATTTGCTTTTGGATTTCAAGTGAAGGTGTTTCTTCCGAAATAACAACTAAAGAAAGATATGAGCACATATGGTCCTTTTCAGGATACTTTTCACCTTTGCGAACAAGCTCCGGCTCCATATGCTCTTTAATAGTCTGATACATGTCTTCTATGAATTTTTCATCAATGGATTTTGTTTTTATGAAAAGAACGTGTTCATATGTCCTTATTGCCCACAACTGAGCCTCTTTCTTAAGAACATATTTTTCACCAAAAGAAAAGAAATATGCATAAGCAGGATATTCTTTTTCCCCAAGCTTATAATTTTCAGTAATGTCAAAGTTTGCGCGGTATCTGCTCAAAAGCTCACTCAAATATTCATCACAAACGTTCTCCATAACTGTCCTCCCACAACAATACTTATGAACCTTAAGCAAAATCATGTCACGGATTGTTCTGCGCATCGAGCTCTCACAATCCAATATGATTAAAATCGGTCAAGTAATTCTCTATAAACTTTATCACTTTAAAGTATTATTGCAAGATGACAAAATTAATGTCTTTCGACATTAATTTTGTCATGTATGTCTCACGCTACATCCTCATCAGAAAGTGATGTACTCTGGTGCACCATAACTTCCTTGTCATAGCATGCAAATGCCGAATCCACAAGCTCTTTATCAGGCTTCTTAGTAAATACTGATACTACCGGGACAATCACAAGTCCTGCCAGCATGCAGAATGCGCCAGCATTGATGGGTGACTGCAAAAGAGCAGGAAAACTCTTTCTTACAAACATATTTGCAAGCATTACAACAGTTGAAAATACAAAGCTGCACCATACGCCTGCCTTGCTTGTGCCCTTCCAGTATAGACCATACAAAAATGGCGCAAGAAAAGCTCCTGCAAGTGCTCCCCAGGATACACCCATAAGCTGGGCTATGAAAGTCACGTTCTGCTTGTACTGCACAATTGCAATGACAACAGATATTCCAACAAATACAACGATAAGGCATCTCATTATAAAGAGCTGCTTCTTTTCATCCATATCTTTAACAACATGACCTTTCAGAAGATCAAGTGTAAGCGTTGAACTACTTGTAAGTACCAATGAAGAAAGTGTAGACATCGAAGCAGAAAGGACCAAAACAACTACTACTGCAATAAGAATATCAGGAAGTCCTGAGAGCATTGCAGGAATAACAGAATCATATCCGCCTGCAGCTATATCAATTCTGTCAGAGAAAAGTCTTCCGAAACCGCCAAGAAAATAGCATCCTCCTGCAACAACAAATGCGAAAAATGTTGAAACTATAGTTCCCTTAGAAATAGCCTTCTCACTCTTTATCGCATAAAATTTCTGCACCATCTGTGGAAGTCCCCAGGTTCCAAGAGATGTAAGTATGACAACCCCAAGAAGGTTTATCGGATCAGGTCCAAAGAATGAGGCAAATATACCAGGAGTTGAAGAAACAGATTCATCGCTGATCTGCGCAAGACCATTAAGAGAAGCGATAAATCCACCCTGACTGTTAAGAACAGAAATCACAACTGCGCTTATGCCAACCAGCATTATTAATCCCTGTATAAAATCATTTATGGCAGTTGCCATGTATCCTCCCGCAATTACGTATATACCCGTAAGAACAGCCATAACAACGACACAAACGGAGTAATCAATATTGAAAGCCATACCGAAAAGTCTTGAAAGCCCATTATATAAAGAAGCAGTATATGGAATAAGGAAAATAAAAGTTATTATCGAAGCCGCAATCTTAAGAGAATTGCCACCAAATCTTGCAGCAAAAAACTGAGGCATTGTAGCTGAATCCAGATGCTGAGTCATGATTCTAGTTCTTCGTCCCAGTATCGCCCATGCCATAAGCGAGCCTATAAGCGCATTTCCAATACCTGCCCAGGTTGCCGCAATTCCGTATTTCCAACCAAATTGTCCTGCGTATCCCACAAAAACAACCGCAGAAAAATAGGACGTTCCGTAAGCAAAAGCAGTAACCCATGGTCCAACTGCTCTCCCACCAAGAACAAACCCGTTAACATCAGTTGAATTCTTGCGACAGATAAAGCCGATAGTAAGCATTACAGCGAAGAAAACAACCAGTAGCAAAACCTTGATCACCATAAATGTACCCTCCAACGTAAATTGTATTCTTTTACACTATAACGCTTTAAACCAATAAAGTCAACGATATTTAACTTACCTCTTTGCTTTTTCTCGAAAACAAATTTTAATGACTTTTTAGGCATTTTCTATTTCATAAAAAAGAAACTTACTGTAAACCTTTTACAGCTTACAATAAGTCTCTTTCTTATTATTTCCTTATTCACTTATCGTTTCTTATCTTCGAGGAATCTGAATCCACCGATATGTCTTTCAATCTTCTTCTTTTCTTCTTTGGATTCTGCTGCATCCATAAGCTCCTGTTTATACCCGGCAATGCAGTCATCGCAAAGAAAGCCTTTGTATATCCTTGCTCCGCAGGACTGGCATTTAAGACCAAGATTTATTGCAGCAGGATGTATCAGACGTCCATCCTTCATCCACTTTGTCATGGTCTCCACAGAAGCCCCGGTCTTTTCGGAAACCTCATCTCCTTCTGCTCCCGGATTTCTGTCAAGATAATCCTTTACTGCCCGCATCAGTTCTTCATCCCGTTTAAGGCAGTCCTTACAGTACACAGGGCCATAGCCTGCATAATTAAAGATTTTGTTACAAAGTTCGCAGTTTCTGAAGTCCATACTGTTTCCTCCTTATTTTCAAAGGAACTATCAGTTTCGGTCATCCATCTCTACATATTCTTTTCTTGGTTCGATTGCCATATATGCCGGACGAATAATCTTGCCGTTATTTGCAAGTTCTTCCATACGGTGCGCGCTCCATCCTACTATACGGGCAATAGCAAAGATAGTTGGATAAAGTTCTTCCGGCAGCCCCAGCATCCTGTAAACAAAGCCTGAATAAAAGTCGACATTTGCACTTACGCCTTTATACATTGTGCGCTCGCCGCTTATAATCTTAGGTGCAAGGCGCTCAACCATCTGATAAAGAGCAAGTTCATCTTCTTTTCCTTTCTCAACAGCAAGCTTTTCCACAAAGCCTTTAAGGATCATGGCACGAGGATCAGACTTTGAGTAAATAGCATGTCCGATTCCATAGATGAGTCCTGCCCCGTCAAACGCCTGCTTATTAAGGATTTTATCAAGATAAGCGCTTACTTCTTCCTCGTCCTTCCAGTCCTTGACGTTTTGCTCAATGTCATCAAACATATGAACAACCTTGATGTTTGCACCGCCATGTCTTGGTCCTTTAAGTGAGCCTATAGCTGCTGCTATAACAGAGTAAGTATCTGTCATACTTGAGCTCACAACATGTGTTGTAAAGGATGAATTATTACCACCGCCATGCTCCATGTGGAGAACAAGACATATATCGAGAAGTTTTGCTTCAAGCTCAGTATACTTGCTGTCAGGCCTTAGCAGATAAAGAATTGTCTCTGCAGTAGAAAGCTCCTCTCTCGGTGGATGAATAATAAGCGAATTTCCTTCATGATAATGATTGTACGCATGATATCCATATATAGAAAGAAGCGGGAATATACTTATCAGCTGAAGCGACTGTCTAAGCACATTTGGCAGAGATACATCATCTGCAAGGTCATCATAGGAATACAAAGTCAACACACTTCTTGCCAGAGTATTCATCATATCTCGGCTTGGCGCCTTCATGATAACATCACGGACAAAACTTGTGGGAAGGCTTTTATATATTCCTAAAAGCTTCTCAAAATCAAAGAGTTCTTTTCCTGTTGGCAGTTTATCAAACAAAAGAAGATATGTGCATTCCTCAAATGCAAATCTGTTGTTTCGAACAGCAGCATCAATAAGCTGATGCACATCATAGCCGCGGAAATAAATCTCTCCGTCAGCAGGAACTTCTTTCCCATCCACAACCTTCTTGGCAACTATCTCTGAAATCCTGGTAAGACCTGTCAGCACACCCTTACCATTAAGGTCACGAAGTCCTCTTTTTACATCATATTTGATAAAAAGATCATTTTCTATAAGATTCGCTTCCCTCGAAAGCTCGGAAAGCTCAACAATTTCCGGAGTGTTTTCCGAATAATAGCCTTTACCTAAATCCATGTACGCTCCTCCAATTCTTTGAAATCTATAGCAAACGGTATTTTCTATGTCTTTTGTTTAATTCAGGATAAAAAATCCATTACAGCATTCTGCATTTCTGACTTATCAACTACTGTCTTATGTCTAATCTCAGCATCTCTGATAGATGTAACTGCAGCAGGAATCTCCACCCCTGAAACCTTTGAAAGTTCATCGGCAAGTTCAAAATCATCCTTACTCTCATCGCCTTTTCCAAGAGCATTCATAACGCTTCTTGGAAACTTGAATGGGCTTGCTGTAGATGCAATTACAGTTACAGCCTTATCACCTGTCTCTTCACGATATTTGTTGTAAACTGCGCTTGCAACTGATGTATGTGTATCAATAAGGTAACCTGTACCCTCAAACACTCTCTTTATTGTCTCAGCTGTTTCTTCTTCAGTAGCAAAGCCGCCATAAAAATCAGTAAGCTTATCTCTCATTTCCTGGGTGATCTCATATTTGCCATCCTTGGAAAGCTTGCCCATAAAGTCAGCATCCATAGCCGCATTGTCGCCTGCGATATGATAAATAAGTCTCTCAAGATTTGATGAGATCAGAATATCCATTGAAGGTGATGAAGTAAGCACGAAATCACGGTTTCTGTCATACTCACCTGTCTTGAAGAAATCAAACAATACTTTATTAGAGTTTGATGCGCATATAAGCTTTGCAATCGGAACTCCCATATTTTTTGCATAATATGCTGCAAGAATATTTCCAAAATTACCTGTCGGAACAACTACATTTATAGCCTCTCCGTCAGCAATTCTTCCCTCTTTAAGAAGTCTGGTATAAGAATAAACATAATACACGATCTGAGGAACAAGACGTCCAATATTGATTGAATTTGCAGAAGAAAACTGGAAGCCCTTCTCATCAAGTTCTTTTGCCAGTTCCTTGTCAGTGAAGATCTTCTTAACGCCTGTCTGAGCATCATCAAAGTTGCCTTCAATACCTATAACGCAGGTATTATCGCCCTTTTGTGTAACCATCTGCTGTTCCTGAATAGGGCTGACGCCATGTTTTGGGTAAAAGACAATTATTCTTGTTCCGGGTACATCTGCAAAGCCGGCAAGAGCAGCTTTTCCTGTATCACCACTTGTAGCTGTAAGAATAACGATCTCATTCTTTACATTATTCTTCTTTGCAGCTGTAGTCATAAGATATGGAAGAATTGAAAGAGCCATATCTTTAAAAGCTATTGTAGCTCCATGATACAGTTCCAGATAAAATGCACCGTCAGCTTCTGCCAAAGGCACTATCTCTTCTGTATCAAACTTGGAATCATAGGCATGTGTAATGCAGTATTTTAACTCTTCCTCGGTATAATCCGTAAGAAGCAGCTTCATAACTTCATAAGCAGTATCTTTATAATCGAGCCCTGAAATCTCTCTAAGGCTCTTTTCAAGCTGTGGAATATGATCCGGAACATAAAGGCCTCCATCGGGAGCAAGTCCTCGTAAAATTGCCTCAGATGCTTTAATCTGTCCCAATGCTCCTCTGGTGCTACTGTACAAAACTTCTTTTGCCATTGCTTTTACTCCTCTTTTATTGATACAATATAAATGGTATTACGTTAATTATTATGCCATGAATAAATTTTCAAAATAAAATCAGGCAGATAATTATATTTAGTATATCATATTACCATTTCTAATATCTACCATAGATTTTAACACTTTGAATTATTAAAGTGACGAAATTTTTAGTCAAACATACCAAAGGCGGGATTATGATTGAAAAGCACTGCATCGGAGTGTATGCTACCAAACTCAAAGACGGAACACCTTCCTTCAGAGCTTCCATAACCTACAATGGAAAGCACATTTCCCTTGGTTCTTTCGATAATGAGCACAAGGCATCCTTAGTATACAAAGATGCCCAGAAAATCCTGAATGATTCCTCCATAACCATTGATAAATATGATAAAAAACTAAATATCCCCTTTGAAAAATACATCTGTCTTATCAATTTCAGAGACACAGGCATGTACATTTCAAATCCCATTCACCTTGAAAAAAACTTTTTTACCTACCACTTATCTCCCGACTATGTCCTCAAATTTGATATTGAAGACCTCTTCTATTATTCGTCCCATAAAATAATGAAAAGAGGCTCACACCTCTTCGTAGCTGATTATGGAAGCCAACTGTCAGTACTGCAGCGATACGGAATAAAAAGCTATGCTGTCGAGGGGAGAGATTATCATTTTTTAAACGACGACCCAACAGACCTTCGCTACGACAACATCGTGATTTTTAACAGATATCGCGGCGTCCTTCAATTCGTAGAAAAAGGTCTTATCAAGTATAAAGCCGTGATTCATGTAAAGAGCAATTATGTTATAGGAAGATATAAAACCGAAGTGGAAGCCGCGATTGCTTATAACAAAGCGGTGGATCTTCTGATTAAAAACGGCATCAAAAAAAATTTCCAGATGAATTACATAGATGGACTTTCTGCGTCCCAATATGCCGATATCTATCGAAAGCTCAAGATGTCTCCCAAGCTTCTTCGCATAAAGAACAAGGACTGATTTTTTCTATAATTAGTGCAAATATTTCATTGAAAAACTCTGCATTTGTCAGTACACTATAAAACTATACCGCCAAAATAAACATGGCTTATCAAGGAGAAAAAATGGCGAACGTACTGGCAAAAAAATACTCAAAGGATATGACTGTAGGCGTGCCTGCTACTCTTATCCTTTCTTTTATGCTCCCAATGATGATGGGAAATATATTTCAGCAATTCTATAATATAGTAGATACTATTATCGCAGGCAGATTTATCGATGCCAAGGCACTTGCAGCCGTTGGTTCCACAGGTCACATAACTAACCTGTTTTTCGCTCTGGGAAATGGCCTTGCAACAGGTATAGGCATTTTAGTTTCGCAAAGTTTCGGAAGCGGAGACATGAAATCAGTAAAAAAAGTAATAACCAATGCTTTCGTGATTGTCAGTGCCACCGCAATTTTTGTCGGACTTCTTGGCTTTGCATTCTCAAGACTTGTCCTGGAAAAGCTTCTAAAGACTCCGGATACAATTCTTGATAACGCTGTAGCTTATATGTCTATCATATGTCTTGGCTTTGTAGGGACTGCCCTATACAATACAATCTCATACATCATGCGCGGAATAGGCGACTCCAAAACACCGCTTTATTTCCTTATCGTATCCAGCTTTCTCAATGTCCTTATGGACCTTTTATATGTAATTGTTTTTAAAATGGGCGTAGTTGGACTTGCAGTTGCAACTATCACAGCCCAGGCCCTTTCTGCGGCAGGTTCTATTACTTACGCCTTTGTAAGAAACTCTGTGTTCAAAATTGGCAAAGACGACTGGGGACTTGATAAGGACATAATTGTAAGATGCTATACCCTGGGCGGCTCCATGGCTCTGCAAAGCGGTTTTATCGCGCTTTCTTTCGTTATACTTCAGCGTGTGATAAATTCTTTTGACTACATTGTAATGGCTGCTTTTACCACAACAAGTAAGATTGAAAACCTTGTCAACATGCAGTTCAAGGCGCTTCAGGATTCTCTCTCCACTTATACCGGCCAGAACATCGGAGCCAAGAAAGGTGACAGAGTAAAGATGGGCTTTAAGAGCGGAATGACCATGATGGTGATATATGTCCTTGTCATGATTCCTGTAATGGCGTTCTTTGGCAAATACTTTGTGCGCGTCTTCATCGATAGTTCAGAGACCGAGATAATTGCATTCGGCTCAACAGCCATGCGTATTCTCTCCTCCTTCTATCTGCCGCTTGGATGCATTTATGTCTGCAGAGGAATCCTGAACGGCGCCGGCGATGCTAAATTCCCGCTTATTTCAGGTATTGCCGAAATGACAGGAAGAATTATCTTCCCTGCTTTCTTTTGCTCACTCCCATTCCTTGGCGCATGGGGGCTTTGGATCTCAACCGGCGTAACCTGGACAATCGTAGGAGGCACCGCCCTTGCCCGTTACTTTATGAAGGACTGGCGCAAGGGGCTTTTTTAAAGATGTTACTGAATCATTCTCTCACGAAATGTGAATTTCTATATATACAGTAACTTTAATACTACTTCTTGACATCGTATCGTCAAAAAGTCAAACAAAAGGTAATGATATTTATATTATAGAGGTTAAATATGTTATATATCACAAGGCATGGTAAAACAGATTGGAATGTTCAGGAAAAACTTCAAGGACATGTTGATATTCCTTTAAATCAGGAAGGGATAGACTCAGCAATTAAAGCTCATGACAAATATAAGTCTCTACACTTTGATATCTGCTACTGCTCTCCACTTCAAAGAGCTAAAAGAACAGCAGAAATCTTTCTTGAAGGGACAGATACACCTATTATTATCGATGACAGGCTTATAGAAATGGGCTTTGGAGAATATGAAGGAGTTACCGGATATTTTAACAACCCATCCTGCCCTATAAATGATCTGTTTGTAAATCCAGCAGCTTATGTTAAGTGCGGCGGCGCTGAATCATTTGAGGAGCTTTTCGAAAGAACAGGAAGTTTTCTTAAGGAAGAAGTCTATCCTGCATTAGATAAGGGAAAAGATATTCTTATTGTAGGTCATGGAGCGATGAACTGCAGCATTATATCTCAGATAAAAGGGATGCCGCTTTCACAGTTTTGGGACAATCTCATCGGTAATTGTGAACTTGTCAGGTTGCTCTGATCCATAGCGATTTATGACAACGACGCATATGACCGTTTTAATTCTATAAGCTGTACAAGCTCTTCATTATTCTTTTTTATATGAAAATTATTGCTTCAGAAAACTGCTTGCACTCAGAACAGACAGAAACAGCATATCCGTCGATTGAGTATTTCGTAATATAAGTATCAGTCATTTCACTATCGCCGTAATAAATTCTCTCCTGCTCCTGATCAATGAATATCTTTTTCGGATCCATAGCTAGGCCTTTGCCTACGAACTTCATTATGCTTTCCTTCATTGTCCAAAGGGAAGTGAACAAGCTATTCTCCTCCTGACTGTTCCTGGAGTTAGCTCTTACGTAATCTATTTCTTTTGGTGAAAAAACGTAGTTTATAAGATTTTCTTTAAAAGCCTTGATTTCTTCCACATCTATGCCGACTTTTTTGTCAGAAAAAGCTCCCACTGCTACACTTCCGGAATGTGAAAGATTAAATTCAAAGCTGTTGCCGCCTTTATTATCAATATATGGTTTTCCGTTCTCTAAAAAGGATACAGCATCAGGTTTTATCCCCTCATTGCTGCATCCTTTATATAGTATTATCCCTGCCCCAAGAGAAAGTCTCTTGCCATCATCAGGTCTGTAACTATCTATTTTTTCTTTTCGGTAGGAAGGCATCTTGTCATACCAATAGGCAAATGCCTCTTTATCATTCAAAAAATCCACATTTATAGCGTATACTCTGTTACAAGTTGTCATCTTCTGCTATTCTCTCTATGCCATTATTATGGACTATCACCCTTTCACCATGCCAGAACTTGTTCTGAAGTTCATTTTTGGTAACTGTAGGAGAAAGCAAATCTCCCTCGATGAAATCCACATCCATATCTTTTATCTTATCATAATATGCCATTGTGTCTATGCCTGAGAGAATAACAGTTTTTTCAAGCTGGTTTATCATATTTATGCGGTTTTCAAGTACAATGTCCGAATTATCGGTCTTATCTGCTTCAAATATGTTTTTAACATTAAGGATTGCACCGCTTATCTGATATGCAGAAAAAGCTTCAAGTCCAAAATACTCTTCTGTATAGTCACTGATAAACAGCTTTATTCCAATCCTTTCAAATACCTCAGTTATGTAGTACAGAGCTTCTTTTCCATAAAGAACATCCGACTCATGTATCACAAAAGCCATAAGAGATGGATCAATCTTGTAGTGTTCAAGATACCTTTCAACGCGGTTTGCAAATTCTTTTTTTACCATAACCGCAGACATTATCGGTATCATGCAATAATCCAGCTGCATATCGGAAGTATCAACACCGCTGGACAAAAAGCGGCATACTGCCTCTATTGTCATGTACTGCATCTCTTCAATAAAACCTGATGTTTCCGCAACATGCATAAATTCTTCCGGCAAAAGTTCTCCTAATTCCGCATCATTAAGCTTAAGTGATACTTCTGCAAGCTTTATCAGGTTTTCTTTTTTGCAATAAATCGGCCTGTAGCAGACAGCGAAAGTCTTCTCGCTGATTCCGCGACCGATAGCCTTTTCAACCTCAATCCGTCTGAGAAGGAAATCAAGATCAGATCCGGAGTATATTTTTTTCTTTTCATCTTCAAGCTCAACATTAGCAAGCAAAAAAATGTCATTGATAGTCTTAAACTGTTCCGGACAATTTGCCAACAAAATCTTTACATCAAGTTTTATTCCTTCATTTTCATCTCCCCAGTTTTCTTCAAACCTCTCCTCTATTTTTTGAGCGATACTTCTTGCCTTTTTGGCATCTACACCCTCATATAATCCGTAATAAATCCCCCCCTGCACGTAGTAAATGTTTAATTCATCTTCATCGAGATTCATAAGAAAATCTGAAATCTGTGTCATGATCTGACCGGTCTTTTTATATCCAAGGAGCTTGCTAAAATTGTAGAGATTTCCAATTCTTATGCAGACAGTCACAAAGTTTCTTCCAAGGGTAAAAAAGCTTCCCAGATCCTGTACCAATGCGCTCCTGTTATAGGAGCCTGTATAGACATCAGTTCTGTCATCATCTTTTTCAATCATCAAAAGAAGGCCGCTTAATCCAATAGCTTCACCCAAAAGTTCACATTTTACCTGTGGGATCAGCATCTGAATAGCGGTGCCTAAGGTTGCAAGAGAAAGAAAGTACACCATAGCTATCTTTTTCATGTTGTTCATTGTTCGCCAGTGGCGGGCAAGAAGATATAGTCCAATGCCCAAATACACAGCAGAAACACCATAGGCAATATAAATGCCTGGACCTCTGACGTAAGTAAACTTCCCTGTTATGCTAAATGTAAACTGAGTAACAGGATTCGTAAGCAGCATTACTTCAAGAAGATAAAAAGGAACCTTTATAAAGCTTCTATGGACAAAGTTGAATTTATAACGTATGCCGCAGATCATTATGACATAAAACACAAAAACCGGTATCATTCCAAAGTGAGTGGAATAATACAAAAGCTGCATGCCGTAGCTTAATATCCACTTAATTGTGTCGGGAAACGGTGAATATACTGCTGCATAGTGACCAAATTCAGTAAGTGAATCTATAAGCGTAATAATCAGGAGCAACCTGAATAAACGAAATCTGATCCGATTTCGTTTACGTATCACATTCGAATAAAATATGCAGGTTATGCAAATGATAGCCGCCGCAATGCGGTATGTAAAGCTATCTGCTAAAGGTCTTGCCAGCATATATCAGCTCTTCCTCTGCTTAAAGAAATTATCAAGTGTACTAAGAAGTTTATCCTTACTGATGGATTTAAGAAGGTAATCTGCAGGTTTTAACGAAATAACTTCAGTAACGCTCTGTCTGTCATTTTTTCCTGTTAGAAACATTATCGGAATTGAACTGGAAAAAGACTCACTCCTTATCATCTGCATTACTTTAGGACCATCTAATACAGGCATGTCATAGTCAAGAAGAATAAGATCAGCTTTATTGGTCGCAAGCCATGCAATTGCCTGTGTTCCGGAATTAGCCATTCCAATTCTGTAAGAATCCTTCAGCCACTCTCTTATCATTTGTATAAAAGTAGGATCGTCATCTACTATAAGAATACATTTTCTTCTTTGCTTCTCATACTCATCATCAGTAACTATGCCAACCTTTTCCACTAGGTCTGCCATATCAAGAGGTCTTGTCACCTCAAATGCTATATCTTCCTGAGGAATATAGTGATGTACCAGATCGAATGCCTCTTTATCGCCGATAACAAGCACTATAATATTTTCTTCAACGCAAAGGTCTTTAAAATAGACCATTGCATCCCTATGTTCTTCAAAGTCCTGGTCAGTGTACAAAATGATAAGGTTGACACCATGTATCTTGGCATTTAGTTCCCCAAGGGTATAATTACAATCAAGAACCTCATAATTATTATTCTTGAGTGTATTCTTGATTGCGTTAACCATAAATGTTTCTTCGTTTCTTACAATCACGATTTTCTTTTTAACCATAAGCCTCTTATCACTCCTGTTCATCAATACGTTTTTGAACGAGTTCCGCTATGTCATCCCATTTTAGCTTATATGCCAGCTCTCCTATTTTTTTCACCGCAGCGCTGTCTTCAGCCGGAAGTTTATACTCCTTAAGTGAATCAATCACAAACTGAAGTGTATCAAAATCAAGGATCTTACTGACTTCAAGAATAGTCATATATGCGTCCTTGAGCTGGTTCTTACTTATTTCCTGCTTGTTATCATCATTTTCTTCTTCACCTGCAATCTCCGGTATCTGAGAAAGGCTGTTTTCAACCGACTGATAGATATTTAGAAGCTCATTCTGATAAGTATCTATTGTATCGATATCCTTCTCATTTCCTGCATTCTCAAGCTTCTCGGAAAGCTTGGATAAAGAAGTTGCTCCTATCGTGCGGCTTGTACTCTTAAGAGAATGCACATAGCTTGTGTAATCCTTCCAGTTTCTATCGGCATAGGTCTTTTCGATATTGCCCCTGGTACTTTCTATCGATTCAAAGTACACTTTGAGGATACTTAAGTAGCTGTCCAAAGTCCCACAATTCTTAAGTCCCTGATCAGTATCTATGCCATTTAGTTTATCAATCCATGACTCCTGACCTGCATTTTCTTTTTCCAAAAAAACTTCTGATACATTATCACTTGCTGTATCATTTTCATCCTCTTCAGGTGATGAGTAAACAACCTTGTCAGCAGGAAGGAATCTTGCAAGACAATCCTCAAGCTTATCGCTTTCTACAGGTTTACTTAAGTAATCATCAAAACCAATCTTAAGGAAATTATCCCTAGCGCCGGTTATCGCATTGGCTGTTAAAACAACTATCGGCGTGTCAGCATTCGGACTATCAAGATCTTCCTTCATAGCCTGATAGGTCTCAACACCATCCATTCCGGGCATTCTATAGTCAAGGAAAATAACATCATATTTCTTCTGCGACTGTTTTTCCAGACACTCTTGTCCGCTCTTTGCCATATCTATCTGAATCTTTGTAGGCTTGAGAAGTTCTCGTATAACCACATGATTCATAGGAGTATCATCAACCACAAGAATAATAGCATCCGGAGCAACAAATTTTTCTTTATACTTCTTTCTATCCTTGCTGTTCTTTATAATTCTGCTTCTAAAGTCACCAATCCTGGTATCGCCGATAACTTTCTGCGGCAGGTGAATTGTAAAGGTTGAACCCTTTCCATACTCACTATCAACTTCAATGGCACCGCCCATTAGACTAAGAAGGCTATGGGTGATTGCAAGTCCAAGACCACTTCCTTCAACAGTCCTGTTCTTGTCGATATCCAATCGCTTGAACTTGTCAAACAGTGTGCTTATATCTTCTTTCTTAATGCCCATTCCGGTATCAGAAATCTCTATTTTAAGGATTATTCCATCAAACTGCCTCTCGCCTGAAGCCCGTAAGGTGACCGTTCCTTCTTTGGTATATTTAACAGCATTATTCAGGATATTGACCATGATCTGGCGAAGTCTCATCTCATCACCATACATGGTATCCGGCAGGTTCTCATCAATCTCAAATACAAGGCTTAGTGATTTTTGCTCAGCCTTTATTCTGATCATGTTGTAAACGTCATTTAAAACAGAACTAAAATCATATTCTGCCTCGCTGATTTCCATGCTTCCGGCTTCGATCTTTGAAAAGTCCAGAATATCATTGATAAGAGAAAGAAGTGTCCTTCCGGCGCTTTCAATATTCTGGGCATATCCAAGAATCTTTTCATCCTTACTCTCTCTAAGGATTACTTCATTCATTCCAAGAACTGCATTTATAGGAGTCCTTATCTCATGGGACATATTTGCAAGGAAATTACTCTTTGCTTCATTCGCAGCTCTTGCGCGCCTTTCTTCCATTCTCGCCATCTCAGTAGCCTTGAGGATAGCAATGAATTCATTCTTGCTTACAGGCTGTGAAAAATATGGTCCCTGAAGGTAATTAACCTTAATGTTAGATACTGCGTCCAGACTTTCCTGATCTAAGACATTTGTAAGAACGATCTTCTTCCCCATCTGTCCCATCATCTTTAGTCTGTTTTCAAGAATAATTCTGTTCTGTGGAGTCTTTGAAGCATTCTTTATAAGATTGGCATCAATCTTAACTCCTTCAAATATAAAAGAAGCTGCTGACTGCATATTAAAGAAGCCGGTCCCATACTCATCCATAAAGAACCTAACTCCGGCTTCACTTAGTTTTTGCATAACGGAATTAAGAATATTCTGATCTGCAGCAGCTGCCGATTCAGTAATATCAAAAACAATCTTAGAAGGTGAAACTCCATATTTTTCCCAAAGGCTTTGAACTCTCTCAACAAAATCCGTCTTGATGATCTGAACAGAAGAAAGATTAATACTGATAAATTCAAGTCCCATTTCCTCGACGATGCCGCCTCCCAGGAAATAAAACACCTGATCTATCATGAACCATCCAAGCTGCTCGATCATTCCTGTCTGTTCTGCAATCGGAATGAATTCCTCATACTTAATACTCCCAAGAGCCCAGTCTTTAAGGCTAAGATATGCATCAGCCGCACAGATTGCCAGCTCATCCCTCGTATAGATCGGATTAAAATGAATTCTAAAGCTCTCGTTCTCGATTCCGCGTTTTACTGCATTCTCAACATCTGCTCTTCTTAAGATGAAATCCAGCTCATGATTTCTCATAACATGATCCGTCACATCATCGAATGCTCCATCTGATAAAAGAAGAAGATATTCAACGCTACCGAACTGGTCAGGCGAACTTGCCTCGAATATCATTGTGGACAAGATTATCCCGTTTTCTTTGCATATCCATTCCTTTGTAAACCTGTCATATATATTGTCCGCCACTGCATCAGCAGCTTCTTTATCCATATCGGCACAGATTACCATGAAGGTATCAATTCCCATTCTGTAAGCTTCGATATGCTTATCAAGCCCTTTTAGGTAATCGGCGATCATAACATTTACTTTTTCAAATTCTTCATAGCCGGCAATCTTTCTGTAAATATCTGCATTAACAATTCTTACGCAGATAGTATAAAAATCCCTTTTATACTTAAAATATGAACCGGCATCCTTAATAAAGGCATTTCTGTTATTGATTCTCGTTGTGACATCTGTTCTGTCATCATCATTCTCAAGCATCATCATAAGTCCCATGAATCCGATAGCTTCGGCCATGAGTTCACTTCTTATCTCAATTACAACCATCTGGAGGATAGTTCCGAAAAGAACCAATGCTGTGAAATATATCATGGCAATTCTTTTCACATTTGTAAGAGAATTCCAATACATAATAAGAGCCACCGCAGCAAATAGTACGTAAAAAACACTTATTCCATACGCGATATAAACCCCAAACATTCTGTAGAACGTAAGATTTTCATCAACATAATAAACTGTATGAAAAAACGGTGATAGCAGAACTAAAATCTCAAGAAACACAGCCGGAATCGCCATCATTATCCTTGCTCTATTGCTAAATCTAAACTGCACGTTGCATACAAGAACAATGTATATGGCAAACATTGGAGCTATCAGAAAATGAGTAATGAAATAGACAAACTGCGCAACATTACTTAAAAACAATTTGATTTCTAAAGAAAAAAAAGTCGCTCTAACAAGCTCACCCAAAATCCCGGTAAGCGCATCAATAGCGACTATAGCACATAGGCCCAAAAACAACAGGCTTCTGGTTCGAAGTCTGTTGTTCATGATACGTATATAAAATATACAGGTAACGCTTATAATAATAGCAGCACTGTTAAAGGTTATACTTCCAATTCCCTGAAGATCCAGCATTTCATCACCTCGTCAGCCGTACTACCATTTACTTTTGCGGGAAAAGATCACGATACCACTTAAGGGCATTAAGATACGCATCGTAAACCTCATCCATATCTATGTTTTCCAAAACAAGCAGTCTTGAAACCTCGGTCCAGTCTGCAACTTCATATTTTTTGATAAAATTAAGCACCTTGGCAAAGTCTCCCTTATTCTCAAGAAGCGCTTCCCTTACATTTTTTGACACCTGGACAATCTGTAGTGCATCTTCCATGGTTTTTTCAAGCATTATATCAAGCGCAGAGAAAAGCCCCATGATAAACAGCTCCTGTGACAGCATCGCAAGCTGAAAATTGTCTGCAAGATTCTCCGCAAACTTAGCTCTGATCATTACAAGTCTTGTTATCTCACTTGGCTTATCAGCACAGAGTTCCTTCGTAACTGCGGTGTTTATCCATCTTTTTAGTTCTTTTTGTCCGAGCATGGCTGCCGCATGACGAATAGATGTTATCTCAGAATTTAGAGCCATCTTGTTTACCATTTCCAAGAGGGAAATAACAAGAGCTGGGTCTTTTCCGATAACATCTGCAGCGTCCTGAAGATCAAAGTCAGGGTTATTCACAACATTTAAAAGCTCTATATAATTCACTTTCAGCGGGTTGACTTCTGTCTCTGACTCTTTAACCGGCATTCTAAAAAATCCGCCTTCGTAAAGATCATAGCCGCCATCCTGCTTAAGCTTGTCATACTCTTCCTGCGTATCTACATTAACGGCAACAAGCTTGATATTGGGAAATACTTTTTCAAAATAAATCTTCGCTTTAGTGATGTCTATCTTTGCATGATTAAGCAATATGTAATCACAAAGGGATATGATTTCCTTGTACGGTTCAAAGCTGCTTATAGGCAGTTTTCTTATGGCAAGTTTGTAACCCTGAGACTTAAGTTCTCTTACTCTCTGAACATACTGTTCTGTAGGAGGAATATTTTTATCCATCAAAAGAATAACTTTGTTTGCCGGAACCGTGCACTGGAGGGATATTTCAGCAAAAATGGAGAACTGATTGATAGGAACAAAGACTTCCTTTCCACCTGAAAGGGTGCCGACACCCATGCTGCTTACAACTTCAAGTTCATGTACAGTGCCAGCTCCATCGTATCTTGCTCCGCCTTCGAAACTAGGGTTCAAGAAGTGGTTTTCCTTACGCGCAAATACGGAATAAGCGCATACTGACATATTATCATCAAATAAAGGAATCAATGTTGCTAACATAGAATTCTCCTTTCGGCACGGTAATGACATACTCCCACTCAAGAATATTTTAGCAAAAATAGTTGTTTAAATATATTATATTTTTATAAAATTCCGTGAATATTGTAGTGGATGGGAAGGACTGTTCCGGTGGTGGGGAATATGGGGGATAGGAAAGTTTCCAAATGTTTGTGGTCGTCTGCGCGGTGATTTTCATGATTTCTAAAACAAATGGATGTCTCCTCTCAGCGCTGTTCGAAGCAGTCGCCATCCATTTGTTTTCTCAATATGAAAATCATCCTGCTCGTCCGAGAACTTCACATTTGGAAACTTTCCTATCCCCCACTTGCCACCCGCCACCTGAAATGTACCGATTGAGGGAATGAGTTGCTTCGCAACTCGTTGCGTGCTGACGCACGCAGCTGTGGATTAAAAAACAGCTGCGTACCTGTATCATCCACAGCAGTACTTCTTGAGATTAGCTATAAATACAAAAACTTCCCGGGATGATAAACATCCTGGGAAGTCTTGGCATAAGTTATTTATTCAATAGTATTACAGAAACACACATTTTCTGCGGATTTAGTGTGACGATGAATATATCATTTGTTTGTTGTTAAGTTGAAGAAGTTGACTTTATAGGTAAGTTTCTGGTTCTTGTCGAGGAAACGGGCTGTTACGGTGTAGGTGTCACCGGCGTTTGTTGTGACTGCTGTCGGACGGAAAATGATGCAGCCCATATCGCCGTAGTATTCGTTGCTAACTGCAAAGTATCCGTCTTGTGTGTCAGGATTGAAGTTCCAGGTCTTGCCATCCGATTTTCTGACTACTGTGAGATAAAGGTTGCTGGTATCAACATATCTTCCCATGCAGAGCGACCACGGAGCGTCGTTTGAAATATAGTCTGCAGGTGTATTCTGAGCAGGCCATGCTACGCTGACACCTGTTGCGCCCCTGAATCCATCCATGGCGTAAACTGCTGAAAAATTCTCTACTCTTCCAAATCCTGTCTGAGACATGTTTGGATACAATATCCATCTTCTGTGTCCTACAGTTGAAAGGTTATTGGTTCCGGAGTCTTCCATCTGACCATAAAGAGAGCTCTCAAGTCCGGTTGCAGGCCATCTGTAGGAAAGATTGGAATGTGTTCCGCCCTCGCAGGCATCCTCATATAAAGAATCATACTTGGAATCGCTAAGCACTGATGGTCTTGAAGGATTATGTGACAATGAGTCATTTAAGTAATTTACCAGTGCTATCTTCTGGCAGAGCTTTGAATAATCGCTTTTTATCGTAACATCAGAGCTAAGTCCTGCGATATATCTGTAAGTATTGAGTACGTTAAGAGCTCCTTTCTGTGCTTTTGAAGAAAGGCTTCCTTCCGAATACGTCCCTGACAAGGATGGTGATGTGCCATATGACATGGTATCATCTGCAGGATGATTAGCAATAAAGGAACGGATTTCAGCCTGAGTTCTTGCTGTAACTCCTAGACTGATCTTGTTTAGTCCGTCATTTTCTTCCCACTGAGCATATAATGTAACCGTCTTTCCTGAGCTTGAAGCAAGGTTTTTGATTGAAGAAGCATCATCATAGCTGTTTCCGCTTCCGTTTGCCTTGGTATTCCATCCTGTAAATTCGTATCCCGTTTTGGAAAAAGCATTTGCAGCAAGCGTGTAGCTCTTTCCATATTTGCAGGTCATTACTGCCATCTGGCCACTTGTACTTCCATTTCCATTAAACTGAACTTTATAGGATATTGCTGTCCAGCGCGCATATAAAGTTACAGTTGCTCCGTTTTTAGTCGAAAGATTTTTTACCTGAGCTTTATTGGCATATGAAGTTCCCGAGCCATCTGCCTTGGTATTCCATTCCTTAAACTTATATCCTTTTTTAGAAAAAGCGTTTGCAGGAAGAGTAACTGTTTTTCCATACTTAACACTTTTTACTGTATCAATACTTCCTGATGAAGCACCGTTTCCGTTAAATGCAATGTTGTACGAATTTATCTTCCACTGGGCATAAAGTGTTATAACTGCCCCGTTCTTGGCTGAAAGATTTTTTATCTGCGCCTTATTCGCATAGGAAGTTCCGGAGCCGTCTGCCTTAGTATTCCAACTGCTGAATCTGTAGCCTTTTTTTGCAAAAGCATTTGCTGTCAGATTGTAGCTTGTATTGTACTTGCATTTCTGGTTTGACATAGATCCTGATGAAGAACCGTTGCCATTAAACTTTACAGTATAAGAATTCTTTGACCACTGAGCATAAAGGGTTACTGTTGCTCCGTTCTTGGCTGAGAGATTCTTAACTTTTGCTTTATTTGCATAGGTTTTTCCGGAACCATCTGCCTTAGTGTTCCAACCACTAAAGGTATAACCTTTTTTAGAAAAAGCATTTGCTGTCAAAGTTATGGATGAACCATATTTGCAGCTCGAAATCTTCTTCATGCTTCCGGATGAAGATCCATTTCCGTTAAAAGCAATAGTATATTTATTAGCAGTCCACTTAGCATAGAAAGTCTTATTGCCTGTGCTTCCCTTTGCAATTTCAGTTACTTTTTCAGAATACTTGTTATCCTTAAACCATCCGCCAAAGCTATATCCCTTCCTGGTAGGTTTCTGCAGTTTTATTGTATTCGAAGTTATAGTATAGGACGCAGGATTTGCAGAATTATTTGTTCCTCCTGCAAGTTCGTAGGTAATAGTGTACTTTGCCTTTTTCCACTGAGCATAAAGCTTGACTGTCGCACCATTCTTAGCAGACAGATTCTTAACAGATGCGCCATTTGCATAAGCTTTTCCTGAGCCATCTGCCTTGGTATTCCAGCCGTTAAACTTATAACCTTTTTTCTTGAAGGCATTGGATGTAAGAGTATAGCTGCTGCCGTACTTGCAGCCTGTGAGTTTTGCCACCGAACCGCTTGTTGAACCATTTCCCACGAACTCAACAGTGTATTTGTTAGCAGTCCATTTAGCATAGAATACTTTATTTCCGGTGCTCCCCTTAGGAATCTGAGTTACTTTATTCTTAAAGTTTTTATCAGAAAACCATCCGGCAAAAGAGTAACCTTTTTTCGTAGGCTTAGCTAGAGTTATTGTAGGAGTTCCCGCATTATAGGTCTTGGGATTTCCTGAATTATTTGTTCCGCCGTTAAGATTATAAGTGATCTTATAGTTGTTAGTCTTCCACTGGGCATAAAGCTTTATTGTTGCATTTGCTTTTGTTGTAAGACTATCTACGACATCGCCTTCCTTGTATGTGGTTCCACTGCCATCAGGCTTTGTATTCCAGCTGATGAATTCATATCCATCAAGATAATTTGTATGGAAATCGATACAGCACATGTGACCTATTGCATAAGAAACACGCGATGCAACTGTCTTTTCATCATTCATGTACTCAACAGTATATTCTTTTGCTTTGGCATCAGTTCCAAGTCTTGTCTTAATTTCGTTAAAAATATTGACATAGCCATTAGTAAAGCCTTGTATATCACCATTCTTATGGACATAGACAATAAGCGGTGTTGTCATGCTGTTTCCGCCGCCAAGCTGTCTGTAGTAGCTCCAACAGATTGAGCTTGCATCATAACCATAATCAACTATATCTGATACATATTCACCATCATTTAGATAATCAACAACATCACTTGCGGATTTGCCGCTCATCTCCGCTGCAATAACATCCTGTTCAGTTGAAAGCGTTGTCCCCGAAATAGAAGAAAGAATCCTATTACAGTTCCCACATCCTGTCTTCCAAAAGATGAGAACCAATGGCTTATTATTTGGCTTTGTACTATATGTCAGATCACAGCTGAAAACTGATTTAATCGTACCTGCATTCACCTGATTTGCATACAAAACCACGGTATAGGATGAAAACTCTTCAGCATCAAATACAACCAGTTTGTCATCTGTAACTTCACTTTCAACATGCTGTGCCTTAGAATTATCATCAATATGATAGACTTCAAGAGTTGTCTCTTCCAGATATTCTTCAGCTTCTTCCACAGCTTTTTCCATGGACTTATCAAGCTTGATCGACACATTTACCTTGCCCTGTTCAGGCTCGACAACCTTTCCGTTTGACGTAAATGTGATATCAAAAGTAACAATCTCAAGAATTTCTTTATCTTCATCAATTTCTTTTTGTACTACTTCTTCAATATCCTTGCCATCTTCCGTCTTGGTGATAAGCTTAATGTCTGTCTTAACATTTTTAGGCAAAACAAGTGGTTCTGCGCTAAGTGATATTGCGTAACCGCTGATTTTCGCAGTGTACTCAAAAGGTTCACCATAAATATCTGTAAGGGCGATTATGAATACTTCCTTTTTGGCCGCTTTAAGGTCAAAAGAAATGTTTCCTTCTTCATAACTGCTCTCGACTATGGTTGCATCACCGTTTTCATCAAGAACATAGGCAGAAAGCTTTGCTTCCTCAGAAGAAGCCAATGTTTCCTCCACCTTGTCAGCAAAATCCTTGGATAATCTGACTTTTACGGAAATACTGCCGTTATAGTCGGCATGATCGCTTGGATCGATTTCATCATTGTATTCTTCCGGATCATTCTCAGAATTTTCTTCATTCTGAGAATCAGGATTCGCATTGTCCTCATCCTGTGTATCAACTATTTCAGAATCTTCTCCCCCTGAAAGAGAATTAGCTTTCCGGTCGTCTTCCTGGTCTTCAAAAAACTCTGTAGAATCGTCAGTCTCATCTGACTCATCAGAAACCACATCTACTTTCTGAAACTCATCATCACCTGTTTTCTCAGAAACATCTTCTGTAATGTCTTGTTCTGAGTTAACCTGACCAGGATTCTCATCTTCTGAAACTTTTTCATCAGCATTTTTAGTCTCTTTTGCTTCAGTAGTGTCACCTTCTGTGACGTCTTCATTACCAATTCCATCAGTTACATCGCTTGCATAATCAGTTGCAAAAGAAACTTCAAAAGCCTCCGCCATAACGACAGTCATGGATTCATCAAGTGCTTTCTCAACAACCTCAGACGGTGTAAGCTTAGAAATGTTTTCAAGGAGATTTAAACTTGCTGTAGTACCTGCCGGAATATTTCCTTTTTCTGCAAAAAGAGTTACCTCATACTCTCCGCTTTCAATCACTCCTGAAAACTCTTCCGGTTCGCGGGTCTTCTTTTCCTGCTTTCTAGTATCTGAATTCGTCTTGTCTGATTTTCGTATGTCTGATTCCTTTGTATCCTTTTTATTTGTATCTTTTTTCTTCGTATCTGACTTTTTGGTATCTGTATTCTCGTTGTTATCTTCTTTTGTACTGTCAGTTTTTTTATCTTTAGTATCTGACTTTTTCTTGTCGGATGATTTATCGTCTACAGCTTTCTCATCTTCATCATCCTTTTCCATGTCATCTAACTCTTCATCAGACTCTCCAGGATCTTCATCCCCTTCATTTAATATCTTTTCATCATCAGAATCTTTTCCTGATTCTTTCTGCTTTTTATTAGAAGAGGAATTCTCTTCATCTTCAGAATCATTGTCTTCAGATTCTTTTTCTGAATCTTTCCCGGTTTCTTTACTATCAGAGGATTCTTTTTTGTCTGCTTCTTCAGTTTCGTCAGAAATTGTTTTTTGTCCTTCTGAACTTGTATCTGAGTCACTTTCTTTACCTGATTCAGAATCATCATCAGAATCTTCCTTGCCAAACTCTGCATTTCCATCGGAAGATTCTGACTTATTGTCATCAGCTTTCTCCTGTTCTACAACATCGTCCTTTACAGCCTCCTCAGATGATCCATCCGATTCCGTTTCCAGTGTTGATTCTGACTGTTCATCTTCAACCTCTTTTACCGCTTCATCGTCATCATTATCAGTAATATTCTCAAGGTCATCAGAAGCTGTTTCCTGCTCATTTTCCTGTTCAGGAGCCTCTATCTCACACTCATCGCCACAATCACTTAAAGTGTCAGACAGCTCCACATCACTTGCCTTCACATCCACGCCAATCGACGAAAACGTAAATAATGAAGCAAGCACCAAGCTAAGTACTCTTTTTTTCAAAACACTACACTCCTTTCCCCATAAAAAAAATTTCGAATACAAATAAATCTTATCACGTACATACACACTATTCCATAATTAATAACTCACCACTTAAACGAGTATGAGTGAATATTTTTCTCATGAAATGCTCGATTCTTTCTGTACAGCAACGTATATACACATCAATCTATGCTAAGCCAAAAGAAGTTTTCCGCCATTTATCACGTCCACCAACAACCGCGAAATACAGTTCAGCTGTCAGTCAGGTTCTTATGATACAGTCAGAAATAAGCAGTTCTCGGACGAGCAGGATGATTTTCAAAATAAGGAATACAAGGATAGCCGAATGCTTCGAACAGCGCTGAGATGAGGACATCCTTGTATTCCGAATTTATGAAATTCACCTCGCAGACGAACACGCTTATTTCTGACTGTATCATAAAACCACCTGACTGGCACTGAACTGTCCTCCCCCTAACCACAAAACAGCCTTGGCAAATGCCAAGGCTGAAATAATCTGTCACAGTGTGTCGCGACGCTTTACGTATTGTGGATGTTCCGGTGTTCCACTGATATCTTTTACATGGATAATATGAGCCCACTTATCTACAATTGCATTCTCGATGTGAACACCCTCTTCTATCACCGCGTATGCCATGATGATTGAGTTCTTAACCGTAGCCCCCTTCTTTATCTCGACGCTACGACCAATAACAGAGTTTTCTACGCTTCCCTCAAGGAGACAACCATTTGAGATAAACGAATTTGTAACCGATGAAGTCTCAAAATACTGTGTCGGGCATGAGTCTGTTGTCCTGGTATAAATAGGCCACTCAGGTCTGAAAAGATTACTTGCAACATCATAGTCCAGAAGGTCAATAGATGCTCTGTAATAATCTGAAAGACTAAGAAGTGAAGCAAAGTATCCCTTGTGCTGAACGCCTCTGATATCCATATCCTTACACTTCAGATTAACGATATCTGAAAGAGTATAAATTGAAGACAACGATCTTGCCTCTTTAATAAGGCTTATGAACACTTCTTTGCTCATGCAATAAGTTTCCATAAAAATATTTTTCTCTTTTGCTGTTCCGAGATTTCTTTCTATGGAAAGAATACCCTTTTGTCTGTTAATACTAACAGTCTTACAGTTCTGATAATACTCTTTTGCATTATCAACCTTATGATAAAGCAGAGTAACATCTGCGCCGGATTCAATATGTGTATCAAGAAGCTGCTTGAAATCCTGCTTATAAACCATGAAACTCGGAGCAATAATAACATAATCCTGATGCATACGCTCGATTATATCGATATTCTCCATATATGCGCTGATGTCATTATTATAAATGGAGTGTGGATTAGTATCCTCTGCAAAAAGAAGCTGGATCTTACCACGCTTTGAGTTGATATTGTAATGTCTGCCAGATCCAATATGCTCAGCAATTGATCTTGCTCTGGATCTTACATATACCTGAATTCTGTCCATTCCACTGTTACTCATATTTGAAATCGGAAAATCGATAACACGGAATCTTCCGAGAAAAGAGAATGAACCGATAGGTCTGTAATCATGGAGACCTTCAACATGAATGCTGTTATCTGCGGAAGATACTATACCAAAAGCCTTATTTTTCTGCATTATTTTGTACCTCCCTTCACATTTTTGGCAACAAGCGTTATTTCCTCGCTATCCTTAGAGCCAACCTTGGTCTTAGCGCCAATATTCACATTCTCGGCAACCAGTGCTCTTGTAACCACTGCGCCTTCTTCTACAACAACACCCGGCATAAGAACACTGTCAATAACCTTGGCTCCCTTTCCAACCGATGCTCCGGTGAAAAGAACTGAGTTCTTAACTGTGCCTTCAACTCGAACGCCCTGCGTGATGTATGCATTTGAAATCTTGGCATCTTTTCCTATGTACTGAGGAAGTGTTGAAACATCCTCTGTGTAGATACGCCATGAAGAGTCATTCAGATTAAGTGCATTCTTTGCATCAAGAAGATCCATGTTGGCTTCCCACAAAGAATCGATAGTTCCAACATCCTTCCAATAGCCCTTGAACTCATAAGCAAAAAGATTTCTATGCTCATTTAACATTCTTGGGATGAAATCTTTTCCGAAGTCATGATCTGAATCAGGATTATTCATATCCTCAACAAGCATCTTTCTCATGAGCTTCCAACTGAAAATATAGATACCCATAGAAGCCAGGTTACTCTTTGGCTTTTCAGGTTTTTCTTCGAATTCAACGATTCTGCCATTACCGTCTGTGTTCATGATTCCGAAGCGGCTTGCCTCTTTCATGGGAACAGGTCTAACGGCTATTGTTGCGTCTGCGCCGTTTTCCTTGTGGTAAGCCAGCATCTTGGAATAATCCATTTTGTAAATATGATCTCCTGAAAGAACAAGGAGATACTCAGGATTGTAAGCATCAATAAAATCAATATTCTGTGAAATAGCGTCGGCAGTTCCTCTATAAACATCAAGACCTTCGTCTGCTTTTTCTCTAGGTGTTAATACATAAACTCCGCTGTCCTTGGAGTCAAGTCCCCAACGACCATCCTGTGCAACATAACTGTTCAAAAGAACTGATTCATACTGTGTCAGAACCCCCACAACGTCAATACCACTATTTGCACAGTTACTTAATGGAAAATCAATGATACGATACTTTCCACCATAAAACACAGCCGGCTTAGCAACTTTAGTAGTCAGATCTTTAAGTCTGCTACCACGCCCACCTGCAAGGATCATGGCAAGCATCTCATTTTGAGCCATAAATATGCCCCCCTTCATATTTCAAGAAAATTAAGAAAATAATTAGATAATATCAGAAAATACGCTGATTTACTGAATAATCAATAATAATATTATCACAGACGCCCATTTTATGCTACCTAATACGGTCATAACTTGCCCAATTATTTCTATAATCTTTATTTTTCACTCGCATGCGGCTTGATCAAATAATCCATTCGTTTTCTTGTCTTATGCTATGCTACAGAAAAAGGAACGCCGAAAAACGACGTTCCTTTTTCCTGGTTATCCTTACAGGAGGAGTACCTATGAGTAAGTGTGAGTAAGTTCAATAATCTAAAATATGAATTCATGGATTGTTCCGCGCAATCCTGCGTAACACCCGGAAATCATTACAACTTGAACTGTCCAACTATGGACTCGAGTGTTCCTGCAACTTCTTCCTGCTTTGTTGTCATATCGTTTACATTGGATACTACATCTGCTGCAGCTGTTACAGAATCATTTACACGGCTCGAAAGATCTGCTGTATCCTGTGTGGACTCTGCTATGTTCTCTATAGCTTTGCTGACCTCTTCCATGGAAGCACGGATATTCTCAACCATAGATGCTATGCTTGTTGAAGAATCTCCGAATGCCCCGGCATCATCGCCATACTGTTTTGCAAGAGCAACGAATTTATCATAATCGGGGGTAACTGTTTCCTTAATAAATCCAAGCAAGTCACCGGATGATGATGAAAGTGTTCCAAATGCTTCCTGCACGCCATCGATTGTTTCTCTGATCTGTTCAACAGCTTCTGATGTGCTGCTTGCAAGCTTATTGATCTCAGATGCAACAACTGCAAAGCCTTTTCCTGCTTCTCCTGCTCTTGCAGCTTCAATGCTTGCATTAAGTGACAAAAGATTGATCTGATCTGCAATCTCAGCAATTGTATCTGCAAGTGTTCCAATCTGGTTAACTACAGCAGCCTTATCTTTTGCTTCCTCAAGATCTGCTTCTCTCTGCTCAGCAATAGAAATAGCATAGTCATGAGCTTTTCTACTCTCTTTTTCAATTTCTTTTGCTCTGCTCTTGATCTCTTCAGCGTCTTTACTGGTCTTTTCCGTCTCAGCAGCAAGCTGATGAACTGATGCATTTACTTCCTCAACAGAAGCATTTACCTGCTCTGTTGCAGCTCCGGAAGACATCATGGCATCGTTGACACCTGAAATATTTCCCTGAATACTGTGGAACTGATTTGCAAGTTCATTTGCCATGCTTGCAAGGCCATTGGAAGTCTCAGATACTTTAATTGAGCCATCTGAAATCTTCGTGATAACATCTTTGTTGTTTTCAAACATCTCATTCAGTGAGTCGCTCATCTGACCAAGCTCATCTTCTCGCTTATTGGCAAGCTTATCGATAGTAAAGTCTCCGCTTGCAAGAATCTTGGCAAATTCTTTAACATTGTTGATACTCTTTGCTATGTTGACCACAAAGACCATAATGATAACTGCACTGACAATAAGCGCGATTATCATAACAATGATAAGATCTTTTGTTGCTTTTTTTACAGGCTCCTCAAGCTCTGACATATCCATGCGCATAATAATCTTCCAGTTAACTTTAGGAACATTCATATATGTCACGATAACTCGCTGACCATTTTCCATAAAGGCTCTCATCTGGGGTGAATCTGAAGCACCACTTACAATTGCTGAACCAAGTTCTGCCAAAGATGTATTTTCATCAGCAGAAATATTTACGCCACCCTCGACCTTGGTAAGATCATCTGTATAAATATATACTCCCGTTGAATCAAGGAGCATTGCTCTTCCTGTTGAACCTACTTTAATATCTGACACAAGTTTTTCAATTGAGGATAGTTCCATGTCAACAGTGACACAACCAATAAATTTTCCATTATCATAAATAGGAGCTGAACAGCTGGACATTACGATCTGTGACGTAGGGTCATAATAAGGATTAGTAATTGTCGCCTGACCATTTGCTATTGACTTTGCCACAAGATAGTATTCCTGGTTAAAATAGTCATACTCTGCATTACTATAATCCCAGACCTCAACAATATTGCTTCCATCTCTCTGCCAGTACGGACCTACATACTGTTCTTCCGGCCTGATTGTATTTGGTTCGAACCACAAACCACAGCCAAGAATTGAATCATTATTTTCAATGATTTTCTCCATCATCTTGCCAAACGTATCAATATCCACCAAGGTATACGATGTCGCAACCATCTCAGCAATATTTACTGCAGTCGTTTCAATGATCTCAAGCTTTGCATCCACTGCTGAAGAACTTGATTCAACTTCTGCATACATACTTGTAGTATTGGCTGACTGAACATTGTTTGATAGTTCCTTTGAGCCAATATACGTCAAAATAATCATTCCTATTGCCATGATAGGAAGAATGCATAATAGCATCTTAAACTTAAGACTCATTTTTTTCATCGATTACCACCCTCTCTAATATTCTTCTATACGTTTTGTTTGTGACGTTATTTAGATATTATCACAAAATTATTGTACCGCTATTTCCTCTTATTTTTTATAAAAAAACAATAAATAAAGCTGAATTTTAGATAAAAAATCGTGTGATATTTAATGACAGTTTCTTGTATATATTCTTGGCAATTTAATAATATTTCTTTATCTTTTCTTTACTGTTTTTTAACAACTTATATATCGTTATTTAGTTTATTTTGAGATAACATCATGATAGAATTAAGTTGCTGTATTGTAATAATATTTGCAAAAAACAGAAAAGGGGTGCATATATATGAACGCTGAACAATATCGTCGTGCGAATTCCAATAGTTTTAATGTTACCGGCGTAATAATCGGAGTTGGATTTGTAGTCACAGTTGCAAATATGCTGCAATCTGGAATTGATGGCAGTAACATTGCGATCGTCATTGGCTCCATCATTGGTATGGCCATGGCTGCTGTAGGAAATTTTAAATATAGTACTGAAAAGATGGGATCCATCCTAATAATGGGCGGCGCAACCATTTTTTACTTCATACTTCTTATAGCCCAGAACAACATCATTTACTTTGCATTTGGTCTTCCAATACTTATCTGCAGCATGGTTTACCTTAATTCAAGACTTTGTAAGATTGGTATATCAGCAATAACATTTTCTTTTCTTATCACTTGCATCAAAGCCTATGCCACAACAGGAACACTTGATATGGTGCATGTCCCTGCTTTTATCACTTTAGCTCTGGCATTTGTGTCTTGTATTGCTACTGTTACACTCCTTTGCAAGTTCAATGACGAGAACAACGAAAAGATAACCAAGCATGCCGAAAAAGCCCTGAAGACCGGAAATAAGATGGCTGATATAGCAAATAGCATCTCGGAACTCTTTAATAAATCACAGGATAATATGCACGATCTACAGGAGATCATGAACACACAGCACACCGGAATGCAGGATATCGCAAGCAGCATGGAAAGCACTGCCAATGCAATAACCACTCAGGCTCAGCGTGTTCAGCAGATTCAGGAAGAAACTTCAACTACAGAGCAGCACAGAAGAGATATGACAAAAGCATCAGAAAGCGCTCAGGAAGCTGTTCATGAAGGCGTAAGAGTTATCGGTGAGTTAAAAGAAAAATCACAGAATGTAGCACGCCAGAGTCAGGTAACAGTTGACGCAACTCAGGCAGTTATCAATAAGGTTGAAGATGTTACAAAGATTGTAAGTTCCATCATGTCAATATCAAAGCAGACCAATCTCCTTGCTCTCAATGCCAGCATTGAAGCTGCAAGAGCAGGTGAAGCCGGAAAAGGCTTTGCAGTAGTTGCAAACGATGTACGTGAACTTGCAGAAGAAACCAACACCGCTTCCACAAAGATCACCAGCATTATCAATGAACTTAATGAAGATGTTCAAAAAGCTATGGCAAGTATAGATAATACAGTAGCATCTGTATCTGAACAGAATCAGATGATAGCATCTGTTGGAGAAAACTTCGACAGTATAAACGAAAACGTAACAGAGATGCTCTCACGCTTCTCAGAAATCGGCGAAGGCATGAAATCAATAGCAGCTTCTACTACCGAGATCAACGATAGTATTTCAAATCTCTCAGCTACCAGCCAGGAAGTTGCTTCTCTCTCCAACGAAGGTGTTGTTGCATCTGATAATGCAGTATCCAAGTTTGAAGCCTTTAAGACAACACTTAGTGACATTTATAAGCAGGCAAATAAGCTAAAAGATATGCAGCAGGATTGATAAATTAAGCCAAATTTCAAAATACCTCATTTCATTTTTTAGCATGTGCCCTCCTCAAATGAAATGAGGTATTTTTATACCTTAACAGGCTAGTGAAAATTTTATCAATTTTTTATAATTTTACTCAAAAATAGGTTATCTTTTCGATAAAAAATACGATATAATATAAAAGAGGTAGATAATATCTAGCTTGTGGGTGTTATAAATCGAGGGAAAGGAGGAAATAACGGTATGACAGCTACATTGGATGCTCGAATGGAAGTAATGGACTGCATTAAAAGGAACTGTGAAGATGAATACTATCCTGATCCGGAAAAAGTAGCCCATATTACTGGTTTACCATTGGGGATTGTTTTTGACCTTCTGATTGAACTTAAAAACCAGGGTTGTCTTGGCAAGAGATAATTCTTTTCTTTTTAGGTATGGAGAATGCAATGGAAGAACAGCATAAGTAAGGCTCTATGCAACTGATGTGCATAGAGCCTTCTTTATTTGGAATATTATGCATGAATAAAACTGCGCTCGGCGCGATAATGTCGCAAGCGACATTCTATTTAAAACAGTATTTGCGATATTCTATTTTATAGCATCTCCACAGGTTCATGAGTAAAATCACCAATACCGTCTGTATAAAGCTTTCTTACAAAGTCAATTGCTCTCTGTCCTGACTCTTCAATCGACACATTCTGACTGTAGATATATTTGATCAAATCTCCTCTTCTTAGTGTGAAATCAATCTCAGTTCCTGCTATCTGACCATCACCAAAATCCAAAGGTTTAACTTCAACCATCTCAACCTCTTTAACAATGCCTTCACCGAAAAGAACTCTCATTTAGAAACCTCCTTTGTTAGGGTTATAAAGTTAATAAAATATCGTTGTTTCGCGCATTCTATATATCACAATTTTATCACTTTATCAGTGAAATTGCGATACTCTTTGGTTGATTGCAAAATTTGTGCTATACTGTTTTATGCAATTTGACAAAAAATAAATAAAGCTGACATAGTTTTTTCACCATTATTTGCTATAATGGTTAAGGCTGAATTATTTAGCTAACGCAATATATAAATACCAGGAGATTTCCATTATGAATAGTTTTAAAAAAATATGCGGAGTAATTTTATCTGTTGCTCTTTCTTTTTCCGTGCTTACAGGATGCACAGCCCAGGACAAAACCGCAGTCACTGAGACTTCCACAAACTTTCTTGCAGCAGTTGCTTCCGACTCAACCGAAGACATCAATAAATACGCAACTTCTGACGTTGTATCAGGCGAATTTGTTAAGCTCTTCGACGCCGATTCCCTTGTAGATATTTTTGTTTCAAACAGCACTTCAAGCGCACAGCTTTCAGATGAATCAAAGGCTATGATTGATGATTTCTGTGCTCGCTTTGCCGATATGATAAAGTCCTACTCCATATCAAACGTCAAGATTAATAAAGACAACACTGCTACTGCTATCGCAACTGTGAAAACTTCTTTTGCCGTAGATATCATAAACAGTGCCGACACTTCTGAAAAGATAAACGAAGCAATAGAGGCTTACAACACCAACAATGCTGATGAGATCTCAGCTCTTTATGAGGAGGGCAAAGAAGTTGCAGAAGCCAAGATCTACAATGACATGATCAAAACTGTCCTTGAGATCTATGAGGAAGAAATAGACAATTCCAAAGAGATGACCTATGCCATCGCAATAACTCTTGAGAAGAATCCTGAAACTGATACCTGGATTGTTACAAATGTAACTGATTATGACAGTTCAAATTAAAGAATTATAATGCAAAAATGGGACGGTTTTATCTGATTCTCCAAAGATGAATGAGTCAGACAAGACCGTCCCTTTCTTTTTTAATGTTCAATTGAATTATGATTGCGCATTGCATGACAATCCTTCATGTCTGTTTTGACAATGACTTCATGTTCTCCCTCACTGTCAAAATGCCACTTCTTATCATGTATCCTGAAACAAAAAGTGAACCAACAATGTCAACATATAAAGATATCCTTGACCCGGGCATAACCGCCACCATAAGAAGTGTCAAAGTGATGCAAGTATCTACTATAGACTTTGCACCATAAAGCTTTGCCTGTACGCCAAGAACTGCATTTCCAAACTCTACGTGAAGTTTGGTGTATCTGCGCCAGAAAAGTGTATTGGTAATAGCACCAAAAAGTGCAATAACAAAAGCAGGTGCAACATTTCCTTTGTTTCCGCTCTTAAAAAACAAAGTAACAATAACCATGCTGATACCACTCACACACATGATTACCCCGACAAAAGCGTTACTCCTGCACTCTATTTTTCTTTTGACATCCTTATCAAAGCCTTCCTTATTGGTAATTACATACACTACAAATGATGAAATTATAGCAAGAAGCTCTGCTGTCCTCCTTGTAAAATCAGCAAGCTGTGTAGAGCTTCTTCCCACAGTAAGTCCTATGCCCAGGACAAGAGGTCCGGGAGAGCTTAAAAGGACAGATAAAAGAAGTGTCTTAAAGCCACTTTTTTCATTCGTTTTATCATTTTTCTTTTTGCCCATACTGTCCTCTCTCCTATCAAATTGCCATAGCCGATAATGCAAGAACAGTCATTGCCGCCACCGGACAAAAAAACGTATCAAAGCCGCTTAGAACATAGAATTCAACTACTGTTGTCACTAAAGCAGTAAGGAAAGTAACGATCACCATCTGAACAATCCCCCACTTATTCCATAACATCAGAACAATAAACACACTGATAAAAGAAAACGCAAACATGGCAAGCGATCCTTCGAGACTTTTCTTTTTTGCCTTGCCAAGTCTGTGCTTTCCATATTTTTTACCTATAAGAGCTGCAGCGGCATCTCCCGGTCCCCATGCCATGATACATGCGATGACAAGCATTCTCTCGCCTAAATAGCCCCAGCAGACGGCTGCAACAATAATGTACATTACTGTAAGAGCAGTAAAACTCTGCGAATATTCGAACTTTCTTCTTGCATTTACAGCGCTGCTGAGCTTTGGCACAAATGCTAAAAGAAATAGTGCAGGCGATATTATCAGAGTACCCACAAAGGTATACCAGATTGACTGCCTGTAGTCTTCTACCGAGTATACCCAAAGTACCGCCCCCACTAGTCCCAGTACATGCAAAGTTTTTCTGAAAACTTCTTTTTTATAACTACTCAATTAAAAATCCCTCGTATACAAAGAATCTCTTGCGACTCTTTCGCACACGAACGGATTACGAAAGCAATCCGTTCCTTTCCGCAATTTGCGCATTCATAAACACAGCGCCCTGAAACAGGAAAAATCTGCTCCAAGGCGCCGTCTACTTTAATCAACAGAATTGATAAGGCCAAAGATTTCCTCTTTAATCTGCTTGTTGGTAGCAAGTGCATTTTCTCTGCTATCTCTGTTTGAATAGAAATAGAACTTGATCTTAGGCTCCGTTCCTGAAGGCCTGATAGCAAACCATGAGCCGTTATCAAGGAAAAGTCTTATGGCATTCTGCGGTGGAATATCCTCATAACCATTGATATAATCAATGACTTTTTCAACTTTGGCGCCTGCAACTTCAGTAGGAATGTTTTCTCTAAACCACTTCATCATGCGCTGAATGCGCTGTGCTCCGGGAATACCCTCAAGTACGATATTGGGTTCATCCTCTGCAAAGAAACCATATTTAGCATATATCTCCTGCAAAACGTCCCACAATGTCTTCCCCTGCTTGCGATAATATGCTGCTGCCTCTGCCACAAGCATACCTGCTGATATACCATCTTTATCACGAATATCTTCACAAACCGCATATCCAACAGACTCTTCATATCCAAAAAGATATGTATAACCGTTCTCATGGAGATATGGAATCTTACCGCAAATATTCTTAAATCCGGTAAGAGTCTCAAACATCTCAACACCATAGGCTTTAGCCATAATAGTCGATAAAGTTGAAGTAACTATGGACTTAACAATAGCGCCCTTTGCAGGAAGTGTTCCCGCATCCTTACGTCCTTCAAGAACATAGTTTACAAGAAGATAACCTGTCTGATTTCCGTTAAGCGGGATATAATTCCCGTTATCATCTCTTATCTCAATGGCAAATCTGTCTGAATCCGGATCTGTTGCCATTAAGAGCTCAGCACCAAACTCGCGTCCGTACTGCTCACTTAATTTAAAGGCCTTTGGATCCTCAGGGTTAGGATAGCCAACTGTTGTAAAATCAGGATCAGGATTTTCCTGTTCAGGGACTATCTTCCAATTATTGAATCCTCTGTCTGTCAGCATCTGTCTGAATGGCACAGAGCCGCAGCCATTAAGAGGTGTATATACAAGCGGAATGGAAAGATCCAGCTCATCACCTTCATGAATTGCCATTCCCTCAATTTTATCAAGATATTCCCTGTCATACTCTTCGCCAAGTACAATAATCTTACCTGCTTTGACACCTTCCTCAAAGTCAGAAGCCTTAATTCCGCTCCATATATCAACAGCATTGATCTTCTCTGTCATACCGTCTGCGATATCGGATGAAACCTGGCATCCATCATCCCAGTATGCCTTGTAGCCATTGTATTCCTTTGGATTGTGGGAAGCAGTTATGTTAATTCCGGACACCGTGCCGAGCCTTCTAATCATAAATGCAAGCTCCGGTGTTGGTCTTAAATCCGGGAATGTGTAAACCTTTATACCGTTAGCCGCAAAAATACCTGCTGCCAGTCTTGAAAACTCTTTTGAAAAATGTCTTGGATCATGAGCGATGATAACGCCCTTCTCGCAAGCCTCTTTTCCCTTAGAAACAATAAAATCAGCGACTCCCTGTGAAGCCTTTCCAACTGTGAAGACATTCATACGGTTTGTACCTGCTCCAACCTTGCCACGAAGTCCTGCTGTACCAAATGATAAATCCTGATAGAATCTCTCTTCTATCTCTTTATCATTGTCCTTGATAGAAAGCAGCTCTTCCTTTAACGGATCGGAATCCTCTAATTTTGTAAGCCACTCTTCATATCTTTCTTTGTAATTCATATTTTAACCTCCTTGGTAAAACGTCCTCTTAAACCATTTTATCATTTTTAACAGCATATTTGCTACTATTCTCAATTACATTGTGCTAAACTTGTTACTATCCATTTGCCAAAAGAATCAGCTAACAAATGAAATCTAAATTTGTCTCAAACTATTTTTCTATAAACAGAAAGGAAGTTTTTATGAGAATCGAAAAAGTATCTGTAAGTGATGCAAAAGAATTGCTGGAAATATACGCTCCATATGTGGAGAACACAGCAATTACTTTTGAATATGAAGTCCCAGGCGTTTTGGAATTTGAATCCAGGATCAAAAATATTTCCGCTAAATATCCCTATATAAAGGCCGTAGATGATAACGGAAAAATATTGGGCTATGCCTATGCCACAAGTTTCAAGGGAAGAAAAGCCTACGACTGGTCTGTGGAGAGCACTGTCTACGTGCGTGAAGATCATAAAAGAGGCGGCGTAGGAAAAAAACTCTACGAAGCACTTGAAACCTCTCTTGCAAAAATGGGAATCTTAAACGTCAATGCCTGCATCGCTTTCCTTAAAGAAGGCGTTTCTGACGCACATCTTACAAATGACAGTTTCTTTTTCCATGAGAAAATGGGCTATACTCTCGTTGGCACATTCCATGATTCAGGTTATAAATTCGGCACCTGGTATGACATGATCTGGATGGAAAAGATGCTTGGGCAGCACAGCACTTCTCCAATGGATGTAGCCTTTGGGAAATGGGACATTTAATTCCTACTCATTTATCTGAACTTTTGGAAGATTCCATCTGAAATGTCTTGCCAAGACACGTAAAAGGATAACCAGTACAAAACTGCAGACCATTGCTGCGTTCCAGGCATTCATCATTTCATGGATAAATACCATTAATATTCCACCGATTATAACCGGAAGGGCGTAAACATGCTTTACAAAAATAGCAGGCATCTGATTGGAAAGGACATCTCTTAAGACACCACCGCCTACTCCGGTTATAAATCCAAGAAATACCAACAAAAACAGATTGTCCTCATATCCAAAGTTTGCGCCTATCATTACTCCGTCTACCATAAATGCAGACAGCCCCAAAGTATCAAATACAAACAGTCCCCTGTCATAGACTCCGGAAAATTTCTTGGGAACCCCCTTGTGATAATACATAATAAGAAAAACAATATTGGCAACGATTGCAGCTACCAATACATAAAAAGGGTTAACAAACATCTGAGGCGGAAAACTTCCCATAACAATATCTCTTATCACTCCTCCGCCACACGCTGTGACAATTGCCAGAATATTAACACCGAAAACATCCATTTTTTTATGGATACCGGTTATGGCTCCCGAAATCGCAAAAGCCACCGTCCCTATAAAATCAAATATTCCAAGCAAAATCACTGACATCTCTTCTCTCCTAAAACGCTTTTTGGCTCTTATAAAAATTCCATAAAATCGCACCACAATATTCTACTTCCTAAATCAATAAAAATGAAGTATTATTTACTTTAGTTTTAAGATATTTACATGCAATTACCGAGGTAAAACATTGAAACAGTTTAATTATGAACTTACAAATCCATCAGAAGCCAATAACGCACTTAACGAGGTATATCACTACACAAGTTCACACCCCTATAAGTCCATTCTTTTCCATCTATATTCAATAGTTTTTACAGATGAACAGATAAATCTGGTTCAGCAGACGATACAGGACATTTATCCTGATGCCAGTATTGGCGGAACAAGTTCCAACGGCGATATCTGCGATGGACATTTAGCTGAATATGGAATGGTCATGGCTGTATCAGTTTTTGACTCAACAGATACTATAGCCCATATGTATGCCTGCGCCCTGGGAAAAGAATCTGAGATTGGAAAAGCAATCAGAGAAACAATTGACACTACTCCCGAAATAAGGGCTGCCGAGGTACTTATTACATTAAAGACCATCAACTCACATAAAGTTCTTAACGAGATTGAAAAATGCAATAAGGACGTAATGATCTTTGGCGGCGGAAGTGCCAATGAAGATATTTCAGAGACCTACACCAGTGTCATCAATGCAACCGATGTTTGTCACTCCGGCGTTTTGCTGATAACCTATGCCGGCAATGATTTCAACATTGATATTCATCATGCCATCGGCTGGAAACCTTTGGGAAAAGACCTTACAGCCACCAGGATAGAAGGCAAAACCCTCTATGAGCTTGACGATATTCCTGCTGCTCAGATTTACAGCAGATATCTTGATATTCAGGCAGATGACGATTTCTTTGCTAATATTTTGGAGTTTCCTATCATGTCCACTCAGCATGGGCAGCATGTACTAAGACTCCCTTTCTCCTGTAATTCAGAAGACGGTTCTATTTTACTTGCCGCAGATCTGGACAAAGGCACTAAGGTCAACCTGTCCTACGGCGACCCTGACGTAATTAAAGGCGACGTGGAAGCCCTGACATATACAGTTCGTGATTTTGCCCCTCAGGCTATTTTTCTTTATTCCTGTGGTGTAAGGCGGCTTTATTGGAAATATCTTATCAATAAAGAGACCGGGCCTTTCAGCAAGATTGCTCCTGTAAGCGGCTTTTATTCAAGTGGTGAGATCATGCGCATGGATGACTATCTCATTGAGCATCATGTAACTCTGATTGCCATAAGTATGCGCGAAGGCGGCTTTGCCAAGGCCCAGCCTACCGGCAATGGCGACAAAAAGATAGAAATGTCCGAAGAACAGAAAATGCACGGTCAGATCTCAATGGTAAGAAGACTTGCCAACTTCATCAATGTAACTGCTGCCGAGCTTCGAGCTGCCAACGAAGAATTACAGCAAATGGCAGAAACAGACTCTCTCACAGGTCTGTATAACAGACGTATGCTTGATAACCTTGTAAGACTTGCCGTTGAACACTCGAACCACCTTAATATAAATCTTATATTTGGAATTATCGATATTGATGACTTTAAAGCAACAAACGATACCTTCGGCCATGCCCAGGGCGATATCGTGTTAAAAGAGCTTACAAGTATAGCCAAAGAAAAAATAATGACTGTCAAAAACGGAATCATTGGACGTTGGGGCGGTGAAGAATTTCTTTTCATACTCCCTGACACTGAGCTTAGTGAAGCCAAAGAGTTAGTAGACAGTATCAGAATAAAGATTTCTCAGACTGATTTCGGCGAAGTCGGCCATAAGACTATCAGCATAGGAATGACACAATATATTCAAAATGAATCCGCCGAAGATGTATTCCACAGAGCAGATGCCGCTTTATATGAAGCAAAAGAAACCGGCAAAAATAAGCTCTGCATAAAGTAAAGATCAAAAATGATGTCACAGATTACTCCGTATAATATCAAATTCTTAATTAAATAATTTAAAAAGAAGGTTAATCCTGCACACTTAGCCAGAATTAACCTTCTTTTATTTCTTTATCCTACAAAAATGATATCACGAATTGTTCTTCACAATGTGCTCTCACAATCCTACGAAACATTACAACTTCATATCACCATCTTTTACCCAGCCTATCTTCTTAAGTCCTGCATTTATAGCAAGTGACAATACAGCAGGTAAAACAAAAGATATCATAGCAAGTCCGAGCCAGTCAAAACCTGTTATTGCAGCCTTGCTGCCCTGTGCAACATCATTTACCCAACCGGTATAAACACCGATCTGACCAACAAGTCCGCAGGTTCCCATTCCTGATGAAACAGGAGCTCCATTCATCTTAAGCTTAAAGATGCAGGTAGCAATAGGGCCTGTGATAGCAGAAGCAACAGTAGGCGCGATCCAGATCTTAGGATTTCTGATAATATTACCCATCTGGAGCATTGAAGTTCCGATTCCCTGTGAAACCAGACCTCCCCATTTATTTTCCTTGAATGAAATAACAGCAAAACCAATCATCTGAGCGCAGCATCCTGCCACTGCTGCTCCACCTGCAAGACCTGTAAGTCCAAGAGCTGCACAGATCGCTGCGGAGGAAATAGGAAGTGTAAGCGCCATTCCCACAACTACTGCCACAACTATTCCCATAAGGAAAGGTCTAAGGTCTGTTGCCCACATGATAAGATTACCAAGCTTCATTGATGCCTGACCAATAGGAGGTGCTATAAGCCATGAAAAGAACATTCCAATTCCGATAGTAACAAGTGGTGTAACAAGGATATCTACCTTTGTTTCTTTTGAAATAGCCTTACCACATTCTGCTGCGATGATTGCAACAAACAGTACTGCAAGAGGGCCGCCTGCTCCGCCAAGAGCATTTGCTGCAAAACCAACAGTGATCATAGAAAAAAGAACAAGAGGCGGACATTTAAGAGCATAACCGATTGCAACTGCCATTGCCGGGCCACTCATTGCTGAAGCAAGTCCACCTACTGTATAGTCGACATTTGCTATCGTTGCCACCGTCTCTGTCAAAAAAGAAATCTTAAACTGATTACCGATTGTGTTAATAATTGTTCCGATCAAAAGTGAACAAAACAATCCCTGCGCCATAGCGCCTAGTGCATCGATGCCATATCTCCTCAAGGATATCTCGATGCCTTTTCTCTTCAAAAACTCTTTCATCACACACTCTCCCTTTTTGTTATTCTTTTTTTTGCCTCTGACAACATATTATGCACGATATGCACTTGTTATACAAGATGGGTTTTTAATAAACATTAATACATATTTCATATAGATGCACTTCTTAAATATATTGACAATCATTTGATTAACCGATACGGTTATAATCATAAAAACAATGATGTAGAGGTCAAAAGTGATACTTTATGAAATCTAAACGCATATATATTCTTATTCCATTAATATCATTACTTCTATCCGGCTGTAGCCAGAAAGTGGCTAACAATATTGAAGTTCCTACTGATGAAACTCATATAGAGAGCAAGGACAGTGGTGACAATATAGCTTCATCATCCACCACATCTGAGAGCAAAGCTGCTGCACAGACCTCCAATGCTGAATCAACTGATGCAATCGACAACAATGATGAAAGCAATGCAGATTCTTCCACCGCTACCACCATTTCCAATGATGATTCTCTTTCTACAGAAAGTACCGCTATCAGTGAATCAGACGATATCACCATCCTGATGGTGGGTGACATCTTGCTTCATACGCCTATCGAAGATGCTGCAAAAGATGAAAATGGAAATTACAATTTCGATTTTATATTTGCAGATCTCAAAGATGAGATATCTGCTGCCGATCTGGCAATAGTTAATCAGGAAGTCATAATCGGCGGAGAGGAACTTGGAGTTTCAGGGTATCCCGGTTTTAATGCGCCTGTTGAAATAGGCGATGCACTGGTAGATGCCGGTTTTGATGTTGTCTGCCATTCCACAAACCATGTGCTTGACAAAGGCAAAACAGGTCTTGTGAATTGTTATAACTATTGGAAAGAAAAACATCCCGAGATAACTGTGATTGGAATCAACAGTAATGAAGATGAATATAATAATATCGATATCATAGAAAAGAAAGGTGTCAGAATAGCCATTCTTAACTACACCTACGGAACAAATGGCATTCCGCTTCCTTCTGATATGCCCTACGCAGTAGATTTACTTGATAAGGAAAAGATCATCACCGACTTAAAATATGCCGAAGAAAATGCCGACTTTACCATCGTCTGCCCTCACTGGGGAACTGAATACAATCTTGGCATAGATTCTAATCAGGAATACTATACTGAGCTTTTTAGAACCTATGGGGCAGATCTTGTCCTTGGGACTCACCCCCATGTGATCGAGCCCATAGAAATGTTTGAAGATAATAATACCCCCATCACAAATAATCACGGCGATGGGGATATGCTTGTTTACTATTCACTTGGCAACTTTGTCAACTGGACATCTTCAAGCGGAGATGGTATCGCAAACAGAATGGTAGGCGGAATGGCACAGATTACCATTGGCAAAGATTCTAACAATGAACTTGCCATCAAAGACTACGGTGTCCGCTCTATAGTCTGCCATCTCCGGACAGGCCATGAAGGAATTTCAGTGTATCCACTATCTGATTATTCAGAATCTCTTGCAAATACCAATGAGATCATCAAACAAGATTCTCACTTTTCCAAAGAATACTGCGTCGATCTCTGCAATAAAGTGTGGGGCGATATCTGGAAATGAGATAACATCAACAGCTGATGACAACGCCTTGTTTATCACTAAAGAATAATTTTTTACAAAAAAAGCACATCGGTCAGTTGAAAAAAACTGTACGGTGTGCTTCTAATATTCTGTCAACTATAGGTTCTTTTTCCAGTTTTGTTTTACCCTGCTAAATAATAAACTACCGTGCATATCACAATCTGTATGATAGCAAATCTGAAAACACACTGTGTATTGGACCAGCCCCAAACTTTTCTGACCTGGTCATGAAGCGGTGTTCTGACATTTTTTAAAATATGAATTTTCAAAAATCTCAAAAGGAATACCTTTAAAAGTCCCAAGCCGCCATCCAATATGAACACAAGGCAGATTGGAATAAAAATGAAGGGATCACCTGACTTGAGTGCACAGATAGCAAGGAAAAGTCCAAGCGATCTTGAACCGGCATCTCCCATCATAAGTATGCTTGGTGTAGCATTGAACCATAGATATGCCAAAAGAACTGCAACAAACACAAATATCATCGGTGCAAACAAGGTGCCTGCCCCCACCTTTTGCATAAAGCAATAAAAGCCCAAAAGTGAAACGATGCCGACGCCCCCCGAAAGGCCATCAACTCCATCAGAGCAGTTTGTAACATTGATGCTTGTCCAGATAACTATAACTGAGAGGATTGCAAAAACTACCGTGGGCATTACAAAAGAAGTTCTAAATACAGCAAGCCTTATTTCTGTAGTGTTATTGCATAAAAACACTACAGTTGTAAAAATGGCCACCATAAGATCCAGTGCGCCTTTTAAATACTCTCCCCATGGAGTCCTTGCTGCGTCATCCAAAAATCCTGTCATCATAGCCACGAATACCAATACCAGATATAAACCATGCTCCAGGCTCATGGGCGCAAAAAGGGCTGCCATTACGGCAAATACTGATATAAATATAATTCCTGCGCCTCTCGGCTTTCCGGCAGATTTTTCTCCCTCTACAGCGAAAGCTCTTCCGCCGTCTCTTGGTAAAAGCTTAGATAAAAACTGAAGTAAAACAGCTGTAAGTGCAAAACTTAAGAATAAGCCAAGTGGAACCAAAGCCTTTTCTGAGTTCATTGATAATAGATTATTTAACATAACATTTTCTCCTACATCACTATCTTTTCATATAAAAGCATCTACCATTATATGTATGGCTTTAGAACTCGTCAATTATCGAAGCAACAGACTTTTTATAATATAGTCACTTTATTTTTTCCGGTTTCTTTGGAGTAATACATTGCCTTGTCCATGCGATTAAAGACATCTTCAAAGGAATCATTGGTATTAAACCTGCTAATACCAATGGAACAGGTTATATGCCCGGCTTCTCCAAAATCAACATCTGCCACAGTTTTTCTTAAATTCTCAGCATAATCTAATGTCTCATCCTCTGTCATGTCTTTTACGACAGCAACGAATTCTTCACCGCCCCATCGTCCAACAGCAGCCTCTTTCTCAGCATAAAACTTCTTAAGAACATCCGAAAGAGCCTTAAGGGTAGCATCTCCCACAGAGTGACCATAGGTATCGTTAATGCTCTTAAAATTATCAAGGTCTATCATCATCAGAGATATGTTAGATTCTCCATCCTCAAAATCCTCAATTGCCGCTTCTATCTCTGACTTGATTCCTCCATGGTTTAAAAGCCCTGTAAGTGAATCTCTGAGCACAAGTCCCTCGTATTTCTTTAAGGTTTCCAAACGCTCTTTTACATCCTCGTTGATGTCCTGAACCATGAATACGAACTTAAAATCTTCATCATTTATTGTCTGCGCTCTGCTGAAAATGAGCTTAACCCATATAAATGTGCCTTCAAGATTCTTCATCATGCAATCAAAAGAGATTGTATTTCCAATTGATAGATTTTCTTTTAAAAAATCAGGATTCGTGAACTTAAGGAACTGTTTCTGGCTGTCCGGCCAGATCAAATTCACCGTCACAAGTCTCCACTGAGAATAACTAATGTTTGATTTCACTGTATCCTCAGATATCTCAGTCACGCTTATGCTGCTGGTGCTATCGTCCAAAAGATCTACAAACATCGAAAACAGATACGTGTTCTGAATGGTTTTTATTTTGTTTGTTGTCATGAATTCTTCGTAGTACTCTTCATCATCAAGAATATCCATGGCAAACACATATTTACCAATACGCTCCATGGGATAGACATTCATCTGTATCACACAAGGAGTTTCACATCCCTCCGGATAAATTTTGAGCCTTCTGCTGTACTTACCCCTAAATTCTCCGTAGTAAGAAATAAATGCCTTATAATCATCTACAATCTCTTCATCGGAATCGCTGAAATGAAACCATAATTTCTCAATAAGTTCCTGATAATCCCCAGTTTCATCCAATACTTTTTCAAAAATACCCCTGCTGGCTATAGTCCTATACTTATTAATTGCCGGATCCACCAAAACTATGGCATCCACATTTTCATTCAAAAGAACAAGCAGATCCTCTGCTGTATAATCCTCTAGTGCCTTGTTGATCATATACCAATTCCCCTTTTGCATACCCCAAAAACCAAAACTATTCTTATCTTATATTATGCCTTATTTTCCTAAATTTAAATAATGATTTATTTAAAAAATGCTATAATTGTAAAGATGCTCTAGTGTGCTGGCTTGTTCATATTTAATCAAATGACGAAGTAGATCATTTCATAGGCAAGGATGATAAATCGCAGGCAATGCGGGCATTGTCAAGATTTTCAGACGTAGCATATGAACTTCATTTTCCCACTCCCTATAAATCTTCATGGATTGTACATCTTCATATGTTCCGGAAGCTCGAATATTTTCTTTTGAACACTACTAAGTGACTGGATCATTGCAAAAGAGCTATTTATAAAACTGAAATGCATATAATAAGCCCAACATAGAAACTCCGTCCTTGGTTTCATTATTTTTTAGCATCTCAAGTACTTGTTCTTTCACAGGTTCCTCAATCTATCACAGCAACAATCTTCATTTCAGTTACAGCTTACCGGTGGTTTCCAGGGTTTAGGACAGAGAAGTGTAGTTCTGCCTATATCCGGAAGAACATCATATATAGAACATCCCATACGAACTTCAAAATCTTCTTTAATCTTGAATGCAATCTCCCAGCCTGTTATGTAGCCTTCCATAATTCCGTATCGTCTTGTAACATCAACAAACCTTTTTTCCAGAATTACAAAACCATAATCTGTGGCAAGCGAATCACAGAGCTGGATCAGCTTGTCATAATCATTCGGCTCGCCACAATTTATTATGTAATCTTTGATAGCCTTCTCATGTCCTGTTTCGGGCTCGTAGCTAAACTCATTCTGCATACGAAGATAGGAATGTGTCATGCAAATTCTGGCTGCTTCATCCCATCCTCTTTTCATACAGTACTTATACCCTTCATATACGTGAGTAGGAATATCAACAAAACCGAATTTACATCTTCTTCCGATATCATGCAAAAGCCCGAATATATAAGCTTTCTCTGAATCCATATCAGGGATCTTTTCAGCAATGTTACGAGCTGCTATGCCAACATTTTTGGAATGATCTGCCCATGGTCCGGGATTTAGTTTTCTTGCTATTTCTAACTCTTCCAGAGCTTCTTTGACACTTGGAAACATCTGTTTTACCTCCTTGTCTTGAATATATTCAGGCGCGCACTGAACTTATAACCATGACTTCTTGAATTTCTGAGGAAATTCAATATTCTATGTTATACTCAGATTATAAAAGGTGACGCTACGTAACCTTCAAGCACTTTTTACTGTATCGGAGAAAACTTTTATGAATAAAAAAGGCTACTATTCATCCGGACAATTTGCCAAAATGGCGCACGTGTCGGTAAGAACTATAAGATTTTATGACCAGAAGGGGCTACTTGCGCCATCTTATACAACCGAATCAGGTGCAAGATTTTACACTGATTACGATTTTGCAATCCTGCAGCAGATATTGCTTTTAAAGTACCTGGGATTTTCTCTGGATGAGATAAAAGAAATACCAAATGGTCAGGCTGATAATCATTTCATTCTGAATGCCCTTAAGATGCAGAAAAAACTACTTTCAGAACGAATTGATGAAATGAAAAATGTTGAAGAAGGTGTAAATTCAACCATCAAAGCTTTGGAAAGCTCTGCAGCTCCTGATTGGAAGCAGATGCTGGATCTGATTCACATGACTTCAATGGAGAACAACTTAAAGAGCCAATATCAAAATGCCAGCAACATCTCTGCCAGGATAGATCTTCATAACAAATATTCAACAAATAAACAAAGATGGTTTAACTGGGTATTACAGGAATGTGATATCTCTTCCGGGATGGATATTCTTGAGCTTGGTTGCGGTAATGGAGCATTATGGGCAGAGAATATAAGCGAATTGTCCAAGCGCAATTATACGGATATACAAATAACTCTTTCAGATATCTCCGCAGGTATACTGCATGACGCAAGACAGAATATAGAAAGTGCTACAAAGGCATATTCAAAAGAACTGCGAGACTTAACATTTTCTTACAAAGCATTTGATCTTAATTCTATACCATTTGAAGATAATTCCTTTGATTTAGTAATTGCGGGTCACGTCCTCTTTTATTGTGAAGATGTCCATCTTGCCTGTCAGGAAATAAGCAGAGTCCTAAAGCCCGGCGGAAGGCTTGTCTGTAGCACATATAGTAGCAACCACATGAAAGAGATCAGAGAGCTGGTAAAAGAATTTGATGATAGGATTGTGCTTTCCAGCAATGACTTGTATAAAATATTTGGTTTGGAAAATGGTGCTGACATCCTGCGCAGCGTATTTGAAAAAGTGGAGCTGAAGAAATACCAGGATGAAATAGTCATTACTGACGCCGGTCCGTTAATAGATTATATCTTTTCATGCCACGGCAATCAGAACCACTATCTTCTGAACAGATATGCAGAGTTTAAGAATTATATTATAAAAAAGGTAAGTCACGAATTTCACATTACCAAGGATGCCGGGATATTTACCGCAATAAAATAAAAAGAAAAGGAACATGTGGATTTTTGAGTTGTCTACCTTGTCATACACATAATTAACGAAAAAGGAAGATGCACATCTTCTTTTATTCATCACTTGTCCTGAGACGCTTCTCTTTCTTTTTTTCATTGGCTTTATTATGATTTTTTATTTGGAAAGTGCGTTATAAATAAAAGTTTTATTTTTTATGAAAAAACAAGTCATCCTATACTGAGAATAGTCTTTCTCATACAATGATATGTAATCTATGTTTTTTCTCTGCTACACTACTATTACAGCTGAATATTACATTATTGCAATAATAGAAAGAGACAACTATGAATAATCTTGGATCAAGAATAAAAGAACTTCGAGTAGCAGAAAACCTCACACAGGAAAAGCTAGCAGAAGAATTAAATGTATCTTTTCAAAGTATCAGTCGATGGGAAAATGGAATATCAACGCCGGATATCAGTCTAATACCTACAATTGCAAGATTTTTTGGCGTTTCAACGGATTACTTGTTCGGACTACAGGATGAAGAATCTGAGACAGAGAAGAATGAACTTGAGACAGCATATTGGTATTATAGAAAGGAGGGCAATCTTGATGAAGCGTATGAAATAATGCTAAAGGCAAGAAAGCTCTTTCCCAGAGATATGCATTTCTGTGCTAATATAGCTGAAGTCATGGATCTTTTTGAGGGCGGAAACAATAATCAAATATCAACTTACGTCGACGGGAATTTTTCAGAGCAGATCTACGCTTTGTGCCAGAGAGTTGTTGAAGAAAGTAAAAACGATACAGATCGCTCGAGAGCGTTATCTCTTTTATCTTGTTACTACATGAAATCAGGCAACGCCATAGAAGCGCTAAAAATAGCGAACAGTATGACTGATTTTAAACATTCAAAGGAAATAATGCTAGGTGAAATACTTTCTGACAATGATAAAAAGAGACAGCTACAAAAGAATGTTTTAGAAATGGCTAACTACATTTCAGATACTCTTGTTAAAATTGCCTTTCAGAAGGAATTGGGCTTTACACTATCAATGTCGCCCAAAGAGAAGCTGGAGTATGTTCAAGCAGCTAACACTATTTTAAAAACAATTATTTCGGATGGCAATTATCTGGAATACTCAAGAAAGCTTGGCTGGAATTACAGAAGGATTGCAGAATTATACTGTATGATGAATCAGAAAGAGAAGGTGCTTGAGTATCTTTTGAAAGCGGAAAAGATGGCGTCAGAATATGATTCTTTGGATAAAGAAAAGACTTATCAGTTCACTTCGCCCTTCTGTGATTTGGTTAACAGCAACCTGTCAAATAGTGATAAATATTATGTTGGCACAGAGAAGGAAATGCTGTCTTATCGGCTTCATGAAATGAAATCTTTGTTTGGTGATGATGAGCAGTTTATCAAATTGTGCAAACGAGTTGGTGATAATAATATTGAGATATAAGTGTAAAATGAGGTTGCCCATAAGGACAACCTCAACAAATGACATTTACATTTTTTGAATGAAGTATATGATTCGCAACCTTCTTCAATGTCTCAGGTGGAAGAAACGGCGCAACGATTGAGAAGCTGAGCATTGATATTTATAGCGTCTACGTGAGATGTTGCTCTTTATTAGTTGTAGACCACGTAGAAATGAACAGATATTTATAAAAATTACGTAAGGATAGGTTCGTTAACGGAGGTTCATCACGTAGATTGCTAGAAAAAACATTGCAAAACTACGTGATAATAGCCTAAAGATAGAACGGTGTCACGTAGATGTCTACTCCACTGTATAATCTGCAGAACGTAGCGTGCCAATTTCGCATTTACTACATTTTCTTATCTAAATGCCCCCTTGGCTCCGTCCCCTAGTACCATTCACACGTATACACACTAACATCGTGAATTTTGGACAAATAAAAAATTCCGAAAGCCTATAAATACTAGACATTTCGGAATCTAAAGGTTAGAGCGATAGACGGGGCTCGAACCCGCGGTCTCCACCTTGGCAAGGTGGCGCTTTACCAACTAAGCTACTATCGCGTTTATGTTTTGTCGCTCTCGCAACGACAAGATAAATAATACATTAGTTGCATTTATTTGTCAACACTCATTTTATAAAATTTCAATTTTTTCTGTAACTTTTTTCAACATGTGGCTTAAGAATCATATTCACGTGGCAAACGACATGATATTTCACCTAATGCGTTTGCCACAGATTATGCTTACACAATCACCGATTTCTCATAGATGCTAACGCAGATTCTATGCTTTTCATGAACTTATCTTTTTCTTTATCTAAAGTAGCTCCAAAGGCCGTATATTCCAAGGAATGCCAGAATAACAGGAAGAACAATCTTAAAGTACCACTTAAGCGCCTTGCTGACTTTTATGCCCTTTCCGCTATTAACCTCTTCGAGATAATTATCAAAGCCCCAGCCATTCTTTGTGGTACAGAAGAGACAGCTGATAAATGCACCAATCGGTAAAAGCAGATTGCTGACACAGAAATCTTCTAAATCCATTACTGTATTGCCAGCTTTGAGAGGCTGAAAATCACTAAGAACATTAAATCCAAGGGCACATGGAATAGAGCCCAGAGTAATAATCAGTCCTGCTATGAGGGCTGCATGATTTCTTTTGCGGCCAAAAAGGTCTATTAAAAAGCTGACATCATTCTCAAACACGCCGATCATTGTTGAAAGAGCTGCAAAATACATAAACAGGAAGAAAAAGCTGCCAAGGATCCTGCCGCCCTTCATAGCTGCAAAAACGTTAGGAAGGGTCACGAAAATGAGACTTGGCCCCATATCAGGCGCAACTCCATAAGCAAAGCAAGCCGGTATTGTTATAAGACCTGCTACTATCGCAACAAATGTATCAAGGCCTGCTACAAGGAAGGCTTCTCCAATAAGGCTTCTGTCCTTTTCTATATAGCTTCCAAAAATCTCCATACTGCCAATTCCAAGACTTAGAGTAAAAAAGCTCTGATTTAATGCACCGTAAAGCACATTTCCGAGACCTACTTTTTTAATATTCTCAGCATTTGGCATAAGATAAAACTTTACTCCCTCAGATGCTCCCGGAAGAGTTAAAGATCTGATTCCAAGTCCTAACATTATGATGATAAGTGCGATCATCATTATCTTTGTGATTTTCTCAACACCGGCCTCAAGTCCTATTGATGTTACAGATATTGTTATAACCATTGTGATTGCCATAAAGCCAATCAGGATTATAGGGCTATCCATCATTTTCTGATAAATGCCTACTATCTCATCAGTACTCTGCCCATCAAAGGCACCTGTAACAGACAGTACAAAATATCTCAAGATCCAGCCTGAAACAACTGAATAAAACATCAAAAGTAAGTAGTTTCCTGCAATGGCAAAATATCCAAACACATGCCATTTAGTTCCCTTTGGTTCAAGCTTTTTTAACGCTGACAGTATGCTCATTCTGCTGGAACGTCCAATCGCATATTCCATTGTCAGGATTGGCACTCCAAGTATGATCAGGAAAAGAACATACGCCAAAACAAACAGTCCTCCTCCATTCTGTCCTACCATATATGGAAAACGCCATACATTACCGATTCCAATGGCGCAACCTGCGGACAACAAAATGAAGCCTAAACGGCTTCCAAGAGATTCTCTTTCTTTCATAAAAACTCCCACTAACTATTATTTCTTTTTATTATTTGCCAAAATAGATATCGCTCTGCTTACCTATTTCTGCTTTAAATCTTTCTACCACATCCGAAGGGCCTGTAATCTCTATATGACCGCCCATGGCAAATATCCAGCCAAAAAACTGGTCGCTTAGTGCCACTTCAACATGGGTCCTGGACCATCCTTCCCTATCGGATGGAATTATTGAAATATCTTTACCGAAACGATCGATCACTATTCCCACAAAATCATTTCTGAATTGAAGGCTTACAGTGATTTCTTTTCCTCCAAACATTCCAAAATTCATTTTGGCATAGGCAGCCATGTCATATGCCTCAAAAAGTTCTTTCCCCTGCCTCTTATCTTCAGTCAGCGTAATATTTCGCATCTTATCAACACGAAAATGCTTGATCTTCTTATCTGTCAGGTCATATGCAATAAGGTAGTAATTTTCATCATCCCAAGTAAGCGCCCAGGGGCTGTCTATATAAAAGCCTTCTTTTCTGGGCACCATCTTTTTATTGATATTCCAGGTAAGATATTCAAATTTGATATTCTTGTTTTCCTGCATTGCCCTATGAATGTCATCGACTATGTAATAAATACTCTCATTCATAGTCTTTATTCTACCCTGAACAACCACCTGGCGCTTTAACTGTCTGGCCTCATATTCACTGGCCAGATCAGTTATTTTCTTAATTAGCTCGTTGGACTTTTTGGCAGTAATAAACTTCGATGACTGAATCGCATCAACCAATAACATAAGTTCAGCGAGCTCAAATTTCTTGGTTCCTACGTGGTAATAGTATTTTTTCCCCACCTGTTCGCCGATAATATCAATCCCCAACTCAGTCAGAGCAGCAAGATCATCGTATACGCTCTTTCTGTCAGCAGAAATTCCATATTCCTTCAAATAGGCCAATATTTCAGGCATTGTCAAAAAATGCTCATCATCAGTCTTCTTGATCATGATCTGACTAAGATAATACAATTTAAGCTTTTGCCCTGCCCCCTTAGGCATAAATAAACTTCCCCCTTATTAGCTATTTTTGAATTAAATCAAACCCTTTCAAATACAGGCATATATTCAATCGGAGCATCAACCTTTACAGTCTGGCCACCTGAAAATCTCTGACCGTTTCTGGTAAGAATCCATTCGCCCTCAGGAAGATAAACTTCTCTCTCATACTCATCAAGATGTAAAATAGGCGCAACAAGGTATTTGTCACCGAACATGAACTGATCCTGCAATTCCCAACATTTTTCATCATCCGGGAACTCATAGAACATTGCTCTAAGAAGCGGTGAGCCGTTTTCAGACGCTTCATCAAACAACTTCTTAATATATGGCTTCATGGAAACTCTTAAGTCATAATATTTTTTCATTATTTCAAAATTCTCATCGCCATAGCTCCACATCTCATTATCCTGACCGGTGTGAAGATATCCGCCGCCCCAGTCTCTGTCATCCAAAGCCGGAATATTGTAAGGACCTCTGTCGCCATGAAGTCTGAATACTGCTGTAAATACCGCAAACTGATACCACCTGATAAGAAGCTGCTTAAACTCAGGATCATTTACATCATCCGTCATAAATCCACCAATATCAGTATTCCACCATGGAATTCCTGCAAGTCCCATATTGATTCCGCATTGAACCTGATCCTGCAGAGCTTCAAAAGTGCTCGGAATATCTCCCGACCATACAACGTTGCCATATTTCTGGCTTCCTGCCCAGGCACATCTAAGGAGATTAACAACTTTTCCATCCCCAAGATTTTTCATTTTATCATAAAACACTCTTGAATACATCTGCGGATAAATATTGCTGACTTCAAGGGCCGCGCCTTCGCAGTAGCGGTAATTCTCAAAATCATATACGCCATAATCAGGCTCTGAATTATCAAGCCAGAAACCGTCTATTCCATACTCATAGTAGTTCTTTTTGCAGACATCCCAAACATACTCTCTGGTCTCAGGATTAAAAGCATCTATCTCAACGCAGTCTCCCTGGAAGTCATATGTCTGAAGTGATCCTCTCTCAGTCCTTATCAAAAGACCTTTCTCAAGCATAGGGAAGAAATTCTCACTCTTTCTGTCGACTGACGGCCAGACTGACACAATAACTTTGATTCCCATGCTGTGAAGCTCATCAATCATAGCCTTTGGATCAGGCCAGTATTTCTTGTCAAACTTCCAGTCGCCCTGATAGGTCCAGTGGAAGAAGTCGATGATAATCTGGTCAATATGAATTCCAAGTTCTTTATATTTTCTTGCAATGGAAAGAACTTCTTCCTGGGTACGATATCTAAGCTTGCACTGCCAAAGTCCCATGAGTTCTTCAGGGAATTCATCAGCATGCCCTGTAGCCTTTGTATAATTTGCCAAAATATCTTTTGGTATATCAGCCACAGTCAACCAGTAATCCATCTCCTTGGTTGAGCGCATATCCCAGATGGTCATATTGTTGCCGAATGTAACCTGTCCAACGCCCGGATTGTTCCAAAGCATTCCATAGCCCAAAGAAGATACCGCAAAAGGAACAGAAATCTGTGAATTGCGCTGTGCAAGTTCAAGCGTGCAGCCCTTTAAGTCCATCTGCTGTTGCTGATACTGTCCCATTCCAAATATTTTTTCACCGGCATTGCTCTCAAAGCGCACCTTCAATGCAAAATTATCACTGCCATAAAGCCCCTTCCACTCACGGTTTACAACCTTTATACAGCGGCTCTCTTTGGAAATCGTTCCGCCATATGCTCTGTAATATTCACGTAAAAAGAGCTTGTCATCTCTGTAAAAAGAAATAACTCCGGCATAGTTTACTTCCGCTTTAATGCGTCCGTTTGTAATACTAGCCCAGGTATTTTCAAAAGTCCCGTCCCCTGTTTTTTCAGGAACAGAATATGTCTTTATCAAAGGCTTTGTAGCCTCAACTTTCTCTGTAAGTGCCCAATTTCTCTCTGTAAAAGTCCTGTTCATGGTCGAACGGACTCTCAGTGAATCTTTACCCCAGGCTTCAACAACAAGTGTCTCGCCCTGCCTCTTGCATACCAATTCATTTTCTTTGCATATAAACTCCATCTCATCTCTCCTGTTATCAACATCATCCCCAAATAAAGTAACTGTTTGTTCCAAAGAAAAAAAAGAACTATCAGTATTTTACCACTGATAATTCTTTTTTGTTAGTCGTTAATTTTACTTCTTATTTTTCCTTAACGATAGGTTCAATCTGAGATACAAGATTGTCGATATGCTCAAATACGCTGCTCTTGGTAGTTCCCAGGTTATTAACCTTGTCAAGCTGTACAACAAGCGCATCATACTGCTTGTTTATATCTTCAAACCTGCTTCCAATCTGCCTAAGCTCGTCTGATGCCGCATCAGCAGTATCTGTAATCTCCTGCTGAACAGCGTTGGCACCATTAGCGCTTTCTATGATCTCATCAAAGGTTGCATGTGTCTCCTCAACCTCCTGAATGCTTCTGTCCATGGCATCAATTGAGTTCTGCATGCTCACAGAAAGCTTTTCACTTTCTTCGCCGGCATTGGCAATAGATGCATTAACCTGGTCTATCATCTTTTTTATCTCATCAGCAAGCTCTCTTACCTCAGTTGCAACTACAGCAAATCCCTTTCCGGCAGCTCCTGCTCTTGCAGCTTCGATAGATGCATTCAGCGCCAGAAGGTTCGTCTGTGATGCAATGCTGATGATTTTTTTCATATAATCAGAGATCTGATCAACAGATTCCTTAAAGCTCTCAAACCCTCTTGTCATCTCGTCAAAACTTGATCTTACTTCATTTGAACTTGTCTTAAGCTCATCAACCTTATTCTGCGCATTTTGCACGCTTTTAAGAATGTTCACCTTAACATCCTCAAACTTTGATGCGCTCTGATTGACCGCATCAAACATCTCATTGAAGCGATCCATATCTTCATGGAGTTTGGCATTGCTCTCCATTACGTCATTTACAGCATCGCCCATATCATGGATTTCAGTAAGGGATGTAACTTCATTTTGCACAAGTTTTTTCTGATAATCCTTTATGGATTCAGCTACATAGATCAGAGATCTGCCCTTCTCCTTAAAGTCTTTTTCTTTGTTATCAGGTTGCACTGTAGTTGTTTCAACCTTGCCTTTTGCAAACAAATTTTCAAACATATTTGTCTCCTCATCATTCAAATACAACACATGTCATTGTCTGGTTTACAAATTGTGTATTAAAATGTTCACCATAACCAACGAGTCCACAGCTGTTTCCCAAAGTTGCAATCTTTTCCAGATATGTATTAAGCTCATTTCTGTTCTTTAATACCAGATATCTGAAGATGCAGTTAACTGAGAATATCGCTGAAACATGTGGAAAATCACTACGTATCTTATTAACTGTAGTCTGAGCGATTTCCATCGGATCTCTCATTTCAAGAATCGTCAATATGTCTGAGTCATTTATCTGCCTGTACAGGATAAGTCCGCTTCCGGAAACAGCCTTGATAGAAGCAATACATACATCATTTCCCATCATCTTTCCAAATGGGTTGGTAAATGTCTGATCAAGTATACCGCTCTCGGTGGCTCCTGTAAGCTCCATATAATACTGCTTTGCCGGTTTTCCGTTAAGCTCCCCAAGATAATACTTGCTCTTATCAGTCTTGGATGCAATGAGCTGTTTGTTATCGCGTGGCTCATAAATATTCTCTTTATATGTCTTGACCTTGCCACCTTCATTTTTAACTACAGCATAGGCCATTCCATCCTCATAAACGACACCGTTGACAGATACCTTGCCGGCATCGCCAGTAGCGCCCATGACCTGAAGATTATATTTCTTAACAAGTCCGCTCATGGTAGTGAGAACCGCTGCATCATTTCCTGCGCAAAAATCGATGATCGCGGTATTCTCTTTACCGGGATGAACTGCTTCAATATCTTTTTCCAATCGCGCAATATATCTTGCAGGAGCTTTGGAAACATGTTCAAATGCACCTGTTGCAACCTTTACTCCGTCACGAAAAGCAGTAATCGACACTCCATTTTCAACCACGCAGGTGTCATATCCCATTCCTACGCAGCCAATGCTGGGTACACCGGGATATAATTTTTCCAATGTTTCAACATTCTGTTCAAATTTGTCGGCATTGCTTACCATAATAATAAGTTTGGGTGAAGAAAGACCTCTTACTGCCTCAGAAACGCTTCCGGAGGCATTTTTACCATAAAAAATGTTCATATCGCGCTCTCCTATATAAAAGAACACAGCACAATACAGGCTGACAGCCGATAAAGTGCAAACCCCTGGTTCCCAATATATAAATACTCGATACCTCACAGGATATTAGAAATAATTTCCCATAAAGAAAAAAAGTAGAGTATTACACGTAATAATTGTAACACTCTACCGATAATTTTTTCTCTTTATAAAGTCTAAAAAAACATTAAAATTACATAAACACAGAAAAAATAATAAATCTTAAATCCTCATGGCAACCTCATATGCTCTCCAGATGACTGTCCGCAGATTACCCACCTTCTTGCAGTCACCGACATAATCCATGTTGCTTTCTCTCTCATTTTCTTTTACCAGAGGATTAGGAATATAACCTGCGCTGCTGATAACGCTGTCGCATTCAATAGTAAACTCTTTGCCATTCTTATCTGTGCACACAATACAGTCTTCCCATACTTCCTTGGCAGTAGTCTCAAGGTAAATTGGAACTCTGTACAGGTCAAACCACTCTCTAAGGTAAGAACTATTGGCAAGGCATACTCCCTTCTGAGATATTATGTCGTTCTTCATTTCAACAATAACAGGCTTTTTGCCATGAAGCGCAAGCTCGTAAGCAATCTCACATCCAGTGAGGCCACCGCCAACCACAACAACTTTTTCTCCTACTTCGGCACCTCTAAGGTACTCGCACGCCTCTATCATAAGCTCATGACCAGGTATATTTTTAAGTATCCTGGGAATAGCGCCTGTAGCAATAATAATATCGTGCTTGCCAAATTCCTTAACATCTTTTATTTCAGTGTTTAAGTGAACTTCTATTCCCAGGACCTTCATCTGTCTTCTGTACCATGCAAGAAGATCTCTGAGCTTACCTTTGTAGGATTCAGCACTGGCAGCAATAAAAGTTCCACCAAGTTCATCCTCTTTTTCAAAGATAACAGGCTCATGACCACGGAGCTTTAAAACTCTTGCAGCTTCCATTCCACCTATTCCGCCGCCTATAATAATAACCTTGGAAGGCCTTCGCGTCGGCTTCATAAAATGCCTGTCAGTCTGCATGGTCTCCGCATTAACTGCGCACCTTGCAAGATGAAGGCTGTCAGATAACTTCTGGTCATTGGGAACGCCCTTGTAATGACACATGTTAAAGCATCCGTTGTGGCACTGGATACATGGCCTGATATCCTCTTCCTTGTCAGCCATGAGTTTAGTTACCCACTCAGGATCAGCAAGAAACTGCCTTGCAAAACCGGCTCCATCTATGCAGCCTTCCGCAATGGAATCTGCCGCAACTCTTGGATCCATCTTTCCTGCGCATACTACGGGGATATCCACGTGTTTTCTTAAATTCTCAACGTCCGATAGATTGCAGTTTTCAGGCATATAGATTGGAGGATGCGCCCAATACCACGCATCATAGGTTCCATTATCACAATTGAGCATATCGTATCCGGCGTCCTGAAGGTATTTGGCCGCCATCTTGGACTCTTTGAAATCTCTTCCTACCTCATCATAATCTTCACCGGGAAGTGCTCCCTGTCTGAAGCCCCTTGTCTTTGAGATTACACTATACCTTAAAGAAACCGGAAAATCCTTACCACAGGTCTTTTTTATCTCCTGAACAATCTCAACGGCAAATCTATAGCGGTTCTTAAATGTGCCACCATACTCATCTTCTCGATGATTCACATATTTGAGCGTGAACTGGTCAAGAAGATATCCCTCATGAACAGCGTGTACTTCAACTCCATCAACTCCTGCTTCCTGCAAAAGTTTTGCAGTTTTTCCAAAAGCTTCCACGTATTCTCTTATTTCTTTTACGGTCATCTCTCTTGAGGGAACCTTGTCAGACCAGCGATTAGGTGAAGGACTTGCCGATGCTGTGATCTTGTCGAGATTCATCACAGGTTTTGACAATACCCTAAGCACTTTATTGGTATACAGTGTTTCCATCATCGGGCTTATGGTAAAAGACCTTCCGAATCCGGCTGTAAGCTGAACAAAAAGTTTGGCTCCTGTTGCATGAAACTTGGGCATCCATCTCGCCAGTTCCTGATACATCTTCCTATTCGAATACAGCCACTGTCCATACATCGGATTATAAACAGGCTGGCATCCCGGCAGAACAAGCCCCGCATTATTCTCGGCAACCTTCAATATAAACTCAGCCCCTGCCTTATCAAAATGGTTCTTTTCCATCCAGCCAAAAAGGTCAGTGCCGCCCATTGACGTCATCACTATACGATTTTTAATCTGACAATTACCTATTTTCCATGGGGTAAAAAGAGGTTCAAGTCTTTTTTCCATTTCAATGCTCCATTGCATTTTATTTATATTTATTTATGAAAAGAAATCAAAAGAAGCACTTATTTACTGTCGCTCCAAAATCCTTTTCCTTATAATTCCAAACAGCATGACCGATATTGTATTTCTCAAACACGCTGTGGATATCGGCAAACCAGCGTTTAGCTGACTCTGTATCTGCAAGTTCGATTACTCCGTATTCGCCGCAGTACAGGAAAACGCCGTTCTTTTCTGCTGCTTCAACTGCAGGCGCGAATATTCTGTCAAAATAAGAAGGTCCTATTTCTGTAAGTTCTCCTCTATTTATTGCATCTGCAAGGTCAGGAGAAAGTTCTTTGGACTTTTCTCTGTATTCTTCAAGAGAACCCGGATATTCAACAACAAAATCCTTAGGCATGTTTTCAACCCAATAAGCTCTCTGATGTGTGAAAATAAAAGGCTCATAGCAATGGAAATTATAAACAATCTTGTCATCGATTGGTTTTGCAAGAAGCGGAACGCTTGTAACAGAATTGTAGCAAACACCGCCAACGATAATATAAGCATTAGGCGCATGCTTTCTGATTGTCCTTGCAGCCTTCTCAGCTATCTCATTCCACTCATTGACAACCTTAGGTGAAACAATTTCATTGAGAAGTTCAAATGCAAGAATATCGGAATCCTCTGCAAATCTGGAAGAAATTGTATCCCATGTGTCAAAGAAGCGCTGCTGAAGCTTTTCGTCATAGAAAAATGCTTCCTTACTCTCTCCCTTATCAAGTGGATCAAAAGAATAGCCATAAGCCTTGTGAAGATCAAGCACTGCATTCAAGCCATTTTTTCTGCACCAAGAGAGGCAATCAGCGATGTGCTTATAACCTTCCTCGATAACAGCTCCGTCATCAGTCTCTATTACCATATAATCTACCGGGATTCTGACATGATCAAAGCCGGCATTCTTTATGCGTACAATATCGCTCTCAGTGATGAAAGTATCAAAATGCTCCTTGGTATCCTCATCATACTGTGACAGCCATCCTCCTAAATTTGCTCCAAACATAAAACCATCAAATCTTTTCATTATGCGCCCTCCATTTTGCAAACATTTCCTTATCTATTGTAAAACATATTCTATTCAAGTGGTAGCCTTCAAATATTCTTCCCCAGCCGTTCTCCCAAGCTGATAAACTCTCTCGAGTTCTTCTGGATTTTTCTCTATTGGGCTGATATTAAGTGGCTCCTTTGGCCTTATAACTTCAATCTCGCCCTTTTCTTCCTTTTCTCTTATATATCTTTTCTCTTCATTATACATAAGATGCCTGTCTTTCATGCTGCGGACCATATCGGGATATTTTCTGAAAACAAATTTGATAAGCGGCATAAATTTCTGCTTACCCTTAACATAATCTTTAGGCTGCGTCTCGATCACAAGGATTTTATCGTACCCCAGGCCTTCCATAAACTTAAGCGGTATCGAATCAGAAGTTCCTCCGTCCAGATATAAACCTCCATCTATTTCAACCGGCCGTGAAACAAGTGGCATAGAGGCTGATGCCTGTATCCAGATTATGTCTTTCTTTTCCCCGGTCATGCATTTATGATAAACAGCTTTACCGGTCCTGACATCCGTTGCAACACAATAGAATTCCATCGGACTATTTGCAAAAGCATCCAGATCCCATTTATCAAGCTTATAAGGAAGTTCATTATAACAAAAAGGAACATTGTAAATATCACCTGTAGTAATAAGTGATCTAATGCTGTGATAACGCTTGTCTGAACAGTATTTCTTATTATACCTGAGGGCTCTGCCAATCTGTCCCGACTTAAGGTTACAGCCAAAAGTCGCACCTGCAGATACGCCAATAGCCCCATCAAAGGTAATTCCATTTTCCATAAGGACGTCAAGCACGCCGCAGGTAAACATCCCGCGCATCGCTCCGCCTTCCATAACAATACCAGTTTTCATTTCTTCTCCTATTACACAGCAAGCTCAACCAGGCTCGACAAAACCTCGCCAAGTTGACTTGCATGGTTCGCACTAAGTTCGTAAAAACCTCACTAAGTGCTCTACTCAAAAAGGACGGTCCCAATCTACTTATGTAGATCAAAACCGTCCCAAACACATCCGCAAGCCTTTATTCAGTAACAGTTTCAAGTAATTTCTTGGCAGCTGAAATTCTAACACACACTGTAAAGATATCCATAGCAGTTCTAAGATCAGCTAATGATGGGAATGTAGGTGCAATACGGATATTGCTGTCATCAGGATCCTTCTTGTATGGGAATGTAGCGCCGGCGCCTGTCATAGTAACACCGGCTTTCTTAGCTCTGTCTACTATATCCTTGGCACAGCCATTTGGCGCATCAAAACTTATAAAATATCCTCCCTTTGGCTTGGTCCATGAACCAATTCCAACAGGTGCAAGGTCTCTTTCCAAAATTTCTATAACAGCCTCGAACTTAGGTCTGATGATATCTGCATGCTTTCTCATATGCTCTTTCATACCATCAATATCACCAAAGAATCTTACATGGCGAAGCTGGTTAACCTTATCATGACCGATTGTCTGATTCGTAAGCTGCGCTGTAATGTCATCCAGATTGTTAAGGGATGTTGCAAGCGCTGCGATACCACTTCCCGGGAATGTTATCTTGGAAGTAGATGCAAATTTGTAAACCATATCAGGATTTCCGGCTTTTTTACACTCTGCCAGGATCTCGATAAGATAATCCTGATCATTATCATAAAGATGATGAATTCCGTATGCGTTGTCCCAGAAGATTCTGAAATCTTTAGCTGCAGGCTTTAATCTTGCAAAACGCTTTACTGTCTCATCAGAATAAGAATAACCCTGAGGGTTTGAATACTTAGGAACACACCAGATTCCCTTTATTGCCTCATCAGAAGAAACCAGTCTTTCAACCTCATCCATATCAGGTCCATCCGATGTCATTCTGACATTTATCATTTCAATTCCAAAATACTCTGTTATGGCAAAATGCCTGTCATATCCCGGAACCGGGCACAAAAACTTTACTTTATCAAGTTTACACCAAGGAGTATTTCCCATAATTCCATGTGTATAAGCACGGGAAACTGTGTCGTACATAACATTAAGTGAAGAATTTCCGTAGATAATGATGTTTTCCGGCTTGTTCTCCATCATAGCGCCGATAAGCTCCTTGGCTTCATCAATACCTGTAAGCACGCCATAGTTACGGCAGTCTGTTCCATCAGCACATGACAGATCAGCATCTGAATTAAGCGCATCCATAAGCCCCATTGAAAGATCAAGCTGCTCACGGCATGGCTTTCCTCTTGCCATATTTAAGTTAAGCCCCATCCCCTGATACTTCTTGTATACAGCTCTAAGGCTTGCAATTTCTTCTTCAAGTTCCTGTTTGTTCATCTCGACATATTTTTTCATTAGCAAACTCCTCGGTACCGGTGCAAAGAATGTAGATTATTTTTATCAATGCACTTTATGATATTAAATCGTTACAGTAAAACACTATGACAATATTAAACGCTAGTTTTAGTTTTTGCAATAATAAATATTGATTATTTAATACGATGTTATGTTAAGACTTTTGAATCTAACATCACAATATGTCTTCAATCAGTTCATAGCCACCATCAACAGACTGATAAACTCTGACCTCACAGTTCTTAGGCCTTGGACGCCAGATATATCCTCTCTTTGCATTCTCAAGATATCCGCGGATAACTCTGATGATTCCGCCATGGCATGCAATAAGAACATTCTGATAATCTTTCTGTTCAAGGTCTGCAAAAAAGGAATTCACCCTTATTTTCATACTGTCAATTGTTTCAGCAGTCTCAGGCGCAGGAAACAGCTCCGGAACAGTCCAGTAAAGTGTCATAGGAAGTCCTACAGCCGCATATGGCTTATTATCATAGATACCAAAATCTGCTTCTATGATACGCTCATCAATGATTATCTTAGAGGCATCAAATCCGCTAATTACAGAAGCTGTCTCAACTGCCCTGCAAAGCGGGCTTGAATAAACAGCATCGAATTTAACAGCACCTATTTTATCTCTGACTGATAAAGCCTGTTTTTTACCGGTCTCATTTAACGGGATATCAATTCTGCCCTGCATAAGCTTCCTGGCATTAAGCTCAGTCTGCCCATGCCGTGTAACCCATATTTTCATAAAAATCTTCCTATCGTCTTGCCTTTTTGCTGTAATCAGGTCTCATATTCTTAAGCTCCTGATAGAGCACTTTATAATTGTCGTATCTAACCTTGGAAATTTTGCCTTCTTCTATGGCATTTTTCACGCCACAGTCAGGCTCTGCAATATGTGAACATCCACCGAAACGGCACTGCGGCTCATACTCCTCAAACTCTGAATAATATTGCATCAGCGTCTCAGGCGTTACATCCCTCATTTCAAGAGAAGTAAATCCCGGCGTGTCTATAACATAGGTTCCGTAAAAACCATCTTCGCCCTCATGATGACTTCCATTTTCACCATCATCAATATCCACAAAGAAAAGCTCAGAATGCCTTGTAGTATTCTTACCGCGCTCAATCTTCTTACTAAGTTCTCCGGTCTGCATATCCGCATCGGGAACAAGCTTATTTAAGAGCGATGATTTTCCAACTCCGCTAGGTCCTGCCAGTGTAGTAGTCTTCCCCTTCAATAGCTCTTTTAATTCGTCAAGGCCGCTTTCTTCCCTTACACTTATGAAAAGAACTTTATACCCACATTTCTCATAGGCATCATAAAGCTCCTGCTGCTCCTGTTTGGTGGCGATATCCTGCTTATTAAAGCAAATGATAACAGGAAGATTCTGCTGCTTCATGCTTATAAGAAACCTGTCCAAAAGATTATAGCTTGGATTGGGTTTAACTATGGCAAAAAGAATAACCGCCTGATCCACATTGGCAACAGGCGGTCTAAGCAGCTGATTTTTTCTGGGGAAAATATCTGTAATATTTCCCAATTTCTTTTCCTCATCAATGATATCTATCGAAACATCATCGCCCACCAGCGGTTTTAAATTTGCTTTTCTAAAAATGCCCTTGGCCTTACATTCATAAACCTTTTTATCATAGGTTTCAACGTAGTAAAAGCCGGCAATTCCCTTTAGGATTCTCCCATTCATCGGGTTTAATTCTCCTGTGTAAACGTAACTGCTCTTGTGACAGTAATCTCTCTTAACTCGCCCGCAACAACTTCTCCGGTCTCAGGATTGGTAGTGTTAGGCGTTACTGCTGTATATACAAAGGTAAGTGTACCTGTTGGCGACGTAATACCTTTGGAATTCATCTGAATAGGAAAATCAGTAGTTGTAGTATTAAGAAGTGTTGTTCCATCAGAAGTAACAAGCATTACATGTACTGATAATCCGGAAGTATAATTCTCACCCTCAGTAGGAGCACTTATATCAGCAACATAGCTGTAAGTAACATTGGCAGGACCTGTAGAAAGTTCCATATTTATAACAGTGCCCTCAGATACAGAAGTGCCATAAGCAATGCTCTGAGCACATATAAGACCTGAAAGGTTTGAATCTTCATTGCTGGTCTCTACAATGCTTCCAGCCTGCAGACCGGCTTCCACAAGAATAATAACAGCATCTTCTGCAGATTTGCCAATAACATTTGGAACTGTAACCTGCCCTTCTGATTTAGCAACATCAACATTTGAGGATGCCGCTGTTGCTGCTGCACTGGCATTTGCGCCCGAACTTACATAAACAGTGATAGTGCTTCCGCTCTTGGTTCTGTTTCCTGCAGCAGGTTTGGTATAAGAAACCATGTCTTTTGCCAATGTGCTTCCTGCATCGTCACTCTTTTCAACCTTGAAGCCCTTCTCATTGAGAATTGAAACAGCTTCAGCATAGGTCTTCCCTGAAACTTCAGGGATAAGGATTCCTTCATCACTTGAGGCCCCGGTATCACCGGAAGCTTCTGTCGTAGTTGCAATGCCACTTGCCTCTTCACCTGCCTGAGCAGAGCCAAAAACGCCAAGCCTCCTGCCCACTAAAAGAAGTCCCATAAAGCCAATGAGAACAGCAAGAATAACTGCCATTACAATAGTAAGCTTCTCTACTTTACCGTTGGATGGAACGTCATGATGGTAATGGTCTCTTTCATACTCATAGAAATCGTCCTCATCCTCGTAATCGCGTCTTTTACTCTTTCTTTCTCTATTATAATCATCATAGTGATCATCTTTGTCATATTCACGCATAACGTCATCTTTGAGCCTCATCTGCTCAGTATCTGACATTCTGCCGGTTCCGCTCTTTACTGACGCATATTCTTCATCAGAAGCTACCCTTGTAGCACCCTCTTCATCAGGATCAACCAGCGAAACGAAATCTTTATCCGGAGTTATAAGTGAGCGCTTAAGGTCAGTGATAAGCTCAGCTGCATTCTGATATCTCCTGTCAGGGCTCTTCTGACAGCACTTAAGCACAATCTTCTCGACACTTATCGGAATCTCATCATTGTAATCCGCAGGAGTAGGTAAATCCTCCTGAATATGTTTGATTGCAATCGCTACAGTTGTGTCACCATTAAAAGGTACACGGCCTGTAAGCATCTCAAAAAGCGTAATACCAAGTGAATAGATATCACTCTTTGCATCACTATAACCGCCTCTTGCCTGCTCAGGTGATGTGTAATGAACTGATCCCATTACATTAGATGTTATAGTATTGCTTGTGGCAGCCTTTGCAATTCCAAAGTCTGTTACCTTAACCTTACCCTCTTTCGATATCATGATGTTCTGAGGTTTGATATCTCTGTGAATAATGTTATTATTATGCGCAGCTTCAAGGCCCATAGCTACCTGAATTGCTATACTTACAGCCTCTTTTACTGAAAGTCTTGATTTCTTTTCTATATATTTTTTAAGAGTGATGCCATCAACCAGTTCCATAACAATATAGTTGATACCATCTTCATCGCCAACATCATAAACATTTACAATATTGGGATGCATAAGTCCCGCTGTTGACTGTGCCTCAACCCTGAACTTGGACACAAAGTTCTCATTCTCGGAAAATTCCTGCTTCAATACCTTTACAGCCACAAGACGATTCAACTTATGATCTTTTGCTTTATAAACGTCAGACATTCCGCCGGTGCCGATCTTTTCAAGCACCTCATAACGGTCTCCTATAACCATTCCAATCTTAATCATTTAGTCCTCCATCGCGTGATGTCTCATCAGCAAACGGCTCAATAAGAATAACTGATGTGTTATCCTTCCCCCCATTATTATTGGCCGCAATAACCAGCTTCTGAGCTTTTTCAATAATATCTCTCTGACCGGTCACTATCATACGAATTTCTTCGTCCTCAAGCATATTGGTAAGACCGTCAGAGCACATGAGAACTATATCCCCTCTGTTTAATTCCACATTAAAAAAGTCGATGTCAACCGTTTGGTCCGCACCGATGGCCCTCGTAATTATATTTTTATCCAAAGAATGTCTGGCGGTCTCTCTGTCGATTCCGCCCATTCTGACCATCTCCTCTACAAGAGAATGGTCTCTTGTTATCTGGGTGATTTTGTCGCCACCAATGACATAAAGTCTTGAATCCCCCACGTTGGCGACTTGAAGATATCTGCCCAAAACAGTACAGGCAACCACTGTTGTCCCCATACCAAACAAGCTGGGATCCTCAGCGGCCTTCTGCCTCAGCTTACTGTTGGCAGTCTTAATTGCTCTTTCAAAAATCCTCACAGGACTTTGTTCAAAAGACTTCTCGATTTCTTCCACCATGGTATCAACGGTAAATCTTGAAGCATAATCCCCTGCATTATGCCCGCCCATTCCATCTGCTACAATGAAAACGTTGGAAAGATTACCGATTTTCCTGTCAGAAGAAAAGACATAATCCTGATTCAGTTTTCGCTTTTTTCCAATATCCGTTACGGAAAAAGTTTTTAACAAAAAAGTTGCCTCCCAAGCTTTTATTACTTCTCTACAGGCTCTAAATGTCTCCTGCGAAGCTGACCGCAGGCTCCATCGATATCCCTGCCCATTTCTCTTCTAATAGTAACATTTATATGATTTTTTTCAAGTTTGTTTTTGAAACGCAGCGCCTGTTCGCGGTCTGTAGGCTGAAATGACCGCTCTTTTATCGGATTTACCGGGATAAGATTAACTACGCAGTTTAAACCTCCCAAAAGTTCTGAAAGCTGCGCCGCATCCTCATCTGTATCATTGACTCCACCTACAAGTGAATACTCAAAGGTAAGCTGTCTTCCCGTCCTGTCAAAATAGGTTTTGCAGGCATCCAAGACCTGATGGATCTCATATTGATTTGCTATAGGCATAAGTTCTTTTCTCTTATCGTTATTGGACGCATGAAGAGAAAGCGCAAGGTTGATTGAAAGCTTCTCCTCTGAAAGCCTTAAGATATTAGGAACTATGCCACAGGTAGATACCGTAAGATTTCTCTGGCTCATATTTATGCCGTTTTCATCAGTCAAAAGCTTTATAAACTTAAGAAGATTATCATAGTTATCAAGCGGTTCACCACTTCCCATAACCACAACTCTTGAAATCTTCTCACCTGTGATCCTGGCAATCGAATATATCTGATCAAGCATTTCAGATGGCAAAAGATTTCTCTCCACCCCATCAAGAGTAGATGCACAGAATTTACATCCCATTCTGCAGCCAACCTGCGATGAAATACATACACTGTTTCCAAACTTGTATTTCATGAAAACACTTTCTATCATATTTCCATCTGCTAATGCAAAAAGAAACTTCTTAGTGTCGTCAAGCTTAGACTCCTGCACCGTAACACTTTCCAAAGCGGTAAAATCAAAATGTTCCCTGCATTTTTCCTTTAAAGCCTTGGATATGTTAGTCATCTCATCATAGTTTCTCGCCATCTTTACGTGCATCCACTCATAGAGCTGTTTTGCACGAAAAGCCGGTTCGCCAAGCTCCCTGATTTTGCTTCCAAGTTCCTCTAGATCAAGAGACTTTATATCTATTTTTCCACTAATTCCTTTTATATAACTCAATTATCTTTCCTCATTATTTAATTCATCTATCTGCTAAATCATGAAAAACATATCACAGAAAAACTAAAGCAACGCCACATATCGTTTACTATATATTTATTATTCAGCTAAATAGCACTTATATGCCGTCAGTGCATGGTAACTTCAATATACTCACACACGTTTTAGTTTAGCTATAAAGAATCCATCAGTGCCATGCTCTCCGGGAATAAGCTGTATATATCCCTGACCTGCTGACTTTCTAAGCTTTTCAGGAAGTTTCTCAGTAATATCATCAGGTTTAAATGGCAGTTCATCACAGATTCTTTTGACCATCATCTCATTTTCTGCTTTATTGACAGTACAGGTGGAATAAATAAGCGTTCCGCCCACCTTAACATAATCCCAGGTTGCCTTGATTATATCCCACTGAAGCTTTGTGATTTCCTCAAGTCCCTGCGGCTTTGTATTGTGTTTAATGTCATTTTTTCTTCCAAGAATTCCAAGTCCTGAACACGGAACATCCAAAAGAAGTATGTCTGCAGATGCCCTAAGTTCCTCATCATGAATCTTGGCATCATACACCTTGGTAGTTACGTTATTAAGCCCAAGTCTAAGAGCATTCTCCTCTACCAGCAGACACTTTTTGGCAGAAACATCCCTGGAAAAGACCTTTCCGCTTGGATATACTCTTTCAGCCGCATGCATGCTCTTTCCACCGGGAGCAGCACAGACATCTACGACAGTCTGCCTTATTTCCGGATCAGCCACCTCTACCACAAGCATGGAACTCACATCCTGAACAGCAAACACACCCTCTTTGAATCCCGGAATATATCTGATATTATCTGTCTTTTCAAGTTCCAAAGCATATGGTAAAAGAGGATTCTGTCTTACAACAATTCCAGCCTCTTCAAGTTCTTTTTTGAACTCTTCTACATCCCTGCTCTGAGGAAGACCTTTGGTAAGTCTGATGGTTGTCGGTCTTGGAGTTAAAAAGAACTTTAACATGCTTTCCGTCTTTTCAAATCCATACTCAGACACCCACATCTTACAGATCCAATCCGGCATAGAATAAACAACAGATAGGTATTGTATTCCACCATCTATCTCTTTGCTTGGATATTCAATCTTGTCCTTATTTCTTGCAATATTTCGAAGAACTCCATTAACGAAGCCTTTAAGTCCTGCAAATTTGTGCTTTGCAGCAAGCTTGACCGCTTCATTGCAGGCTGCGCTGTCCGGAACACTATCCATGAACATTATCTGATACACGCTCATTCTCATAAGACTTCTGATAAATGGCTGCATATCCTTAACAGGCACTTTAGAAAAAGAATTTAAAACATAATCAATCTGAAGATTTCTCTCAAGACATCCGTCTGTTACCCTTTTTATAAATGCCTTATCTCTTGTATCAAGATAGTCGTACTTATCAAGGGAATCCTTTAAAAGGGATGGCTTTCTTGCGCCACCCCTGTCATACTCTATCAATATGTTTAATACTATTTCACGTATATTAGACATTTTAAGTCTTCTCCAATCAGATTTACTTTTAACCCTATCTTCTATTATATATAAAAAAGGTACATGTAGCCACCCGAATTAAACATTCTAGCATAATGTCTCCTTTTGGTAAACTTATTTTTTGATTAAGAAAATTACGGAAAAGTTCATTTTTTCTTATGGTATTCTTTCCTTGGAGGAACCAACCTATAAAGGATATAAATAATCCCCTGACAATCTGATTTTGTCAGGGGATTTGTTTTATCAACCAAGTTTTGTTCCAACAGTTATTTTTCCACCTAAAAGGAAGTCCTTAACGCTCATACGTTTCTTTCCTTCAAGCTGAACTTCTGTAATCTTCAAAAGTCCTTCACCTGTCTGAACTGAAATATACTCTTTACCAACTTCAACAACAGTTCCTATAGTCTCTGAACCCTTGCCTTCAGATGCATTCTCTACTAATGCCTTCCAGATTTTAAAGCTCTTACCATTTAGATAAGTATATGCGCTAGGCCATGGATTCAGACCACGAACAAGATTGTTAATGGTAACTGCATCCTTGGAAAAATCTATTTTTCCCATATCCTTGCTGAGCTTGCCACACTTTGTTGCCTCAGCTTCATCCTGGGGAACAGGAGTAAGCTCGCCTCGCTCAATCTTGGGAAGTGCCTCAACTATTAGCTCTGCACCCAAGACTGATAACTTATCAAAAAGGCCGCCACCGGTCTCTTCATCGCTTATAGGAATAGTCTTCTGAATCAGAATGTCACCGGTATCCATACCTGCTGCCATCTGCATGATAGTAACACCGGTCTCTTTTAGTCCATCAATGATTGCCTGCTGAATCGGAGCTGCTCCACGGTATTTCGGAAGAAGAGACGCATGGATATTAACGCATCCAAAGCGTGGCATATCAAGGATTTCCTGTGAAAGTATCTGTCCAAACGCTGCAACAACAAAGATATCTGCATCGTATTTTTTAAGTTCAGCAACATTCTCCGGCAGTTTAATCCTTACCGGCTGAAAAACAGGAATGTTATGTAAAAGCGCACATTCCTTTACTTCTGATACCTGAAGCTGTCCGCTTCTTCCCTTGGGCTTGTCCGGCTGAGTTACAACAAGCACAACTTCATGTCCTGCTTCTATGATCTTTTCTAGGGCAGACCTGGCAAAATCAGGTGTTCCCATAAAAACTATCTTCATTAAATTACTCCTCTTCCTCGTCAGCCATAAGATCTTCGTTATCTACGAGGTCTCCCTCTACCTTCTCAACATACATATGTCCGTTGAGGTGATCATTCTCATGAAGGATAGCTCTTGCAAGAAGTTCCTCTCCTTCAATTACAAATTCATTTCCTTCAAGATCTGTAGCCTTAGCCTTAACATAATTAGGTCTTGTTACAATTCCTGATTTACCCGGAACTGAAAGACATCCCTCGTAGCCTGTCTGTTCTCCACTGGTCTCAAGTATTTCAGGGTTGATAAATACCATTGGATCTTCGCCGGTTACGTCTATAACAAAAATTCTCTTAAGAATTCCCACCTGAGGCGCTGCAAGTCCAACACCATTTGCTTCATACATAGTATCAAACATATCTTCCACAAGCTCTTTTAATCTTGGAGTTATCTCTTTAACAGTCTTGCAGTTCTTAGCAAGCACCTCATCGCCAAATTCTCTGATTGTTCTAATTGCCATTTCATTCTCCTCTTTTATAAATGCATGGTGTTTCTGGAATATCATCTATGAGCACATATATCATACCATTTTCAACCCAGGATATCAAAAACCATGAACCGGGTCAAAATCAAATTGCACGGATATTTTCTTCATCTTCCCCGCATCTTCCAATTGCCTGATATATTTCTCAAGCATATCTTTATATGCCACAAGTCCGTCATAATCATCCATTTTAACATAAACAGCCATTCTGTAAATGTCATTTATTTTTCCGATTGCTGCCGCTGCAGGACCAATAAATACTGCCCCTTCTTTTTTCTGAAGTTCCATCATAGCCCGTAGCCTTGATGCAAATTGCATTCCCATCTCCTCGTCATAGCTCATTATCTGAACCGACATCATATGTGAAATAGGCGGATAACGCAAAAGGTCTCTATATGCAATCTCTTCTTCATAAAAAGAGTCATAATCCTGCTTCGAAGCTGTCTGAATACTGTAATGCTCAGGCTGATACGTCTGTATCACAACATTTCCGGCTTTGTCGCCCCTACCGGCTCTGCCGGCTGCCTGAGTAAGAAGCTGGAAAGTCCTCTCGCTGGCCCTGTAATCACTTGCATATAACGACATATCAGCTGCAAGTATTCCAACCAGCGTCACATCAGGGAAATCATGTCCTTTAACTATCATCTGTGTTCCCACAAGAACATCCGCTTCCTTATTGGCAAAAGAGGATAATATCTTATCATAACTACCCTTGGCTTTGGTTGTATCAGCATCCATTCTAAGCACTCTTGCCATGGGCCAGAACTTCTTTACCTCGTCTTCAATCTGCTGCGTACCCGCTCTGAAAGATGATACATATTTTGAGCCACACTTCGGACAAATCTTAGTAAGAGGCTGTTCATAGCCGCAATAATGGCAGACAAGTCTTCCTCCCCTGTGCTCCGACAATGAAACATCACAGTGAGGGCATTTGAATACATATCCACATGACCTGCACGAAATAAAGCCTGCAAGTCCGCGCCTGTTTATGAACAGCATTGCCTGCTGTCCACTATTAAGTCTATCCTCCATAAGCTCCTGCAGCCTTCTGGAAAAAATAGAACGGTTACCGCTTCTTAGTTCTTCCCTTAAGTCAGCAATTTCAACTGTAGGAAGTGTACCGCCCGTAAGACGCCTTTCTAATTTAAAAAGATGATACTGACCATTTTGTGCTCTATAATATGATTCCAGTGACGGTGTTGCTGAACCAAGGACCACACTTGCACCATCAGGAAGAAGTTCCGCAAGCTTTATTGCAGTCTCCCTTACATGATATTTTGGCATAGCTTCGCTCTTATAAGTAGTCTCGTGCTCTTCATCAATTATGATTATGCCGGTATTAGGAAATGGTGTAAAAAGAGCTGACCTTGGACCGATAATTATATCAATATCTCCACATCTTGCTCTCTCCATCTGATCGTACTTCTCTCCCGGAGAAAGCGTGGAATTCATCACCGATACCCTGTCTCCAAAATGCCTGTAAAATCGCATCAGTGTCTGATAGGTCAGCGCTATCTCAGGAATAAGAACTATCGCCTGTTTTCCTCTTTTTATCACTTCATCAATAAGGGCAATATATACTTCTGTTTTGCCACTACCGGTTATTCCATGTATAAGATAAGTATCTCTTTTCCCCTGGTCATAATCAGAAACAAAACTCTCAACTATGTGCCTCTGCTCATCACTGAGTTCCTTGGCTCCATACCTTGATGTTTCATGCATCTTTGGCTTTCTGAAATACTCCTCCTCATCAACCCTTATGTAGCCATTGTCGCTAAGACTCTTGATAGTAGCTGTGCTGACATTAAGCTTTGTAGTTATAAATTCATAGGGAATCTTTTCATCCGGTTCTATTAAAAGCTCCGCAAGAACTCTCTCCCTCGCTTTTTGCTTCTTTCGGATACACTCCTGATAGTAGTGCCTCACCTGTGCCTCATCCATATTAAGCGCAACATACTTATGTACCTGCCTTTTCATCTTTTTGGTAGCAGGTAAAACAGTCTTTAGTGCAGCAATCATTGTGGAACCATAGTATCTTTTCATCCATGCCGCAAGTTTAATGGAGATTTCCTCCGCAGACATATCATCTTGCGGCACAGATAATATCTCTTTTATCTTGGAGACATCCCAGTTGGGCTCATCAGTAAGTTCTAGTACATAACCTTTTCTGACATTATTGCCCTTTCCAAAAGGAACCTCTACCGCGCAGCCTATGTCAACCGATTCCTTTAAACTGTCCGGAATTCGGTACTGGAAGAGACGGTCGACCTTCTCATGGGATATATCAATTATAATGTTTGCATATTCACAAGCTGTCACTCCCGCTCCTCCATTCTCTCATGCTTTTTTCATGATACTGTTTACTTGCTCTGTATCGTTGTATTGCATACATAAGTTTTCGATGCACGCAAAACTAAATATCATCATTTCTGTCTTTCGTCCAAAATTTCCTGAATGATAACTCTCTCATCCATAGGATACTTAACACCTTTGATTTCCTGATAATCTTCATGGCCCTTGCCGGCAAGAACAATGATATCACCCTTCTCACCGTGCTCTATCGCGTAGGCAATCGCTTCTTTTCTGTCTGTGATCTTGATGTATTTGCCATCAGTCTTCTTCATACCTGTCTCAATATCATTCATGATATCTTCAGGTTCTTCAAAACGTGGGTTATCGGAAGTAATGATTGTAAAATCAGAATACTTTCCACTGACTTCACCCATCTCAAATCTTCTAAGCTTACTTCTATTTCCACCGCATCCAAATACACTGATCAATCTGTTTGGATGATAATCCCTAAGGGTTGTCAAAAGACTCTTGAGTGCCATTGCATTGTGAGCATAATCAATCATAAGTGTAAAATCATCTGATACCTTGACCATCTCAATTCTTCCCTTGACCTTGGCCTCTTTAAGCGCAGGAACAATCTCTTCAGGTGTACAGCCAAGCTGATTTGCAACAGCAATTGCGCAAAGTGCATTATAAACACTAAATTTGCCCGGAGTTCTGATCTCAGCATGCATATTAATAAGACCTTCTGTGTCAAAGAATACTCCAAGTTCGCCGGGCTTACGGATATATGCAAGATTGATTGCGCGAAGATCCACGCCTTCATTAAATCCATATGTATAAGCCTTGCAGGTATGTCCATCAAGAATATCATCTGTGTGAACATCATCTCCATTGCAGATACCTATTTTGCACTGCTTAAATAATAATCCCTTGCAGTGAAGATACTCTTCAAAATCTTTATGTTCATTTGGTCCGATATGGTCAGGTTCAATATTCGTGAAAATACCTATATCAAAAATAAATCCCTGGCTTCTGTGAAGCATAAGTCCCTGTGAAGAAACTTCCATTACAACACTATCACACCCTGCTTCAACCATCTTTGCCATATATTCCTGAAGCGTAAAAGATTCAGGAGTGGTATTCTCTGCATGAATATGCTTATCACCGATGATAACCTCGATTGTTCCGATAAGGCCAACCTTGTGTCCTGCATTCTCAAGCATGTTTCTGATAAGATAGGTTGTGGTAGTCTTTCCCTTTGTTCCGGTAATTCCTATTGTCTTAAGCTTACTTGCAGGATGATCAAAATAAGCTGCTGAAATAAATGCCATTGCATATCTTGAATTTTCTACTCTTACAACTGCAGTTTTACAGTCATCGGGAAGTTCAACATCTTTTTCAACAACAATAGCTGCGGCTTTCTTTTCTGCAGCCTCTTTAGCACATGAATGACCATCAAAATTTGCTCCGCTGATGCAGATAAAAAGTGAGCCTTCCTTAATCTTCCTGCTGTCATTAACAACATCTATAACTTCAACATCTTCGGGGCTTATTTCTACGTCGCTATTACCTGCTGTTACTCTGTACTTGATTTCTTCTAATAATTTGGAAAGTTTCATATCGTTCCTCCATTTTAAAGTGTTTTTTAGTTGATAACCAGAAAATGTTTAAGCTAATTTTAGCTAATTTTAGATTAATTCTAATTTTTATAATTTTTTCACACTTTATTCACATTTTTTTGATAATATATAAAACATAGAAGTGAGTTGAGAACACTCACTATCTCCCCCTCATAAGAAACCGCAGACACACGCTTCGCGTGTGTTTTTGTGGTTTTAGGGGATTTTTTATAATCCCCTCACTTTAGTGAATTACTACGAAAAATCGTTCATGATAAATTGTAAGCTTTCACGTCCCTGATAGCTATTTATATCCGGATAATAAGCAACATTTATCTTCATATTTCCATCTGTATTTCCAAAATACATGTCATCAACAGCCTCTTTTCCAAATTTGCCATACAGGAATTCATGCCACTTTTCCATATCTCCAAAATACATCATATCATATATTTTGCCACTCTCATCAGTAATTCTGTATTTACCACAGTTCTTATTTTTCCCAAGAATTCTTCCTGATAAAAGTGCCACATTTCTCTGTGCAAAGATTGGTTTTGTATTACCATTTCCAAATGGTTCAAGCTTCTTGAATTCTCTGACAAGATTCATGTCCGCATACTGAAGCGGCATTACCATATCAATATGAAGCACAGGCTCAAAATCTTCGCCGGAGAGTTTGCAGTTATCATTAAGCGTTTTTCTCAAAACATCAATATTTTCTTCCGGCAAGGATAGTCCGGCTGCCATTTTATGACCGCCATACTTTGTAAAAAGCTGTTTGCATTCAGACATCTCTTCGTACATATCATAGCCTTCTATCGATCTACCTGAGCCCTTAGCGCCGTCAGAAGCTTTTGTTATCACAAAGGTTGGTCTGTAATACTTTTCTTTTATCTTACCGGCAATAATACCTGCTATAGACTCATGAACTTCCGGAAGATAAATAACAAGCACCTTAGGAAGTTCTCCGTTCTTGCAAATATCCTGAACATATAAAACCGCATTGTCAACGCCCTGCTTGGTCATATCCTTGCGACTGTCGTTTAATTCCTTAAGATCACCTGCAATCTTTGATGCCTCATTCTCATCTTCTGTAAAGAATAGATTCAGAGCTCTCGTAGCAAGATCAAGTCTGCCTGTGGCATTAAGACATGGTCCGATCACAAATCCATAGTGATAGCATGAAATATTGTTCTCATCCAGACTGTTTACATGAATAAGAGCTCTAAGTCCAATATTATTAGTTGAAGAAATAAGTCTCAGAGACTCTTTTACAATAACTCTGTTCTCATCCTTGAGTTCCATTACATCACAAACTGTTGCTATTCCGGCAAAAGTAAGCATTTCTGTAAAGAATTCTGTAACCTTTTCTCTTGATAACCCTTCTATATGCTCATACAAAAATGAACCACTTTGATTTTTGTCACCATCTTCCATTTTTGTATCTGCCATTACCTGAAGGAACTTGTAAGCAACAACTGCTCCGCAGATTTCCTTAAACGGATACTCTCCGTCTTTCCTCTTAGGGTCTATAACCGCATCAGCAGGAGGAAGAATCTCTTCTCTGCCCATATTATTTGAAGCACTGTCATTACAGTCATCACCATTTTCACTTTCTTCAGATAAAGAAAATGGAACCTCATGATGATCCGTTACAACTACAGTCATGCCCTTTTCTTTGGCATGAGCTATCTGATCAAATGCAGCAATACCGTTATCGCAGGTTATGATAGTCCTGATTCCTGCATCATATGCCGCATCAACCAGTTTTTCACTAAGGCCATAACCATCCTTGATTCTGTCAGGAAGGACACAATCAACATCTCCTCCGAAAAGTCTAAGTCCTGATACCAATATATATGATGAACAGATTCCGTCTACATCATAATCACCGATTACTCTTATCTTTTCTCCGGCGAATATCTTCTCCCACATTATCTTTGCGCCTTTTTCCATATCAGCCATAAAATGGGGATCATGCATCATATCAACATTTCCATTGAGATATGCGTCGATTGTCTCATCGTTGCATTCTATGGCAGCAGTTTTCATGGAAGTTATCAGCCTGTTAGCAATAAGCCTGGCTGTAATATTCCTGATGCCATATTTAGCAGCTATTCCATCAAAATCAGCCTTTTTACTAGCCACCATCCATTTTGACATAAATAAAAATTTCTCCATTTCAACAGAGCCACCCTCCAGTTCTGGAAGATGGCCCCTCGTAATTATTTACTATTTATTATCACTTCTTAGCAAAAAGTGTCTGGAACTTTGTCTTTAAATCATACCACATTGGAGATGCGATAAAGATTGAAGAATATGTTCCGCAGATTACACCAACCATAAGAGGAAGTGCAAATGCTTTAATATCAGCAACACCAAAGATAAACAATGCTAATACAGTAAAGAATGTTGTAGCTGATGTAAACAAGCTTCGTGTAACAGTCTGAGCAACACTGCCGTTTACAAGTTCAGCATACTCTTTCTTGTTAGATGCAAGATTAAGATTCTCACGGATACGATCGAATGTGACGATAGTATCGTTTATTGAGTAACCAATAATTGTAAGTACAACAGCGATGAAAGTATTACCAACTGCATATCTTGTAAATGCGTATGAAACAATAACTATAAGTGCATCATGTGCAAGAGCTATGATAGCGGCTGTACCAAACTTGATATCCTTGAATCTGATCCAGATGTAGATAAGCATACATACAAGTGAAACCAAAAGAGCAATAACAGCATCTGCTCTCATTTCACCACTGATAACTGAACTGATTGTCTCAGCAGCAATATTGTCAGCTGTAATACTGTAATTATTTACAAGTACATCTTCAACAGCTTCTCTCTGTTTAACATCAAGTGTTGATGTCTTGAAGATAACCTGGTTTGTTCCTGTAACTGTCTGAATCTGAATCTGATTGATTCCTGCAGCTTTCTTGATATCCTCAGCTACTGTGCTCTCAAGCTCAGAAAGTGACTTAGCTTCATTAAATGTAACTGTTGTAGATGTACCACCTACGAAATCAAGACTGTAGTTAAATGCTCCCTTGCCCTGAGCGCTGTTAACACCCATTGCAATGAATCCTGCAACAACAATTGCAAGTGAAACACCATAGAATACTTTTCTCTTACCAACAAAATCAAACTTCTTAGGTGCCTTAGCCTTACCGTAAAGGGCAACATTCTGAAGGCCGATTCCATAGAGTATTGAAGTAACTGTTCTTGTTATAACAAGCGCTGTAAACATCGAAAGAACAATACCAAACATAAGAGTTATAGCAAATCCCTTGATTGAACCTGTTCCCAAAATGTATAACCAGAAAGCAACAATAAATGTTGTAACGTTACCATCGATGATTGATGAAAGAGCCTTGTTATAACCTGCTTTTCTTGCAGCGTCTACATCTTTACCACCTGCAATCTCTTCCTTAATTCTTGAGAATACAAGAACGTTTGCATCAACGGCCATACCAATTGAAAGGATGATACCTGCAATACCGGGAAGTGTAAGTGTCTGATCAAATGCTGAAAGCATAAAGATCATAAGTCCGCTGTAAAATGCAAGTGCGATTGTAGCTGAAAGACCGAGTATTCTGAAGAATACAATCATGAAAATTGCTATAAGAGCAAAACCAACGGCAGCAGCCATTAAACTTGTCTTGATAGCATCTGAACCAAGCTGAGCGCCTACAACATTTGAACGAAGTTCGTTGAGCTGAAGCTTAAGTCCACCGATTCTGATCATGGAAGCAAGATTCTGTGCCTTCTCATAATCACTCATTCCGGTAATAACTGCCTTACCATCTGTGATAGCTGCCTGAACAGTAGGAACACTGATAAACTGTCCATCATAATAAATACCAATGCTCTCACCATTTGCATATGCCTTTGTTGTAGCTTCTGCAAATGCTGTCTTACCTGCTTCTGTAAACTCAAGAGAAACAACCGGCTCGTTTCCGCCATATGAATCCTGCTGATATACAGCCTGTGCTGCCTCAACATCAGAACCTGAAAGAACAATTGAACCATCAGCCTGAAGTTCTTCTATGGTCTTATTAAGCTCATATGTATAGAAAAGACCATATGTAGAATCAACCTTGTATTCGTAGTTAGCATTGCCCTCAGAATCTGTCTGAGCGATAAAATAAAGATTACCGGGCTGTCCAAGTTCTTCAAGAATCTTATTGGCATCTGTAACACCCGGAATCTCGATATTAATTCTGTTCTTACCTTCCTGATATACTAAAGACTCTGTGCTGTACTGATCTACACGCTGCTGAAGCTTGTAAATTGTATCAGCCATATCTTCCTTATCAGGGTTCTCATCACCTACTACCTCGTAAGTGATACTTACACCACCGGCCAGATCAAGTCCTAAATTAATGCTGGACAAAGAACCTGACTTGTCGCTGCCGAGTCCGTAAACAGCTGAGTACCCCAAGCCCCCAAGGAGTAACAGCATCAGAATCAGCGCAATGATTGATTTTACGCGTTTCATACAAAAAATCCTCCGTTAACCTTCTTCTTCGGCCAAAGCCGCTTTTATCATAATGGCACATTCTATGCGCTTTCTCTGAAGCTCACATCCGTGCTTATATGTCGTATTGATATCGCCATTGAAATTATAGGCATTGGCAGCACATCCGCCGCTACAATAATATCTGGCAAAACATTTCTCACATTCAGGTCTGGAATAAACATTGCTCTTCTTGAACATCTCGCGAATGTCGTTTCTCTTGATTCCTTCAAAGACTGTTCCCATGATGAAATCTTCATTACCAACAAACTGATGACAAGGATATAAATCTCCCCAGGGAGTAACTCCCAAATATTCACATCCTGAACCACATCCGGATAATCTCTTTGCAACGCAAGGGCCACCCTCAAGGTCTATATTAAAGTGGAAGAAGTTAAAACCTCTGCCCTCTTTATGTCTCTCAATATAAAACTTCGCAAGTTTATCATATTCTTCGCATAATACAGGAATATCTTCATCCTTAAGTGCATACCAGTCATCAGGCTTTGCAACAACCGGCTCAACAGATATCTGCTTAAAGCCAAGGTCTGCCAGATGCTTGACATCTTCTGAGAAATCCAGATTATTATGTGTAAAGGTTCCTCTTACGAAATATCTAAGCTGATGACGACTCTCAGCAACCTTCTGGAACTTAGGAACTATCTCATCGTAACTTCCCTGTCCGCCGCGCTTTGGTCTCATGGAATCGTGCACTTCCTTACGTCCATCGATAGAAAGCACGATATTTCCCATCTCTTTATTTACATAAGCTAGTATTTCGTCATTTAAAAGAGTACCATTGGTTGTAATAGTAAAACGGAAGTTTTTATTGTTCTCTTTCTCGATTGAACGACCATATTCAACGATCTTCTTTACAACTTCCCAATTCATCAGCGGTTCGCCGCCAAAGAAATCAACTTCAAGATTTCTTCTGTTTCCTGAATTCTTAACCAAAAAATCGAGAGCAGCCTTACCAACTTCCTCTGTCATAAGCGCTCTTCTTCCATGATACTCACCCTCATCAGCAAAGCAATATTTGCATCTGAGATTACAATCGTGAGCTATATTAAGACATAAAGCCTTAACTACAGTATCGCGGTTCTGAAAATCATCTACATAATTCTCATAAACATCATCTGTGTAAAGAACCTCTGAAGCTCTAAGTTCCAAAAGTTCCTCAACAGCTTCTCTTAATTCTTCATCAGAATATTTCTGACTGATCTCTGAAATATTCTTAACCTCTTCATATAACCACTGAGTCTCTTCACCTGAAACTCCACTGTTATCCTCTGCTGCCGCAGCAGTTCCGTATTTGCTGCGAAGCTTCTCTTCTACAACCTCTACCAGGTCAAAAACAACATCATCAACAACATGAACTGAACCACTGTTAACATCCAATACTATGTTGTAACCGTTGTTCTTATATGCATGAATCATAATAACTCCTAAAACTTTTCTAAAACTGATTTACCGGTCTTGTGCCATTTTTTGACTTAAGCCACAAAAAGTGAGGCAGCGACAAAGTCGCTGCCCGACATGACTTAATCATGTTTCCGGGATAATATATGTGCTTCCCGGAATATCTGTAACCGGTAATTACTTGCTAAGCTGCTCGCAGCTCTGATTTCCTACTGTGCAAGAAGTCTTGCAAGCTGACTGACATGATGTCTGGCACTCACCACATCCGCCCTTCTTCATGGATTCCTTAAGATTTCTTGTAACTAATGACTTTACATGTTTCATAATTGCCTCCTACTAGAAACTGTGGTTAATAAAACCATATTCCGAGTTTTTCATCGACTCAGTATAACATATTTTACAAATTTATTAAAGTGGATTTTATTCTTTATCATCCTCTTCAATATCAGATTTTAATTTGGGAACCACAACCATCAGAACCTTTGTTATTCTGTTGCGCTTGATTCCCCTTGCAGTAAGCGTTGTACCATTATCAAGGGTAACTGTCTCACCATATCTCGGAAGTCTGTCAAGATTCTCAATCATGAGACCTCCTATAGAATCGTAATCTTCCGAATCAAGCTCTGTTCCCAGAGCATCATTGATGTCATCGAGCTTCATGTTACCTTCTACCAGATACTTATTATCGCCAAGCTCTTTGATCAGCTGAGCTTCATCAGAGTCATATTCATCCCTTATCTCTCCGACAATTTCTTCAAGAAGATCTTCAAGGGTGATCATTCCCACTGTAGTTCCGTATTCAGAAAGGACAAATGCCACATTCTGCGACTTTTCTCTCATTTCTATCAAAAGATCTGCTGTCTTTTTGTACTCGTAGGTATAATAAGCTTTTCTAAGGTAATCAGTAATCTTGAAATTTTCTTTATCCTGTATAAGAATAAGGTCCTTGATATTTATAAGACCGATTATATTGTCCTGCTCATTTCCCTCATAAACTGGGATTCTGGTGTACATTTCTTCCTTGAACACCTTCATGACTTCATTATAATCTGTCTCTGAACTGACACAAGACATATCAATCCTTGGGATCATGATATCTTTTGCCACTGCGTCACTAAAATCAAAGACGTTATAAATAATCTCTTTCTCACCGGACTCTATGACACCGTCCTCATGACTTACATCCACATAGGTCTTAAGTTCGTTCTCAGTCATTGTCTGCCTGCTCTGAACGTTAATCCTTAAAACCTTTAATATAGCAGTTGCAATGCCGTTAATGATAAAATTAAGCGGCTTTGTTATCGCCATGATAAAAAGAATTGTTCTCGCGTATATAAGAGAAATAGTCTCAGAATACGCTGTTGCAATAGTCTTTGGTAAAATCTCACCAGCGATCAGAACCACAAGTGTCAACACTCCGGTTCCTATTCCTACCGCAAAACTTCCCCATAAATCTGTGACAAAAACAGTCATAAGCGCTGATGCGCTAAGATTAACAATATTATTTCCAATCAGAATCGCTGACAGCATCTTCTGGGTATCTTCACATATTCCAAGCACCAAGACTGCTCTTTTATTTCCCGCATCGGCAAGTGCTTTTACCTTAACTCTGTTTACAGTCATAAAAGCAGTCTCAGCCGAAGAAAAGAAGCCTGAAAGAAGTACCAATACCACCAATACTATCAGCCTGACTAAGTGAATGTTCAAAAATCTCCCTCCTGTAAAATCTCAAATACCTGCATTGGCTCTGTCACATATATATTCCCCTCTGCACCTGCCTGAATTATTTCTTCTTTGGTTCTAAATCCCCATAGGCAGGATATGCATTTAAGGCCACTATTCTTCGCGGTCATGTAATCCACTTCAGAATCGCCCACATATATGCAGCATTCTTTTTTAGCGCCAAGTTCTTTTATCGCTTCATAAACCGTATCAGGCGCCGGTTTCTTGCGAATGCCTGCAGATTCGCCAATCGCAACTTTAATGAACCTGCTAAAGTACAGTTCATTCAGTTCTTTTACCGCATTCATGTATTTATTGGATACAATTGCCATATTGTAGCCATTATCATGAAGCTTAGCAAGAAGTTCCATAATCTGCGGATACGGCCCTGTCTTATCGTTGCAATGGATAAGATAATAATCCTTAAAGCAGGAAAAAGTCTCTTCAAATGCCGGATTATCTTTCCCGTCAGGAATGGCTCGTTCCATCAGCTTTTCAACGCCATTTCCAACAAAATGCCTTATCTCTTCCAGGCTTCTCTTAGGAAATCCATAGCGCTCAAGCGCATAATTAACGCTGTCCATCAGATCTTCCAGCGTATTAAGCAGCGTTCCGTCAAGATCAAATATAACAGTATTACATTTCATAATAAGCTTAATCTAAATGAAAAACCGGGTGCAGATCGATTGCCACAGGGCTGTTATCAGGATTAGTTTCCATGATATCTGCCATAAAATCCCACCACTTGCGGTTAATCTCAGTGTCTGCGCTCTTTTTCCACAACTCCTCATCTTCTATTTCTATGTATCCGTAAAGAATAAGAGTCTCAGTATCAAGAAAAATGCTGTAGTTGTGACCGCCGTGCTCATGGATCATCTTCTGCATTTCAGGCCAAAGCTCGTTGTGCCTTTTTTCGTACTCTTTCTCCATCCCCGGATACAGTTTCATCTTAAAACCTTTTCTTATCATACTCTCCCCCTATATATTCCCCTTAACTCAATGGATTTGCATAATAATCCTTGATTTCTGTGTAGCCCTGCTCTGTAAGCTGCTGCTTCTGGAATTTTTTATTCTTGTTCATTCTTACAACAAGAACGCTTCTTCCGTTTTCTCTTTCCTTCTGAGCTTCTGAAATGATCTGTGCAAGACGCTCACCCTTGATGCCTTTTTCGATAAGGAAGGCAACCTTCTTACTCTCTCCCGGAATCTTAAAGCCTTCGTCCATCATTATCATGATGATTCGCTCAAATCCAATAGAGAAACCACAGGCTGGTGTGTCCTGTCCAAGGAATTTGCCAACCATCTTGTCGTAACGTCCGCCGCCACCGCAGCTTCCGCCGTACTGAGGCATAGCTACCTCAAAAATTGTTCCTGTATAGTAGCTCATTCCACGAACAAGTGTAGGATCAAATACCATCTCAAACTGAGCTGACTTTGTAGCATCTACGCTGCTGATGATTTCTTCAAGGCTCTCTCTTACCTCAGCCTCTAAATAGTCACCAAGCATATCTGCAATTATCTTAAGTCCGTCAAGACCATTCTTTCCTTCGCTTGCTCTGAAAAGATCAAGATACTTATCGATGCTTTCCTTATTAAAGCCGCTCTTTTCAAGTTCCTCTGCCACTCCGTCAATACCGATCTTATCCATCTTATCAAGAGTGATGAAAACATTATCATATTCTTCCTCAGGGAAACCGCTGTAAGCAGCCATTGCCTTAAGAATTCTTCTCTCATTTATACGGATCTTGAAGTCCTTAAAACCAAGTCTTCCAAGAGTTGTTGTTGTTGCCAGAATAAGCTCTATCTCTGCAAGGTTAGATGCTTCACCGAGGATATCGATATCGCACTGCATGAACTGGCGATATCTGCCCTTCTGAGGTCTGTCAGCTCTCCATACACTTCCCATCTGAAGAGCCTTAAATGGTGATGGAAGTTCATTTGCATGATTAGCATAGAAACGAACAAGCGGAACAGTAAGATCATATCTAAGCCCGGAATCTGTAAGGTCGTTCTCTTCCTTAGCTGTTTCAAGATTCAGCTTTTCTCCGCGCTTCATTACCTTAAATATAAGTTTCTCATTTTCACCGCCCTGCTTGCTGTTTAGATTTGCAAGTGACTCAACTGCCGGTGTTTCAATAGAAGTAAAACCAAACTCTGCATAAGTTTTCTTAATAACGCCTATGCAATAATCCCTAAGCTGCATCTCAGCAGGGAGAATATCTTTCATGCCTGTAACAGGCTTCTTGATCAATGCCATAAATCAACCTTCCTCATACCTTAAATTTCATAAATTATTTATACATTTCCTAAATTACTATACACATTCACCATGTTCTTTGCAAGATTTATCCGTTTTATCCATTATGATCCTTGAGGAACTGTAAAAACTGTTCTTTTGGCATTGGGCGCGCATAAAAGAATCCCTGAATGTGGTCACAGCCAAGTTTTATAAGCTGTCTTGCCTGTTCACCAGTTTCAATACCCTCAGCAACAATTTCTTTCTTAAGTGACTTTATTATCTTTATAAGATTTATCATCACCATATAAGAAACTTCTGACTCAAAGGCTGACTGAATAATGCTCTTATCCAGTTTAAAGATAGTAACAGGCATGGTTGCCACTCTTGCAATATTTGAATAACCGGTTCCAAAATCATCCATAGAAAACTTAAAGCCCATTTCCATAAGCTTTTTTATGTTCTCATCCATAACCGAGGTTATTCCCTGTTCATAGGTCTCAGTTATCTCAAAATTTATCTCAGTTGGCGCTACCTTGTATTTATCAAGCGTTCCCATGATATTATCCACAAGATTTGCCTGAATACAGTCAACCACAGAAAGGTTTACTTCTACATACTCAAGACCATGTTTTCTCGCATCAGTGGCAGAAAACAGATCGCACACCGTTGAAAGAACATACTTGTCTATAGAAAGAATTGTTCCGTTTCTCTCAGCTATCGGCATAAGTATCGCAGGCGAGATAAACCCAAGATGTGGATCCTTTAATCTAAGAAGTGCCTCGCAGGATGAGAATTTTCCTGTCACAGGTGTATAGATTGGCTGATAGTAAACCTCTAACAGTTCATCCTCTATAGCTCTTTTTACGATATTATCAATCTTCTTGTCATGCTCAACAACCTTAAGATTAAGGTCAGCAACCCTAAGGATTTCTCTACTCTGCTTGGAAAGTGCCTTATCAAGCACGTCTCTTATCTCACTATATCTTTCGATACTTGACACTTCATCGGGAAAAGCTATGGCATAAGGAGTTTCAAATAATTTCTTTTGCTCATTACCTATTTTCCAGGTATCCTTAAATCTTTTGCGTATCTGCTCCGCGGTCTTTTCGACTACAATTTCATCAGGCGTAACTCCCGGGAATAAAATTACAAAGTCATCCAGTTCAGGATAAAAAACATATCCGTTTGGAGCAAGCTGTTTTAAATAATCAGAAATCTGATTAAGAAGCTCAGATGAATCTTCAAGCGTTTCTTCCCCAAGGATTGTTGTAAGCCTGTCAATTCTTATTCCTAAAAGAGTAAACTCTTTTTTCTGCAAAAGATTTGTTGTAATGGTAAAGCGAAGAGCATTCTTGGTTCCTGCCCCTGACATGCTGTCCACAAATTCGCTGGGATTTTGGAATGTATATACGCACAAAAGAAGCGCTATTGAAACGCTAAATTCAAAGATTGAGCTTGACTTTGTTAATATCCTGATAGGGATTCCCAAAACCATCAGCGCAAAATATATCCAGAGCGCAGTTGCTTTTTCGGAGCTCAGGGATTTTGAATACTTTGTAAGAAGATACGCTGCGAAAATAAAATACAGATAAACATTTATATTAACGGAAGCTCCCTGGGGATAAATATAATCAATTTTTCCATCTTCAGTAAATACAAAGAATATATTGGTAAAGTATCCCACAAGATAAAAAATCATAGAGTACATCGTCGGAATGACGATAAGGAGTTTTTTACGAATACTCTTACTTTCTATCTGAAAGATGCTCATGACATAGCAAATGGAGAAATACGGAACAAGATATGTAAAAAGTTTCTCAACAAGAACGATAAGACAATTTGCCTCATAACCGATTATTTCTTTTGCCAGATCGTTATAAAGATATAAATTATGGAAAAGCCCCATAATATTCAGCATAAATGCATCAATGACAAGCGCACCAAAAATATGCCTCTGCTTATTAAAGTACTTTTCCTCTGAAAGATGGATCATAAGAGTTACTATAATAAGCACAAGTGATGCAACTGAAAAACAGATATCATAGGTTTGAGGGTTAGTCAAAAATTCCATGTTTAACCTTCTTCAAAATAAGCATCGATACATTTTACAAATGAACTATCTTTTACAGGTTTTCCAATGTAATCACCCATGAGATAATCACATCCGATTTCTTCAGCAATCGCTTTTTCATCGGGAGACTCTATCTCTGTAGCCCCAACAAAAATACTGACATCATGGAAAAGATTCACCATACCTTCTGTCACTATCTTCATCTTTGGTGAATTAAGTGCAGCTCTTAAGACATCAATGTCTAGATTCACCTGCATTACGGGGAGTGATAAAATACGGTCAAGGTCACCGTAGCCACTTCCAAATTTATCTACAATGATAGAGCTGTTCATGTCACCCATAAGCCGCAGATTGCGCTCTGCTACCTTACTCATGGTAGTAAGAGTAGTCTCAGAAAGCTTAAGGCTTATCCATGAAGCCTCTGCCTTCTCTTCTCTTAAAATCTTCTTTATCCTTCTTATAAAATCATTCTTTGATATTTCTCCCTGGGATAATCCGACAATAGCCCTGTATTTACCATTCTTGTCCCCCGCATTCCAGAAAGAAAGTGCTCTGCAGGCACGCCTGTAAACAAACTCATCAGTATCAATAAGAGCCTGTGTAGTTTTAAGTTCAGGGATATGCTTTCTCATATCCACTTCATCATTATTTTCATCTAACGGAAAAAACAGTACGTCTGCGCAATAATTTATTCTGTATATTTTAGACACAAGCGGCTGATATCTGATTACCGCAGTCTTATTATCAAGATTATTCCTTGCAAGCAGGTCATAGTCCTTAAACTTCTTTACTTTTCTTAATTCAACTCCTTCTACCTCTACTATCGTTTCCTTATTATCTGTGATATCTTCCGTGATTATCTCAACCTTACTCATAAGTTCTGAAGGTGTTGAATAATTTTCAGGATATCGCATCATAAAGCAATGTCCCTCAATCTTTATCGCCATGCCCGAGCAGTTCCAGGGCTCATTAAGCCTTTTGGCTATGACTTCCATAAGTTTTCGTTCTTTTGCCTTATCCTCACTATGAACTGTCACAGCAAAAACATAGTCCGAATATTTATATGCATAAGCCTGAAGTCTGAATTCTTTAAAGCCAATTCCCCTTAAATACTTAGCTATCCTTTTGATGACTATCATCGACTGTGCATAGCCAATCTCAGCGCTAAGAGCAGACGCGTTATCTATTGTCACAAAAATAGTACAATGAGAGCCTTTAAGTTTTATTTTAAGGTCTACGCCTTCAAGAAAAGCTTTTCTGTTTAAGACATTTAAAGTCTCATCCACCATCTCGCTTGGATTCTGCAAAGTAATATAAACCAAAGTCGCGCTTACTGCGTTACAGAAATTCTCGATAAGAACTGTCGGGTAAAAAAACTGTATCAGAATCCCGGAAAGAATAAAGAATACGTAAGAAGCAATCGCAACCCTTGTTTTCAGTATCATATAACTGTTATATTTGAACATCAGATAAAGCCCTGCTGCTATATAATACGCAGCAAGGACATAGTATATCCAGATAAGAAAATCGCGATGGTATAGACCGTCTTCAGAATAATGGAATAAAACCGGATAAAAAAGGTTTACCAGTACCAGAAATGCTCCCACACTATATGCAAGCAAAACTGTCACAAAACTCTTTAATTCCTTATAGTTAACATAGATATCCAAAACGGACATAATATAAAGAAAATAACACAGCGCAGATGCTAAATGCGCAAGAAAATAGACAGAACCTGAAAACATTTCTGCAGGATGATACCAGAATGCCGTACTTGGCCTCATCTGCAAAAGTGTTTCAACACGTTCTGAGACAGTCGCCATAAATACAGCGACTATAAGCAGACCATAAGCTCTTTGCCTGTACGCAGGAACCGTTCTTCTTGCCAAAGAGGTTACGGCAATTGTAGCCAATATACATAAAGCGCAAATATCAAAGTAGTAATTATACTGCATGCGCCAGCCTCCAATTAAAACCGGTCAAAGCCATTTCAGCGGATTACTGATTACTTTGGCTTTTGCCATCAGATCGTCAAGATTCCCCCTTAAATAATCCTCCAGCCTGCTGATTTCATCTTTGGAATAGCCATTATGACTGATAATCCTGCATTCCGGAAGAACTCCTTCTGCCATATCAGTGCCTTTATCTCCATCTCTTTCAAATTTAACGTGAACAACCTTGTTATTATCCTTATCATGCACGATGGCAGAATAGGTCATTGTCATATTTTCACCAGGCATTTTTGTTTTTCTCCAAGAATTTTATTTCATATGAAATAAAAAAGTGTTATCGGAAAGCGTAAATCCGATAACACTATTATACGTCAATTATTGTTTTTTTGATACCCTAATATATGCTTAAACGATTACCATTTGATAACGCAATCCTAAATTAACTATAATTTAAGATGCATGAAACATTTTTTTCATTTGTTTCGAAACAATTTAAAACAATAATATCCACCTGCCATCACTGCAGAAAGAATGGATATGCTGATGATAGTTTTTATATTGAAATGGAGGTATCCTAAAGAGACAAAACTTATTATCATCAGCATGGCAAACATCCACGCAAACCCAAGACATATAACCATGATAAATGAAAGGAATTTCAATAAAACATCTTTAATGTCCAGTCTTTGGTCATAGCCTTGTTCTTTGACTTTTTCTGCTACAGATATCAGATTTTGAACTGAGTCTGTTATTTCATTGTTTCTTTTTTCGTTATCATTTAAATTCATATCACTCTACCATCCTGCTGCCCCATAGAGTAACCTGAGTATTTTTCCCAAGACAGGTAAAAACAGTTGTTTCAAGACTGCTGCCTTCAATCTCCATGGTAAGAGCAACACCACTGAAGGTATCTCCATCTATATCAAGATTTATGTATGGTTTGCCTTCTTTAACACTCCAGGTGCCCTGATAATCTCCGGAAACCGTCCCATCTTCCAAAAGAGAAATATGTTCTACTTCGTTCACCTCATACTTGGCAAAATTGATGTCAAGACGATGGAAAATAATCTCATAATCGCCTGTTATCTGTGACTTATCAAGTCCATTTTCATCAAGTGTCTCACCATCTGTAAGGAACGGCGCCGCAACCAGCCATCCATCCTCATTTACAAACAATTGATGTACCTTTACAAAATGTCCTTCATTGCCGCTTGTGGTCCTTGTATGGAATACAATATAAGCTTTCCCATCGTCATCAACAAAAGCTGAATTATGTCCCTGCGCAACCTGTCCCTCACTCATGCTCTTCCATCTGTATCCGCCAAATAATCTCTCTCCCACAGGATGATTTATATTAAGTGAATACGAATCATAAAATGGTGTGTGACCAAGTTCATCCTCATAAGGGCCATCAGGTGTTTTGGACCTGAACACTCTTATATTGTAGCCGCCTTTTGCCTCAAGGGCGCCATAGGAAATAAAAAGATAATAATAATCGCCTATTTTCTGGATATAAGAGCCCTCGCCTGACACGTAGCAGCCGCCTGCAATAAGCTTTCCAAAATATGCATCCGAGTGTTTATCAGTCTCATAGCTTACTGAATAGTCCCTAAGACCTGTTTCTTTGTCAAGCTTTAACATAAAGATACCGCCTGACCAGGAACCGTAGGTCATCCAAAGATTACCATCATCATCATAAAATGCGCAAGGGTCTATACAATTTGGGAACTTATCTCCCCACTTTTTGTTGGCAACTCCATTGGTGATGTATCTCTCAGGAAGTTCTCCCTCTCCGAGAACTTTTTCAACATCTGTCTCTTTGTAATTTGATTCATCAAATCCGCCATAGACAATGCTTCCAGCGTACTCATAAGGTCCCATTACATTATCTGCGGTAAGAAGAACTATATTGGATTTCCAGTTATCACCATTTGCACTTAAGTAAATGAGATATTTTCCCATTTCTTTACTGTAAATAATATCAGGCGCCCAAAGGTTCCCCCACCAGTCTCCGCTGTCATCATTCCACTGCCTTATCTTATCCCTCGTTTCCTGAGAAAGAGCTGACTTGAACTCATCATTTCTTTCAGTCCAGTCAAAAAGATCTGTAGTGGATGAGCAGCTTATATGTGTTCCAAAAATGTAGTAGGTTCCGTCAGTATCCTTAAAAATTGATGGATCATGACAACATGCAGTTTTGTTGTTTTTTGCATTTTCTCCAAACTGTCTTACCAGCATAGTCATCTTAAGGTTAAGCACGCACCTAACCATTGCCTCCTCACCGGCATATTTTATCTCAACATAAGGTCTGAAGCTGACTGTTTTCCCATCACCTGAAAGACTTGCACTATTTCCGGGATTCCCTGCATTGCCGCCAATAAGCTCACCGGATAAAGTTACTGTGTCTCCGGTTCTGATAGTATCAAAAATGTCAGGCATGGAACCTTCGCTTGCAGGCACAAGGCCTTTGTTGGTATAACTGAATTTTTTACCAGAGATTGAGTAATCAGGATTTTCATTGGAAATAGTCAGTGTATAGTGCACTATCTCCCCTTCTTCATAGGAATCTTTATCAGTTACAAGTGACACCGAAATTTTTTCCTGCGATTCTGTAAATCCGGTCTCTGGCTCTTTTTCTGCTAAAGACAAATCGCTTTCGCTATTATCTTTTCCACATCCGCTCCCCAGAGCTGTCACGGCAAGTAATGCTAAAGAAAGCAAAACAGCAACTCTTTTTTTAATAAATCTTATTTTCATAATCAAACACCGGCCATCCACATTTATCCCATTTTACTTCAATAAGCATCGTATGTCTGTTTGGATCATAGAGCGGATCTCCCTCAATTTCCTTATAGGTTCTTGCATGAAATACGCAAACATCTTTTCCATCTGTATCTTTTGTAAAACTGTTGTGCCCCGGACCATAAATACCTTTTTCCCTATCAGAGCAAAGAACCGGTTTCTTCTCCTTTCTCCACTGCCTCGGGTCAAGAAGATTATCTCCCGCATCAATGCTCAGCATTCCCATGCAGTAGCACTCTCCTGTTGCGCTGGCGGAATAGGTCAGGAAAATTCTTTCGTTATTCTTGATAACAGCAGGTCCTTCATTTACCCAAATATCCACTCTTTCCCAGTCATAATCAGGAGTTGTCAAAAGAACCTGTGCTGTGGAAAGCTTGGTCGGAGTCTCCATCTTAGCTATGTAAAGGTTTGAAATACCTATGCCTGCTGCCACTTTCTCAGCCCATACATAATAATAATCTCCGTTATTTTCAAAAATAGTAGCATCCAGACTAAAGCCCTTAAAGGAATAAATATCATCATCACTTCTCTGTATCATCCCTTTTTCAATCCATTTATCATTTATTGGATCCTGTCCTTCGCACTCAAGGATATATGGTCTAAGTCTCCAGATGTCTTCCTCTCTTGAAGCTGCAAAATAAATGTAGAATTTCCCATCAAGATAGTGAAGTTCAGGCGCCCACACATGCTTACTCATATCTCCGTATTCATGCTTTTCCCATATGCATTTTTCGTCAGCTTCCTTAAGTCCCTCAAGAGTTTCGCTCTTTCTTAGAACAATCTTGTCATATTCAGGTACTGAAGCTGTAAAATAATAACATCCATCGCTGTGTCTATATACATAAGGATCCGCTCTTTGTTCTATAAAAGGATTATTGTACTTAGTTAGTTTTCCGTTTCTAGGCTTTGTCTCCATCATCCATCCTCTCGCATTTTTATTTGTTCGTTCATATGAGCTTATAGGAAAAAACTGATCTGTTCACTTTTCCCTCAGACATAAGTCTTGCTCGAAACAGCGCTTCGAAAGTATTCCTCCCGAAGCGCCGGGTAGTAGAATTATCACTCTACTGAAAGAATCTCAACAAGGCATTCCTCGCAGGTAACAAGCATATAAATCTTATCTGCGCTTGTCAGCTTACTGTTCATTGTTGTTGTGCTGGTGTAGTTCTTGCCGTCTCCGCCTTCGATATTGGCATCAATTGTTATATCTCCACCTTTTCTGTCAATTGTAAGTGTAACCTTTGCATCCTTCATAGCGTTAAGCCATGTTGCCCAGTCATCTCCCCAGCTTGTCTCATAGCTCTGGGTAAATGTATCATCCCAGCCATATGCATCTGCTCTTACTGCTGCATACTCTACGTGATCAGCGCTTCCTGAGCCGTCAGCGTTAGGATTCTCATGCGCAGGTGTCTCCTCATTAGTAAACACAAGCACATAGTTATCCCAGTTATTTACACCATCTGAATAGTTATTAAGTGTAACTGTAGTTGTTCCGTCTGCTATCTCGATTGGTGTGCTCCAGTCTGTCCACCAGCCATTGCTGTAATCAGCTGCTCCAACTTTTTCTACAACATTTTCTACAGAAAGAAGTTCAAGATAGCACTCTTCGCAAGTGATAAGGAAGTAAATCGGGTCATCTGCCTTAAGTGAAGATTCCAATGTTGTCTTACTTGTATAGCTCTTTCCATTTCCATCAACAATAGTAGCGTCCATTGTGATATTTCCGCCTTCTCTTGTGATGTACATGTTTACAGTTGCATTTCTCATTGAGCTAAGCCATGTTGCCCAGTCATCTCCCCAGCTTGTCTCATAGCTCTGAGTAAATGTATCATCCCATCCGTAAGCATCCGCTCTTACTGCTGCATATTCAACGTGGCCTTCGCCTGCGTTAGGATCTTCATGAGCCTTGGTGTACTCATTAGTGAACATGAATACGTAGTTATCCCAGTTGTTAACGCCATCTGAATAGTTGTTGAATCTTACTGCCTTTGTTTCTCCATCCTTGATCTCATAGCTCTCTGTCCAGTCTGTCCACCAGCCATTTAAGAGATTGATATCGCCTATAGTTTCAAGAGCATTTGCTGCCAGTTCAATTGAGAATGGATCCTCAACGCCCAAGATATCAATGTAGCACTTCTGTCCAGTCACATAGAAATAACAGGGATCTTCTGCTGTCAATGCTGAAGGTACAGTCATCTTCATCTGGTTTTCTGTGCCGTTATAATCAACCATTGTGCCTTCTACGATGATCTTGTCATCTGCTCTGGAAATATTAAGTGTTACATCTGTCTCCTTCATAACCTGTGAAAGCCATGTATTCCAGTTGCCCCAGCTGTAATAGGTCTCAAATTTGTCTGCATTATCGATAGAATTTGCATCAGAAGTCTCAGCATATGCATCAGCTCTAACAAGAGCATACTGCTTTGTTGCAGTATCAGCAGGATTCTTATGAGCTTCATTCTCTGCATCTGTAAATCCGATGGCAAAATTGTTTGCAACATCTGCGGCATCTGAGAAATTTCGAAGCTTTACAATCTTTGTTGCGCCGTTTTTAAGTTCAAAGCCCTGTGACCAATCACTGTCTTTTTCCAGAGAAAGATCTGTTTTACCGATAGAATCAACTGCCTTTTCATCAGCATAAACTGTGAATTCATGAGCAGGTTCTTCATACGCTACAGTTGCATCGCCAGCTTCATAAAGAGCTTTTACCTGTGAAGCATCAAGTGCATAGTCATATACATATACTTCGTCGAATGCGCCCTTCATGATCGCATCCCAGTAGTTGATTCCAAGGAGGAAATCAAAGTTGTCAGAAGCCTGCATAGCACCCTTAACAATGTTTACAGGTCTTACATTTCCCTCTGCATCAGTTCCTATAAGCTGCTCACCATTTACGTAGAGCTTACCTTCTATCATGCTGCCATCTGCTGATGTATTTGCAGGGTCTACAGTAAGTGTTACATTAAGCCATTCTCTTGTATGGGCATTGACATCGTCAGCATACCAGTTTGGCCAGGGTGAACCTTCTGCATTCTGGTCATACGCCCAGACACTTGGATATGAAAGTTCATCAGAAGCAGGATTCCAGTTTGCCCAGGTAAAGTTTACGTAGTGCTGTCCTCCTGTGGCATCACCGTGCATATCAGGTCCAAACTGGAGAGTAGGCATATACTGGGCATTTCTTGCTGCATAAACCCAGTAAGAAACTGTATATGCATCACCAACGCCGTTCACATCAAGCTTAAGTCCCTGATTTCCATCTGTGTAAGCAGCTTTTCCTTTTACGCCGGGAATATACACAACTTCAGAGTCAGTTGCCTGAACCATAGGAGTAGCATCAGTATTTCTCACTGCTGCCTTAACTCCGGCTTCGCCGCCATCCATGGAATAATAATACTTGTAATCCTGTGGAATTTCAGAAGCAGCAACACTTTCTGTTTTTGCTTCCTGAACATTTTCAGTCTTCTCTGCAGTCTCAGTCGCATCAGCAGGTGTTTCCTGCGAAGCCTGTCCACAGCCTGCCAGCATTCCTGTAACCATTGCCCCACATAGTAAGAATGATAATAATTTCTTGTTCTTCATATACCCTCCAACATATTTTTAAAGTCATTCTGTAAAAAGAATGAATTACTTTGTTCCTACAGGGCGTTCTCCGATACCTGTCATAACGCCGCCTGCATCTACAACACTCTGATACCATGCAATCTCTTCATCGTCGAGAACATCATAGCCATCATGTCCGAAGTAGGAAATCATATAAAGAGCATGATAGTAATTAGCCTGAATATTTGCTTCTTCTACATAATCCGCAGCCTTTCCAAGTCCTTCATCCACGATATTGTGAATACCTGCTGAAGATACTCCCGGAGCAGTCTGTGAATTAAAGTACTGATCGCAGAAATTCCAGTAACCTGCGATGTTATACCAGCCATAAGGAACAGGACGCTTCATATTGTCAAAGAATCTGTCCCAATACTCCTTGTGCTCTGCATCCTGAGGGAACATAGCCTTGTAAGCTGTCCATACTTCCTCATCAGTTGTAAGAGGCATTGGCATATTTGCTGCCTTGAGCGGTACCCCTGAAGAGTTCACGTTCTTTTCATCTGAGTAGATCTCAATTCTCTTCTTCCATCCATCAACTCCCCAGTTCATGTACTTAAGAAGAAGGTATGATTCATAAGGATATTTAGTAGCATATGAAACACCGCCAAGATACATGTTTCCAAGAACGTTATGCTCTTTTTCTCCTGATACAGAAGGTGTTACATAAGGATAGATATCCATGTCATATAGATCCTGATAATAAACCTGTGTTCCATCTTCCTGAGTCACAGTAGTGTTCCAGATATTCTGGAATGTCCACCAGCCTTCGGAGAAAACTGCAACATGGCCTGTTGAACCAAAGTACATTCCATAGTCGCCTGTCCAGTCTTCCATAGCCTGAGTATTCTGCTGAGGAGCAACGTAGCCCGCAAGCTTAAGATCTGAGAACTGCTGCTCTCCCACTGCCCAGTACTGAAGGTCAAAGTCTGTTCCGTTGTAGCCGAACTCCCCTTTAATCTTTCTCTCTGAACTTGTTGCAGCAGAGATTCCGTAGAGTGAATCAAGACGGTTATAATATCCAAGGCCGTAATACTTCATTCCGGTTCTGTCATCAACTGTTGCATCCTGGATAAGCTTTATCATGTCATCCCAGGTCCAGTCAGGATCAGGCATTGAAAGATTTAATTTATCCAGCACGTTCTTGTCAACGAAAACTGCGCAGGGCTGATACCAGGTTGGCATAGCATAACGGTGGTTTGTATCAAATTTACCAATGCCGTATTCCTGGATTGTTCCCATAAGCTTTTCTGTCTCAGGATCATTATCAACATATTCAGTGATGTCAGCCCACCACTGGTTTGCCAGTGAAGTATCTGAGTCAGTGGCAATAAACACATCCGGGAATTCATTGTTTGAAGCAGCTGCTGTAAGGTCTGTGCTCATGTCTGTCATCTGCTTTACTTCAACTGTGATGTTGGGATGCTCAGTCATAAATGCCTCTGCAAGCTGAGTCATAAGGTCAAGGTCCTCATATCCCCAGTAACTTAATGTGATCTTATCAGTTGTCACACCGCTCTCATCCACCTGCCCTGATGGAGCCCCCGCTCCACCTGAACCACAGCCTGTCAGCTGCGCAAGTACTGTGGCAGATAAAATTGTACTTGCTAGAATTTTTCTGTACTTTTTCATATAACCTCCTTATTTGAAAAAATATTTTATTCACCTGTAATACCGGTTCTGTCTATGCTCTCAACAAAGTGTCTCTGCATAAAGAAATACATAATAAGCAGCGGCAAAATCGTAAGAGCAGTTGCAGCCATTCTCACTGATTCATTCAGCGATGTCATTGTTCCGCCTGTGGTTGCCCTTGATTCAAAGCTTGAATCAAAGTCTTTTAACTGAATCACCAGATTGTTCCAGAAGGAGTGCGAATTTGCTATACCCTTTACATACAACTCAGTAAGGTAGGACTCATTCCAGTACCATACAAAACAAAAAAGAAAAACGGTAAGTATGGCAGGTCCTGCTGATGGAATAGCAATCCTGAAAAATGACTTCCAATATCCGGCGCCGTCAATCTGCGCCGCTTCGATCAAGACCTTAGGAACCTGTTTAAAGAACTGATAAAAGATAAGTATAAATATCGGAGCATTAAGCCCATTTGCCACAAGAGCAGGAAGCACAAACGCCCATATCGTGCCGGTAAGACGCATATTACTGTAAAGCACGTAAGTTGGGATCATTGTCACCTGGCTTGGCAGTATATAGCTAAATACCAAAAGAGCCATCATGATTTTTTTGCCCCTGAACTCAAATGAAGCAAAACCATAACCTGTTATCATGCAGGTAACAACGCTAAGTATTGTTGGAATTCCAGCTATCACAAAACCTTTTAAAAGGCTTACCCAAAAGTCCATAGACTTTGCGGCATCAATATAATTGTCAATATAAAGCGAACTTGGTATCCACTTAACAGAGGCATCCAAGAGATCTGCCTGATTCATAAAGCTTGTGCTGAACATGTAAAAAACAGGATATAAATAAACAAATCCAATCGCTATCAAAAGAGCATATACAGAAAGCTCCTTTAAAAAGCCTTGTTTTTCTTTGGTTCCGAACAGGAATCTGTGAAACTTCTCTTTAGTAAGGCTCTTTCTAACTCTTTCCTTAATAGTCCCCAGATCCATCGTAGGTGCGGAACATGCCTTTTTGTCTTTGTCTTTCAATCTTCCTGGCATTTCTCACAGACCTCCTTTCTACTCTTCTTGCAATCCTCTCTTCTTTTATTTCAAGTCTCTTTCTCTTTTTAACCATCCTGTCATAGACATCTTTCTTCGAGCCGAGAAGTGCAAAGAAAATAAGAACGATTATCGTGACAAGAATTGAATATATCCAGGCCATGGCCGATGCATAACCGTAACCTCTTTCTGCTGTTGCCGAGAACATTGCTGTCTTTATCAGGTTTATAAGCTGATTCTGCTCATTGCTGGATAAGAAAATAACAGTATAGACAGCATTTATAAGGATCATTGGCTTTATGGTGGGAAGTGTTATCTTCCAAAAGCACTCCCAGTCAGAGCCTCCATCCATCTTGGCAGCTTCATACAGACCGGGATCTATTTTCTGGAGCGCAGAGAGGAAAATAAGTATCTGAACTCCCGAATACCACAATGTCATTATCATGTTTCCAAAGAGTGTTCCAAGCTGCTGAGCTATCGCAGTGGGCAAAAACATGTCAAATGCGCTCACAACTGCCTGAGTATTAAGAGCAGGGATTGATGCAGCCCCTTCACTCACAAGCATGTTCATAACAGGTCCTGAAACAATTATTACCGGCAAAAAGAATATCAGTCTGAATATTCCACGGAAATTGATTTTGCCATTTAGCATTATCGCTATGATAAGGGCAAAGACAACAATGATCGGAACCTGTAAAAGTGTCTGCCACACATAGGAAGCTATCTGCTGTATAAAATCAGGGTCTTCTATCCAGATCTGGGTAATATTGCTTGTTCCCACATAGGTAAACTGTAGTCCGTTTCTTGCCTTTATCTTAAACCACATGTAATAGAAGGACTGACACATGGGAATCAGTGTAAACACCAGCATTCCGATGATCCATATCGAAACAAAGGAATACCCTGCAAGTTCCTGCTTTCGCTCCAGCTTTCCAAGCTTTCCCTTTGGCTTTTTGTTTTTCTTTTTTATTGCTAATAAATTCATCCCACTCTGTCTCCTTAGGAAATCACATAGGACATGGCATCTATCTTAATCCCATCCACTGTTTTTTCTGTTGATGAATAATTTAAATAAATTTTGGTTTCGTTGCTGTAAGTAACAACTCTTACACCGCCATCCAAAATCTCATGGTCTACTATACAGGCATCCTTAGTCTTTTCTGAAAGCTGCTTAAGGCACGCATCATATTCAATAATTGTTTTCTTAAATACGTCGTACTGTGAACTGTAGACATCACTGGAGTTAGTATTTATAAGCTCAGAAGCCTCATTTTTTGTTATGTAAAAAGATGGATAAACTCCCGATTCCACCATTTTAAGAAGAAACTCTTTTTTGTTAGCTTCAAAGTTTACATAGTCGCCATACATAGGTATCACACCCTTTAGCACCATGGATAAAAACGGAATACTCTCATCCTCAATGATGTAACTGGATGTATATAATGGCATATCCAGAAAAGCTTTAGTATTTTTCCAGAGATATTCGTTTGGTTCTTCCATAACAAGATTTGTCTTATCAGCCAGTCTGCTCACAGTTTCTTCATAGCTGCCTGCCGTATCAAATCTTGTATATTTTTTCCCACTATAGGTGTAGGTAAAAAGGTTACTTGTAATACCTGCAAGACACAGATTATCAATGCCCTTTTTCGTATAGCTCTTCACAAATTTATCAAGAAGATAATCACTTCTGTCTGTTGTAAGATACATGAACTTCTTATAAACAAAGGCATGTTCCTGTTCTTCATAGCGTCTTTTATTCACCTGCTTGATCGTGTTGAAGGTGGCATTTTGCTCATCAGGATTTACCAAAAGAGCATTGTTATATAGATAAACTTCATCGCCATCATCAGAGGCTTTTTCGATAAATTCTGTAAGTGCGCTGTTTCCGCCAATCTCGCTGTCAGCCTTGTATTTATTTATCGGAAGGTTGTACAAGCCTCCTTTTTGCCACCCCTTATATACTGTCAAAAGATTCTCAACACCGCTTTGCTTTAAATCACTATAGATTTCTCTAGCGTCTTCAGCCGTAGTCATCACCACCGGAGTAGTGGATAAAAGCCAGTTCTCACGCTCAGTACCAAGAAAATCAACTCTTGTTCTGTAGGATGTATCAGCTTTTTTAATCTGTCCTTCGTCTATAAGATAGTCCCTGTAGGCATTTGCCATCCCTGCGTAACTTGCTTCTTTCCCTGACAAAAAGACAAATCGTACCTGAAGATCTGAATGGCTCCTGTCATCCTCGTACACATGTAAAGATCCGGAAGTGGAATTTACGCTTGTTGGCTGGTTGTAGGTCCTTCGTAGAACAAATCTTGCATAGGCTCTGTTGTAATCAACACTTACTCCGTTTGGCATCACATCTATTGATGCTCTCTCCTGCCCCTTTTCAACAATTCCAAGAAAAGCCATCTCATCATCTGTATGCGCTATTCCGTAAATCGGAGCAAAAACCTGTTCTGAATCCGTAATGGTATTGTATTTATCCCATAAAAGCGTCTCTGCCTGGGATTCTTCAAAGCCTACATCCTTGCCGTAAATAACTCCGGAATATCCACTTGCATATCTGCCCTCTTTATTATCAAGATAGATAAGAGCCCCGTTTCCGTCCGGCACAAGCATATATCCCTCTTTATCATCAAGATAGGAACATCCCATATAGGAATACATTCTCAAGGTTCCTATGTAGTACTTGCTACCGTCCTCTTTTATGCTTTCCTCCGGGATTCTTGCAACCACTCCGTCATCCGTAAGCTTAACTTCAAGAGTCATTCCTATCTTTAACTTGGTCCAATAAATCTCTGCCGAAAAACCTTCATCCGTGTAGGTTATCTTTTTGGTATTCTCATCATTTATAAGGTCAGCCTGAGTTGTATCCGAATTATTATTGATAAGAGAAAGAACTATCGCCGACTTCATCGCGCCAAACCAGATATTGTTGTTCTTTCCATCATCGTAGCTGATCGAGGATTCCATGAACTTCCCTGTTGCCTTATCTTCTATAACCAGGGAAAGATCTTCCTCATTTACATACATCCTGTACTTTGCATTTTCTGTCAGAAACTTATGCCCGTTTATATCGCTCATTGCATGGGCTGTTATACAGGTCTCAAAATGCTGTAAAAGCCCCAGTAAATTCCTGCTATCAGCTGCGCTTATAAGTAGAGCGCCGGTGGCAAAAGCAAATGCTATTTTTTTATAAAAATACTTATGAGCCAATTTTATACACCACCTCTCTTACGACTGACTGAAGGAAGTCAAATACCTGTGCCCATAAAACATACAAAATGAATGCAATCAGGCATACGATCAGGATTGTAAACACTGTAAGGAATATAATCTTTGCTGTTTCTCCCACTGTGTACTGGTTGATCTCACGTATTGAGATTACCAGCAGCACTGCTATCCACACGATCATGCAGAACCTTCCGAAGGTCACAAAGAACTGCTCATTGTAGGTAACAACATGTGAAAGCAGGATGATAAACGGCATAATGATCACAAAAGGTGAAAAGCTGTAAATAAATGAACAGTAGATATGCTTAAATCTTCCCTCGCCGTCATTTATGGTACACATAAGGTAATTACAGCCAACCACAAGTAAAAGAGCTATAATGATCATTCCTATATCTGAAACAACATCAAAACTTCCCTCTCTTACTGTCTTAAACAAAAATCCACAAAAATACTTATTGATTATGTAAAGAACGATCACTGCCAAAAGAATAATGTTGCTGGAAAGAACTGATACTCTGTTTTCCCACTTGATTCCATAGCAGCCATCTATCGGATGTCTTATGAAATAAAACATATAGCCAAGTTCTTTGCTAAGTTTCTTTTCCTTAAAACGGCCAATTACTTTTCTGGGTCCATCAAGGATTTTCTTTTTCTCATCAAGTTTTTTTACCAAAAACTTAAGAATAAGCAGGCAGATGATGATGATAACTATTGCAGACAGATTTTTTCTAAGCCAGTTATTTCTTATCTCCCAGAATGCGTCGGAATAAGTATCCAGATCTTTGGAAAGCTTTGCATAGTGAAGCGCTCCATTATAATCCTCTTCCTTGTAAAGAGCTTTTCCCATTGCCTTGTTGGCATAGTCGAAGAGGTTATTCATCTCAAGCACTTCAAGGAGTGGTGTCTTACTTTCCTTGTATCTTCCCTTTGAGAAAAGATATAAGGCATTGTGAAGATAGTTGGTAAACTCTGTAGGTTCGTAGATCTGAATCTGTGCCTTGTCTGAATCAAGGACATAAATCTTATCATCTGTTCCAACCTGTATTGCTTCTGCCTTGGTAGAAAGACCTATGCGAAGCTGACCGTCATCTTTTCCTCCAAATACGAATAGCAGCTCGCCCTCGTTATTGTATTCGTAGATAAAACCTTGCTGTGAGACCACAAAGCAGTTATCATGATTACCTGTAGCAATGGCGGCAGGAACAGTATCATAATCGGAAGCCTTGAGCATATTTACGCCGGCTATATTAAGTCTTTTTACAGTGCCCTCTCCCTCACCTCTTGTTACTGTGTAGATGATTCCCTTATCATCGATTGCCATATTATCAGGAGTTGAAGGAATATTTGACCTCATCTTGGCTCTCTGGGCGTCAGTCAGAACTGCTCTCCAGATTATGTTGATAAGGCTTGAGTTGGTCATGTTGGTTCCGAAATATCCAAGGAACGTTCCGTCTTCCACAGGGCTTATCTCAACCACACCGTTTGTGTTGGACTCGCAGATCACATACATTGTGCCCGCTTCGTTTACAATTATCTTGAGTGGGAGAAAATCCTGTGTTTCCCCGTACATAGGAACATCAGGTCTTCCATATGTGTTTTGGAGCTTCCCATTTTCGTCAAATACAAATATGGATTTTGCATCTCTGTCAGCGACATAGGTCACATGCTCTTTTGTCACATAAATGCCTCTTGGCGCAACCAGAATTCCTTCGCCAAAGGTTCTTACAAGATTTCCCTCAAGGTCTGAAACCACTACTCTTGCATTACCGCTGTCAAGGATATACATTGTCCCGTCATCTAAAAGAGTAAAATCCGTGGGAGCATTTAATGTTTCATCACCTATCTTGGTGATCGTCTCATATGGAAGATATGCAGTTTGTGTCTCACATGCAGCGCCATAGCCATCGACTGTGTAAGTCTTATAAGGGGCGTCTGCTTTAGCTGTAATTTCTGTTATTCCAATAGCGATAACTGCCGATGCAGCTATGGCAGCTATTACTTTAATAAGTTTCTTTTTCACGAGTATTTCCTCTTTATTTGATTCCGGAATGTGCCATGGTGTTCATTACATTCTTTTGCAAAATACAGAACAATATCAGGTTTGGTAAAAACATAATAAGTGAAGCTGCTGCCGCCACACCTTGTCCTGCTACGGTATTCGTTGTAGATGTAGAAGTCAGCGTATTCATATAAAAGGCAAGGCTCTTTAATGAATCATCGTTTATGTAATAATTTGAAGTCTCAAGATTGGTCCATACCTGCTGGAAAACAAGTATTGCTGCTGTCGCGATCGCAGGTTTTATAAGCGGGATAATGACCTTAAGGTAAATCTGCCATTCTTTTGCTCCGTCCATATAAGCGGCTTCAATAAGAGAGTCCGGAACCTGATCCACAAACTGTTTTACCAGGAAAAGACCTACAGGAAGCGCTATAAGCGGCAAAATCTCCGCAAGATAGGTGTCGATCATTCCAAGCTTGTTTACGATAAGGTATCTCGGGATCATAACCGCGACCGATACAAACATAAGCGCTATCTGATTTATCTGCATCATCACATTTCTTCCCTTGAACCTGAGCTTTGATAACGCATAGGCTGCCATGGTCGAAAATAAAAGCGAGCAAAAAACCACTACTGCAGTTATAAATAAGCTGTTAAATACATATTTGCTTATTGGTATTCCGGCGCTTCTTGAAGCCTTGGCAAGTTTTCTAAAATTATCCAGCGTCGGATGAGTTGTTATGAACTTGGGAGGAAAAGCGAATAGCTCCTCCATCGGCTTAAAAGCATGAAATATAATAAAAACGATCGGAAGTCCGCATAATAAAACCATCGGTAATATCAAAAGATATATCTTAATCTGGCTCTTTTCGAACTTGTCGGGATTTGTTCTGTGTCCTCTGTAAGCTGCCATGTCTTTCTCCTTAGTCGTTTTCTCCAAACAGTCTTGTGGATACTGATGAGAAAATCTGAACAATCAGTAGAAGTACAACTGATACCGCTGCCGCATATCCCATCTCATATCTGATAAAACCATAGTCCTCAATGTGGTTTACAATAAGCTGTCCCGCATATCCCGGTGTAGGATTTCCCGCAAGAAGCGTTGAGATCATACCGTTCTGGAAAGCTCCCACAATCTGCATTACCGCTGCAAAAAGCATCTGTGGCTTCATACTTGGAATGGTCACATAGATCATTTCCTGAAATCTGTTCTTCACACCGTCTATCGCAGCTGCTTCATAAAGTGCTTCGTCAACATTTAAAAGTCCTGCAAGGATTGATAAGAAGCCGACACCCATGCTGCTCCACAAACCAATTATGATAATAATGGGAAGCAGGAAATTAACATTTGTAAGCCAGATGATCGGTTCATTTATCGCTCCTATATCCATGAGCCAGCTGTTAAGATATCCTGTCTGATCGCCGGTGAACATGATCTTCCACAGAACCGCCATAGCAACACCTGTTGTCATACTGGGCGAGTAAAGAATAAGTGCAAAAACAGTTCTTGGTCCTTTTGTCAGGTTTGATAATCCCCATGCCAGAAGGAAAGCCAGCACATATCCTCCAACACCTACAATAAGCGCGTACTTCACAGTGTTTGGAAGTACATATTTCATGAACACATCATCGCCGGTGATAAGATTTATATAGTTTAAAAAACCTACAAAGCCCGGCCACTGAATCGCATTAAAGTTGGTAAATGACAAAATAACAGCCATGATTACCGGCGCGAGAATAAATATGATAAATAAGATTGCATACGGTGCAACGAACACATATCCGTTTCTGTTTGAATGCATTCGATTTCCGACTTTTGACTTACTAGGTGACATTATCAATTACCTTTCCATTATTTCCCTTACCTTCGAAACTGAAGGTGTTACATATTCTTCCAAAACATTTCCGTCGCTGTCTATATAACCAAATTCTTCAAGTTTACACTGTGTCTCTCTCTTTACCGTCTTAACAGCCTCATCTATCCTGAATCTGACAGTATCACCGTTTACCACTATGTCATTAAAAGCGTTACTGGTCTCGCGCTCCATCATATAGCCGCCAAGAAGTCTTGGAGCTTCAAGCATATACTTAGCCTGCTCAATGATCACTTCCTTATCATCTGTCGGGTAAGGAAGCGCGCTGAAAGCTTCCAGATTAGCTGTTGGCCAGATATATTCATCTCCGTAGAGGATCTGAAGCCTTTGTCCGAATTCAGCCTGAACCTGCGCATCAGACCACCATTCCATGAATTTCCAGGCTTTTTTTTCTCTCTCATCCGTTGAGTGGAACATTACTGTACTCTCAGCTCCGCCTGCTGTATATCTAAGTATTTCTCCGCTCTTTTCATCCCTGATTCCGGGTATCAGAGCAATATCCCAGGAGTTAGCTATTTCAGGCGCTGCATTGAGTATCAGGTTGTAGCTGTTAAAATCTGCTATTCCAAGTGGCAGATCTCCGTTTCTGAAATGCTGGTAAAAATTCGGTACATCCACAGGAAGGTTATAAAGAGTAAACAGCTCTGTAAGCTGTGTAAATCCCTCTACTGTTTCCTCCGAATCAAGCTCAATATCAAGCGCTGTATCTCCGTAGAGTTTGCCGCCATTCTGATATATAAGAGGTGTTGTTCCATGATAGTTTCTCATTGACATCATGGCTGCTGTGGGGTAATAAACATTAAGCCCTCTCATCTGCAGATCGGTCAGCATTCCGATAAGTTCATCCATAGTATCCGGCGCTGAAAGGCCCAGTTTTTCCAGAATATCCGTCCTGTAAAAGAGCACGTAGAAATTCATCGTCTCAGGAAGTGAATAAAGTCCATCTCCCACAACTGAAGGAACTAAAAGTCCATCACTGTATCTGCCAAATACTTCCTTATAGTTATCAAATTTAGTAAGATCAACCAGCGCTCCTCTAATTGCCAGGTCAAAGGGAATAGAATAGTTGATTCCTGTTGCTATATCAGGTGTATCCCCCGATGCATTTGAAAGAATAAGCTTCTGCGCATCCGTCATAAGGCAAAGATCAACATCAATGCCTGTCTGTGGCGTGAACTGCTCATCGATCATCTTCTGCATAATTTCAACGTACTGTCTTGGCCTGTTTACCCACACCTGCACATGCTCTTTATTTGTATTGCTGCTGGAATAGGACTGCCCGAAGAATGAATTAACAAATCTTGATATATTCATTCCTGCCGATGCAAATATCCCCATCTTCTTCGGAAGCTTTGCACCGCTCTGATACAGATAAATCCTGTCTATTGCCAGATTATTATTTCCTATAAGATCAACAAAGTTTGCAATCTGTGTATTTATTGAATTGACGCTTGTTGAAAGTTCATCAACTCGATATACCAGTTCATCAGGTTCTTTTGCCAGACTTTCAAGCTGATCCGCCGCCAGTAAAAGATATGAGAATGCAGCAACTTCGCTCCCTTTCTTAGCTCCGACAAACACAGTAGCTTCATCAGCAAGGTCCCGTAGCTCAACAATCCAGTTATTTAGTCTGTCTTCAAGATCAGGAATATAACGTGTCAGTTTAAGGTCTCTGTATTTATCCTTATTGGTTCCTGCTACCTTGGTTACTTCCAGTGAAAGATCTGAAATCCCGCTCATGATCTCATCCACTTTTTCAACTGCAAATCTTATTTTGTCCTGAACCAGTGTGATTGAAATTGTATGCTGTCCGGGCTCTAAGTAAACACTTAACAGATTGCCATCTTCATCTGTAAAACTCCTCGTCACAAAGTCTGTGGAAGCTGTTATGCTGTAGCCCTTAAAAGCTGTATTAGGTATTTCCCCATCAATTCTTATGTCAGCAAAAACAGGAAAATCATTTTTCTCAGATTGCCTGTAGTTCATCGCCAGGTTATAGGAGCCTGCCTGTTCCACATTGAAGCTGTAGGTCACTCTCTGACCTGCTGTATCAAAAGATTCTTCATCGATGATATTGAGAACTTTTTCTTTTGCTGAAAGAGGTGTAAGAGAACTGTCATATTCAAAAGCTGCATGAATTGATGAATTGTTTCTCTCGTAAAAATCCTCAGCTTCTATAGTAATAAGGTTATTTCCTTCAGTCTTCGCCGAAATCTGATACTCTGCAGGTTCTGTTGGTGAAACAAGCCGTAGATTACCAAGAAGAAGTGTTCCCTCTTTAACTGTTATCTCAAATTCATGTTCACCGCTTTCAAGCTCGAGCTTTAGCGGCTCTGAATATCTGTAGCTTGCATCGCCAAGATATTTGTTTTCCCATCTGATAAGCTTATCCGGAAGAGCAACAATCTCATTTCCATATCTGTCAATGTCCGTGTCTCCTTCCTGAATCCAGGTAGTCTCGAAGCTGATGCTTCTTGCTTCATAAAACGGATATTCACCATCAACGGTAAGTGCCAGTTCAATGGGAAGAATTGATTTATCATAGGATAGATAATCAAAAGAAAGCCAGTAAAGACCGTCTGAAGGCACATTCACTGAAAGCTTGATTTTATCGCCATGCCCTATATCCGCCACAGGAAATCCATATCCGTGGTCATCAGCTGTCAAAAAATCTTTCCCTTCAGTTATCGCCTGTTCAAGAACTATATCAACATCGTCGCCTTTGTAATCGTCCTTTTTATAGCCGGCGCTCACATGGGAATAATTGCTTGTAAGTCTCTCTGTACTTGTTATTTCAGATGAGGTTTTTTCCTGATCATCAGCCGCATAAGAAATGTTGTTTTCTCCAATTGTCCCGGCAGCAATACATATACCAAGACTTATTCCAAGTAATTTGCTTATATTCTTCATGTTACCTCTGGTCATAGCTCTCACCTCTGAATTTATATGATGCATTGGACAAACGTAACTTTGTGTCCTGTCATCATTTATAGAAGATACTGTTTTTTTGTATGCCCTTTTTCTATGACAAGCTTTCTATGTCAAACATCAGGCTATTCCACTTTTCATAAAATTCTTTTCAGATATTATGTTGAATTAAAGATTTATTTTAATTTGTGCTTTAATATTTTAGTTTTATCAAAATTAAATGATAAAAATAGAATACTATATATTTTTCCAAACATCAACAAATAGTTTCGCAATATTTGCCGTCATAATGTAAAATAATCAGTTTCAATTTTATGCATATTGCACATATAAAGCTTATTATTCATTACTCGTCTCCGCTTTAATTCGTAACAGTATATAATTATCTAAATCTATAAGCTTTTATATATTATTTTATACATATCTAAATTTTTATATGTGAATTTAATATTTTATTCGAGCAAAGAGTTGTCTTTTATCCTTTTTTGCGCATCATTTTCATACAAAGTGAAAGTTTTTTTGTTTTCATAGAAATTCAGAGCAGCTTCTCATGAAATTAAAAAAAGAATTGCGGCAAATATGGTAAACATTTTTACCGCAATTCCTCTTTATAATTTAATGTCTACAATTTTAAATCTGAACCTTATACTGCACCGTTGCTTTCACGCCACTTATCGCGCAGGCTACTCCATCTTCCATTTCAGGCCACTGTTGGAGATACATTTTTTCTTTATCCTCTGAATAAAGCGGATATACAACTACTTCACCCTTAAATTCAGTGTCAACATATCTCTTAAGTCCTATCTCCCAGGTCTGCCCCGTATAGAAACTATCTGTTGCTATCTCGCCGTCAACAAAGAGCTTAGCTTTGTCACCGGCATAATCAACATGCATATAAACTTCATTGGCATCCTCAGGTATTTCCAAAGCGCTAATCTCAAACACTTTGCATTCTTTCTCAGTATCTGTATTGTCAACTGCCACCTCTTTAAAAGCGCATTTTACAGGATTTGCATATATCTTCTTACTCTCATAGGATGTGAATATATCTTTTGACGAATAAGCAATTTCTCCATCAAATACAGCTTCCGAAATCTTTTCAAATCCCTCAGGCTCTTTACCAAGTGCAGGATAACTCATAAATGTAAGCTTATCATCGCTATCAGTTTCAAATAGAAGATTCACCCTTCCCTCTGCATCAGTAACTGCTTCAGCCTTAGAAATAATGAGATGCTCTTTTCCCAAAACATTGACTTTAGAGCTGTGAACTGCTTCTTTCCTGTTTATGACTATCACCTTATTGCCATCAAGATCGCCGTCAACATTAACATTTGCCGTTCTATCGTTATCAGTATAGAAAATATACGCATCATGATGCCTGTCATCTATATCATGAAGAATGCAAAGCGGAGTTGCATCAACAGTCACAAGCGCTTTTTCGCCTACCGGCATATTAAATGGATAAAAGAAAAAGTCTCCATCTTCAATATCCCTTGCAGGGAAACTTGAGAGCACTTCTTTCCCATCTTCTGCAAATGCTGCCAAAACTACATTTCTATGGTCTTCCATCTTATATCTTCTCTGATAATTGTTTACAAAAAGATATCCTGAATTGAATTCTTTTCCTTCAGCCGTCTTTTTCTTTTTATATCGGACAGCAGTTCTTAAATCGTTAAAGTTATCAGGTTTTAAAGGATTTCCGGGCTGTGGAACATATGGCATATCACATAGATCTGAGCCAAAATCATGAACAAAGTTTGATATCATCCTTACTTCACGATATGTATCTTCCATCTGGCCAAACTCGCGAAGTGGCGCATTAAAGTCATATGAATACTCAGGAAGATCATTAGGATAGCCTGTTTCTCTTGTTTCCTGAAGAGTTGTAAGCTTGCCCTTCGGATTTGTCCCTCCGTGATACATGTAATAACCCAAAAGGTTCGCTCCACTTCCCATCTTTACCATAGTCATCGCCGCAGTATCAAGACCACTGGCAATAGGTCTTCTGTGATGAGTTACCTGAAGTCCGCCGCCAAGTTCTGCTGTAAGGAAAGGAAATTTATCCATATCAAAAGTAATTCCAACTCCAAGCCCATGATCAGAGCCTATATTGTGGTCATTTCTTTCCCTGGTAAAGATATAATTGCCGCTGGGCTCAATCTCAGTAAGTCTCTGATCCCATGGAGCCTCGCAGTAGCCACCCATGACAGGAAGCATTCCACCTGTAACCGCTCCGCCCCAGCCGGTCGCTGTATAGATAGGAGTGATAAAACCTATCTCCATAGCCATATCTTTGAGCGTACGCATATGTTCTTCACCCTTCGCACCGCCAAAACCACCACAATGGCCATACTCGTTTTCAATCTGAATACCAATAACAGGACCATTATCTTCTATAAAAAAGCCCTTAGCCTGTTCATAGGTCTTTTCATAAAAACGTCTTACATGCTCCAAATACTTAGGAGCATTAGATCTCACTTCATAGCCTTCATTTTGAGCATCTTTAAGGAGCCAGTCAGGGAATCCTCCATTTCGTGCTTCGCCATGAGCCCAGGGGCCGATTCTCAAAATGCTGTACATTCCGCATTGCTTTACAGTTTCAAGGAATTCTCTTAAATTCCTGTCTCCCGAAAAATCAAACTCTCCCTGAATTTCCTCATGATGAATCCAGATAACATAAAGAGAAACAATATCTATTCCGCCCGCCTTCATCTTTAGAAGCTCTTCTTCCCAGTTTTTCCTGGGATATCTGCTAAAATGCATTTCTCCCATCATGGGGAACCATCTTTTTCCATCAACCAAAAGGCTCACCGGATCATAACTAATAACTGAATCTTTTGTGATCTTCATCAAACATTTCCTCTCAATAATTGGGGACGCCTCTTGCAATCTCATCACCCGGAAGCCCTGTCACAAGACAGTTCTCCAAGTGAATCCGTAAGAGTCGTCCCCTCTCTCATCAAAACCACTACTCATGTCATGACCTGCTCTGCTTTAGTAGCCCTCACAAGTCCAAACATTCGTAAACTGCATAAATATCACTTCGTGCTTTCTTTCAATACAACTTCATAGTTCTTCAAATTCTGACTTTCAACTTCTTCACCATCTATAAGCGAAAGAAGTGTTCTTGCCGCAACCGCCCCAAGGTTTCTGTCATTAAAATTAAGAGAAGTCACTGACGGAGTCATACTCTCCAATAATGTACTATTGTAAAATGATGCAATCCTTAAGTCATCCGGAATCTTTACATGCTCGTTTCGGCACCTCGCCATCACTTCACCCGCAATGCTGTCATCCATACAGATAACTCCATCAACTCTTTTCCTAAGAATGTCTTTTAAGATGCCTGCAATTCTGATGTTATTCTCCACATCGAGAAAAATAAGCTGTGAATCAATTGCAAGCTGTGCCTCCTTGTATGCAGCAGCAAAGCCTTCGTATCTGGTCTGCGTAATGATATGATTTGCAGAGCCTCCTATGAGTGCAAGTTTTTTTAATCCCTTTCCCAAAAGAATTGAAGTAAGCTCCTTACAAGCGCCAAAGTTATCATTATCAACATAGATAACATCCGGCTCATATGACTTACCAACCGTCACAAACGGTATCCCGCACTCTTTAAGATATTTTGCAGGAGTATCATTCACAAGAGTTCTCGTTAAAATAATGCCATCAACCTTATGATTTTCAACAATTCTTTTAAGGCCTGTAATATCATCGCCGGCAATAAGTGAAACAACTATATCGTACCCAACGCTGGAAGCTGTCTCGCTGACGCCTATCATGCACCTTTGAAAAAAAGGAAGGTCAACTGCGTTGTAGTCAATCGGCCACACAACTCCAAGATTAAAGGTTCGCTGTTTGGCCAGCGCTCTCGCCATAACATTAGGACGATAATTGTGTTTCTCTATAAATTCCAGAATCTTGGTTCTGGTTTCATTGCCAACTCTCCCTTTTCCGGAAATTGCTCTTGATACGGTAGTCTTTGATACCCCAAGAGCCTTAGCCACATCATCGATTGTTATTTTATCTTCGCCCATGCTATATCTTCCATATTATAATCATGATGTAAATATCAAAAGAAACTTAACCCTTAACAGCTCCACCGGTAACACCTTCTACATAATATTTCTGAAGGAACATAAACAGCAGTGTTACAGGAATAGCAACCAAAACACCGCCTGCGCAGAATCTTGTGAAATATCCCTGATAATCGCCCGTATTCATCCATCTGTACATTGATACAGCAACGTTGTAGCTCTTATCATGACCAAATGCCATATATGAAGCAAATACATAATCATTCCAGGGAGCCATAAACGCAACAAGTGCCTGATAGATGATAATAGGCTTACTCATTGGAATTGTCATTGTAAAGAATACTCTTGCTCTTGAAGCTCCATCAATTCTCGCTGCTTCATCAAGTGCCTTGGGAATTGTATCAAAATAACCCTTACAAATGTAGTAACCCATACCTGAACTTGCTACAGATACAAGAATAAGTCCCGGAACTGCGCCTGCCTGAGTAAGTCCGATCTGTTTAAGAAGGAAGTACAGACAGATCATGGTAAGGAACCCCGGGAACATTCCAAGTATAAGCCAGAACTTCATAAGAAGTGTTCTTCCGTTGAATCTCATACGGCTGAGTGCATAACTTACGCACAACACAATTATTGTCTGGATCATTGATACAAAGAATGCAATGATAACCGTGTTCATAAACCATCTTTTGTAGTTAGTAGCATCACCAAGTACAAATCTGTAATTATCCAGTGAAAAATGCTTAGGAATCACATAATCAACGATTCCACCGTACTCAACAGCCGGATCAAAGGAACGAAAGCTTCCAAGTACGATACCCACAAACGGGAACAGCCATACAATAACAATAAGTATAAGTGCTACATAAGCAAAGAAATTGCCTATTGCACGTTTTCTTTTCATAGATGATTCTCTCATTATTGGAATCCCTCCTCATCCTTAACTGAAGGCAACATACGGTAAACTCCAAGAGCTATAACCGCTGTCACAATGAATATCATGATACCGATAGCAGCAGCCATCTTATAGTCTGTATCATTGATTGTCATCTTATAAAGCCAGGTTACAAGAAGGTCCGTAGCTCCTGCACCACCTGCATAGCTCATGGACTTTGGAGCGCCACCTGTCAAAAGATATATTACGTTAAAGTTATTAAGGTTTCCTGTGTAAGATGTAAGCAGATATGGTCCTGTTACAAAGAGCATATATGGCATTGTAATGTGCCTGAACATCTGCCAGGGTGTTGCTCCGTCAATTCTTGCACTCTCGTAAAGATCTGCAGGAATATTCATAAGAAGACCTGTTGCCATAAGCATAAGGTATGGAATACCGATCCAGATATTTACAACAACGATTGTGATCTTGGCAAGTAACGGATCTGTCCAGAATGGAATTGAATTCTCGATAATTCCAAGTTTTTTCAATGTACCGTTGATAATTCCTGCTGAATCAAACATCTTGGAAACATACAAAAGGCTGACGAACTGCGGAACAGCGATTGTAAGCACAAGACATGTTCTCCAGAACTTTTTAAACTTAACTCCCTTTTTGTTTATCAAAAGAGCTACTGCAATTCCAAGGAAGTAGTCTATAAATGTTGCAAGGAGCGCCCAAACCAACGTCCATAACAATACGCCAAGGAAAGTGTTACCAAAACCACCTGTATCAAACGAGAAAAGATTTTTAAAGTTGGAAAGTCCTACCCATGTAAAGAGCTTGGTAGGTGCCTGATGTGTCGCATCGTAGTTTGTAAAAGCTACACATATCATGAAAACAATTGGCAATACAGTAAAAGCAAATACGCCCGTTACAGGAAGTGCCAAAAGTGTCTTATCAAAGTTAGAATCAAAAAGTGACTGGAAATCTGCCTTATTTCCCGGAAGACTCTTTCCTGATTTTAATATAAGCTCCTGCTCTTTATTCTCCTTTATGTTTCTATACCATAAATAGATAATGAAAAGAATAAAAAACAGTGTCAATAAACCAAATAAAAGAATAAGAAATGAATGATCGCCGTAAACTGTCTTACGGTTCTTTTTATAGGTTTCGATAGTACCAAGGGTGTTTAGCTTCATGAAATACTTGCCACCAAAGGCTGTCAAAAACCAAATAAAAAGAGCTTCAATTGCCAGATACATTCCACCACGTAAAAATTGGCCTCTCATGATCTGTCCAAAGCCCATTATCACATACGAAATCTTTGTTTTCCAATCTCCCTTTACGAAGATTACCCCTATATCCTTGAGGGCATTTCCTAAGCTCACAAAGAAATTCCCAACAGGATTACCCTTTTTACCAGATGCGTTACTCATAAATTTCCTCCGCAATTAAACTTGCCTGATTATCTGAATATTGAAGAAACGGCAGGAGGAATAACCTCCTGCCGGGTAATTTAAAACCGATATTGCTATATACTTATTATCTTGCAGCAGAAACCTTTTCCTGGAAGTCTTTAAGAGCTGCCTTTAAGTCATCATCAGAAGCTCCCTGAAGCTTGCCCTGAACATCGCCTGCAAGTGCTTCAGCGTTTGACCAGTAGTCACCAGGATACTGTCCCTGAGGAATTGTGTATGCGAACTGCTCTGAAAGAGCTGAAAGAGCTTCGTCAGCCTTTACTGCGCTGTCCTGCTGAGCCTTAAGGTTTGAAGGACCCCAACCAACTTCGTTGTATCTGTCAAGCTGTACCTTTTCGCTTGTAAGGAAAAGAGCAAGTGCATCACAAACAGCAAGTTTGTTCTCATCTTCCTGAGGCTTAACACCAAGAAGTTTGCATCCGTTGAATCCGCTCATCTGATATGTCTTTCCATCAGAACCTGTGAATGTAGGAAGCTTAGCGCATGCATAGTTGTCACCAAGGAAATCCTTAACTGTTGAAGCATCCCATGTTCCATCAATAATAGCTGCATAGTTTACAGCATCACCTGCTGAAGAACCAGGCTGGAATGCCTTTGAAGAAGCAACTTCGATCATCTTCTTAAGAGCTACAAGACCCTTATCTGAATCATAGTCCATGTTGCAAGCTGTGAAGTTACCATCGTTGTCTGAATCAAATGTAAGTGTGCAGCCTGTTCCAAAGAAATATGAAACCTGATACCATCCGGTCATATCCATATAGAAGTTCTTTCCAGCTGCTTCGCACTGCTCAAGGATTCCTTCAAGAGTAGAAGGATCTGTTACAACACTCTTATCATAGTAAAGGAAATATCCGTTATCAGCAGTCATAGGATAAGAATAAAGTGTGTCACCAACTGTAGCAGCAACTACTGCTCCGGCAGCGTTCTCATTCTTAATCGCATCAACGTTTTCAGGAGCAACATCTACAAGAGCGCCTGCAGCAACAAGTCTTGCTGTCTGATCCTGAGCAAATCCGTAAATATCTGCGCCTGCTGTTACGTCTGTGATCATATTGCTTGCTGCATCACCTTCACCAACAGCTTCCACTGTTACTGTGTATCCTGAATACTGTGGGTTGTCAGACATGAACTGGTCAATCTCACTCTTTGTGAAATCAACAACAGCATCAGCAACCCAAACCTTAATCTCACCTGTGCCGTAATCCTGAACTTCTTCCTTAACTTCCTCTTTAACTTCTTCTACAGTTGAAGCAGCTTCCTGAGCTACCTCAGTTACAGTTTCAGCTGTATCCTGTGCTTCTTCAGCAACAGACTCAGCCTCGCCTGATCCGCATCCAGCAAGAACTGATGCGCCCATGACAGTTGTCAATAAAACAGAAACCAATTTCTTTTTCATTTTTCTTCCTCCATAAAATGATTCAATGAATAGCGCTACTCCACGAATACTATCGATATTAAGTAGTGCAATGTACGGTTGCGCAAAGGGCAACCGGTTGTTCTATAAAAAAGTTTATGCTTTGTGCATTTTTTTGTCAATAAAGCACTTTTAACGATAAAGCGTACGTGTTTTTGTTAAAAGTATACATTGACTTTTTGACCGGTAACGTTTTCGGTAGCGTTTCCGGTAACGTTTTGCGCAATCGGTTGTTTTTTCACATGTTTATGACTATCATCCGTTTCGCAAATCATATAGAACCTGGCTATTTACAACATATTGCGTATTCACATCGTTTCGAACAGAGTATCACTTTGCAACTCTTTGTGCGCAAGTTTTCTGTAATATGCTCCGTTCTGCACAATTAGTCCGTTGTAGCACATATCCATAAGTGTTTTTAACAGTTCCGGTACAGAAATATCCGTTCCGTTTTTGTACAAGCCTTCAAGTATCTGAGATGAAGATACAGGAATAATATCTATCTGCGAAAGAATCATTTCTTCAATGGACGACAAAGCCTTTGTAACATTTTGTTTGTCTTCCGATATTTCTCCCAAATCTTCCACAACTTCTTTGCTCTGCGTGTAAGACTCTTTACAACCTGCGCCTTTTGAGTTCATCTTCCCCATCATTGAGAGTCTGTCAAGAACATCCTCAGTCCTTATGGCAATTCCTGCTCCCTGACTGATAAGCAGATTGCACCCATCACTTAGTCTGTCAGTCACTCTTCCCGGAACAGCCATAACTTCCCTGCCCTGTTCAAGTGCAGTATCGACAGTGATCTGCGTTCCGGACTTTTCCCTGGCTTCAATCACAAGCACCACATCAGCCAAGCCACTAATAATGCGGTTACGCATAGGAAAGAAATTAGCCTTCGGCATTGTTCCAGGCGGAAACTCTGAAATAATCCCGCCATTTGTATTAAGATCATCATACAAGTCCTTATTTTCTTCCGGGTAGCAGATGTCCGCACCGCATCCCACAATTGCAAATGAGTTTCCACCCGCAGAAACAGCAGCTTTCTGGCTGATACCATCAACGCCTCTAGCCATTCCGCTTATCACCTGAACTCCAGCAAGCGCCAGACCTCTTCCAAAATTTCTTGCCATAAATCGCCCATAATCCGAACACATCCTGGCGCCGATAATTGCCACGGTTGGTTTTTCCGGATCAGGCAGGCTCCCCTTCACATATATTGCAAAAGGCGGATCCGAAATATTCTTTAATTTTTCCGGAAACCTTTCATCTATTCTTGAGATAAAAGTAATTCCATTTTCTTTCAGCTTCTCTTTTTCTTTGGCAAAATTCCAATTTTTCCTTGAATTTTCAAGCTTATTTATCTGCTTTTCCGTAATAATATTTTTAAAATAGCTTTTATCTGCCGCAAAAATCTCACTGCAGCTTTTTCCACTGCACAAAAGCTTATCAATACTTTTCTTCCCAAGCCCCGGCACATTAAAAAGCCAGTGCGCATACTCATTTTCTGTTATATTCTCAATTCCCGTCATTCTCATTCCTCCAACTGATGCCAGTATTTGCCGTCTGTCATCCTATATCCGACGGCTTCCATTAAATGTATTTCCATGATATTTTCGCTTTCATCTATATCCGCTATAGTCCTCGCAACCCTTAGTATTTTGTGATATGCCCTCGCGCTCAGATCCATGCTGCAAAAAGCATTTTCAAGATAGTTCTCTTCCCTCTTTCCCAGTTTGCAATACTTTTTGATATCCGAAGGACTCATCTCAGAATTAAACCTGATATCCGTTCCCTTAAAACGCTCTTGCTGTATCTCTCTGGCTTTAAGAACTCTTTTTCTTATAGATTTGCTTGATTCATTTACACGCTTTGTCTTTTCCGTAAGGTCAGCGATATCAATCCTTGGCGCCTCAACACAGATATCTATCCTGTCCAAAATAGGTCCTGAAATATGCCCCAGATATCTTCTGATCTCATTAGCAGTGCATTTACACTTGTTTCGGTCCGGATAATACCCACATGGACAAGGATTGAGGGCGCCTACTAACTGGAAGTCTGCAGGATAAGTAAAGTTTCCTTTATTTCTGACTATATTCACTTTCCTATCCTCAATAGGCTGTCTTAAAAGATCCAGCTTTGACCTTGGAAATTCAGGCATTTCATCAAGAAAAAGAATCCCTCTGTGGGATAAAGATATTACTCCAGGGCGGGGAACATTCCCTCCACCTGTAAGAGCAGTTTCCGTGATCAAGTGATGTGGACTCATAAAAGGTCTTTTTGTTATCAGGGTTTCATTTTCTCCGAGCATCCCTGCCACCGAATAAATCGTTGATACCTCAAGGCTCTCATCAAGTGAAAGAGGCGGCAAAATAGTTGGCATTCTCTTTGCCACCATGCTCTTTCCCGAACCCGGAGGCCCAACTATCAAAACGTGATGGAATCCTGCCGCCGCTATTTCCACAGCTCTTTTCACTGCTGCCTGTCCATTGATATCTGAAAAATCAACTCCCACATTGTCATACTCGCTGCTCCTAAAAAGCTCTTCAATATCAACTTTAGTCGGCGGAATCAATTTATCTCTTTCATCCTCCCCGGCATTAAGATACGCAACTGCTTCCTGCAAAGAATCCACTCCAACAATCTTAACGCCTTCAATAACCGCGCCTTCTCTGGCATTTGAGCTTGGTAAAAGAACTGTCTTATAGCCAGCCTCTTTAGCCTTAATAACAATGGGAAGTGTGCCGTTTATGTGCTTTACTTCTCCGTCAAGTCCAAGCTGGCCAAGAATCACAACTCCTTCAAGGCTCTGCTCACAAATCTCTCCTATTGACGTCAAAATACCAATCGCCACAGGAAGGTCAACTATGACACCTTCTTTCTTAATCTCTGCCGGAGATAAGTTAATAGTTATCTTTGATGACGGAATCTTTACTCCTATATTTTTTAATGCAACTCTCACTCTGTCGCCGGCTTCTCTCACTTCTCCGCTCATAAAGCCGACCATATTAAAGCCGGGAAGTCCGTCCGACACATCCACTTCTACCTGCATGAGATAGGATGAGATGCCATGAACAGCTCCCGAAACGATGGAACTAAACATAAATTCTCCTTAATTTTTGATTTTTTAAATCCAGACAAATATGGATTCATAGAATATTTTGTTTTTATAAAAAATACGCATAGAAAAAACGACCTGCTAATTATATAACAGGTCGTCCATAAAAATCTTTAAGATTTTCTTATGATTTTATTAATGTTTCCTTAAGAATTTACTTTTTTCTTTTAACGAAGCATTTTCATCTGCATCGTATCGGGATCCTGCGCAAACTGAAGCGCCATTTCTCTGGTAATCTTTTGAGAGCGGTACATCTCCATAATAGCATCATCCATAGAGATCATTCCAAGTTTTCTGTTAGTCTGCATAACCGTGATAAGCTGATGAGATTTTCCTTCACGGATAAGATTTCGCACAGCACTGTTGACATGCAATACCTCAAAGGCTGCCACTCTCGATACGCCATCACTTGCAGGAATAAGCTGCTGTGAAATAATAGCTTCAAGCACGCTTGCGAGCTGTATTCGTATTTGTTGCTGCTGATGTGAAGGAAAAACATCTATAAGTCTGTCCACAGTATTGCTGGCGCCTATCGTATGGACAGTTGAAAGAACCAGATGTCCTGTCTCAGCCGCCGTGATCGCAGTACTGATAGTTTCAAGGTCTCTCATCTCTCCCACAAGAATTACATCCGGATCTTCACGAAGTGCTGCCCTTAATGCATTTGCATAGCTATTGGAATCAGTTCCGATTTCTCTCTGGTTTACAATAGACATTCTATGCTGATATGTAAACTCAATAGGATCTTCAAGAGTAATAACGTGAGCCTCTCTGCTGTTATTTATCATATCGATAATAGAAGCAAGCGTCGTTGATTTTCCACTTCCAGTAGGCCCTGTAACAAGAACAAGACCACGTTTTTTCATATACAGATCAACTACACCTTGCGGAATTCCAAGATTTGTTGCAGAAGGAATCTCACTTGCAACCACACGAAACGCCATTGCAACCGAGCCTCTCTGTTTAAACACATTAAGCCTGTATCTGCCCACGCCCGGTATAGAAAAAGACATATCATGCTGTCCGTTTTCCTCAAGCTTTTCCCTCTGTTTCTCATTCATTACTTCTTCAGCAATAGCCCAGGTATCAGGCGGAAGCATCTTAGGAAAATTATCCATGGCTATAAGCTTACCGTTAAGTCTCATCTTAGGTGGAAGACCAACAGTAACATGCACATCTGATGCGCCTTTTTCCTTAGCTTCTCTCAAGATATCTTCAATCTGAGACATACATTCACTCCTATACGTAACACAATAATTAGTGTTTTCACAATCAACTATTCAATAATGAATCACCTCTGCCCCAACGGCAACTTTCCATGTTTCTTTAATAATATTATGACGTTTTTTCGTATAAAAAGCAAATTTGAAGTTCGTCAGGTCAGTTCATCCAATGTATTTCCGTATGACGCAAGAAATTCATCCACAAAATCAAGAACCTCAGGATAATCCTGATAGAGCCCTCTGATTGCTTTTCCAGTTGTCTCTTTGGCGGTTCTAAACTCCGTATTCCCGGCATTTATTTCGCTTATACATTTGATCAGGGCAGATAATTTATCTGCAGCCTTCACAAGCTTCCTGATATATTTATCCTCTTCTGTTCCATCAGGCCTGAATATCTCATCAAAAGCAGGTTTGAGGTCATCAGGAAGTTTCTCTAAAAGCCTTTCATCAGCAACCTTTTCCACCTCTTTGTATGCCTGCTTAATGTCAGGATTAAAATACTTTACAGGTGTAGGCATATCTCCTGTTATTATCTCAGATGCATCATGATAAAGACCTATGAGCGCAGCCTTATTGGCATCAAGGCTCTTGCCGTAGCGGACATTTGCGATAGTGCAAAGCGCATGCGCTATCATTGCAACCTCCATTGAATGTTCACACAGGTTCTCTGCCCTTGTATTTCTCATAAGAGCCCATCTGTCTATATATTTCATTCTTGATATAAGTGCAAAAAAATTGTAACTCATTGTAATCCCCTTTTTTTTGTATTTATGCTTTGTGCCTCACTACATAATAATCCGCAATTTTAGTTATACATTATTATGATATGAAGATTAAAAATAATGTTATGTATCGTTTGAAAATTATGAAAACAAAAAATCCGCCATCACCGTATTGCTGACATCAAGTCCCTTTTCTGTAAGGCGAAGATACTCACCATCATTTTCAAGAAGCCCCATTTTAACGTATTTGTCAATCACTTCACCATAGATCTCAAATACAGATTTACCAAATTCCTTTTCAAACTTATCTCTGCTAACCCCTTTTATAAGCCTAAGCCCCAGAAACATAAATTCTTCCATCTGCGATTCAATGGAAAGCCTCTCCTCATTTTCCATTATAAGCTTTATATCAGGCTCTTCCCCGGTAAGAGTTTCAATATAAGACTCAAAATGCGTGATATTATTCCATCTGACATTTTCTATCATTGAAGCCGCTCCGAGCCCTAGCCCAAGATAGTTTCCCCTTCTCCAGTACACTTTATTGTGATAACACTCGTACTTTTCAAAGTTTTCATCTGATCCGTCCAAAGCATAATTTGAAATCTCATATCTGTGGTATCCGCTTTCTAAAAGGACTTTTCTAGTCTCATGATACATTAACCTGTCCTCATCCTCATCAGGAAGATTCAGCTCCATATCATAAAAAGGCGTCCCCTCTTCCACAATAAGACTATATGCCGAAATATGCTCCGGTTTTAATGAAATCACTTTCTTTAGCGTCTCAAGATATCCGTCAAGATTCTGCCCCGGAAGAGCACTCATCACATCAATATTTATATTGTCAAAGCCCGCATTTCTCGCATTTTCAAAGGTTTCATAAAAAAGCTTCGCATCATGTACCCTGCCAAGCTTTTTTAGTTCATCATCATTTAATGACTGCGCTCCGATACTGATTCGGTTAAAACCGGCTTTTTTGTACATAATAAGCTTATCCATTACACCGGATGCCGGATTTACTTCTATGCTTATTTCCGCATCTGCATCAAATCGTAAACGTTCTTTTATTTTCTCAAGTATCCTGCAAATATTTTCGGCCTTAGGAAAAGAAGGTGTACCCCCTCCAAAAAATACAGACTTTACGCAATAGTCACTGTACTTTTCTGATGACAGTATCACCTCTTTTTCTAAAGCATTGAAATACTCTTCTATCTTTTTTTCCTCTGCATTAAAAGACAGAAAGTCGCAATATAAACATTTTCTGACGCAGAAAGGAATATGCACGTATATTGAAAGTTCTTTACTCATAATTAGCAATACTCAAATCAATCTGTGCTATCCAGCTTTAATACGCTAAGGAAGGCTGACTGAGGCACTTCGACGTTACCGATCTGACGCATCTTCTTCTTTCCTTCCTTCTGTTTCTCAAGAAGTTTCTTCTTACGGGAAATATCACCGCCGTAGCACTTAGCCAAAACGTCTTTTCTATAGGCTTTTACTGTTTCTCTTGCTATAACTTTTCCGCCAACAGCAGCCTGAATAGGAATCTCGAACATGTGCCTTGGTATCTCATCTTTAAGCTTCTCGCACATCTTGCGTCCACGCTCGTAAGCACCTTCTTTATGAACAATAAATGAAAGTGCATCCACTTCTTCCCTGTTGATAAGGATATCAAGCTTAACAAGGTCTGACTTTTCATAGCCCTTAAGCTCATAATCAAAAGATGCATATCCTCTTGATCTTGATTTAAGTGCATCGAAGAAATCATAAATAATCTCGTTAAGGGGAAGCTCATACTTAAGTATTGCTCTTGACTGCTCGATGTAATCAGTACTTAAATATTTGCCTCTTCGTTCCTGGCAAAGCTGCATGATTGCCCCAACATAATCTGTGGTCACCATGATCTCACCACTAACAATTGGTTCTTCCATAAATTCAATTTCCGAAGGATCAGGAAGGTTTGTAGGATTTGTCAGGTCAAAACATGTTCCGTCTGTCTTATGAACCTTGTAAACAACAGATGGCGCAGTTGTAACAAGATTAAGATCATACTCTCTTTCAAGTCTCTCCTGGATTACCTCAAGGTGCAAAAGTCCCAAAAATCCTGCTCTGAATCCAAATCCCAATGCCTGTGATGTCTCAGGTTCATAGAAAAGAGAAGCATCATTAAGTTGCAATTTTTCCAAAGCATCTCTAAGGTCTGAATAATGCGCGGAATCTGCAGGATAAAGTCCGCAGTAAACCATCGGCATAACCTTCTTATATCCAGGAAGTGCCTCAGTACAAGGATTTTCCATATTTGTAACTGTATCACCTACGCGGGTATCTTTAATATTCTTAAGAGAAGCGGTAAAATATCCAACCTCGCCGGATGAAAGAATGTCACTGGCAATAAATCTTCCTGGGCCAAAATATCCAACCTCAACAACTTCTGCCTCAGCATCAGTTGCCATAAATTTAACTCTCATGCCCTTTTTAATGAAACCATCTCTTACACGGACAAAGACAATAACACCTCTATAAGAATCATATATACTATCAAAAATAAGAGCTTTAAGAGGGCTGTCATTATCCCCCTCCGGCGCAGGAATTTTGGAAACAACTGCCTCTAGTACCTCTTCAATGCCAATACCATTCTTGGCAGAGATCAAAGGTGCATCCTGAGCCTCAATTCCAATAACGTCCTCAATCTCATCTTTTACTTCCTGTGGCTGTGCACTGGGAAGATCAATCTTATTTATTACAGGGAAAACATCAAGGTCATGGTCAAGCGCCATATATACATTTGCAAGAGTCTGTGCCTCTACTCCCTGTGTAGCATCAACTACAAGAATCGCTCCGTCGCAGGCAGCAAGGCTACGTGAAACCTCATAGCCAAAATCCACATGTCCGGGCGTATCAATCATATTTAAAGTATATTCTTCCCCATCCTTGGCCTTATAGATCATTCTGACAGCCTGGGATTTAATTGTAATTCCTCTCTCACGCTCGATATCCATATTATCGAGAACCTGATTCTGCATCTCCCTGCTGGTAAGAACACCTGTCTTTTCAATCATTCTATCCGCGAGGGTAGATTTACCATGATCTATATGCGCAACTATACAAAAATTTCTAATTTTACTCTGATCCACTAATTCTTCCTCGTTTTTTAAAAAAACCTCGCACCGGTGAGAAGATGCGAGGTTTTATCTAATCTTTTAAATCAATAAAACAAAACTAATTATGCAAGCTTGTTAACAGCCTGAGCAAGACGAGAAACCTTTCTTGAAGCAGTATTCTTCTTGAGAACGCCCTTTGACTCAGCCTTATCAATTGCTGATGTAGCAGCAAGAAGTGCCTTAGCAGCCTCTTCCTTGTTACCAGCTTCAATTGCAGCTCTAACCTTCTTAACTTCAGTCTTAACTGCAGACTTGATCATCTGATTTCTCTCAGCCTTTTTCTTATTAACAAGAATTCTCTTCTTGGCGGATTTGATATTTGCCATAATTACCTCCGAAACAAAAACTATAGTTAATTATAATTATCCTGGTAAGTGGGTTAAGCCGGACACGGACAGTTAACTTCACATACTAGGTTATAATAGATTAAAATTGTCGAAATGTCAATAGCTTCTAAAATTACCTTTTGCCCAAATTTCAGCCGCGACCGTTCCTTATTTTTGACGCGCGTTCCTTTATTTCTTCAAGACTTGTCTTAAATCTCTCTGAATACATGCTTGGATTTCCCATGATAGTGCGGGTTCTGTACCACTCAAAAAATGACTTCACAGGTGGTGGAGTAACTCTGTCCATAAGAACGCAGTACTTGGTATATAGCTCAATTACTTCTTCTTTGACGCTTCCTACATACGCAGAAGGATTTAGTCTTATTTTTTCTTTTATACTGCTAAAAGACTTTTCCAAAGAAGAACTAAGCACATCCATCCTGCTACCGATACCATTACTGATACCTTCCACAGTATTACCGATGCCGTTACTGATTCCCTCAACTGTATTGCCTATGCCATTGCTGATACCTTCAACAGTATTGCTGATGCCGTTGCTGATTCCCTCAACTTTGCTGCCAATTCCTTCTTTAACCTCTTCGCCCTTGAATGCAATGATGACATCAAGCCTTTTCTGCATTCTTGCCATTTCATACTTGGCTTTTTCCATGTAAAGAAGTATATCTCTAAGTTCTATCGCTGTCTTGAACGCCAACATAAAATCACAACTTACACCCACAGTAAGAACCACTGTAAAGATTGTCAAAAAATTGTATGGTATGGAACAGATCACTTTTTCCACGGGTATTTGTAAATAATGTGAAAATACAATAGTACAAACTCCCCACACCAGCGTGGATTCCAAACATACATAGCCTTTAAAATTAAACTTTTTGTGAGAATAATCCCAATACCTGACTTTAAACAGAGTTTCCATCAAAACTCCAACCACATATTCAAGCACTGTCGCTCCGATGCATCCTGCTATATAGACCAAAAAAACATTATCATAAAAAGGTCTTGATACAACCAGCATCATAATTCCGCCGCTGCCATAAAGCGGTAAAAAAGGGCCTCTCATAAAGCCCCTGTTTACCGGATGTTTTTCCATCACCGTCACATATGCAGATTCAAAGCACCAGCCCAAAAAGCTATAAAAATAGAATAGAAACAGCCACTGCAATGGCAAATAGTTAAACATACCCCACTCCTAATTACTGTTCAGGATTAGAAAAGTCTATGACCTGATTCTCAGGAGCAGTAGTTTTTTCCACTGAAATAGCCTTTAAGACAGGTCCTTCTCCCTGATATTCAGCCACATACTCTTTTGCAACCTTTGCTGTTACTAAAACCCAGTCTTTCTCAACAAGGTCTTTTGTATTTTCATATTCACAGGCAAAACCCAAAAACTGCATGTCCTGTGCGCAGCATGTCATTGCCATTCTTCCAGGCACAAATCTGTTATCCGGGAACTCCTCAGGTTTAAGAACCATAGCCTTAAATCTTACTGTTTTTCCTTCATAACGCTCAACATGGTCAAGAGCATCCAGATAGAACATTCCATAGCCATAGTTGTTGAGGTCAATAGGATTGGCATTTAGATCAAATGGAAGATCCTCATCAAGAGTCACATCCACTTCACCGTTTTTATCCTCAAAAATAATATCTGCCTTCTGATTGATAGCCTTAACATTTCTTTTATAGGAAGCAAGGTCCTCAATTCCGTCACAGCGGTTAAACAGAATCAGATCAGAATTACGTATCTGCTCAGCTAAAAGAGATTTCATATTATTAAAATAAAGCTCAAAATTAGAGGCATCGATAATAGTAATCTGCTGTTCAAGTCCCCACATAACAGGAAGTCGCAAATTCTTAAAATTCCACATTCCATTGTATTCAACAAGAATTCGCTCAGGATTATGCTTAGCATCAAGTGCTATAAGTGCATTGGGATTAAAGTCCTCTTCATCTTCTATGCGCTCAAGAACAGTATTTGTAGACTTAAGAAGCTTTTCTTCGTAGTCATTTTCACCATCTTCGCAAACTATAAGGAGTGTCTTTCCTTTAGTTCTGAAATATGGCTGTCCCAGTGTATAACGGAAGAAATCCGTCTTACCACTGTCGAGAAATCCATTAATTATATATACCGGTTTCAATTTTTCTCTCCTAATCATAAACAAATCGAATTATTATCTCACGAAATGCACAGCTACGTGCTTATTTCTGTCTAAACAGTAATTAGAATCCTACTCTGCGGAAGAGCTTTTCAAGATTTTCTTCCTTAAGACCTGATCCGATAACGCAGAACTTTCCTGTTACATCAGCAGCGCCATCTCTTACATCAGCTTCGCCCGGAACATAATCAAACTCAATCCACTTACCATCAGCTGTAGGAACTACGCCCTTAGTACGAAGAACAATACCATATTTTTCTTCATCCTCAAGCTGAGAAAGCATCTTCTCAATTTCGTCCTTTGTATATTTCAAAGGAGTTTCCATTCCCCAGCTCACAAAGACATCATGTGCAGCATGATCATGGTCATGATGATGATGCTCATGTTCGTCCTCATCTTCATCATGGTGATGATGGTGGTGCTCATGTTCGTCCTCATCTTCATCATGGTGGTGATGATGGTGCTCGTGCTCGTCCTCATCTTCATCATGGTGGTGATGGTGGTGCTCATGTTCGTCCTCATCTTCATCATGGTGGTGATGATGGTGCTCGTGCTCGTCCTCATCTTCATCATGGTGGTGATGATGGTGTTCGTGCTCATGCTCGTCCTCATCTTCATCATGATGGTGATGATGGTGTTCGTGCTCATCCTCATCTTCATCGTCATCATGATGTGCTCTGTAAACAACAGATCCATCCTCCATAACAACTTTGTGGCTGCCATGATCATGATGGTGATGATGGTGATGTTCTTCTTCCTCCATAACCTGCTTCAAAAGCTCAGCCTCAAGATCATTATTTCCTTCGAATGTATCAAGGATTTCTTTTCCTGTGATCTGATCAAGAGGAGTTGTGATTATAGTAGCCTTGTCATTGTGCTTGCGTATTAATTCAACTGCCTCTTCAATCTTCTTCTGATCAGCCTTATCAGTTCTTGTAAGAATGATTGTGCCTGCATTTTCAATCTGGTTAATGAAGAATTCACCAAAATTCTTGATGTAAACCTTAGCCTTTGAAACATCAACAACAGTAACAGCGCTGTTGAGTTCCATTTCAGCAGAACCATCTGCAATATTCTGAATAGCTCTCATAACATCAGAAAGTTTGCCAACACCTGATGGCTCAATAAGGATACGCTCCGGTGCATACTGATCCATAACCTGCTTAAGTGAAGTCTCAAAATCTCCTACAAGAGAACAGCAGATGCATCCTGAATTCATCTCTGTAATCTCAATTCCTGCCTCTTTAAGAAATCCACCGTCGATACCGATTTCTCCAAACTCATTTTCAATAAGAACAACCTTTGTTCCATTTAATGCTTCTTTTAAAAGCTTCTTTATAAGTGTTGTTTTACCTGCACCCAAAAAGCCTGATATAATATCAATCTTAGTCATTTTTACCACTCCATTCTGCACAAATTATGTGCTACATCTACTACAACACAAAACATTTTATAGCACATTTTGAAAACATGTCAAGGATGGGGCGGCAAAAGCACATTCTGTCCGAACAGTAACATGAACCATCAAGTAAAACATTAAGTAAAGAGATTATTCACATTTTAGCATTATCATTTTCCTCATTTATGGCTTCTTCCAGCTCCTGATTTTCCTCATCTTCCGTTCCTATGTTGTCCTTTGCTGTATCATTGTTTTCTTCGCTACCAGACACATCTGACAGTTCTTCAATCACAGGTTCTTCTTCATTCTCATCCTGCGATTTTTCAATAGCCTCAGGTAAAGAATCTGCATTTTCCTCAACATCTGAAGTATCATCGGCAAATTCATCAATAATAGCATCGCTGTTTTCTTCTGCCTCTACAGCTTTAGAAATATTTTCTTCCTCAATAGCAGTATCTGCACTTGCTTTCTTCTTTTTTGAAGAGGATTTATCTTTTTTCTTCTTACCTTTTTCCGGATTTATCTCATCATCATTATCTTCCATGCCTTCTTCAAGGAGAATTTCTTCAGAATCATCTTCTTCCGCTGCATCTACTTCTCCATAAATATCCCACTCTGCATTTCCAAACTCTTCCAGTTCTTTTACATCAAACTGTATCAGCCTTGCTTCAAGTTCTTTTCCTGTTAAAAAACTACCTTCAGCAGAATCTAGAAGCATTGAAGTCTGAAGTTTGTTTTTGTTTCCGCTATAGTCGATATGAGCTTTAAGAATCTGTCCATAAACGTATCCGCAGTCAGGCGCATATCCATCAATAGTAGTGTTATTTTTACCGCAGCTAAGTGTATTATTAGTTATTTCTTTTACGTAAGTCACTTCTCCTCTGCCAGCAATATCACTATAAACACTGGTAACTTCGTAGTGCCATGGGTTTGTTCCCTCAAAATCACTATTGCAATAATTACAATGATAATTACGATATTGTTGTCCATTGATTACACTTGTAGGACCAAGTTCTACTACATCTGTCGCAGTGAAATATTCATAACTAACTGACGTGCCCATGCAGGCATCTGTATGAACATGATATATCGGTTTTGTAAAACATCCGCCTTTTCTATTTTCACCAACCTGCTCTTTGTTACACTTCTTGTCATTACCGTCTAGGTGATAATGCCTGTCATAAGAAATCTTGCCGGGCATATTTTCTATAACTACTGTTGTCTCAATACTTGCTATAGCGTCACTTATCTCAGCAAATGTGGCATCCTCTCTGATCTTAACGCCTTTAGTGAGCAATGTGGATGCCAATAACTTCTTTCCATTACTCACACGCTGAAAAACCGAATCAAACTTGGAATTAATTCCATTCATACTTTTTTCAAGCACTTCTCTTAGATTTCCCACGTTAGTAGAAACTGAATTATCAATACTATTAAGTTTGGTATCCATATTCTTGTTAATACTGTTAAACTGGTTAGTCATATTGTTATTTACAGTATCGATCTTGCCGTTTATTTCTTTTCCGGTTGATGTAATCTTTCCATTTATGTCTTTTCCTGTACTTGCAAGGTTACCATTTATATCTTTTCCTGTAGCATCAAGCTTTCCGGTAATGCTTGTTCCTGTCTGAGAAATTTTATCATTAACGTTCTTAGTGGTCTTATTGTACTTATCGTTAACGTTCTTGTTAGCTTCATCAATCTTGAGGTTCACATTATTATTAGTCTGCTCGATTTTTTCATTAACATTCTGATTTGCAAGATTTATCTTGTCATTGACATTTTTATTTATCTTCTCATATCTGGAATTTGAGTTTTTCTCTGCTTTATTAAATCCACCAGTAATGCTTTTTAGTAGACTTTCAAATTTCTCGCCAAGACTTGTATTTACACCATCAATTTTTTCATCGATGTCTTTCTTATTTGTATCAAGCTCATTTTTGATATATGTCTGATTCTGTGTAAACTTATTGTTGATATTCTTATTGATCTGCTTGGTCTTGTCATTGGTATTGTTATTTATTGTGGTAATTCCCTGAGCAAGTGCTTCATTAGTCTGCGCAATTTTTTCGCTCATTTCCTTATCAGACTTATCAAGTCTTTCATTTAAATTCTTGTTATTGTTATCCAGCTTTTCATTTATTCCATTAGCTGTGTTACTGATGTTCTCATTAATATCATTATTTGCTTTATCAAGTTTTTCGTTGATATCACTACTTACTTTGTCAAGCTTGTCAGACATCTCTTTATCTGAATTTCCAAGCTTTTCAATCATGCTGTTGTGAATATTTGTGATCTTTTCGTTAAAACTATTATTTGTCTGGTCAAGCTTTTCTGTGATATTGTTGTTGATTGTGCTGCTTGTCTGATCGATTTTTCCGCCAATGTCAGTATTGGTCTTATTTATATTGCTATTAATATTGTTTGTTGATTTTTCTATTTTCTCACTGATATCACTGTTAGAACCTACAATTGCAGTAGTTATATCGTTCTTTGTCAGGTCCAGCCTGTTATTAAAATTGTCATTTGTCTTAGTGAAGTTCTCATTAATACTTCTATTTGTCTCGTCGAATTTGTCATTTATATTTTTGTCAGTCTTATCAAACCTGTCATTTATATTCTTATCTGTCTTTGAAATCTTCTCATCTATATTATTGTTAGTTTGATCGAACCCTTCATTTATATTGTTATTAGTCTGTTCAAATTTTTCTGTGATATTGTTGTTGATTGCGCTGCCTGTCTGATTGATTTTTCCGCTAATTTCAGTACTGGTCTTATTGATATTTTCATTAATAGTGTTTGTTGAATTATCTATTTTTTCATTGATATCACTATTAGAATTGGAAATTGCAGTATTTATATCGTTCTTTACCTGATCAAGCTTTTCATTCAGCCCTGCACCCGTCTTATCAATATTCTCACTTATACCGGCACTTTTCTGGTCTATCTTCTCGCTTAAATTCTGAGCACTCTGACTGATGTTATTATTTATATCAGCATTGGAACTATCGATTTTTTCGAATATACTGCTATTTGACTGAACAAAATAGTTTTCCATATTTTTATTTGTAAGTTCATATTTTTCATTAATGGTATTGTAAGTACCTGTAAATCCATCATCAATGCTCTTATTAGTACTGCTAAACCATTTATCAATTCCATCACTTAAAAGCCCGATGCGTCCAAGAATTGAATTTTCTGAGTTCTTTACGCTATTATCAAGCTGTGACAAAAGATTGTTCACATCACTGCGAAGGCCTGAAATATCATCTCTAAAAGCGCTTATAGTCTGGGAATTACAGTTCTCCATATTCTTATTCATTGCTTCAAGAGTTTCGATAAGTTTCTCTGACTTCTCATCAATACTTTCATTTATTGAATCGTCACCTTCCTTAATGCTCTTTTCAAGGCTATCTGTAAGTTCCTTTGTCTGCTGCTGTGCCTTTTCAAAGCTTTCCTGAATCTTGGCAAGTTCAGCTTCTATTTCCTTAAAGCCGTTATCAATTGCTTCCCTGTTCTCACTTAAGCCGTTGTCAATCGTTGTGGTGAGTGTCTCAATCTTATTATTTGTCTCACTTATGCTTGTCTTAACTTCAGTAAGCTTTTCATCAAGTTCTGTCACCTTTTCGCTGATCGTTGTTGTGATCTTTTCTGTCTCGACAATGATTTTCTGAGTGTCAGACTTGATTTCTTTGGACTGTGTGTGAAGTTTCTCTGTATTATTGTTTATTGTGTCCTTAGTGCTGCTACTGCTTGCAATCTCATTTATAGTCTTAAGACTTTCCTTATTTCCTGTAACTGTCTTATCAAGCTCATTTAAGTAATCATGAATTTCCTTTAATTTATCTGATGTTTCCTTATTTGCCTTTTTCTCATTTTCTGCAAACTCCTCAGTTGCACTGGTAGCCACGATCGGCGTGCTGATATAGATCAGTCCTGCGCTTAAAGCAAGAGCAATTACCACCGCTACTGCCACTACTTTCGTGTCATGTCGCTTTAACTTTTTCAGAAGCTCCTTGATCGAATTATTTGTCTTGTCTTTCTTTTTCATTAATCCACTTTTCTCCTTTTCGTTGCGCAAAAAAGCAGAAAAAATGAAAAAGGTAATCCATAGTTTCGCTCTCTTGCAAACTATAAAATTATTTGTTGGAAAATCATCGAGAGAATTCTCGTGATTCTTGTCGACTGAATGCCGACGAAAATTCATTATACATATTTCAAAAAGAAAAACAAGACCTATTTTTGTGAAAAAAATGTGAACCGCCTCACCTACACTTTCCTAAGCAGCAGCTCAACCACAAATCCATTGTCGTTGTAATATTCCATACCGCCGCCCTGTTTGTTCATATAATTTTTGCAAAGATACATTCCAAGACCATATCCAGATTTGCTCTGCGCATTTCTGCCCCTGTAATATTTCTCGGCAATCAAAGGAAGGTCATCTTTATCCACACCCGGACCATGATCCCTTATTGTTATCCTGATGAAACTTCCGCTTTTGCCATCTCCCATCAGCATTTGTTCAGTTTCAGAAAAAGAAACCAAAATATCAGTTCCTGCGTACTTTGCAGAATTGCCAATGATATTATCGATAATCTGTTCCATGCGCTGTCTGTCCATATAAACAAGGCACGGATAAATGTGATTTTCTAAAATAACATTTCCAAAACAGGAAAGATTCTTTATCCTTTCCTCCAAAATCAGAGTGCTTTCCTCGCATACATTAATGTCAATCTGTTCCATTTTCTCAAGACTTGCATGCATAACATCGCTCATAAGTGCGCTCACACTCTGGGATTTTGCGGAAATAATCCTTACTTTATCAAGATTATCCCTGCATTCTGCTATCTGCGCCTCACTTTCAGGATTGGAACCTGCTGCCGAAAGCTCTTTTTCTTTTCTTAAATACTTTAGTTCAAGAACTTCACAGGTTGCATTTATCACAGCAAGGGGTGTCTTTATATCGTGGCTTAATCCCTGAATAAGTTCTTTTCTTGCAATCTCTGCCCTGCGTTCTCTGTCGATAGAAAGCTTCACCTGTTCTCTCATTATGTCAAAGCCCTCAACAAAGGTGCCAAACACATTGTTCTTGCGAATGGGAAGCGGTTTGTCCAGCTCACCCTTTGCAATATCCGCCGCGAAATCCTTGAGTTCTTCAACAGGTCGCATAAAGCTATTGTATATATAACAAAACAACACATACCCGCCCAAAAGCACAAAGAGCCACAGCGCTATCCCCGCTTTTAAAAGTCTGTTACCAGCATCGTCAAAATTCTCTTCTCTGTCATTCCAGGCAACTTTACCAACATACTCATTTTTTATGTCAAGGTCCATCACAAGAGCCCCCGATGAATATAGCTGCGAAAGCTCTGCGTCATTGATTTCCCTTGCCATCACAATATAACATGAGTATTTGTCCTCGACTTCAGTTTCCGGTATTCCATTTTCAATATCCTGCTCTACCTTGTGAAGAATATCGTTGTAATATACAATATCTCTTTTCCCAAACTCCGCTTTTTTACTGAGATTGAAAAAGAAAGCCAGTGCAATAGCCATTATTATGGTAAAAGAAACAAATAACTGTCTTAAGCTTTTCATGATAGTTCCAAAATATATCCTGTTCCCCAAACCGTCTTTATAAACTTAGGATCGTTTGGATTTTCTTCAATCTTTTCCCTGAGTTTCCTTATATGCACATTGAGCGTACTGTCACTAAAGAACGTATCTCCCCACACCTCGTCAAAAAGAACTTCCTTTTTTACTATAGTGTCGTGATGCTTGTACAGACAGTCCAAAAGAGCATATTCTTTTGCCTTTAAAGGAATACTCCTTCCATCTATTACCACAGACATTGTGGAATAGTTCATTGAAAAGCCCTCGTCTGCGCTTTTCGCATTATTATTTGCAGGCGTATCAAAGAGATTTGCTGCATTTTTCATCTGCTCAATTCTTTTTAGATTAACCTTGACCTTTGCCAAAAGAACCGAGAGACTATAGGGCTTTTTAATATAATCATCACCGCCAATAGACAGAGCGATAAGTACATCATCATCGCTCTGTCTTGCGCTTATAAACAATATTGGAAGCTGCATATCTTCGCGTAGCTTTTTGCAAACTTCAAATCCCGTTCCGTCTCCAAGATTTATATCAAGAAGAACCATATCGGCCGTATCGCCCTCATCAAAAAAGCTGTAACAGGCTGCTGCACTATCCACATACATGGTCAATACATCAAACATTCTGAAGTATTCGGCAGTCATTTTTGCAAGTTCTATCTCATCATCTACTATTAGGCAGTTGTAATGCATATTTTCATCTCCATATGGCTTATATTTTACCATAATGTCAATCACTGTTCACTTGCTACCATAACTAATCTGCGCATTTTTATCTGAACAGTACAAATGTCTTCATTCTTCCGTAATCATTTTTACAGGCTCAAGTTTCTTAATCCTTCGTCCCATAAATGCTGCCGTGGAGAGCGCTACAGTGCAGATAATGATCGATGTAAGGATATATGAAAAAGGATCTACAGCAAAATTTGTTTTCTTAAAACCAAATATCTTCATAGTGATAACCAAAAGCTCATTGCCAAGAAAAGGAGATGCCAAGAGCCCCAGGGTAACACCTATAAGGATTGCCGGCATATTTGACAGCATAACCTGAATGATAAGCTGACGTGAAGTAAATCCAAGCGCTTTACTTACGCCCAAATTGCGCCACTGCTTATTGATGTTGGTACGAACTATAAGAGACTCAACAAATGCTACGATCAGGATGGTAAGAAATGCGATCAAATACGCAAAGGCATTTATACTGCTTTTCACAAGACCTATAGTCTGATTCATTGCCTCAGAATAATCTGATACGGTAATTTCCGGAAAAGCATCCTTGAACTCTTTCTCAAATTCTGCAAAGGAAACTCCCTCTTTTAAATTTATGCAGACATTCATTGAATCAGGCAGTGCTGTTGCCTTAGACAAACCTTCAGTAGTCATAAATGCCATATATCCCATACTATTCATAGTCTGACAAATGCCACATACTATATAATCTTCATCTGCCATATCATTTTTTACAGTGACCACATCACCCATCTCTACTTCAAGGCTTTTTGCTGCATTTGTCGCAAGCATTACTTCATTTGGATACATAGGCCAGCGCCCTTCAATAACAGCTCCACCGATGATAGTTGATGAATCCGAAACTGCCCTTGTGGAAAGAGCCTGCTTTTTCTTTTTATTGGAATAATTGACGCTGATCCATATCTCTCTTCGTGTATTATCAACAGTTCTCATTCCGGCCACTGTCTTTTCCATAGCTTCACTTCCGTAGAAATAAGCATCATACACATCAAAACCACCCATTTCAAGGACGCCTGCTTCGCTTCCATAAGTATCCATAAGCCCAAATGCAACTATGGAAGATATTGACAAGATCATCATGATAAAAATAATTCCAAGCTGATTCTTAAACTTTCCAAAAGTATCTTTGAGCGCAAGAGTTACAGGAATTGAAAAGTGCGTTTTATCAAAAGAGAAATAGTTCTTTTTGTAATTGTGTGTATTTATCCCACCTTTAAGAGCAGATAAAACACTTACCTTGCTGTACTGTCTTCCAAGAACCACCGTCAAAAGTCCTACCAGTATGCATATACTTATAAAAACAACAAATCCAATAGCAAAATTGACCGGCTGATTCCACTCAAGTCCCAGTGTTATAAGCATTATCACAGCTATTTTGTCTATAAGAAGCGCTCCGGCAAGTATTCCTGTGATTGCCCCAATCCCCGAAACCAAAAGGAGCTGGAAAAGAAGTATCAGCACAAGTTCACGCACTGTATAGCCGGAAGCTTCCATGATGGCTGTGTTTTTCATATTTGTCATAATATAGTTTTTTACGCTGAAATTTATTATGACTATAGCTATTATCCAGATGATCACTGCAAAAAGAAATGTCAGCGCCACAAAAATAAAAGGCAGTACCATTGAGGCTGTTTTCATGAGCTCGGCTGGAATAAAATTCACGCTGGAATCAGAGCCCGCATGAGTCTTTATGTACTCGCCAAGCCAGTTCATCACCTCATCTTTAATCTCATCTGAAATCGTAGTCACGTCGGTATGTTTCTTTTTAGCCGTATCTGTCAGCTGAGTTTTTAAATATCTGCAGTCTGAAATTGTCATTGGATTATCAAATCGGATTTTTTCATAGAGGCTGTCAGATACATACACTTTGTAGGTTCCCAAATTCATCGGAGAACAAAATACATTATCCTCGTTGAAAGCCGCAACTTTAAGATCATACATATTATCGCCAATTTTAAGCTGAAGTATTGATCCTATATCAAAGGTAGTACTCAGGGAAATCGGGATTATGGCATCGTTCCCGGAAAGACCTGTTGCATCTGTACTAAGTGTCTGAATTGTGCAATCTTCCTCATAGCTGCTTAGATAAAACTGATACTCGATAAAGTTTTTATTTCCTTTAAGCCTGTACTTGGCGCCACATCCTAAATAGCTCTGTTCTTCATAATTCTTTAGATAAACATTACCCCTTATCGCTTCTTCAACCCTTGAAATAAGTGCCTCGTTATTATCCACAAGAACCATAAGATCTGCGGCATTTATCTTTTCACAATTAGTATCAATTACCTTCCCCGTATCCACAAGAAATGACGCGCAGATAAAGATAAAAAGTGCAGAGAGCGCGGAAAGGATAAAGAAGGTGATCATATCACCTTTTTGCTTTTTTATGTTATTCTTTGCTATAAAGAAAAATCTATACACGGTATTTCCCTCTCAAAACTAATGATATAACGGTCAAAAATGATGTAACAGACTGTTCCGCCCAATGCGTTGCCACAATCCTACGTAATATTCGAAAAATCATTCATCACCTGATTACCAGCCCATATCCTGCAAAAAGTTTTTAAGGCGCTGATGGCGCTTTTTGGCTTCCTCCAAATGCGGATTAGTCTTATCCATATAATCTCCAACATAAGGTCCGAGCTCTATTTCATCACTAATTATCCCGTCAGAAAGATAGATTATCCTGTTACCTCTTTCTGCTGCCTTAATTGTATGCGTTACCATGACAATGCTCTGGCCCTCATCATTTAAGCTCGAAAGAATATTAAGAACATTATCAGTATTCTGCGAATTAAGAGCCCCTGTGGGCTCATCTGCAAAAAGAACCTCAGGGCTGTTTATAACACCTCTTACCACAGCAATTCTCTGCTGCTGCCCTCCTGAGAGCTGAGTAGGAAATTTCCTGTAATCATTTTCTTCTATCTCCACATTGTGAAGCAGCATTTTGGCTTTTTGAGCAAGAGCTTTTCTATCGTTGTGCTTTAAAAGTCCACATACCATTACGTTGTCAAGCGCGCTCATACTGTCATTTAGGTAGTTTTGCTGAAAAACAAAACCTACATGGTCTCTTCTGAATGCCGCAAGCTTATCATTATTAAAAGTTGAGATCTCTGTTTCAGTGTCTTTTCCCTCATCAAAATACGTTATGGTTCCCATGCTGGGTCTGTCCATTCCGGAAAGTGCATATAAAAGCGTACTCTTCCCCGAACCGGAATTTCCCATGATGACAGTGAAATCACCTTTATATATTGATAGATTCAGATTTTTTAACACATGCTGCTGAACTGAACCATTTGAAAATGTCTTGGAAAGATCCTTTACATCCAAAAGTTTACTTTTTGCTGATAACATTATTTATTCACCTTTACTCCCATTCCGTCAGTTAATTCCTGAGATTCTTTCCATACCACAAGACTTCCTTCTGAAAGTCCTTCTTTTATCTCAACCATATCTTCATTTCTGCTTCCGCACTCAACAAATTCTTTTACGGCTTTTCCATCTTCAGCAACAAAAACATAGCTTCCTTCTTCATCTTCACTGAGCGCTTCAAGCGGAATGCGAATTACTTCCGAAAGATCTGAAGTATGGATCTTTGACTTTGCCTCAAGGCCAAGGATTATATCTTCACCGGGCACATCCAGTGCTATCTCGACGCCAATTCCTGTGCCTGTCCCTGAATCTTTTGTCATTCTCTCAATTCTTGTAACTTTCCCCTGATAGTCCTTCTTTTTTATATTAACTGTAGCTGTCTGACCAACCTCGATATTCACTATATCATATTTATTTACGCTGCTTATGATGATTATATCTGCTGTTGATTTAAGTGTAAAAAGCTTTGTTCCTCTGCTGACGCTGCTTCCTTCAATTACATTTACTTCTGTTACGATACCTTCAAAATCAGCTCTTATTCCCTCTTTTGCCTCATTGTAATCAGCTATCTTCTCTTCATTTGAAATATCGTTTGCTTCTTTCACAGCTTCAAGCTGCTCTTTTGCACCTTCTGTCATCAGATTCATCACAGTGCTTGCCTTCTGACTGGTCATTTCAGCCTTGTATTCCTTAAGATCTGCAAGCTGCACATTAAGGCTGTTAAGCTCCTGCTCCATGCTCACGATGTCATCTGCATATTGCTGCTCATAGGCATTTGTCTGCACCAGCTTCTGGAGATTTTCATACTCCTCAGAATCAGGCTTATCCGCCCAATCTATAAGTGATACCTGGAGTTTTGCACCAAAATCTGCAAGAGAAGCTCTTCTCTCTGCAAGGCTGCTCTGAATTCTTGTGATAGCTTCCTGAGTATCTGTGATCTGCTGATCTAAAACAGCAAGATTTTTCTTTGCTTCACTGTATAATCCAGCATTTCTATTGCCTGTCTGTATGGAATTGTTATAGCTTCCAAGGTCTGCCTTTGCCTCAAGATTTGTCATAGTTTCCATTCTTTCAAGGTCTTCCTGGTCATAAGAGATGATGATATCACCCTTTTTGACAAAATCGCCTTCCTTGATATGGATATTACCGATCCTTGCATCTATGTCTGCGTAGTAAACCTTATCTCTTCCACTTTCCACAGTTCCGTTAACTTCAATATCGCTCTCAAGGCTCCCTTTGTCTGCAGTATAAGCATTTACTGACATTGCTGCATTTGTGCTTACTGAATAACCTGTAATGGCAAGAGCTGCAATTAAAGCTGATGATATGATAACCATTATTTTTTTGTTTTTGACAAATCTTATCATTTTCCAGTCCCTCTTTTTTGTGCTTAAGTTCCGTTTCTGATAATACTTTACAGCGAAGGGCCGGATAAGTCTTAACCTGTCTCTTGCCAAATTCTTAACTGTTTCTTAACTGATTAATTAAGAAACTAAGAATAAACTATTCTATAAAAAGAGCCTGCTCAGAATTATCCGAACAGGCTCCACATACCTTAAAAAGAAGTTATCACTCCCGGTTTACATTCAATATGCTTTTTATCGACCTCTATCCACACGCTCATAGCACTTGGATTATAGGCAAAATCAGCATTTACAGATACCTGCAGTCTGTCTGCAGCATCAAGATAATCAACAATCTCTATATTTGTCGCATACCAGATATCATCTTTTCCGCCCATTTTTTTAGCAAAATCTTCAATCACATTCCAGTTATTATCAATCTCAAATTCATAACTGTGTCCCCACACATACATCATATAAAGATACTGTGTTTTGTGAAGATTAAGGAAATCCTCTGATAACTTTAATAGAGATTCACTTTTGTGACTGCATGTAGGATTCCATCTCAGATAATCCTCCGGCATTCCAAAGCCCAATGTAGAAAAAACAGTCCTTGCGTGCCTGATTCCGCAGGCTTTTAAAGCATCAACAACATTGTCGCTAAAAGAGCCGTTGGGATAAGCCAGACCTCTGACAGTTACGCCCAGCGCCTCCTCAAGCTTTCTTCTGTCCTCAATAACCTGCAAAACCATCTGTTCCTTTGGACATCTTGCAATTGTAGGGTGCATTACTGTATGGCAGGCAACTTCATGCCCTTTGTAGAGCTCTTTATACTCAGAAAGAGGAATCCTCTCCTCATAAGGCTTTGAGAATTCTTTACACTCAAGCCCTGAATTTACATTAAAAGTACCCTTAAGCCCATATTCATTAAAAAGCGCAACAAGCCTTCTGTCCGCTATCTTTCCGTCATCGTAGCTAAGTGTCAGTACTTTATGCTTTCCACCCGGAAAAGTTGTATAAACATTCCTTAAATTCATATTCATCCCTCAACATAGTTCTCATGTAAACACTGATTTATCAGCATTTTCTCAGCTTAATTTTTCAATTTCATCAATAATGCTTCCGATATAGTCAATAGTATCCAAAAGCGCATGGTCAGTTGTAACATCAACTCCGGCCATTTTTGCAAACCCAATCGGATCAACTGTGCTTCCTGCTGCAAGAGTCTTTTTCCAATCATCCACTGCGCTCTGACCTTCATTTCTGATTCTTTTCATAACCTGAGTTGCAATCGTAAGGCTTGCGCTGTAGCTGTATGAATACAATCCCATATAATAGTGAGGCTGACGCATCCAGGTAAGCTCACAGCCCTCTGTAAGCTCCACAGCATCTCCCCAGAATTTCTCAAGCACTCCGCGATAAATCTCATTAAGAGTTTCAGCAGGAACTGCCTCTCCCTTATCCACAAGCTTATAGACTTCTCTCTGATATGCAGCTTCAAGAAGATGTGTAACAAAATTGTGGTAGTAGGTATTTGAAATCTGCGCAGCAAGCACCCATCTTCGGAAGCGCTTGTCATCTTTATTCTTTTCTTTAAGATATTCAGCCATCAATAGCTCGTTAATGGTAGAGGGAGCCTCTACAACATAATTGGAAACCCTTGTATCAAACTGGCTCTGTGCTCTGTTGCAGGCGTAAAAATGTCCTGCATGTCCAAGTTCATGTGCAAGAGTAAAGACATCGCTCATGCGCTCATTCCATGATAAAAGAATGAAGGATGGCTTGCCATATGGGCTTGCGCAAAAACCACCTGTAGATTTTCCAATATTCTGTGCAAAATCAATCCAGTGGTCTCTGTAAGCCTCTTTTAACATCTCTCCATATTCCGGCCCCATAATAGACAGACCGTCAATAATATAGTCCTTAGACTGCTCTATTGTAACCTTTGGGTCATATTCAGGATCCAGTGTTATCTTAAGGTCCGCATAAGTCATCTTCTCAAGATTATTTGCCTTCTGAAGGAGCTTAGCATATTTGCGCATATGTGGAGCCAGCTTCTCCATAATAAGGTCAATCTGTCTGTCATACATTTCGCGGGTTACTTTCTGATTAAAAAGAAGATAATCAATTACACTGTCAAAATGTCTTAATTCAGAAAGTCTTTTTTCCGTTCTCACATGAGTGCCATATTCAGCGGCTGTTGTATACATATAATCATGAAGCTTGCCATAAAAAGCCTTGAATGCAGCTCGTCTTACTTCTGTATCCTTGATATACTCATAATTTTCCTCAAAAAGAGTGTAACTTAGAGGGTGAGACTGTCCCTCAGCTTCAAAATCAGGAAAGCTCATATCCGCAAGCTTTGTCTGCTCATACATCTCGTAAGGCGCACTAAAAGTCTCAGACAATGCTCCCAGAGCCTGCTCTGTTTCAGGACTTAATCTATGTGGCTTGTATTTCAGAATATCTTCAAGATACACTTTAGCATTTGTAGATTTTTCTATTGCTTCTGCAAGCACTTCCTCGGATGCATCTGCTATTTCACTTTCGATAAAAGAAAGATCGCTTAAAATCTTAATATATGTATTTGTAACAACAGCATTGATCTTCTTATTCTCTGCATCTGTGTAATCAACAGAAACATTGAGCGATGTATAGGAACTGATCTGATCGATCATTATATAAAGCTTTTCATACTTCACAAGACAATCACAAATAGCGCCTGCATTTGAAAGCTTCCCCTTGTAATTATCAATAATCTCATTTGCAAGAGCCTTGCATTCATCCAGTGCTTTGAGCATTTCCTCTTTTGTCTTAAATATAAGTGTTGTATCCCACTTTAATTCATTAGGTATTTCGTTTCTTCTTTTTACTGCTTCTGCCATTTCTGCCTCCGTTCTTTATCGTTTCTATTCACTTTATTGCAGTTCATTCTGATAATTAATTTGCACATTCACTCCAATTAGGCTTCATAGATGTAAGCACTTACTACTGTACCTATTTATCTATTACTCATTTTTGTAACTCACTGCCTGATTATCACTGATAATTTATCATAAACAAGCGCGCCAATAAGTCCAATTACTACACCGCTGAAAATACCGGTCACCCATAACACAGGCAAGTACCACGCGATAGCCTTAGTTCCAAGAACTATCATTGCAGTAATTATCTGCCCTATATTATGTGTTATTCCTCCTGCAGCGCTGACTCCGATCGTACTGAATTTCTTAGTTCTTTTTAAAAAGATCATCATGATCGTGCTAAGCATTCCACCTACGATTGAAAATGCAAAACTCATTGCATTTCCAAACAAAATTGCCACGATGATTATCCTGACTATATTGATAAACATAGCACTTTTATCATCAAAAAGATAAAGCACCATGAGCACAACCAGATTTGTAAGTCCTAGTTTCATGCCGGGAATTGCAACAAATGCGGGAATCTGCATTTCTATATAGCTTAGAATAAATGCCAGTGCTATAAAAACGCCATATAATGAAATCTTCTTTGTTCTCATACTCAAGTTTTCTCAGGACGATAATGTATCGTACTCTTCCTGATCAGGCTTTCCCCCTTTAATTTCAATAACAACACGATTTGGAAGACAAATGATCGACTGTCCGGCATCTTTTATCTGCCCCATGTGCATACACAGATGATCCGGGCAGCTGGCATCCGACATATAGGCTATGCCATCTTTTATCACGAGAACATTTCTCCCACCTTCGTATCCTTTTATCTCATATTCCACATCCTTATCCAAGGGAAAAGATGCAACTTCTTTACTATCAACACTGACAACCACAGTCTTACCCTGCTTTCGTGTCATAAATAAAGCCCCTGCAATCAGTATCGCGCCAACCAGCAATACTCCAATCAATATAAGATCGTTTTTATTAATTATCTTCTTCATATGTAAATCCACTTTATAATGTAAATATCGTTCTACTCATCATGTACAAAGAACATTCCTATTTGCACATGCTTAATAATTATACATTATTGTTCAATTAACATCTAGGATGAAATTAGCAATGAGTAACAGATAAGATACCAACTGCATATATGGTAAAAATGTAGAAAAATCAGTTCTCGGGCGAAAAATAAAAAAGCCAGAAAGGAAATCAATCCCTCTGGCTTAATTTTTTGACATAAATTCTAAAACATTTTTTACTTTGTTGCCTCAAGCTTCTTATTTTCTTTTAAGTAAAGCCTAAAGCTATCAATCGCACGAGGTGGCGCAAGCTTAGTGAGCTCATAGCTATTAGTTTCATAATTCGCCTTATACCACTTCTTATTAGTTTTCCAATACATTGCTTCACTATAAGACTTCATTATCTTGTACCTCCTTCTCTTGTGATTTGAATACATCTATTTACATATTTATCGGCAAATTCATTACCTGCTTTACCATAATAACCAGAAAAAGCTTCAGAAATTATCTCTCTTCCATCTTCTAATTCAGTAGAATAAAGAGATAACTCATCTGTAAGATATTCAAGAACTTGGATTTCACGATTCATCTTCAAAACATCTTTAGCTATCTCCATAGGTTTTAACCTGTATATGTTTGCAACTACATGTCCAACTTCGTGCTTGATCACTGAATGCCAATCAGTATTACTAACGAAACGTCTCTCCGCAACACCTTCAATATAATCCGCATTAAGAATATTCAAATCTGAATAGTATACCGCATTCAAATGAATTATATGTCTATTCTTCGTAGTTGCGAAATCTGTCCCCATATCATAATCAAGATTTAATTCTATGGCAGTCTTTCCAGATATAATAAGTGGAAAGTCCTTTGCTATTACAACAATGTCATCAATTACTTGCTTAATTACTTCTATGTCTCCTACAAAATCTTTAAAACCAGAAATAAAAACATGATTCTTTTCCGCATACAAAGCAAGTTCAGAATAAACTTCTTTAGAAATTGGAGTTCCATATTTTTCAATCTGGCTTTTATAGCTAGACATTTTTTGCATGTTACTTGCCATCTTTACTCTCCCAACTGAACTGATAGGAGAAGACCAATTTGGAACATGCTCCTTACCAAAACTTTCTTATGTATCCATATTATATCACATAACATCTCATTTATCTTTATCTCACTCAGATTGATTTTCCGTTTTGTATCGGGAAAAGAGTTATTGTTCACTCGCATGCGCTCACTCATGAATCATTTTCTGTCTGAACGGTAACGCCGCCGTTCATTAGGCAAAGCTTTAGAAATGTGCAGTTCTCGGACGAGCAGGATGATTTTCAAAATGAAAAATACAAGGGTGGCCGAGTGCTTCGAACAGCGCTGAGATGAGGCCACCCTTGTATTATGAATTTTAGAAAATCACCGCGCAGACGAACACAAGCATTTCTAAACTTTGCCTAAAAAACGGCCATACAGCCATCCCACAAAAAGTACCGGCGAATTAGTATCCCTAATTGCACCGGTACGTTTATGTTGATTCTTATACAGCCTTAATTGCTTTCTTCGGGCACTTCTCTACGCAGGTTCCGCAGTGAGTGCACTTTTCCTGATCTATGTGCGCCACATTGTTTTCTACTGTAATTGCCCCTGCAGGACAATTCTTTTCACAAATATGGCAGGCAATACAACCAACTTTGCAATAGCCATTGACCAGTTTTCCCATATCCTGAGACTTACAGGTCACAGCCTCTTTTGCCTCGTAAGGAATAAGGTCAATCAGATGACGAGGACAGATATCTATGCACTTGCCACATGCTTTACATTCTTCCTTATCAACTACTGCAACACCGTTAACAACATGGATTGCATCAAACTGGCAAACAGATACGCAGCTGCCGCCTCCAAGACAACCATACGAGCAGGTCTTGGAACCGCCACCGGGAGCCTGAGTCTGCAAACGACAATCAGGCGCTCCGTTGTACTCGTACTGCTGCTGTGCCTTCTCGCAATCACCTGCACAGTGTACGTATGCAACCATCCTTGTTGATTCTCCTGCCTCTACTCCCATTATGCCGGAAATAGTTGCTGCAACAGGTGCTCCTCCTACAGGACATTGATTGACCGCAGCCTCACCTTTTGCAATTGCTGCTGCACATCCTGAACACCCGGGATATCCACATCCGCCACAGTTATTCCCGGGAAGAGCTTCTAATATAGCGGCTTCTTTTTCATCTACATCAACATGCAACTTCATGTCTGCAATGCCAAGGATTATACCGATTACAATCCCGACTCCTGCTACGACACAGGTCGCAATGATTATTCCACTAATCATCTCTAATCTCCTTTTTTATTTAATCCGTGCCATCTACTTACCCCGTAATATACGGAATTACTCCACTTCGTTCCCGTAATTCCTACATACATTCGGAATCCGGACTTTTCGTCCTACTTCCTCATGTATGTTCGGTCTTCAAGGTCAAATTACATTGCATGCAAGCATGCAGTAATCTGACTTTGAAGACCTATATCACTCACTTAAGGGCTGAGAACCCTGTAAATGCGATAGCCATAAGCCCGGATGTAAGAAGTACAAGCGGCATTCCCTTGAAAGGTGCAGGTATGTCGTTGTACTCCATCTTCTCTCGAAGACCTGCCAGAATAACAATAGCAATTGTGAATCCCACTGCTGTTGAGAAACCACAAACAACACTCTCAAGAATAGTGTATCCATCTGTGACATTGTTAAGAGCAACACCAAGAACTGCGCAGTTTGTTGTTATAAGCGGAAGGTATACACCAAGTGCCTGATATAAAGATACGATGTACTTCTTTAATATCATTTCAACGAACTGAACCAGCATTGCTATTACAAGGATAAATACTATTGTCTTAAGGTAAGAAAGATCTAGTGGATCAAGGATAAATTTATAAATTATGCTACATACCAGTGATGCAAGCGTAATTACAAATATACATGCACCGCCCATTCCAAGCGCAGTATCTGTCTTTTTTGATACTCCAAGGAAAGGACAAAGGCCAAGGAACTGGCTAAGTACGACGTTACTTACCAATGAGGCCGTTATCATAAGTGATACAAGACTTAAAATTGTTTCCATAATTATTCAGCCCCCTTTCCTTTTTTCTCAGCTCTGATCTTGTCAGCTGCTGCTTCCTCAGCTGAGCTGCAGCAGCCCTGCTGGAACTTGGAAGTATCTTTTCCCTTGGCTGCCATATTGGCCTTGATCTTATTCATTATGGCAATTAGGAATGCAAGTACAAAGAACGCTCCTGCCTGCTGAATGAAAATGCTGATTGGCTGATATCCTGAAAGGAATGCTCCCACAGGTCCCGGAACAACGGTTCCTTCGCCAAGAATCTGCACATCAAAAGCTGTTCCGCCACCGATAAATTCACGAATAAGACCAATAACTGTGATTGCGCAGGTAAAACCAATACCCATTCCTATTCCATCAAAAAACGATGGAACAATTCCATGCTTGCTGGCATATGCTTCTGCTCTTCCGAAGATGATACAGTTAACAACGATAAGAGGAATATATACTCCAAGAGCATTGTTAAGTGCAGGCACATAAGCCTTCATAAGAAGCTCAACCAAAGTAACGAAAGATGCAATAACTACTATAAAAGACGGAATTCTTACAGTTGAAGGAATTGTCTTTCTAAGAGCTGAAATAACTGCATTACTAAGTGCCAGAACAAAAGTAGTGGCAAGTCCCATTCCAAGACCATTAATTGCTGAAGAAGTAACAGCCAGAGTAGGACACATACCGATCATTAGAACAAGAGTGGGGTTTTCAGCAACAAGTCCGTTAAAAAATCGTTCAGCCGGAGTATCCTGCTTAAAGCCCAAAGCTCCTTTTTTAGCTTCTGTGCTCATCACTGACCTCCTTTCAAAGCATTGTCAAAATATGTAACTGCTGCATTTACGCCCTCTGTAACAGCTCTGGATGTGATTGTTGCGCCGGAGATAGCTTCTATCTGGCTGCTTGCATCTGATAACTGTCCATTTTTAACTACTTCAAATAATGAAGCTACCTTATCGACAAACTGTGGAACAAGCACTTTCTCAGCATTCATTCCAAGTCCGGGTGTCTCAGCAATCTTGATGATTGAAATACCATTTACATTTCCATCGTTGGTTATTCCAACAGTGTACTGAATAAAGTCGCCATATCCTTTTGACTTAACCTGAATAACATAACCAAGTAAATTTCCTGAAGCATCAAGTGCATTTTTTACACTCTCTATAGTTACCCCCGGATGAGCCGCTATAGCTTCAGTAACCTTACTTTCATCAATTGTCCCGTCTTCAAAAGTCTGCGCAGAAGCAAAAACTGACTGATTTGCCTTATCCTGTGCAAGTTTTTCCTGATATGCTATAGGTTCTTTTGTAACCTGATAAACAAGTCCCAAAAGCACGCCTGCAACTAACGTTATAGCAAAAAGAATAAGGGCGTTTTTTATCATGCTCTTTGTATCGTTCATGCTTTTTTCGCCTCCTTCTTTGCCGTTTTCTTTATTCCAAAGGCTCTCGGAATTGTAAACTTCTCAATAAGCGGTACAAGAAGATTACTGATTACAATCGCAAAAGATACTCCCTCTGCATTTGCTCCAAATACTCGGAATATTCCTGTCAAAAGACCTAGCAGTAATCCGAAGATAAATCTTCCCCTTGTAGTGATCGGACAAGTTACATAGTCAGTAGCCATGAAGAATGCGCCAAGCATAAGTCCGCCACCGGCCACATGAGCTGAAATGTATGACCAGTTAAATCCATATCCGCCAAAGAATGCTACAAACAGAGCAAAAGTAATAATATAGGTAAATGGGATAACGTAATCAATAACACCAACTGCAAAAAGAATCATCGCACCGATTGCTATGCAGAGCATTGATGTCTCACCAATCGTACCTGCAGTTTTACCAATGAGCATATCCATTACATTGACCTCTACGCCATTCTTTAAGTTAGCAAGAGGTGTAGCGCCTGTATAGGTATCTGTAACAAAATTTGTCATTAGCGCCGGGAAAGAAATTACCAGAAAGCATCTTCCGCCCAATGCAGGGTTCATAAAGTTCTGACCAAGACCGCCAAACAACTGCTTGACCATGATGATGGCAAAAACACCGCCCAAGATTGGAATCCACCACGGTACTGTTGATGGAAGGTTTAACGCCAGAAGAAGTCCGGTTACAACTGCTGACAGATCCTTGATAGTTACCGGCTTATGAAGTGCTTTTTCATAAAGGAATTCTGAAAGCACACATGAAGCCACAGAAAGTAAAATTATTATCAATGCGTCAATGCCAAAATTGTAAATACCAAAACCGGTAGTGGGCAAAAGAGCTATTATTACCCACATCATAATGTTAGATGTAGTGGTCTTGGATCTTACATGTGGATTGGACGACACTCTTTTTAGTTCACTCATTCTAAGCTAATCCTCCCCTCACTTTTTCCTCTTGCCAAGCTGTATTTTTCTCATACCCTTGATGAGCTGAGTCAGCTGACGCCTTGCAGGACATATATAGCTGCAGCATCCACACTCACAACATTCCATTCCGTACATGTTAAGGAATGTCTTTTCATCATTATGTTCAACAGCATCTGCAAGATTCTTAGGAATAAGTCTTTCAGGACATACCTCCACACATCTTGCGCAATTTATGCAGGCACTTGGCTCCATCTCTGAAACCGCATCCTTTGAAAAACAGGTAATAGCAGATGCAGTCTTTGTAGTCGGCACATCAAGATCAAACATGGCAAAGCCCATCATAGGACCGCCTGAAATAATCTTGGCCGGTTCTGTGATGAATCCGCCCGCATCATCTATAAGCTCTTTATAATTTGTTCCGATCCTGACTTTGTAGTTTCTCGGATCAGCAATGCAGTCACCGGTTATGGTAACAATACGTTCCATAAGAGGTCTGCCTTCCTTGACAGCTCTGCAGACAGCACAAAGAGTATCAACGTTATCCACGATACATCCGGCATCAGCAGGAAGCATTGAAGAGTTGATCTCACGTCCTGTGCAGGCATAGATAAGCATTCTTTCTGCACCTTCAGGATACTTGGTCTTGACCTCTTTTACACTAATTTTATCTTCATCTTTAGTAAGTTCTTTGAACTTAGCGATAGCATCAGGCTTATTGTCCTCAATAGCCAGTATTCCTCTCGCATTAGGGAAAATACTTACCGCAATCTTAAGACCTTCTAAAAGGAGCTCCGGTTCCTCGATCATACGTCTGTAGTCAGAAGTAAGATAAGGCTCACACTCAGAGCAGTTTGCGATAACATAATCAATCTTGTCAGGTTCCTTGGGTGAAAATTTGACCGCAGTAGGGAAACCCGCTCCACCCATACCTACAACTCCGGCCTCACGGACAGCTGCTATCTTATCCTCAGGAGTCATTTCCTCGTATGGCTTTAGCGGCTTAAACTCTACCTCATCATATTTTTCATCATTTTCTACGATAATACTTTCGCACATTGCGCCTGTTGTAAGTCTGCGCTTCTCAATCGCCTTGACTGTACCTGAAACAGTTGCAAAGATGTTTGCCGAAACAAAGCCACCTGCTTCTGCAATCTTCTGGCCAGTAAGAACATGATCACCAACTGCTACGATAGCTTTTGCCGGCGCACCAATGTGCTGGGATAATGGATAAACCAATTCCCCTTTTGGTAGCACTGATTTTATGGGCTTATCCTTAGACAACTCTTTGCCTTCATATGGATGGATACCGCCCGCGAACGTACCTCTTGCCATTTCCTACCCTTCTTTCGATTTTTTTTGAAAAATATTCCCAAAAAGAACATTTGAGAAGATGAAATTAGTTTCTGAAACCATGATAAAAAAATGCGTATACCGTGATTATCAGTAACTGTACCCCAACATAATTAGTATAACTATTTTTGTGCAAAAATTCTATATATTCAATACTTTTTGTATGTAAAAAAGTTAATTTTCTCAATTATTTTCTGATATAATATTTTTGTTATTGCCATAATCCGTATTTTTGGCATAATTAATGATAAAAATGCATGACGAAAGCGAATTGTTATGATCAAATCAAGTGAAGAATTCAAATTGCCAGAAAATCACATTATAAATTCATTGGCCGAAATGATAGGGTGCAACATAGAGCATATGCTCTTTTTTGACATAGAAACCACAGGTCTCTCGGCCAGAAGTTCAAATCTTTATCTTATAGGCACTGCCTATTATCAAGGGCAGACCTGGCACGTATCACAGTTCTTTGCTGAAAGTCCTGAACATGAAGGTGAGCTTCTTGCAAGCTTCAGTCACCTCTGCAAAGAATTCAGACATATAATCACCTTCAACGGCAATCGTTTTGACATACCCTATATGACAGAAAAATACACCAGAAATGGCATGGATTCTCCTTTTGATGCCTTGCAGTCTTTTGATATCTATAAGCAGATTTCTCCCTATAAAAAACTTCTTGGGCTTTCCGACTGCAAGCAAAAGACAATTGAATTGTTCTTAGGAATAAACAGAGAAGACGAATATGATGGTGGTAAACTCATTCCCGTCTATCAGAAGTATGTTGAAGACAAAGATCCAGAGTCTTTGCGCCTCCTTCTTTTGCACAACACCGAAGATGTAAAAGGTATGTTCACACTTCTTAAAATGCTGGAGTTTCAGTCATTTTTCAACTTATTCAGAAACATGCCAAACACATCAGTAAGAACAGATGAACCGATAAATGACAGTGATTTTGATATTTTGCTTCCTGTAAGAGCCAGAAAAGTCCAGGCAAACTATTATAAAGATTTTAACGGCGAGCAAAAAAAAGAAGTATATATGAAGCTTTCTCTTTCTGTTCCCTTACCCGCTCCTCTTTCCAGGAATCTGGATGGTTGTTTTTTTAAGGCAGAGGGGGATGAAGCCTCTCTTCGAGTGCCAATGTTCGAAAAAGAATTGAAATACTATTATTCCAATTATAAAGACTATTATTATCTCCCAAAAGAAGACATGGCAATTCATAAATCCATTGCATCTTTTGTAGATAAAGCTTTCAGAGAAAAAGCCACAGCAGAAAACTGCTACACAAAAAAAGAAGGACAGTATCTACAAGAATGGGATCTTGTATTTACGCCCTTCTTTAAAGAAGACTATAAGGATAAATGTTTCTTTTTTGATCTCAACGAAAACGTGAAAAAGAGCCGTTTTGCAATGAGTCTTTATGCTTCACATGTGATTGCGCACATTCTTGAAGTATAGGGAATAACTCCTTTATGCCTTAGGTTTTTCGTAATAGAACGAGTTCTTACGAACAAATCCGATATCTTTGTAGTTTACGATCTGCTCTGTACTGCCGATGAAAAGAATTCCTCCGGGAGCAAGGTTTGCATAATACTTTCTGAAAATATCATCTTTGGCTTCTTCAGTAAAGTAAATAAGCACGTTTCTGCAGACGATAAGGTGGCAGTCCTTTGGATATGGATCTCTTAAAAGATCCGCCTGCTTGAAAGTTACACGGGATGTAATCTCGCTGGAGACTTTCATTCTGCCATCTTCTGTCTCTGTGAAATATTTCTTTTTAAATTCATCAGGAACGCCTGCAACTTCTTTCTTGTCGTAAATAGCAGCCTTTGCTTTTGCAAGAACTACTGCATCAAGGTCTGTTGCATACACATTTATCTGATTAAGAGGAAGGTGCTTAGAGAGCATCATTACAATTGTATATGGCTCATCACCGGTAGAACATGCAGCACTCCAGATCTTAAGGTTTTTGCCAAACTTACTAATAAGTTCCGGAACCATTTCTTTATCCATAAGATTCCACTGATCCTTATTTCTAAAGAATTCCGACACGTTAATTGTAAGATAAGTAACAAATGAATCAAGCGCCTCTCTGTCCTTTTTAATCAACGCAAGAAATCCATCGTACCCCTTAACCTCATACTTACCGATAAGAGTATCGATTCTTCTCTTCATCTGTTTTTCTTTATATGCATTAAGGTCTATCTTGGTCAGATCATAAATTCCTTTTTTAAACCACTCGTAATCGTATTCCATGAATGCTTATCCCTCCTAAAAATATTTCTGTAAAAAAACCCACAAGCCTCACTTATATTTTAAAATAGGGATAATTGTATGTAAAATTAAATAATTATAAACACTTCAACGTAAAAATAGCTGTCATACCAAACGGTATGGCAGCTATTAACCCATCTTTATCTTATTCCTGCTCTGCGATAACCTTGTCGATATCTACAGATACTACATCTCCAGCTTCCTCAGCTGCGTTCTCGTCCTTCTCAGGAGCGAACATAGCCTTGATTGAAAGAGAAATCTTCTTTTCATCTTCGTTGAAATCAACGATCTTAGCTTCAACTTCCTGACCTACCTTAAGTACATCAGCTGGCTTCTCAACATGCTCTTTAGCAATCTGAGAAACATGAAGAAGTGCATCGATACCAGGCTCAAGTTCCACGAATGCGCCGAAATCTGTCATCCTTGCAACTTTACCCTTAACGATATTGCCTACAGCATACTTCTCTGTAGCATCCTTCCAAGGATTCTCATCATCGAATTTTCTTGAAAGAGCAATCTTGCTTCCGTCAATTGACTTAACAAGAACCTTAACTGTATCACCAATCTTGAATACCTTCTTAGGACTCTCAACACGTCCCCAGCTCATCTCTGAAATGTGAAGAAGACCATCTGCTCCGCCAAGATCAATGAATGCACCGAAATCTGTTACATTCTTAACTACGCCATCAACAACATCGCCTGCTTTGATTGTATCAAAGAGCTTCTTAGCTGCTTCTGCCTTCTCAGCTGAAACAAGCATCTTTCTGTTGCCGATATATCTTCTTCTCTTAGGATTGTACTCAGTTACAACGAACTGGATTTCCTGATCCTGATACTTGGAAAGATCTTTCTCATAGCTATCAGAAACAAGGCTAGCCGGAATGAATATTCTTACTTCATCAACAACTACTGTAAGACCGCCCTCAAGAACCTGAACAACCTTAGCTGTAAGAACTTCCTTGTTATTGAAAGCTTCTTCAATTCTCTTATTTCCTCTGTCAAGAGCAAGTCTCTTGTATGAAAGAATAACCTGGCCGTCTGCATCATTGGTCTTAAGAACCTTGACGTCCATCTTATCTCCAACCTTTACGGCGGTTGTAAGGTCAATACTATTGTCGTTACTGTATTCGTTCTTTGTAAGAACTCCATCGGACTTATAGCCGATGTTGAGGATTATCTCGTCAGGCTTAACGTCAATAACAGTTCCCTCAACAACCTCCCCTGTGTGAATTGTTTTGAACGATTCGTTAAGCATCTGTTCAAAAGTTTGTTCTGACATAATTCTGAACCTCCTCAATAATGTTCTTTGGGGTCGACGCCCCTGCGGTAATCCCTACGAGCTTTACATTTCCGGTTAGATTTAAATGCAAGTCCTCTAGGGTCTGAATAAAATATGTTTCTGCACACTTTTCCTTGCAGATTTCATAGAGTTTCCTGGAATTGGAACTGTGTGCGCCACCAATCACTATCATAACATCCGCTTTGGATGCTATATCTTCAGCTTCTGTCTGACGTTCATCAGTAGCATTGCATATTGTATTCACAATATTAATATTGTAACCAATATTTTTGAAGATTTCAACGGTTTCTTGAAATTTCTTCCTGTTAAATGTAGTCTGAGCGACAACTGTATATTCCAGTTCCCTGCTTTCATTAAATTCACGGGCTTTTTCCGGACTGTCTATAACATACACAGGACCTGTAACATAGCTGACAATTCCTTCAACTTCGGGGTGATTGGCACTGCCAACAACTATGATACTTTTCCCTATGGAACTTTCTTCTGCTACAACCTTGTGAATTCTTTTTACAAAAGGACAAGTCGCATCTATGATCTCAAGTCCGGTTTCCTCGATAAGTTTTTGAACTTCTTTTGTAACTCCATGCGATCTGATAACAATTGTTCCCTGTAAATCGCCGCCCTCTGAATTTTTTTCTTTTTCAGCTATAAGCTTTTGCAAGTCATCAGCATTTTCAATGACTCTAACACCCTTTTTCTCCAGGTCGGAAACAACAGTTTCATTATGAATAATCGGGCCATATGTATAAATATTCATCGTATTGCCGGACTCAATCTGCTCATAAACTGTGTCCACAGCCTTGGTTACTCCAAAGCAAAAGCCAGCATGCTCTGCTACTAATACTTCCATTTTAACTCCATTATATTAATATTTAATCACACTGTTTTGTACAACTCAATAATTTTTTTTGCAACCTCATCGATTGTCATGTCTGAAGAATCAACTAAAATCGCGTCATCAGCCTGTTTCAAAGGAGAAAACTCCCTGTGCATGTCTCTGTAATCTCTATCAATTATATCCTTCTCGATAACATCAATATCACATTCCACGCCCTTTGCAGTAAGTTCCTTAAAACGTCTTTCCGCTCTCACCTTTGAACTTGCTGTAAGATATACCTTGAGTGCTGCATCCGGCAAGACAACAGTTCCGATGTCTCTACCATCCATTACAACATCTGTAGTCTTTGCCAGTTTCTGCTGAAGCTCAACAAGTTTTTTTCTGACATCAGGATTAGCACTGCTTACTGAAGCCATATTACCTACTTCCTCTGTTCTGATCTGACCGTTGACATTTTCTCCATTCAGATAAACCACCTGCTCGCCGTTTTCATATTTTATTGTAATATCTGCATCTTTGCAGGTTGCGCTGATTTCTTCTGTCTTGTCCGTGCTTATTCCGCTCTTTATCATAAAAAGTGCCATTGCTCTATACATTGCGCCTGTATCTACATATATAAAGCCCAGCTCCTTTGCCACCATTTTGGCTATTGTGCTCTTTCCTGCTCCTGCAGGTCCGTCGATCGCGATGTTTCCCATAAAAATCTCCTCTTGTAGAATTTGTATAATTATTCGTTTATATACATATTTTAATCAATAATTATTCGTTATATCAGATTGTCATCAATCATGAGTATTTGCTACAACAATTGACGACAACAAAGCCTATGTTCAAATTGATAGAAATGGTCCGGTTCATTTAAAATGCCGCACTTGCACTCACTCCCGCAAGATGCCCTGTTGACCACGCAACCTGAAGATTAAAGCCACCGGTTTCTGTATCCACATCAATTACTTCACCGGCAAAATAGAGTCCTTCAACCAGCTTGGATTCCATAGTGGACGGATTGATCTCTTTAACGCTCACTCCGCCTCTTGTAATAATTGCCTCGTTAAAGCTCCTGGTTCCTGTAATTGTAAGAGGAAGATTTTTGATAAGCTTCACAAAATTGCTTCGCTCTTCCCTTGTAACCTCATTAACTTTTTTCTCAGGATCAATCCCGGATAATTCTATCATAACCGGAATGAGTTTTGATGGGAAAAGACCTCCCAAAATATTTTTAAATGATTTGTTAAGCCCTTCCTCAAAATCCCGCAAAACACGTTTATCAAGCTGTTCTTCCGTAAGCGCAGGTTTTAAGTCGATAAAAACCTTTCCCTGCATATTCTTTTCATAATGGCAGCTTGCTGTCAGAACCAGTGGCCCGCTAATGCCAAAATGAGTAAACAGCATCTCACCAAAGCCTTCATAGACAGGCTTTGACTTTTTCTTTTTGTTCTTTGTTTCATCTGTCTTTTTCTGGGCATCGTCATTTTTTTCCAGGAATAGCTTCAGCCCAACATTCCTAAGTGAAAGCCCTTGCAAATCCTTGCACCAGCTCTCCTTTGTCTCGAAGGGAACCAGTGAAGGAAGCGGTGTAACAACCGTGTGTCCTAATTCTTTTGCAAATTTATAGCCATCGCCCGTGGAACCTGTTGAAGGATAGGAAACGCCTCCTGTGCACACGATAACACTGTCAAACTCTTCTCTTGTCACAGGCTCACCGTCATTTTCATAAACAACAGCGCTCACTTTGCCGCCCATACTTTCAACAGAATAAACCGTTGTATTAAAAAGCACGTTAACTCCGGCTTTGGTAACTGCTCTGTAGAGCGTATTTATAATATCTGAAGAATGGTCGGAAACAGGAAAAACTCTGTCTCCCCTCTCTGTCTTCAAATGGCATCCATTTTTTTCAAAAAAATCCATGACAGCTGTATTATCAAAATCATAAATTGCGCTGTACAAAAATCTTGGATTTCTTTTTACATATGAAAAGAAGTCCTCCACACTGCAGGCATTTGTCACATTACATCTTCCCTTGCCTGTTATATAAATCTTTTTTCCCGGTTTGGAATTCTTTTCAAAAATAGTGACGCTACTACTGCTCTCTGCAGCAGCAAGCGCCGCCATCATACCGGCTGCGCCGCAGCCTATTACTGCAATTTTCTTCATTAAATACTTTCCTTTTTATTTGCGAGGGGATAACCGATCATAGGTGCATCCGACGCAAAATCTATTTCATCATTTAAATAAACCTGATAATTATTCCAGGCTTCTTCCAGCATCTTGAGGTCTGCCTTAACTTCCTGCGGTTTTTTCATACATAACGCAACAACCAGAGCGTTTATCACGCTAAGCGGAGCGACCAGTGAATCAACGATAGACGCCATCTCACTTTTTGCCAAAAGGTTACAGGACGAATAAAGATTCATCGGTGAGTGGACAGAATCTGTAATGGTTATTACTTTTGCGTTTCTGTCATTGGCAAATTCCATGCATTTAAGTGTACGCATTGAATACCTGGGAAAACTGATGCCGACAATCGCATCTCTATCTCCGATTCTTATCATCTGTTCAAACATTTCACTGACACTTGTCGTTCTGATAAGAACGTTATTGCCTCTGATTATATTCAGATAAAAGTGCAAAAAGTCAGCCAGAGGTTCACAGGATCTTATCCCCACAATATAGACCGTGCGTGCCTTTAAAATGATATCCACTGCTGTTTTAAACGCAGCAACGTCAATGCTGTTTATGGTATGCTCAATATTTGATATGTCGGACTTCAGGATTGCAGAAAGAATCTCTCCTTCGCTGCTTCTACCGAATTTCCTTCCCACCTTCTCTACTGAGCCAAACTTGTCGCTCACCCAGACTGACAATGCTTTCTGAAAAGCAGGGTAACCATCATATCCAAGGCTCATGGCAAAACGTACCACCGTCGATTCACTCATACCGACTATCTTGCCAAGCTCTGCTGCCGTCATGAACACCGCTTGCTCATAATGGTCGCAGATATATGTGGCAATGGATTTTTTCCCCTTACTCATCCTTGAATAACATTCATTTATCCTGGTGATAACATCAACGTTTTCTTCAAACCGCATCTACCCCTACCCGCCTTAGACAATACTAAAAGCCTTATACGCTGCTGTCAACATGTCAACAGAAGCCGCCTCATCAAGATCATAATCTCCTGTAACAGCCATGCAGCCTGCGCCGTGAATAAATATCCACATCTGCATAAACAACTGCTGCGCGTTACCTGCGCCATTTGCCATTGCCTTATTGATCTCATGAACTACGTTCTCATTTGAACCATTCACAAGATCATACATAGTTCTTGAACCCGGCTCCTGTCCTGATATAAAAAGAAGTCTGAATAAGTGAGGATATTTCTGGGCAAAACCGATATACGCAAGCCCCAGATCCACAAACGGCGTATCATGAGTCTTATTAAAATCGTTATAATAATCCTCATAATAAGCTGCCGCCTTATCATAGACATCTTTCTTTAATCCATCCATGTTTTCATAGATACGAAAGATCGGCTGTGTAGAACACCCTGCTGCCGCAGCCAGTTTTCTGGATGTAATCTGCTCAAAGCCTTCCTTTTTGGTTATCTTAAACGCCGCATTGACAATTTCTTTCTGAGTAATCGTAGCTTTCCTGGACATCACTAACCTCCCATCATGATCTGTTCATGATCTATATATAAACATAAGAAAAAAACATTTAAAAGCATGCGTTATTATTTTACAAAATGCAGAATTAAGTGTCAATGTCAAAAAAAGTTCTTTTTTCCGTATATTGCAAAGATATGGTAAAATTATTTGTATGGACAAAAAAATACAAAACAATCAAAATCTAAATTTAGGGAACAGCTATATAACCGCCTCTGGAAGACGGTTTATTTCCGATGTTCAGAAAGATTTTCACTACACCTCTTTTGAGACCAAGAAACTCCTTAAGGATTATGCTCCTGAAAGTGAAAGTCCATTCCTATATAAAAAGGCTTCCTTTGTCGATCTGGAACCTCATGTTATATTAAATCATGATAAATTAACATTGTCTTTTCATATATGCTCAGGTATAAGCGGTCACAATTATGTTCTGCGTGACATTGCTGAACTGCTTATTGCCATCAAAGAGCACGAGATCGTAAGCTACGGAAAGCATCTGGAATTCACCCATGATTATTCAGCCTTCACTGAAAATGCTCAAAGAATCATCTCCTTCCTCATGGACTATTTCAGAGGAAGACAGCTTAGCGATGAACTTACTACATATAGCAAAGGTCACAACAAGCAGCTGGAGCTTTCAGGACGCGAGATAGATGAATTCTTTAATTCCGTTGATAAGGTTTATTTCCTTAATTCCGACTTTAGAGCAAGATACAAAGAAGAACGTCTTGTAGACATAGCACCTGTTTTTCCGCCTATCGATCTTCATATCGAAAAAAGCGCCAATGGCATAACCTTTGAAGCAAGTTCTTTTACCATGTTCGAAGGATATTCCAATGTATATTTTGAAAGAAGGCGCAAGCTCCACGTAATTCCAAGAAAAGACTGCGAATCAGTTATTCCTTTTCTCAAATTCTTATCAGCAAGAAGAACAGAGAATGAATTATTCGTAGCAAATAAGGATCTTCCAATCTTCTCCTCCGGACTGTATCCGATACTGGAAGAATACTTTAATGTAAGCAGTGATGGCTTTTATCCTGCCAAATACTCGCCAGATCATCCAACTTTTAAAATATATATTGATATGCCTGATTCCGTCACAATATCTTGTGATATTCAGGCTGTTTATCATGAAGATGAATCAGACGAAACAACAATACATTTATTCAACAACTCTCTTGGACGCCCCTCAAACACAGATAACGGGGGGCATGCAAATGATAACGAGCTGTCTATTAAACGTAATTATTCTCAGGAATATACAATAGCAAAGGCAGTCAGCCAATACTTCGAGAGCATAGATGCCGAAAAAGGTCTTCTTCTGATAAAAGCAGATGATATCAATGACGATAAACTTTACTCATTCATATCCAATGATATTCCGGTCATTTCAAATTTAGGAGACGTATATCTTTCAGATGCGATAAAATCTGTCAGAATATCAAATGCTCCTGTTGTCAACTTAGGTCTTTCTGTTGTATCGGACCTTTTGGAACTATCGCTCGTACCAACTGATATCACTCCGACTGAATTAAGCGATATTTTAAATCGTTATCAGCGTAAAAAGAAATATTACAGGCTAAAAAACGGCGAAGTAATTGACCTCAAGGCAAAAGAAATGGATTTTCTTTTTGCTCTAAAAGAAGGGCTTGGCCTTACTTCAAAAGATATCCTCGCCGGAAATGTTTCTCTTCCAAAGTACAGAGCTCTTTTCATAAATGATCTTATGAAAAACCACTTTGGAAATGATAGATCAAAGATAACAAAAAGCGAAGAAGTCAGCGACCTTTTAAACTCTTTTGCCACTTGCGAAGATAAGCTTTACGAAGTTCCTGCTTCTCTTTCTGCTGTTCTTAGAGACTATCAAAAGGATGGTTTCCTGTGGCTTAGAACCTTAAAGCACAACGGCTTTGGAGGGATTCTTGCTGACGACATGGGTCTTGGCAAGACCCTGCAGGTACTCTCTCTCCTTCTTAGTCTAAAGGAAGAGGCTATACATAAGAACGAAAAAGGCAAATGTTCCATCATCATCTGCCCTGCTTCACTTGTCTATAACTGGGAACATGAAATCCACAGATTTACTCCGTCACTTAAATGCCTTCTGGTAGTAGGCAGTAAAGCTGACAGGGAAAATATCATCAAAGAAGATTTAAACAATGACACCGATGTTATCATCACTTCCTATGACCTTTTGCGAAGAGATATATCGTTATATAAAGCGCTTTCCTTTGATTGCCAGATAATCGATGAGGCACAGTTTATCAAGAATCCTACAACGCAGATTGCAAAAGCTGTAAAATCAATCACTGCCCCTTTTAAAGTTGCGCTCACCGGAACTCCTATCGAAAACAGGCTTAGCGAATTATGGAGTATATTTGACTACATGCTCCCGGGATATCTTTTCACATATAAGCATTTCAGAGACACAATCGAATCTCCCGCTGTAATTGACGGTGATACAGATGCTCTCGACCACTTAAAGAAAATGATAGCGCCCTTTATCTTAAGGCGTCTTAAAAAAGATGTACTAAAAGACCTTCCCGATAAACTTGAAGAAAATATTTATGCCCCGATGGCAAAAGAACAGGAAGAATTGTATAAAGCGCACCTTCAGAGAGTTAAGCTTTTGGTTGATTCCAAAAACGATGAAGAATTTGGTCGGGACAGAATCATGATACTATCAGAACTCACAAGGCTTAGACAGCTTTGTTGTGATCCCGGACTTATATATGAAAACTACAGCGGTGGCAGTGCAAAGGCTGATCTTTGCATAGAAATGATAAAGAGCGCTTCTGAAAGCGGTCACAAGGTTCTTATTTTCTCTCAGTTCACCTCAATGCTTGAGAGACTGACCAAGCTCCTAAAGAGCGCTTCCATTAGATATTACCTGCTCACAGGCGCCACCAAAAAAGAAGACCGTATAAAAATGGTTGACGCATTCCAGGAAGATGACACACCTGTATTCTGCATCTCGCTTAAAGCCGGCGGAACAGGTCTTAATCTAACTGCTGCCGATATAGTAATCCACTATGACCACTGGTGGAATATAGCTGTCGAAAATCAGGCTACAGACAGAGCTCACCGCATCGGTCAAAAGAATGTGGTGACTGTTTACAGACTGATAATGCAGAACACCATTGAGGAGAGAATTATTCTTTTACAAAATAAGAAAAAGGAACTGGCGGACCAGCTCCTTAATTCCGGAAATCTCAGCAATCCATCCCTTACGAGGGAAGAACTGCTCGAACTGCTTGGATGATTTTAGTACATGTATTTTGGCGAGGTTGTACTAAATTTCTTCAACATAGCTTACATATTCAAGCTCTGAGATCATATCAAGCATTTCTTTATGCGAACGATTTTTATCAAAGTCTATATCGATTATAAGCGCTGCATCTGAAGATTGCAGCGTTTTTTCTTTGCTCTTGGTCATACTGCTGACGGTGTAGCCCTGCTCGGCTATCCACTTGGATATTTTCTTGGCTCCGCCGTTTTTGTTGACTTCCACATAGACGCTGATATATTTGCTGTTTTCTTCAACAACCTTACTAAGATTTATAAGGACCACATTAGCAAGCATGATAAGGACAAAACATGCGATTCCAACTATAAGATAACCGCCACCGATTGCCATGCCCATGCAGGATGTTACCCAAAGGGATGCTGCTGTGGTCAGGCCTTTTATCTGCTGTCTTCCTGTGACAAGGATTGTTCCTGCGCCAAGAAAGCCAATTCCACTTACAACGCCTGCCGGAATACGGCTTACATCCGCAGATAGTCCGGGAAGCATTGCAAGATAGACATTAAGAGCTGTAGCAACCGCTGATCCAAGGCTCACCAGTGCAAACGTCTTTATCCCGGCGCTATGTCTTTTTACAACTCTCTCCCATCCTACGAGACTTCCAAACAGCATCGCAATTGCAAGTCTTATGGCAACTGCCACATCCGAAGTTCCTTCTAAAAATTCAAGTATTTCCATTCATCCTCCTTGAAAGTCCAAATATTACAGTGCATAGAGTGTATTTTCTTCGAAATTAAGATAAACTTCGTCTCCTACACTATATATTTTCTTGTTTTTAGGATTATACTCCTGAATCTTCACAAGGGTATCAGCAACCTGAACATGGTAGTCCTGATATGCTCCCATGAAGCATGAGTGTCTTACCTGTCCCTTGATTGCACCAGTATCTCCAAGGAATGCTCCCTCAGGTCTTAAAACGATGCTGCACTTTGAACCTGCCTGCATTGTTCCTGTCGCGCATTTAACATCAGCTCCGTCAATCTCAACAACATCCTGTGCCTTAACTGTTCCTTCAAGGAAGTTTGCCTCTCCGATAAAGTCTGCAACAAACTTGTTGTTTGGATAATAGTAGGCTTCCTGTGGAGTAGAAATCTGCTCAACAAGTCCGCCCTTCATAATGATGACTTTGTCTGAAATTGCCATCGCCTCACTCTGATCATGTGTTACATAAATAGCTGTAATTCCGGCTTCCTGCTGAATTCTTCTTATTTCAGTTCTCATAGAAACTCTGAGCTTGGCATCAAGGTTTGACAAAGGCTCATCAAACAAAAGAACTCCGGGCTCAATGACAAGCGCTCTTGCCAGAGCAACTCTCTGCTGCTGACCACCTGAGAGCTGGTTTGTCATTCTGTTTTCCATACCCTCAAGTCCAACAAGCTTTAAAATATCAGTAACCTTTTCCTTAATTACTGCTTTGTCCATTTTACGGAGCTTAAGGCCATAAGCAACATTATCAAAAATATTGTAATGTGGAAGAAGCGCATAGCTCTGGAAAACCATTGCTGTATCACGTTTATTAGGTGTAAGGGCATTTATAGGCTCATTGCCAAGATAAATCTCACCTTCATCCGGGCTTTCAAAGCCTGCGATCATTCTAAGTGTAGTTGTCTTTCCGCATCCTGAAGGACCAAGAAGTGTAACAAAACTACCCGGTTCAATTTCAAGATTAGCATCTTTTACTGCGTAAAAATCTTTTCCTGTCTTTGGGTCTTTATATATTTTAGAAATGTGCTCAAGGCGAACACCTTTTTTCTCTTTTGCCATTGTAAATATCTCCTTTTTTATTCTTCTACTTCAATCTTTTTACTGGTTCCAAATCGCTTGATGATAAGGTTCATGATAAGAACAGAACTGTATGTGATAAGTATCAAAATTGATGCAAATGCACAGGCTATTCCATAAGAACCTTTTTCCGCAAACTCGTTTATCTGAACCGTGATAAGAAGGTACGATGGAGTAACAAGAAGAATTATCGCGCTTATCGCAGTAATGCTTCGAACAAATGATGTTACAAAACCGGAAAGGAAGCTGTCCTTGATAAGTGGAAGTGTTACTGTCATGAACACCTTAAAGCTGTCCGCTCCCATGTCATAAGCTGATTCCTCAATGCTCTTATCGATCTGTCTGAGAGCTGAAATACCACTTCTTGTACCGGTAGGAAGGCTTCGAACTATGAATACGATAACGAGGATAGCTCCTGTTCCGTAAAGTCCCTGAAGAATTCCTGAACCAAAAATGCCGCCAGAGAAGCCTCTTATATATCCGATACCAAGAACTGTTCCGGGAACTGCCATAGCAAGCATTGACACCGCTTCAATAAAGCCTTTTGCCTTGAATTTTCTTTTTACAACAAGGTAAGAGATGATCATTGATAAAAGAGCTGTAATAGGTGCTGATATCAGTGACAAAATAAAGCTGTCCTTGAAGGCTTTAAGTCCCTTATACTTGGTAAATACAAGTCCAAACCACTTGAAGGTAAGGTGGAAATCGTATCCCCAGGTCTTAAACATAGCTCCAAAGGGAACGCAGATGTACATTACAATAACGAAAATTGCCAGTGCTGAGCACAAAATCGTAAGCGGGATTGTAACGCTCTTGTCGGTGATAAGCATACGCTCTCTTGATGCCTTACCTGAAAGAGTCGCTGTACTTTTTGCCTCGAGATAATATTTCTGCACAACGAACATTACAAGGGTTATTGCCAAAAGAACTACAGCCATTGCTGCTGCGCCCTCTTTATCATAAGCTCCTGTAATCTGAAGATATATAGTTGTTGCCAAAGTATCATATGAACCGCCGATGATCATTGGGTTTGCAAAGTCTGCAATTGATTCAATGAATGTAACAAGGAAAGCATTTCCAAGTCCCGGCAGAATCAATGGTAATGTCACAGTCATGAAAACCTTGAATCTGGAAGCGCCCATATCTCTCGCTGCTTCCTCAAGGGATGGATCAATATTTTTCAAAAGACCTTTTAACATCATATAGCATACTGGGAAAAAGGTCAGTGTCTGTACGATAGCGATGCCCCAGAAGCCGTATACGCTATTATCATAAATATGTAAAAGAAATCTGGTGATGATACCTGCTTTTCCGAAAAGCATGATCATTGAAAGTGAAAGAACGAAAGGTGGAGAAACAACAGGAAGCATGGAAACAACCTTAAAAAGTCCCTCCATAAATCTTGTGCGTAACTTAACATAAACTTCTACGTAGGCAAATAAAAGACCGATAAGCGCTGATGCAATACCTACCAGAAAACCTACTTTTAATGTATTTGTAATTGCTCTTCTGAAATTGGAAAGAGCCATAACCCTCTTAAATATATCCAGTGTAACCCCTGAATCCGTAACAAAACTATCTACCAATAGTATTGCCAATGGATAAAGAATAAATATCGTCAAAAAAACGATCAAAAGCACAATTGTCGTAACCATTATAGGATCGCCCAAGAGCTTTTTTCTGTCCAGGCTGGCACTCTGACTTTTTGCCATAATGAAATCCTCCATTTATTAAGGAGCGGATGCGAACACCCGCTCCTTATTTTTAATACTATTATTCTGTCTTGAAACGATCGTCAGCTGCGCTTCCGAGTGCTGTCATAACTTCTTCAACATACTTTGTAGTATTTTCTTTTGCATCTGCAAAGTCATACTTCATAACGTTTTCAGGATCAAGACCAAACTGAGCTGCTACTTCAGGCTGCTTAGCATTGTCAAGAACCAGGAACTGATAGGAACCGTTATCTGCTGCAAGTTCTACGCAGTCAGGGCTAAGTGCATACTCAATCCAAAGCTTAGCTGCATTAGGATGTGCGCATCCCTTGAAGATTGCTGTTGCGCCTACTTCGAAAGATGTTCCTGAAGAAGGGATTACGAGGTCGATGTTGCCATAACCATTATCAACGATCTGTGTGATTCCATCATGTAAGAAACCGATACCTACGATACACTCACCTGTTCCAACGTTCTTAGATGGACCGGAACCTGACTTTGTGTAAACTTCGATGTTCTTATCAAGATCAACAAGATACTGTATTCCTTCGTCATGGCCGTACTTCTGGATCATTGTGTTTACTACAAGCTTTGCTGTTCCTGCTGTGTTGTAGTTTGAAAGCCAGATGAGTCCTTTGTACTTCTCATCAAGAAGATCTTTCCAGTCTGCAGGCTCATCAATTCCCATACGGGAAAGCTCATCCTTGTTTACCATGAATCCAAGGATTCCTTTATAAATACCATACCAGTAACCATCTGCATCACGATACATATCGCTGAGGAGGTGACTTGCATTCTGTGCTTCATACGCTTCAAGAAGTCCTTCTCCAGCTGCTACATTGTAAGGATCGGTTGTGCCGCCGAACCAAACATCCCCTGATGGATTACCATTTTCCTCCTCGATCTTACTCTGTACTTCTCCTGTTGAAAGGCGCTGATACTGAACTTTGATTCCATACAACTTTTCAAAGTTCTCGCAAGCTGCTGCAAGGTATTCTTCTTCGCAGGAACCGTATACAATAAGTTCTCCGTCTGCCTTTGCTGCTTCAATGAGTTCATCAAGACCGCCTGCTGCCTCAGCGGGTGCTGCTGTGTCTTCAGCTGCTTTTTCTTCTGTCTTTGCCTCAGTTGTTGTCTCTGTCTGAGTGTCTGCTGCCGGTGTACTTGTTGCAGCCTGTTCAGATGAACTGCCGCATCCTACGACACCTAATGTCAACAAACCTGCTAAAACTAATGCCAATTTCTTTCTCATTTTTCCTCTCCTTTCAAAATGAACGTATGAGGTGGATGGCCACGCTGCGTCCAGTTCCAGTCGCCGGGGCAGGATTCAGAAAAGTTTGTGTTCGTCTGCGCGGTGATTTTCTAAGATCTATAATTTAAGAGAGACTTCCTCTCAACGCTGTTCGAAACAGTCAGTCTCTCTTATATTATAGACCAAGAAAATCATCCTGCTCGTCCGAGAACTGCACATTTCTGAGCTCCTGCCCCGACTCCTGGAAGTAGGCTGCAGTGTAGCTCATTCCTCCATCACACACATCTGATAGAAAAATGATAAAGCAATTGGCATTTTATCTATACCTATATTTCTGTTTTATTATCCGAATTTCTGAACTACTCGATTACAGTTTAGGCAGCAACACGCCTACCTTTCAGAAATAATCTTCCACATTATTCAACATTTCTGTCTCCTACTCTGTCTTGATCCCATATTTTGAAAGATCAACTTTACCGTCAACAACTTCTATTCCATCTGCTTCTAATAATTCTTTCTGGGCCCATGCTCCTCCAAAAGCATATTCTCCGGCAAGTTCTCCCTTTGAATTTACAACCCGGTAACATGGCACATTTTCAAAATCCGGGTTCTTATGCAAAGCATTCCCTACCGCCCTGCACATCCTTGGATTTCCAGCCATCTTCGCTACCTGAGCATAAGTTGCTACTTTTCCTTTGGGGATTCTTTTAACTGCTTCGTATATGCGCCTGGTTGGAGAGTCTGTAACCAGGTCATAGCTTTCTGCTATCATCCTTTTAATATCTTCGTCAGGGATGGAACCGTCCAGGATAACTGTATTCCAGTGCTCTTTATTCTGATGATAAGCAGGCTGCACGGATTTATATGTATTTCTCCATAAATCTCTCCATTCCGGGGCACATTTTAGATTCAGACAGATTTGCCCATCCTTTTCATATGTCCATAAGAAGGCCTTCTTGCTGGGCATAACTCTTATCAGTTGCCAGTTTGGATCATGAAACGGAGCCTCTTGATAGGTATATTCAAATGATAAGCCAAAAGCCAAAGCCTCTTCACGTGTTCGCATGTAGCCCCCCTGTCCTCATCAATGGATTCTGTGGCCCAGATAACACTTTGCAGCACACCGCTTTTATCCCTGCAGCCTGCAATGAAATGCATTCTTATCCAGATGCAAATTCAAAATCTTCATTTTCTGTTCCCTCATCGTCATATTCTGCTTATCACAAAATATACGACATATGTTTACTGTACCGAAAACAGTAAACATATGCCTTATAATATCACATCTATACAGCTCTTTATTCAACCAGTCTTACGAATTCATCTATCGCCATCTGCCCTAAATCTGCCTTATCCGGCTCAGCATCACGAGCTCTGACAGATACAACTTTTCCCTGTTCTTCTTTTTCTCCGATGACAAGCATATAGGGAACCTTATCCATTCTTGCCTCGCGAATCTTGTAGCCAAGCTTCTCATTGCGGTCATCAAGCTCAACACGGATGTCCTTAGCTCTCAAGGCCTTCTCTATTTCTTTTGAATAATCCAAAAACTTATCTGACACCGGCAGAATCTTTACCTGTACCGGAGAAAGCCACACCGGAAACTTCCCTGCATAATGCTCTATCAAAATACCGATAAATCGGTCTATTGAGCCAAATACCACCCTGTGGAGCATGATTGGGCGATGTCTTTCCCCATCTTCTCCAACATAGTCAAGATCAAACCGCTGAGGAAGCTGGAAATCAAGCTGTATCGTTCCGCACTGCCACGTTCTGCCTATGGAATCCTTTACATGGAAGTCCAGCTTTGGCCCATAAAAAGCACCATCTCCTTCATTGATCGTATAGGGCTTTCCCATTTCCTCAACGGCTTCCTTAAGAGAATTGATGGCAAGTTCCCAATCGTCGTCACTTCCTATAGAATTTTCCGGCCTCGTTGATAGCTCAATCTCATAGGGGAATCCAAATCTGGAATACACCTCATCGATAAGTCTTATAACCCCCTGTATCTCTTGCCTGACCTGATCTTCTCTCATGAAAATATGAGCATCATCCTGCGTAAAGCATCTTGCTCGCATCAGGCCGTGGAGCGTTCCTGATTTCTCCGCTCTGTGAACTATTCCAAGTTCACCTACCCTTATAGGGAATTCCCTGTAGGAATGCGACTTTGACTTATACACCAACATTCCGCCCGGGCAATTCATAGGCTTAATTGCGTAGTCCATATCATCAACGCTCGTTACGTACATGTTATCTCTGTAGTGATCCCAGTGTCCCGACTTCTCCCAAAGAGATTTCATAAGCATTATTGGCGTTGATATTTCCTGATATCCTTCACGAAGATGTATTTTTCTCCAATAGTCGATCAGCTGATTTTTTAACACAAGTCCCTTAGGAAAATAAAATGGCAGTCCCGGCCCTTCATCCATGATTGCAAAGAGCTCAAGTTCTTTTCCCAGCTTCCTATGGTCTCTTGCCTTGGCTTCTTCTAACTGGTGAAGGTATTCTTCCATCAATGATGCCTTGGGAAAAGAGATTCCGTATATCCTCGTAAGCATCTTGTTGTATTCATCCCCTCGCCAGTAGGCGCCGGCAACTGATAAAAGCTTAATTGCCTTGATTGCGCTGACATTTGCAATGTGCGGACCGACGCAAAACTCTGCATAATCTCCCTGTCTGTAAAAAGAAATCTTCTCTCCCTTGGGAAGTTCTTTTATCATCTCAAGCTTATATGGTTCCCCGTTTTCTTCCATGTATAAAAGAGCCTCTTTTCTTGATACTTCATATACAGAAAGAGATAATGACTCTTTTACAATCTTTCTCATTTCATCTTCCACAGCTTTAAGATTCTCTTCGTTAAAGGGAACATCGAACTCAAAATCATAATAAAATCCGTTTTCAATTGCAGGGCCAATAGCGCATTTTGCATTGGGATAAAGTCTCTTTACAGCCTGTGCAAGGACATGTGCGCTCGTATGCCAAAATGCCTTCTTTCCCTCTTTGCTGTCAAAAGATAAATCAATTACCTGCTGATTGTTTTGTAATACTTTCATAATGTGTTGCTCCTTTCATTTTTTTGAATGTTTAATGTTTGGCAACAACATAAGAAAACGTGTTTTGTTTTGCTTTTCTAAGGAAACAAAAAGCACCCAAAAGATCTACTGATCTTAAGGGTGCAGTACGCACGGTTCCACCTTAACTTTTTACTTCAGATTCCAACAAATCCTATCCTTTAACGCAGGCCTACGGTAACGCTTACTAAAATTGGGCGTTACAGCTCAGGAATGGTTTTCGCCTGCAGTCCTCATAAATGACTTCCACCAAATGTCATTCTCTCTGGATGATTCATCACAAACTACTCTTTCCGTCAACGCTTTTCTTATGTTATTACGATGCTTCTAACAAAGAGCCATAATTACTGTCAACTCAATTTTTATAAAAACCGCAATGAATTCAGCATGGATTAGTTTAAACAATCGACAAAATACTGAATTTATGCATCATCCGTTTAATTTAAGAAACTCCGATGGCGACACATTTGTATATCTTTTAAACACAGTATTAAAGTGTTTGTAATCGGTAAAACCTGTCATATCGGAAACTTCATAGACTTTATATTTCCCTGTTTCCAGAAGTCTCACTGCCTGCTGAACACGGTATTTGTTGAGAAAATCAAGAAAACTCGTTCCCGTTGATTCCTTGAATTTACGTGAAAGATAACTGGCAGAAACACCCAATTCCTCAGAAAAAGCCTCTATACTTATCTTATCCGCATAATGCTCCTTGGTATAATCCAGGATATGCTGAACATAGTCGTTTTCTTTATCAGTTTTTATAAATGCAGTAGGCATATTACCTGCCATAGCATTATTCTCGGATATTTTCTCCAGTTTACGTTCTTTCTCAAGCTCAGTAGTAATCTTTGCAACAGCCTTTTTTAGTTCTTCCTCGTCAACAGGCTTCATAAGATACGCTGAAACATCAAGGTCGATTGCCTTTTTGGCATATTCAAAATCGGCATAGCTAGTAAGAATGATTGACTTAAAAGCCGGCATATCCTCGCTACTTTTAGCAGTTCTTATCATTTCGATGCCATCCATCACCGGCATCATAATATCCGCCATTACGATATCAGGCGACAGTTCTGCTATCTTATCAATGCCTTCCTGCCCGTTTGCCGCTTCGCCGACAATGCTGCATCCCATCCCCGGCCAGTCCATGGTATAGGCAATACCTTTTCTTATGATGTCTTCATCCTCAACAATCAACACTCTGTACATACGTTACTGCAAAATTCCCCCATCAATATCTTGTCGCCGTTTAGAATTTACTTTCTCACACTTCTTCACAAATGTAGATTTTCTTTTCCTTCATCCATTTTAACGCATCTTTCTCATCGAAAAAAGAGCTGCCGGTTGCAGCGTTAAATGAAACGATATCGGTAATCTTGGCCATGATCACAGGAGTATCCGGTAAAACTTCTCCTTTGTCCAGAAGTCTGAGTTCATCCTCAATGTTCATTCTTCTGATATACGCCTCATCTCTTATGCAAAAGATGTCATATTCATTTCTGATCTTATCGTAATCAGGAATCCTGTTCATGGTAAAATCACATACTGTTTCAAAGCCCATCCAGGAATAAATCGCTTCATCCACAGGCATAAGAAAAACAAACGGAACATGCTCTTTTCTTAGGATTTCAAAGGTTTTTTCAAATACTCTGGTCATGTATCCTTCGTGGCGATGGTCTTTCCTTGTAGCAACAGCGACGACATAATAGCTCAAAACCCTGGTTCCGCACAGGTTGACCAAATATGGGTTAAGGTGAAGCATAGATATGATTTCACCGTTCTCCACACTTACTATCATGCGATTATCTAAGCACTTATCGCTATAATAATAGTCCACAAATTCTTTCGAATCCTCAAAAGCCTCTTCATAAAGCTTTCTTGTATTTTCTTTTTCCGCATACTCTGTGATCATTTCTCATATACCCTGTATTTTCTTGCAAAACCTATTGGATTGTAGCTTTCTTTTGCCTTACGAAGTCCCTCTAGTCCCATGTCATCTTCACGGTTTACAATTTTCGCATCTTCGTATGAATGTAAAAGAAATTGCTGATTGATTACCTGATATATTCCGGGAATATCTGAATTTCCCTTTTCTATACTGATAACTGCCATCTTCTCGCGGCTGTTATAGGAACCGATTGTAAAGGCCTCCAGTTTCTCATCTATAAAAAGACCTCCGATCCTGAAAGTCACCTTATCGCAGTTGCGGAGCATTTCAATCACTCCGTCTTTCTCCACAATAAGGGTATCTTTGCTGTCTACGCCCTCTGAAAGCCTGATATCAACCCATTTTTGCATGAACTCCTCAAGAAAATACTCATCAACACAGCACAGCGTCTTGTATTCCCATCTGCCTTCATATTCTTTCATGAATTTGTTTATGAGATTTCTCTTTTTCTGGAATTTTTTCCCGGGAAGATTTTTAAGCTCATCCGCATCATACAGATAATCCTTCAGATCAGTTTCTTCCTCAACGACAAACGCAGGGTCATCAAATAATCCCAGTACACTTAGCCCTTCTTCATCAGCAAGGTCTATCCTTAGAGGACAGTTCAATTTCTCATGAAAATACTTTCTTAACAATTCAAAGTATTCCGGCAGTTTATCCTCGCTGCAATATGGCATAGCCGCAAAATATCCCTTATCATCTCTCATCAGAATAAGCGCAGCTTCATCTTCCATATAGATTTCTGTATGATATAAATCTTTCCATATATAAGTATCCAAAACTGTGCTATCACAGGTCTTGTTATTACGAAGCGCATAAATCTGCGCCAATTTAGCGGCATCATCAAATGATGGTTTATGAAAAATAAGTTCTTTGTCCATAAGTAGGTCCTCATAAATGGTTGTTGCGCATTTGCACAATTTAATTGTATACTATTTATATTAAATCTTACTTCTGTTCATGTCAATGCCTCGGAATGATAATCCTCACAGTTGTGCCCTGCCCCTGAGCACTCGCTATATCAAGACCGTAGTCACCCTTGTACATCAGTCTTATACGGCGATGAATATTGTACAAACCATAATGATTTGAAGTATTGTCCTCATTCTGAAGATTGTTCTGTATTTCTTTTAACCTGTTCTCCTCAATTCCGGCGCCATCATCCTCACAGACAAAAATTAGCTTCTCCTGCATCTGATAACCTCTGATATGAACTGACAGTTTTTCCTGCCCATTAAAGCCATATTTGATGGCATTCTCAAGAAGTGGCTGAAGCAATAATTTAGGAATCAGAAAATCCATTATATCCTCGTAAACATCTATCACATACGCAAATCGCTTATTAAATCTTATCTGCAAAATATTAAGGTAATACTGGAGGTTATCAAGATCCTCTCTAACTGTTACCTCTTCTTTCATTTCCCTTATGCTATATCGTAAAAGACCTGACAGAGAAACGATCATCTTATCAGCGGCGGCAGCATCAATCTTGGCCATGAAACGGATATTGTCAAGGGTGTTAAAAAGAAAATGCGGATTAAACTGACTCTCCAGCTGCTTAACCTGGGAAAAAGCAGCATGTTCAGCAAGCTCATTATTCTTTTCTATCTGCTCCTTAAGACCTTTTAGCATCTCGTTAAAATCGTTTCCGATAATCTTAAACTCTGTGCTGCTGTCAATATTAAGAGTTGCGTCCAGATTGCCATTCTGAACTTCTTCAAACGCATCTTCTATTTTCCTGATATCCTTGGTGTAACGCTCAGAGCTTCCGGCAGTGCTTCTGATCGTAATAAGTGAAATCCCTATAAAAATAATTGCTATGATGATTATAAGCGCCAATATAAGTTCCACGCTCTTTCCGATATCACTTATTGTATAAACCACAATTCCTTTGTCCGTAACGGTCTTATACGCATAAAAAAGCGTTCCATTGTATTTTACAAATCCATTGTTTTCATCAAATTCTTTTATGATCTGGCCATAATTATCCTGGAGCTTTTTTGTGTTGCTGGCATAAACAAAGCCATTTTTATCAGTAATTATCAAAAATCTGCTCTGGCTACCTGCAGCATTTGAGATAACTTCACCGGGCACAATGTAGCAAATCGCATATCTCAAACTATTCTTCTCATATACACCTTTTACTGCATACAACGCCTTTTCGTACAAAACAAACGATACCTGGCTCTTATACTTATTTATCTTGTTCCAAACTCCCCAATTCGCGTAGTTTTCATCCGTAAGAAATTTGGGAACATAATCCTTACTTGTGAAAAGAGCTTCATGAGAGGCTGAAAGTATTATCAAATTTCCGATATCACTAAACTCAGCCGTTCTGTCATATAGCTTTGAAAAAATCTCATCACTTGAAACCGTTTCATTTTTCTCAGCAAGGTCTTTTTCCAAAACATCAGAAACATCGCCCAAAAGCTCATAATAAATATTCAGTATCCTTGTTATCTCGCCTGCAACCTGCCTGTTTCCCTGCTTATTGTAAGAGGTGGTAAAAATAGACCATGAAAAGACAAACAAAAAGAGCGCAACTGACACAATTATGGCTATTGGAACAATTGAAAATCTTATGAAAGTTCTACGTATATTCTCCTGGAAAGACTGAGGATCTCTGTTCATGGATTCACCTCCTCAAATCTTTGAAGGAACTTCTCAATCCACTTATTCTTGCTATTCATAACGCGAAATTTATCCGTTCCTATGTACGGAATTTCATCACTGGAAATGACAAGCTTTGAGCCTTCCACATCCTTTCTTACGGAACGTCTCCCAAGATCACTTGCCATATAAAGCTGCGCATCCTTTGATGTCAGAAAATCCACAAATCTCTCCGCATTGGATATTCTTTTTGATTTTTTGCTGATATAAATGCCATCTGGCGTTGAAAGAACTCCCTCGTCCATATAGACTATACGGATATGCTTATCCTTTTTTATCATAGTAACAGCTGCTTCTTCAAAGGTAAGTCCCACCTTGAATTTCCCATCTGCCACACCGTAATACACTTCAGATGAGTTATCAAGCAGTTTTCCATCAAGGTTATTGATCAGTTTTTTTACGTAATCCCAACCATTTTCGGGATCCCCTTTTCCCATGGCATACAGCATGTTTACAAGATGTTCAAATGCAGATGAGGATTTAAGCGGATTTGCATAAGCAATCTGCCCCTTAAGAAGAGGGTTCAGCAGATCATCGTACCCTTCCACCTTAATATCCCCGATAATATCCGAATTTACTATAATAACGCTTGGAACATCAGAAAAACAGGTGAATTCTCCTTCCACAGTCTTAAACTGTTCCTTGAAAATCGCCCTGTTCAGAGTCTTATATGAAAAGAAATAATCTTTATATGAACCTACTGCAAGAAGTGATCCGCCCCATAATACATCCACATCCTCATCTGTAGTAATCTTCTCTATCGCATCGGTTGTACCACAGCTGATGAGATTCACAGATATTCCTGTCTCATTCTCAAACTCCTGCATAAGAGGAGTCATAAATTCAATAGGATTGGGCGAAACCACCACAAGACTATTATCATCAGGATCACTATCATTTCTTGTGTTTACACTAACGCCCCAAAATACCGCAAACACCGCAATTACCAGAATTATTGGCAAAACTGTCATTACTTTTTTCATACATTTACTTCCCAAAACATCAAGCAGACTGAAAGCCACTTATTTTCGCGCTTTCTACCAGAAAAAAACGAAAGAAGTTGTTATTACACAACTTCTCTCTAAACATCTTAACACATTTCGTGTTACTTCACCCTATTCTTATTTGCCAAATTTTCACAATCAGGCGGAGAATTTATCAGATCATTATTTCTGACTTTGCAGGACACATTTCTGCAGGTACGGCACCTGAAAGTCACAGAATTGCCATACATCTTTTTGCAACTAAGAGAACAAAACGCATACTTTCCCTTCTTTGCAGTGAATTCTCTTCCACAATTTACGCATAAACGCTTTACGTTACGTGCCAATTTATCACATCCTTTTTTTGCTTCAAAAAGCCATTGATGGGTAGATTTGTTATCATTATAGCAAACATATTGTAACAAATTAGCATGAACTTTATGTTAATATGCTATTAAAATAAAATTAAATAGCATTTCATTTCCCCTCTGTCAGCATATCAAATGTCACACCGTATCTTTTGGCGATGTCATTTGCATAGGACATTCCCTCAGGTGGCGCAACTTTAATGGAGTATGAACGCTCACTACCCTGATTTAGTACAATAAGGGATGCTGCCTTGAACTTAGATGCATCTGCATTTATTTCATCTATGTCATAAGCAAGCTTGTGCATATGAGTGTTGTAAATGGTCCGGATTCCCTTTTGTAATATTGCCTTTATACAGTCCTTGGCAATGAAAAAGCCTTCTTCAAAAGAGGTTGTTGAAAATGTCTCATTCAAAAGAAAAAGACTGTCTTTTGTTGCATTATCGTACATGTCCTTAAATCTCTTGCATTCTTCGCCAAGACGTCCCAGGTCAAGAGTCTTATCCTCATCTGCGGGAAAATGCGTGTAAATGGCATCTACAGGTCTATAAGAAAAAGATATTCCCGGGACATATATTCCACCCTGAGCAAGAAAATATAGCTGACCTATAGCCTGAGTAATTGTTGTCTTACCACCACGGTTTGCGCCGGTAAGAATATATAACCACAGGTCGTCTGTGAACCTAAGGCTATTAAGAACTATATCACTAAAAGAAATTCCACCATTTTCGATGAGTTTGAGATTGTATACTCCTTTGGCATCCATTGCAAGGGATGTATCAGCTTCTTTACATATCTCCGGTTTGCAAAATAAGAATCCTTTTTCTGAAAGTTTTTCTATAAATTCAGCCCAGCGGATATAATAGATGAATTCAGGCATAAGGTCAGTAATATCAGTAATTGCAAGCATTGCATATTTGCCAAGGACTTCTCTTAGGTGTCTTACAGTTTTACTAAGAAGTCTTCCTGCAACTTCATCCATGTAGTTTGTTATTCCGCGTTCACTTTCCTCCCCTTCCGGAATATGCCTGAGGCTCATAAGTGCAAGTGGGCTAAATGCAGGAATCACAAAATCCTTATCATTAGTTATTTTTCCCTTTATTGTAAATTCATCAAATCTATAAGAACCGTCCCAATCTGCATCTTTATTTATGGAATCACCTGTCACTTTATCTATAAAATGGCTAACGATATGAGACTTGCTAAAAGGCTTACTGTTTATGGAAATCACTCCCAGATCAGTTGCTTCAAAACGTTCATTTAAGTTGATGCCGACAGTTACACTCTTTAGATTGCCGGTATTTGCTTTCAAATCCTTAATATCTTTTTTTAGTGCATCAAGAGCATTATCCTCATAAATATGATTGACATAATCCCTTAGCCTGTTAAGGCCTTCAGAATGAATATCAGTTTCTGCAAGACAAGCATGAATCGCTTCTATACACTCTATATAATCTCTTATCTCTTCAAGTCTGTGTAGCAAGTCCCAAACACCCGGCTCATGCTCATGATCTCGTTTAAAGCTCCCGAACTCACGCAAAAAGTTGATGCGATCAAAAAGTTTTAGCAAAGTGTCGCGCATTTTTTTATTCTTATAAATATCATCAAAAACATCTGCGCGATATCCGGCATTGAACGGATCAGCAGCCATCATTTTCATGACATTCATTATATAAATGCGCTCATTTTCTAAAGTTGAAAGCTTTTTTACAATGACATCCATTCCTATATCGTGAATGGTGATGTCACTTAATGTCTTAAAATTCAAAGTCTGGTCCGGAAAGAGCAGACTAATTTTTTCTCCCATAATACCCCCAAAAACAATTTGTTATACGTGAATCAATTTTCTCACAAAATATGCAGTACAGTGTGCTTTTTTGTCTGAATAATAACAATTATAACATCTATCGAATCCTATTTGTTTATATTTTAACATGTGTTATAATCCATAACGTAACCGCAAATGTACTGTTTTTATATATGACAGGAATTTGATATTGAAAAAGCAAGTATTCTTGCTAACGATAGGAAAAGAATGAAAAAAGATAACATTATTTTGATTGGAATGCCGGCAGCCGGAAAGAGCACTGTTGGAGTAATATTGGCTAAGATATTGGGATACAATTTCGTTGATTCAGATCTTGTTATTCAGGAAAAAGAAGGCAGAAAACTTGCTCAGATCATAGAAGCTGAAGGCGTAGACGGATTCATAGATATAGAAAACCGCATCAATCAGGGAATTGAGGTAGAAAAAAGTGTCATTTCCACAGGCGGAAGTGTTGTCTATGGAAAAGAAGCTATGGAGCATTATAAGAACATCGGAAAAATCGTATACCTTAAAGTTGATATGGATATCCTCACAAAGCGCCTAAAAAATATGAAACAGCGCGGAGTTGTAATGAAAGACGGACAGTCACTCATTTCTTTATACAACGAAAGAAGCGTTCTCTATGAGAAATATGCTGATATCACTATTGAGGAAGGCAATGACACTATGGAAGAGGTTGTTGCAAAACTGCTGGCTGCGCTATCATAACTTCTAAAGGGCTGTTCTCCTGTGCTCTGCTTTGTGGAAACCGTCTTGGAATCGCAAAGAGCCTTGCTCCAATCCAGTACCTTATTCGATTTTTGCAATCGAGTAGGCTGACTCCTACTCGATTTCGCACACGAACATTCCGCATTTCATGCTCCATGTTCTTACGACCGGCAAATGAATTTGTATGCAAGCATCCATTCGCTTGCCGGTCTTGTGCTACAAAAAGAGACGGGTTCAAATGAATCCGTCTCTTTTCATGTATAATTTGAACTTAAGATTTAAGCGTTGACGATCTTGCCAAAATCTGGCTTCAAGCTTGCGCCGCCGATAAGTCCACCATCGATGTTAGGCTTTGAAAGAAGTTCAGCAGCATTGCCAGCGTTCATAGATCCGCCATACTGAATACGAACTTCATCTGCTGTAGCCTGATCATAAAGCTTAGCAATAAGCTCACGGATAAGTCCGCAAACTTCTTCAGCCTGATCTGCTGTAGCTGTTTCGCCTGTTCCGATAGCCCAGATAGGCTCGTAAGCGATAACAAGCTTCTTTACCTGATCAGCAGTTACTCCATCAAGATCCCAAGTGATCTGTCTTTCAATCCACTCCTTGTAAGTATCAGCCTTACGAAGTGCAAGAGATTCACCACAGCAAAGGATAGGTGTAAGACCTGAAGCAAATGCCTTCTTAACCTTCTGGTTGATAAGGATATCATTCTCACCGAAGATATCTCTTCTCTCTGAGTGTCCAATGATAACATACTCAACACCTGCATCCTTAAGCATAGGAGCAGAAATTTCACCTGTGAAAGCGCCACTGTCTACAATGTAGAAATTCTCAGCACCAACATGTACGTTTGTGCCCTTAACTGCCTCAACTACAGGTACGATATCGATAGCCGGTACGCAGTAAACTACGTCAACAGCATCATTCTTTACTAAATCTTTAAGCTCTGCGCAAAGAGCTACTGCCTCACTGGGAGTCTTGTTCATTTTCCAGTTTCCGGCGATAATTCTTCTTCTTGCCATTTTATTCCTCCTAGATACTACGCTCCACAACAGGTATGATCTCTACGATGCACACTTCCGTTCCATCTCAAACGCAAGAGTACTAAGTCAGCACAATACGCAGACTAAGTACTCGCGTTTTCAAAGGGCATCTATGAGACCATATCCTTTATGTTTCGCTCACTCATTATGTAAAAATATATGCTCTAACTACAATTAGTTAGCAATCATCATCTTACGCCGCTGCCATATTATTTATCGTCTGCTGCAACTACGCCTGGAAGAGCCTTGCCTTCAAGGAACTCAAGAGAAGCGCCGCCACCTGTTGAAATGTGGCTCATCTTATCAGCGAAACCAAGCTGGTTAACAGCTGCTGCACTATCACCACCACCGATGATTGTTGTAGCTTCTGTCTCAGCAAGAGCCTTAGCTACAGCCTTTGTGCCTTCTGCAAGAACAGGGTTCTCGAATACGCCCATAGGTCCGTTCCAAACAACTGTCTTAGCTGACTTAACAGCATCTGCGAAGAGTTCACGTGTCTTTGTTCCGATATCAAGACCTTCCTTATCAGCAGGAATCTTTGTAGATTCAACAATTGCTGTCTCGATGTCAGGATTGTCGATAGGATCTGGGAATCCAGCAGAAACAACTGTATCAACAGGAAGAAGAAGTGTCTTGCCGTTAGCCTTAGCCTTGTCAAGCATCTCCTTGCAGTAATCAAGCTTAGTGTCATCTACGAGAGACTTACCAACTTCATAGCCCTGAGCCTTAAGGAATGTGAATGCCATACCACCACCGATGATAAGTGTATCGCACTTCTCAAGAAGGTTAGAAATAACGTTGAGCTTATCAGCAACCTTAGCGCCACCAAGAATAGCTACGAAAGGTCTTACAGGATTCTCAACTGCATTTCCAAGGAAGTCGATTTCCTTCTGCATAAGATATCCAACAGCGTTGTTTCCGCCCTTTTCTGTGATGAACTTTGTAACAACTGCTACAGAAGCGTGTGCTCTGTGAGCTGAACCAAATGCATCGCATACATAATCATCAGCAAGATCAGCAAGCTCTTTTGCGAAAGCTTCTCCAGCTTCCTGTGGCTTTGTCTCCTCTTTGCCTCTGAAACGTGTATTCTGAAGAAGAACAACATCTCCCTCGTTCATAGCTTCAACTGCTGCTGTTGCATCAGCGCCTGTTACATTATAATCAGCAACGAACTTAACGTCCTTGCCAAGCTTCTCTGAAAGTCTCTTAGCTACAGGAGCAAGTGATTCACCCTCGTTAGGACCATTTTTAACTTTTCCAAGATGTGAGCAAAGGATAACCTTTCCACCATCATCAACAAGCTTCTTGATTGTAGGAAGAGCTGCTACGATTCTTGTCTCGTCTGTGATCTCACCGTTCTTAAGAGGTACGTTGAAATCGCAACGAACAAGTACACGTCTGCCCTTTACGTTGATGTCATCTACTGACTTTTTGTTTAAAGACATTTTGTTTTCCTCCTGGGATTATATTAAAAGATTAAAAAGAGGGCCAGGTCCTAACGGACCGGACCCTCAAAAAGTACATTTAAGATAGGTTCTTTAAAAAGAATTATTTAACGAACTTCTCGAAGTACTTGATTGTTCTAACCATCTGTGATGTGTATGAGTTCTCGTTGTCATACCATGAAACAACCTGAACTTCATAGAGGCCATCGCCGATAGCTGTAACCATTGTCTGTGTAGCATCGAAAAGTGAACCATATGTCATTCCAACGATATCTGAAGATACGATTTCATCCTCGTTGTATCCGAATGTCTCAGGATCAGAAGCCTTCTTCATAGCTTCGTTGATTGCTTCCTTAGTGATTTCCTTGTCAGACTTAACAACTGCGAAAAGAAGAGTTGTTGATCCTGTAGGAACAGGTACTCTCTGAGCAGCGCCGATGAGCTTGCCGTTAAGTTCAGGAATAACAAGACCGATAGCCTTTGCAGCACCTGTTGAGTTAGGAACGATGTTAACAGCGCCTGCACGTGCTCTTCTAAGGTCACCCTTTCTCTGAGGTCCGTCAAGGATCATCTGATCACCTGTGTAAGCATGGATTGTTGCCATGATACCAGACTGGATAGGTGCGAAGTCGTTAAGAGCCTTAGCCATAGGTGCAAGACAGTTTGTTGTGCAAGATGCAGCTGAAATGATGTTGTCATCTGCTGTAAGTGTCTCGTGGTTAACGTTATATACGATTGTAGGAAGATCATTTCCTGCAGGAGCAGAAATAACAACCTTCTTAGCACCAGCGTTGATGTGTGCCTGAGCTTTAGCCTTTGATGTGTAGAATCCTGTACACTCAAGAACTACGTCTACACCAATCTTGCCCCAAGGAAGATTATTAGCATCAGCCTCCTTGTAGATTTCAATCTCTTTACCATTTACTGTGATTGAGTGATCGCTGAAAGATACCTTGTCAGCATATTTGTACTTGCCCTGTGATGAATCATACTTAAGAAGGTGTGCAAGCATCTTAGGATCTGTAAGATCGTTGATTGCTACGATCTCTGTTCCTTCGTGCTCAAACATCTGTCTGAATGCAAGACGACCGATACGGCCAAAACCATTGATTGCTACTTTAACTGCCATTTTAAGTTCCTCCTAAAATGAATTTATAATTGATTGCTGTTACATATCATTAGAATTGATAATTTTTTATCAGCAATTCTAATTCTAATAAAATTTCTGTCATAAATCAAGTAAGAATAATAAAAAATGCAAGATTATTTAATACTTTCACGCTATTCAAGGCCGATAGTAGTATAATACAACCTATAAATGAATATTGCCTTGCCATTTTATAAAATTATTATAAAAAAAGAAAAAACATTGGATAAAATAACTCTTTTTCTACTCTATTTTCTAAAATTTGTGTCGATATAAAGATAATTCTTTTCACTTTGGCAGCATCAAAACAGATATTCAAATTAATAGAAAATTGATTGAAACATTTCGTTTTTTTCCAATAATACTAAACAAAGAAAGGTTCAAAATGACTACAAAATTACCCGCAGATTACCACCTTCACACTCACCACTCAGGTGATAGCAGCGCCCCAATGAAAGACATGATCGAGAGTGCGATTTCTCATGGTCTTGGTGAGATATGTTTTACTGAGCACATGGATATGGATTTTCCTGTCTTTAAAGATGTGCCCAAGGATACATTTACCCTTATCGTCCCGCCTTATCACGACGAAGTTTCTTTTTATCAGAATGAATATAAGGATAAGATAAACATAAAATACGGCGTGGAGCTTGGCCTTCAGCCTCAGATAAAAGACATCAACCGCAAATTCATAAATGACAACGATTTTGATTTTGTGATCGGATCCATCCACCTTGTGGATAAGAAAGATCCCTACTACTATCCTGATTACTGGGAAAAAGAAAATGAAGATCAGGTAATTGCCCGCTACTTTGAGCTGACAATTGAATGTCTGCAGGATTTTGATGACTTCGATGTTCTTGGGCACCTGGATTATATCGTCCGCTACACTCCTTCTAAGGGAGCAAACTATTCTTATGATAAATATAAAGAACTAATCGATGAGATCTTAAGAATAATTATCAAAAAAGGAAAAGGCCTGGACTTTAATTCGAAAGCTTTATTTTACGGTGGAAGTCCCAATCCAAATCCGGATATCTTAAGACGTTACAAAGAACTTGGAGGAGAGATAATCACCTTCGGTTCAGATGCCCATGTCCCTGAAGGCATAGCCGGCGCCTTTGATAAAATGCGTGACATTGCCCTCTCCTGCGGTTTCGATCACTACTACACTTATGAAAAAAAAACCCCCTCTGCTGTATTATTGTAAAAACAATTAGTCAGTAATGCGCATTTCTCTTTTTTATAAAAAATAAATCAAGGAGTATGCGTAGCTACTGACGTTATAAAATCTTAACTTTATTAGATTGTCTATATATAGTAAAATAAATATATGTAAATTCATTAATTTAAGGTATCCTGCGAAGTCAGAATATCTTTTTACGATCATATTTAACACCTTAGTCTACTTGTTTGGAGGCACCTGATGAAAGCAGAATTCTATAACAAAAGCAAAAGGTCAAATATCTATGGTTCTATTTACGTATATAAAATTGTTTCTTTATCTGTCTTTATACTGATGTCAGTTCTTCTGTCCATTAATTATCATCGCACCAAAGCTGACTTTGAGGCGCTTGGTGTTACCAAAACTCCAGAGATTTTCTATGCCGTGCAGGTTGTTATCGCTCTTTTCATACTTTCCATAATAACGGATTTCTACATCATGCACAGAACTGCCTCTATCGGGAGATACCTCAACAAAATGGCTTATATTGACAAGCTCACAGGGCTCCCAAACAGATTCAGCTGTGATCTTATTTTTGACACTTTTAACGATCCTGAAAAGCTGCCTCACACCGGTTTCATTTTGCTTAAGCTTAATAATCTTGTAAATATCAATTCCGCAGGCGGTCATGCCAATGGTAATAACCTTATCTCCGACTTCTGCACTATTTTTGAGGAAGTAGGTCAGATTTACGGATTTGTGGGAAGAAATGGCGGAAACGAATTCGTCGTTGTGATAGATAATTGTGACAGCACAAACATTGACATGTTTCTCATGGATCTAACCAAAAAGCTTCATGATTATAATGAAAATAATTATATTGCGCCATTGGAGATTGCCTATGCGCGCGCGTTAAACTGCGATGAACACAAGGATAAGATTACTGACCTTATATCTCTTGTATACCAAAGATTAAGAGAATCTCCTCAGATTCTCGTTTAAACAAGTGCGTCTCGTTGTAAGCAGCATTATTAATCACAGAGCATATCCTTATAAAGAACTATGAAACAACGACTATTAAGCCTTTTTTTCATAAATAGAATAGGGACTTTATCCGCAGCGGTTTTGGCCGCTTTTTTCCTATGCAGTTGTGCCTCTTCTTCCCCTTCTTCGGATACCAGGAGCATTCCCGATTCTGATACACCCAAAACTGAATCTTCTGATTCTTCCAATGAAGAAGAGAACTTGCCCAGGGAAAAAGGAAGCCGCGACAACACTCCAGTCTGTCTTGTACCGGAAGCTCCCGGAGTCACTGTCTATGAAAACGAATATGCTCATCTTGATGCTTCAAACATCTCTGAAGGATATCTGACTGTAAAATACACCGGTTCTTCGGGAAAAGTAAAACTTCAGATAACCGGTCCTACCGAAATCACATACACCTATAACCTGACCGTCACAACTCCCACAGACGAAGTTTTCCCTCTTCAGAGCGGAAACGGCCAATACATCGTAAACGTATTTGAGAACCTTGAAGGCACCAAGTATACCACTGTTTTTTCACAGATGCTGGATGTTCAGTTAAGCGATGAATTCAAGCCGTTTTTATATCCAAACCAATATGTCACTTTCAGCAAAGACAGTCAGGCAGTCGCTAAAGGCCAGGATCTTGCCTACGTCTGCAACAATGAGCTTGAGGTAGTTTCAGAAGTCTACAACTTCATGATAAAAAACATCACATACGACTACGAAGAAGCCGAAACCGTCCAAAGTGGATATATCCCGGACATTGATGAAGTTCTTTCAACTAAAAAGGGCATCTGCCTTGATTATGCAGCTCTCATGACCAGCATGCTAAGAAGCCAGCAAATTCCAACAAGAATGGAAATCGGATATGCCGGCACAGCCTACCACGCGTGGCTAAGCACCTACATTACCGACATAGGCTGGGTAAACGGAATGATAGAATTTGACGGAAAAGAATGGTCTTTGATGGACCCGACTTTCGCTTCAAATACAGACGATAAATCATTAAAAGATTTCATTGGTGATGGCAAAAATTATTCAGTTAAGTACGTTTATTAACTTTCCGGAGGCGTCATGGCAAAAAGTAAATCTACAATAAACCTAAGTAACTATGAAATATCAAGTTTTTGCAGGCAGATGGCTCTTTTGATAAAAGCCGGAATTTCACCGGCCGAGTCCATAGATATCCTTATGCAGGACACCCATGATAATTCTGCAAAAAAACTTTTGGACAGCATTTCACAGGTTCTTCTAAGCGGAGAACAATTCCATGTTGCCCTTGAAATGAACGGTTCTTTTCCCGATTATCTAATACACATGGTGGCAATCGGAGAAGAATCCGGAAGCCTTGACACCGTAATGGAATCTCTGGCAGATTACTACGAGCGTGAAGAAAACATAAGCAGCAGCATAAAGAGCGCCGTAAGTTACCCGCTCATAATGATCTTCATGATGCTTGTGGTGGTGCTCGTTCTCATAACCAAGGTGCTCCCGATATTCGAGCAGGTTTTTGCCCAACTTGGAACCAACATGAGCGGTTTTTCCCAGTCACTTCTAAACGTAGGAAACATCCTGAACAGATACTCTATTGTACTGGTCGTCCTGCTTGCAATAATCGCTTTTTTGTTCATCTTCTTCTCTTCCACTTCCAAGGGAAAAAAGATGTTCAAGGACATGTTAAACAAATTCAGTGCCACAAAAAAGCTTATGCAGGATCTTGAGAGTGCCCGATTTGCCAGTGGAATGGTTCTCACACTCTCAAGCGGAATGGATACCTATGAAGGTCTTTCTCTTGTAAACAAGCTTATAGAAAGTGACGAGATGAAAGCCCGGATTGAAAACTGCAGAAATCTTTTGATTGATGGAGACAGCTTTCCTGAAGCACTGGAAAAATCCAATATATTCACATCTTTTTATTCACAGATGGTTTCAGTTGGTTTTAAGGCAGGTTCCATGGACAGCGCTATGAAACAGATAGCTGAACGCTTTGAGCACGAAACAGAAAGAAAAATATATTCGCTCATTGCAATACTTGAACCGACACTTGTAATAATCCTTTCAATTATAGTAGGAATGATACTTCTTTCAGTAATTTTGCCGTTGATGGGAATAATGACGACTATTGGTTAATAAATTATGAGTAACAGATTTGAACAAAAAAACAACCAGATATTCAGCATTTCGGACCGCTTCTATAAAATAGTATCCATTACTATTTTTATAGCTATTGCTGTGCTGTTCTTCTTTGCCGTTGATGCAACAGGCAGAAGTTCCATAAGCAAGCAACAGACCTCCCTTGAAAACGCCCTCTCCCGGGATATCGTCCAATGCTATGCGATTGAGGGTCAATACCCTCCTAACATAGAATATCTTGAGCAGCACTATGGACTTACTTATGACAAGTCAACTTTTTACGTTGAATACATACCAATTGCAGCAAATCTTTACCCCGATGTTACAGTTATTCTTATAGGTGATAACAGATGAATCCAAATGCTGATAAACGCCACGTAATCGATACGGTTTTTGTAATATGTCTGCTACTTTTGTTCCTTTTATCAGCTCTGACTGTCATTGCGATCGGAGCAAGTATTTATAAAAAGAACGTAGCTCAGACAAGCGAAAACTATTCCCAAAGGGTTTCAATCGCATATATAACGGAAAAAGTCAGACAATCAGATATTAACGGCGCAATATATGTCGAAGAACTTTTTGGAAAAAATGTCCTTGTTATGCAGCAGACAGTAGACGATGAACTTTATAACACATATATTTACGACTACAACGGCTATCTTATGGAACTTTTTGCCCGCGCTGACCTAAACAATTTCTATCCTCAGTCAGGCCAGAAAATCCTTAAGATTCACTCTTTTGATATTTCTCAGATATCAGAAAGCCTTTTGTCAGCGGTTGTGACTTCCGACAACGGCGTTACTGAAAGATTTTTTATCACTGTTAGGAGCGAAAGTGCAGAATAAATGAACAGACAAGAGCACTCAAAAACCAGTCTTTTCCTGATGGAAATCATAATAGCCATACTATTTTTCTCCCTTTCCAGTGCAATCTGCCTAAGGCTTTTTGTCTCTGCCCATCTCCTGTCTGAAAAGGATGAAAACTTAAATAATGCTCTTATGTGGTCGCAGAACCTAACCGAAAGTTTTACGGGATGCGACGGACGCCTTCTTATGATAAAAAATCTTTATCCCGCTTCTTATTTAACGCAGTCTGATAACGAAAGTGATGGCTCCATTATTCTTTACTTTGATGATGAATGGAATACAGTCGACGATGAACTTCACCAGGCAGCCTACGAAGCAATTCTTTACGTAAAAAAAGAGCCTGCTTCAGAAGCCTATAAAGATGTAAACAACTACGGAATAACTCTTACAGGTGATTCTATCACAGGCAATATCGCAATACTTGATTTAAGGAAAAGAACTGAAGGATTCGATACTATTCCTGACGACGATGAGTTTATAATATTCCGAAACAGAATCGACCACTATTGTATGGATTAACAATCCATTATTGCACGAAGCCGCAGTAAATGCGTGTTTCTGTAATATCATTTAAGAATACATATAGGACTACAACATATGAAAAAGAAAAGATCCCATGGCGCAAATGTAGGAAGCGCATCCATACTGCTGATTTTCACAGTGCTCAGCCTGGTCTCCTTTGCCACGCTGACACTGGTAAATTCCAAAGCAGATTATAATTTAAGCCAAAATCTTGCAGATCGTCAGATAGCCTATTACAGTGCCTGTCACCAGGGAAATGCCTTTGTTGCGGCTGTAAATTCAGGCTATGAAACTGAAAATGAAAATGGTATAATAAAGAAAAGTATACCAATTACCGACAATCAATCTCTTGATATTACGATAATTTCAAATAATATAAACAACTCTGATAATTCATCAAGTAATTACACAATAACACAGTGGCAAATTGTTAATAATGCAGAATCCGTCTACGATTACACGCTTCCGGTATTCAAATAAAATTTGAAAAATTTAAAACAATTTTCCTAAGACTTTATCAAATTTTAATTTTTAGCATAACGATTTAACGCTCATATTTCAAAATCCGTGTTACAATAGATTATGTACTTAGATAATAAAAAAAATAAGCAATCCAAATTGTAATTGCGTAAATTTTTTTAGCAACTAAAAATAATTATTGGAGGTTCAATATGGGAAAAAGAATACTCATTACTGATGACGCCGCTTTCATGCGCATGATGCTTAAGGATATCCTCTCCAAGAACGGATATGAGATTGCTGGCGAAGCTGAGAACGGAAAAGTCGCAATCGAAAAATATAATGAGTTAAAGCCCGACCTTGTTACCCTGGATATCACAATGCCTGAGCTTGATGGTATCGGTGCCTTGAAAGGAATCAAGGCTGCAGATCCTAATGCAGTTTGTATTATGTGCTCTGCTATGGGTCAGCAGGCAATGGTAATTGAATCTATTCAGGCCGGAGCCAAGGACTTTATCGTTAAGCCTTTCCAGGCAGACCGTGTACTTGAGGCTGTTAAAAAAGCTATCGGATAATTTTCCGTTTACTTTTTGTGCCAATTATATTTTGTGCCATACACCTTTTCATCCTTATCATTGCGATGAAAAAGATGGAGGTAATACTTTCCATGCAGCGAAAATTTAATTTTCTGTATGGGAAGCATTATTTCCATCTTTTTCGCGTAATGAAATAAAATTTTATCTCATCTTCAATATTTCTGACAAAATTTCATTTGACGCTTCATCCTTGCTCATAAGTCCAAGTTCTTTTTCTGAAGCCTTGGTAATAAGAGTGATCACATTGGTATCAACGCCAAAGCCTGCGCCTTCAACTTTAAGATTATTGGCACAGATCATATCAAGATTTTTCTTAACAAGTTTCTTTCTTGAATTTTCCAATAAGTTTTCTGTTTCCATGGAAAAGCCGCATAAAATCTGATTTTCTCTTTTATGCTCTCCAAGCCATTTCAAGATATCGTCAGTCCTTTTTAGCGGAATCGAAAAATCATCCTGCTCAGTTTTTTTGATTTTTTCCGAAGCTACATCTATAGGTGTATAATCCGCAACTGCTGCTGCCTTTATGATAATGTCCTGCTCATCTGCTCTCTTTGTGACTTCATCAAACATATCTTTTGCAGAAGTGATATCAACCTTATTAATATAGGAAGGAACTTCCACATCAGTCTTGCCCAAAACAAGCGTAACTTCTGCGCCCCGTAGTGAAGCTATCTTAGCCAGCGCAATCCCCATTTTGCCTGTAGAATGATTAGTAATATATCTTACAGGGTCGATTGCCTCTCTTGTAGGTCCAGCAGTCACAAGAACATGCAGCCCCTTCATATCCTTCTCAAAGGCAATTTCATGGATTATGGCCTCCACTATCCTAGATGGCTCCTCCATCCTGCCCTTTCCAACTGTTCCGCATGCAAGATATCCCACATCCGGCTCAACAATAATATATCCCAAATCCTTTAAAGTTGCTAAATTGCGCTGAGTCACAGGGTTGTCATACATTTTGGTATTCATGGCAGGCGCAATTATCTTGGGGCATTCACAGGCAAGCGCTGTAGTTGTCAGCATATCATCCGCTATTCCGCAGGCAAGCTTTGCTATGCAGTTAGCTGTCGCAGGCGCTATCACCAGTACATCTGCCTTGTCTGCAAGCGCTATATGTTCAACTTCCCATGGATGATTTCTGTCAAATGTATCAGTAACGCATCTGTTATGGGTAAGTGCCTCAAAAGTAAGAGGTGCAATGAACTTTGTGGCATTTTCTGTCATGATGACATCAACATTTGCATGCTGTTTAATAAGCTTAGACGCAAGGTCCGCTGTCTTATAGGCTGCTATTCCGCCCGTTACTCCCAACAGGATATTTTTATCTTTTAGCATATTTGTAAACTCCTAAATGATATCTTTGTTTGCCGTATAAATAGTATACAGTCCCTTCAATAGAAGATCAGGCTCATAAATTACCTGCTCTGTTATCCACGGCAAAACTATTTTTCCAAGGCCGCCGGTAAGCACAATCTTCATATCATCAAGCCCATAGTCTCCAGCTATCTTCTCAGCGATTTTAGAGATCATAAGCCCTGTTCCTGCAACAACTCCACTCATCATATTTGAAGCAGTATTATTTCCAAGAAGCTCATTGACTTCTGCTGCCTGTAAATGCGGAAGCTGTGACGCTCTCATCCACTGTGCATCAAGAGACATCTGCACTCCCGGGCATATCATGCCTCCCAGGAACTTTTTGTCTTTATCAACAACTGAAATCGTAGTGCAGGTTCCAAGGTCACACACCATGACCGGGGCATCCCCCGCAATCTGCGCTCCTGCTGCCATATCTACCATTCTGTCAGTTCCAAGCTTCCCGTTATCGTAGCCGGAAACATCAATCCCTGCATTAAGAAAAGCCCCCATTAAAAGAGGACTTTTCCCGGTTATTTTTTCAAGTACTACTAATGTCTTTTCTGTAATCTCAGGCACAACAGAAGATAAGATTGAACCTTCGTACTCTTGTTTATTTTTTTCATCCGATAAAGCAATCTTGGCTTCAGGACCTGTGAGCACAATCTCCGATATGCACTTATAAAGTTCTTCAACGCTGTAATCCCTTTTTGTCTCAATTCTTCCGGTAAAAAGAAGCTTATCTTCCGACCAGATTCCTGCAACAATATTGGAATTACCTATATCAACTGTTAATACCTTACTCATTTTTCCCTCAAAGAAAACGCATTCCCGTTACTGTTCACTCGCATGTAGCTCGTTCCAGTACTGGTTCGCGCATTCATTCCAATTCGACTTCGTCGAAGGAATGCGCTCAATACTGAATCATTGTCTCACGAAATGCGCAGCGTAGTGCGCATTTCTGTCTGAACAGTAACACAAGTCCCCCTATTACGCTCTGTGCAAAACCTTGGAAAGAACAAGTCCTACAGTACCTGCAAGGATACAACCTATAACAGCCTCAACTGTAGCCTGTACACCAACCATGGCAATAACAAACGCAAATGGATTTCCTGCATTATATTTAGATACAAGTCCCTGTACATAATCAGTATTGTAAAAGAAAATGCAAAGTGAGCTCATGAAAAATACTGTGTTAAAAAGTGGCATAAGTGCGCCTGTGATGTAGTAAGAAGCCTGTGTAAGCTTTCCTTTATGAATAAGCTTATAGATTCCGCTTACAACTGCAGCATCAAGAAGTCTTGCAACTACTGCTGTAACAAATACGCCAAATGGATTAATGGTGAAAAGTGTTGAAAGCATTCCGCTTGCGCCTGTAAGAGCGCCTGAAAAGCTGTTAAGTCCAAAAACAATACCGCAGATAATTCCTGCTGTTGGACCAATAAGCATTGTAGCAAGTGCTACCGGAACAGTAACAATAGATACCTTTAAGAATGGTGTAGGGATAGTCCCAAGAATCGTGTTACCCATGATAAGAGTAACTGCTATCATAAGGGCAGTCTCCACCATGTACCGAGTTTTTTTACTAAGTCCGACTGACTCTTCTGTAGTCTTGCGGCTCAGCGAAGATGTGTTTTCCATATTCAATTCTCCTTATTATATGAGCTACCGTTTTGAACTATTTCAAATACAGTGCACCAATAATATACCAACACAGCACCTATAATTCAAGAAAAATATTATAAAAAATCAACTTTTATAAACACATAGACAAAACAAAAGTGTCACGTTTTAATACAAATGTCCTTTGCTTAAACAGCTTATGCTCTATTTTTCATTTTTTGAAATATCAGATCATCTGCAAATTTATGAATACCCACCGCAAGGAAAAATACAAGGAATATTGCCGATAGTTCCCATCTGATGGTATCTATGCTTACCTGAAGGTCAGCGCACTTAAGCAAAATCCATTCATGAAGACAATATATCTCAAGAGTAATAGTTCCTATATATGAAAGTGCCTTGTTTAGAGCCTTTCCCGCTTTAATCTTATCAACAACTCCAATTATATCCACCATTATCAGAATCAGCGACGGAGTAAATAAAAGCCTTGAATAATGGAACATGAACCAATGCGTATAGTAAGAATCAATATTGCCGATAGCAGGATGCCAGTCCATTACAGCAAGATACGTCAATACGACACCCGCTGCAAACATGGCATAAACAGGCAGTCTTTTCTTGAAGTGGCTTTTTTCTTCCAACGTTCCACCATCATTTTGGCTAAGATAACCCCAGTATATTCCAATAAAAAATATGGGTATCCTTGTAAATGCAGCAGAAACAATGTCTTCTCTTACCCGTCCGATAGTAATGCATCCAAGAAGCATGGCAAGTCCTACTGCCATGCAGGTAAATCTTAGTTTATTTCTGCTCAAACCAAAAAGTTTATGATAAAAAGGAACAATCAGATAAAGTACCAGTATCACACCTAAGTACCACAAATGTATGTATAAGTTCTCTGTAAACTGCTCGAAATATGTGATTCTCCCAAGTATTACAGACTTAGTCCAGTTATCCACCAGGGCTATGAGAAATGTGGCCGGAAGAAAACCTGCATATATTCTTAGAAATCTTTTCCCTTCAAAAGAAAAATAGCTTTTGATATCGGTTACCGGATTTTTGGTAAGTGCATAGGCCATTCCAAAACCTGATAATAAAATAAAGAGATCAACGCCCGTATACCCCTGACGCCAAAAATACCAGATTAAAGTTCCTTTTTCCAATGAAGGAGCTGAATGAAAATAATAAATCCAGATTATTCCAAGTCCCATAAGGACTGATCTATATTTACTTACAGACTTCATATTAGCTGTTCTCCTTGATTTCTATAGTTGTGTCGTCCTAAACCCAATTTAGTATAACATAAGTAACCACTTTATGTGGTCATTTCCCCTCCGATTTGCTACAATATATGGATGAAAGGGTTACTAAGTTTTTTATTTGGGGGAAGTTTATGAAAAAAGTTTCAGATACATTAAAAAAAGAGTGGATTTTCTATCTTATTATTCTATTTAGCGCCATCTGTTTTTTTGCGCCGCACTTGGGTAACGGACTTCTAAAGGGCGGAGAGCTGGATTTCCATTATGCCAGGATAATGACTTTATCAGATAGCATCAAATCAGGCGTATTTCCTGCAAAGATCAGATTTACCCATATGAAGGATTACGGATATGGCATCGGATTCTTTTACCCGGATCTATTTATCTACATCCCGGCTTTGTTAATCTCTCTTGGGGCAGAATTTGATGTCGTCATAAAAATATACCTCTTTGCGTTCATACTAATTGGTGGTTTTGTATGCTACAGCTGTTTCAAATATCTTTCAGGAAATAAGTATATTGCGCTTTTTGGTGAGATACTTGTCATGGAATCATATATAAATGACGAAAATCTCTTTGACGGAGGCGGATTCCCACATCTTTTTGCCTACTTTTTCCTGATTCCTGCAGTTTGCGGCTTATTCATGCTTCTTAACGATAAAAAGAAAGGCTACCTGATATATGCTGTCTGCATGACATCAATATTACTAAGTCATGACGTTATTTTCCTTACATATATGCTTGTTATGATAATGATTGTGCTTGCATACGCTAATAATATTGTAAAAAAGCCTGTAATCTTCGGAAAATTCATGCTTGTAAACATAATCTGCATGATACTCACCACTGCCTATTGGCTGCCTGCCATGGAACAGCTTTTAAATGTCAGATTCAAGGCATTTTACAATAATGCGTACACAGTAAGTGACCACATATTAACGCTTGATCAGCTGATTTTCAAAGAGATTGGTCCTGCTTATATGGCAATCTTCTTATTTACCATGATCGCATTTCTTTTCATGGCACTTAAGTATAAAAAGATATCAAAAGATAGCACCAGTCTGTTTATAGTAAATATCTTACTTATGATTCTTATGTGTTCTCGTACCATTTGGGCAAGCAGTATCGGTGAAAAGCTAAACTTCTTTGAATACACACGAAGATTTGATTTTATCTTCACTGCCACTCTTGCAATATTTGTAGTAACTGTTTTAAGAGATGCACTAACTACAATAAAAATAAGCAGCATATTTAATGGTAAATATGCAAAAACAGCTTTATTAGTTGCCATGATCGTACTTACTGTCGTATTCAGATCCGCAAGAAGACCTGAGTTCTTCGTAATAGGAAGCGGTGAGCGCATGTATTTGACCGAATCTCTTTTACAGGAAAGATACGTTGTCTCCGGTGCAGAGTGGTTACCTGAGGAAACACAGCCTGCAAACTGCGACTCTCCCACTATTGCCTATGCAGATGACCACTCAAGCGCAGAGGGCTTTAAGCATGACAACTCTAAATACTACGAAGCCTGGATAGTTATGGATAAAGAATACTACGATGTTCCATATGTTTATTATTATGGATACAAAGCATATCTCGTGGATGAAAACATGCAGCCCGTCGAAGAATTAAAAGTTGCAGAAGCCTCCGATAACAACGGCATTGTGAGAGTATATATGCCTAAGGGCAGAGATGGCGTCGCTCATCTGATGGTTATGTACAGAAAAACTCCGGTACAGAAGATTTCATATCTTATAACCTTGATGTCTGCTCTCCTTATTGCTTTATGGGGAACAGCCATAGCTATTAAAAAGCTCCGTAAACCACGCATTACTGATCAAGATATTCAAGAACATATTAATCCAGCTGCTTAATGTTAGCTGCTCAAAAACCACCCATACTCGGGTGGTTTTTTATTGAACTAAAAATACCTATTCATGAACAAAGAATTGCTTTGCAACTCTTTACGCGCTGATGCGAGCAACATTCTTTTTTATATACAAAAAAATAAATATATTTTATAATGGAAACGTTACCGGTGTAATATAATTATTATATCGGCAAATAAATTATCTTAATTTTCAAGGCTCGCGCTTAAGGAGGATGTCATGCCAAACTGGTTAAAAGACGCTGTTTTCTACGAAATCTACCCACAAACCTTTAAGGATTCAAACAATGATGGTATCGGTGATATCAACGGAATTATCGAAAAACTGGATTACGTCAAAGATCTTGGATGTAATGCACTTTGGATCAATCCCTGCTATGATTCACCATTTAAGGATGCCGGCTATGACGTCCGTGATTATAAAAAAGTAGCTCCACGCTATGGAACCAATGACGATCTGTACAGACTTTTTGATGAAGCTCACAAAAGAGATATTCATGTTCTGCTTGACCTTGTTCCCGGTCACACTTCTGAAGAACATGAATGGTTTACAGAGAGCAAAAAAGCTGAAAAGAACGAATACTCTGACAGATATATATGGACAAACTTCTGGATTCAGGGAATCGCAGGACACCCCTATATTGGCGGTGAAGCTGACAGAAATGGCTGCTATATGCTTAATTTCTTTAAATGTCAGCCTGCGCTTAACTATGGTTTCCTTAATAAAACTGAGGACTGGCAGCTTTCTCCCGACCACCCTGCATGCATTGCCACAAGAGAAGCTTTAAAAGATATTATGCGTTTCTGGCTTGATCATGGATGTGACGGATTCCGCGTAGATATGGCAGATTCTCTGGTAAAAGAGGATGATGAGAACAAATCAGCAACAGGAAAGATCTGGCGCAACATCCGTGAAATGCTTGACACTGAATATCCTGAAGCTGCAATTGTCTCAGAATGGAGTAATCCAAAGCAGGCTCTTAAAAATGGCTTCCATGCAGATTTTTATCTTGATCACCATGGAAACGGCTACAATACTCTTATTAGAGATAACGAAACAGCAGGTGGTGACCACAGCTTCCTTAAAAAGGATGGCAATGGTGATATTATGCGCTTTCTTATCGATTACCTTCCTAAATATGATGCGACCAAAAACGATGGATACATAAGCTTTATCACATGTAACCACGACACTCCAAGAGCAAGGCTGACTCTTGGCTATGATGAGCTAAAGCTCGCATGGGCGCTGTTTTTGACTCTCCCGGGAGTACCATTTATTTATTACGGTGATGAAATTGGAATGAGATACCTTGATATTCCCACAAAGGAAGGCGGATACACAAGAACAGGCACAAGAACGCCTATGCAGTGGGATCATTCCAACAACTATGGATTTTCAAATGCAGAGACTGAATCCTTATATCTTCCTCAGGATTTGTCAGAGGATGCTCCAACTGTAGAGGATCAGGCAAAAGATCCATCTTCTCTATATAATGAGACCAAGGCGCTCATAGCACTTAGGCACAAGTATGATGACCTTAAGGCAGACAGTAGTTTTAGTGTTATCTACGCTGAGAAGGAGCAGTTCCCATTTGTTTACAGGCGTGGAAATCTTCTAATTGCAATAAATCCTTCGGATAAAAAGAGCGCTGCTGCGCTTACACCTGAAGCCTTCATCAAGGAAGGGGACAATTCAGGTTCGCAGTGCAAGGTGGCTTTGGTCCACGCTATCGGTGAGTGCAACATTGACGGTAATTCTCTCACTATGAAACCGCAGTCTTTTGCGATGTTCGAGTTGCTGTGAAACATGTTGGTTATAGTACGCTGGCGGATGGCAAGGCTGAGAATGCTTGCTTTCGTTTTCGCAGTAATTCATGGCACATAAAAATGTAGTGAGCTTTCCTATGGTTCAAAATTGGGTGAACCATAAGCAGGAAAGCTCACTGCATTTTTTTGCACTCATGAATTATCTGCTCAATCCGAGAGCTACGCATTTTCGGCCTTGCCATCCGCCAGCTGTGCTACGGCTTCGCCTCCATGCTTGGTACAGCATCTCGAAATAAACTGAGCAATAATTCGACAATGCTATGCCATGAAGTTGACAACACATGAAAAATATATCATAGAAATTTCATGTTTATATCAATAACCTTCACAACATCCAAACAGATACTGTCCCCCGATGAACACTCTTATAGTTATAAAATTGTGTATATAAAAATGAAGCAACCATTATTTATCAAAACTTACCTTATAATGTAAAGAATTGTTCATCACTGATAGACGACTTGCTCTTGTCCATTAGTACTGCACTAAGGATAGTCAACCCTTTGGAAGATGACAATTGGACTGCCTTTTCTATAGCTTCATCTGAGAAGAGGCTGCTGCCGTCATGGCGTTTATAATCGAGAAGTTTTTCTAAGAGAGTGATTGAATCCTGATTTGTTTCGGAGTCGTTTATTATTCTTTCAAGGACATTGTACCCATTCTGATTAAGATATGTTTCATAAGCATTTTTATAAATTTCTTCCAGTTCTACGGGATATAGAAGTCTTCCTATAGCAATGTCATGACAGGTTTTCCCGCCGTCTATTATGGCTTTATCAAAGAGTTTGTCGTACTGTCTGTAGTCTATTTTTCTTCTGTCGACGCATTCTCTGTAGAACATTCCTGCGCCGGCGATTGAAAACTGTATTGTGCGGGCCATGGTATTTTCGTTAAAATCGTATACATATCCCGGAAAGGTAAGGCATGACATGCTGTAACTTTTGTCAGCACTAAGTGGTGACTTACTTGCTGTCTCTGCGGTAACACTTCCGTTCTCTCCACTATCGTTCCGAACATGTATCAGAAAACGCATTTCTTTATCCACATCTGCAAGGAAGTTTCTTATGACTTCATACCAGCTGCGATTTATGGTTATTTCCACTTCTTCAAGGCTGTCACACTGTCTGCAGACTCCGTCATAATAATCATCGAGGCTGTCAAAAAGAGTTATCTTCTTAAGATTTCTGCAGTTGTGAAATGCGAATCCATAGATTGTCTTAACTGACTCAGAGATAGTTACCGATACAATATCTTCTCTTCCGGAAAAAGCATGGTTTCCGATTGCTTCCACCTTATATCCGTCGATCTGCTCAGGCACGGTAAGATTCTCAACTTTTCCATCAAAGCCGCTTATTTCTGCATATTCATGACCATCTTTTTTGTGCTTTTTTATCTCATATTTAAACATCTACTCTATCTCACCGGTGATTAACCTTATTTACAAATCTGCCGAGGGGATTGTACTGAACCTTCATTGCTCCCTTAGGGCAGAATTCCTGACAACAAAAACATTTTATGCACTTGCTTCTGTCAATCTGCGGAATCATACCACCTTTTCCCGAATTTGCCTTATCTGAACGTACCATGGTTATAGCATGGGCTGGGCATGTCTCATGACACTTTTTGCAGCCAATGCATTCTTTTTCCTTAACATTTGGCTTTGTATTAAATACGATCATCAGCGCTTTGGACTGAAGCTTTCCTATTATTCCGTTTCCGTCAAAAGTAATGCTCTGATGGATCGTAGCCCTCTTAAAATCAGTCACACGTATCTCTGAAAGCTGGAGATCGCCGCAAACTGTGACTTCAGATACATTATCCGGCCCAAGCCCTCTTTCTTTTGCCGCCAAAAGAGTTGGTACTTCCGAAAGTTTCATTCCTATGATATCCGCACAGACCATATCAAGGGCGTAGGGCTTTTTAGATGAAAGAACGCAGCCTATATGTCTCTTTTCCCCGGCTGTGGGGCCATTGCCCTCCATTCCGTCAATCGCATCTACAAGGTAAAGACATGGCTTAAAGTATTCATTAAGATCCACCATTACGTTTGCAAATGCCTGTTCATTCGAAAATCGCATATGATATTCCGGCTTTGTGGTGCCGGGAATGGTTCCAAACATATTTTTTACAGCGCAGCTCATTCCCATCATTGCGTGAGTTTTGAGCTTTGAAACATTGATTATCGCATCTACATTATCAAGCCAGCCTGTGTAGATAAAGTTTTTGATAGAAACCGCATCTGGAAACTCACCGTTTTTCACAGAAAAGTCTTCATTCAAAGAAACCTTGTTTTCACCGTCATCATATTGTCCCTGAAGCTCTTTTACCATGTCTGTAAGACCGCAGGCCCTGTAAACTCCATGAACAAACGCGCTGGTGTAGATTCCTCCGGGGCTATCTCCTATCACAACCTTAGCGCCCTTTAAGATGAGTTTTTCGCAAAGAGTGCGTAAAAATAAAGGCTCTGTAGTAGCAGCCTTTTCCGGAGCCATTCCAGCCACAAGATTAACTTTGATTCCGATGGTCATTTTCTCATGAACAAAAGAAAGTCCATCTATCTCTTCAAGAACCCTACCAATGGCAAAATCCAGTTTTTCTTTTGAATACTCGTCACACCTGACGAGTGATACTGCATCAAACATCCATAATCTCCAAATCTAATTTATATATAATCAAAAGCATCATACTCCTTCCGTCATTGTAATCACATTTTTTAACTTATTACTATTTCGCCAGAATCGTTATTGCTTTATTTATCACTGAAATCTCAGTGTCTTTGGCTGCGCCGCCAAATTCGCCGTCAATGGTCCATTCTACCTCAGTCTCGGAAGAAAGTCTAACCTCTTTTACCTGTTTATAAGTAATGTAAGAGTTGTCATTCCCCATGTTTGCAAGGGCAGCCAGGACAAGGTTAAATTCCGCAATATTCTTGGGTGACTTTATAAGCAAAAGCTCCATTTCCCCGTCATCCTGCTTAACATCCGCAACATTAAAAAGATTCATTCCCGCAACAGAAGAAGAATTGCTTACTGCTCCAAAAATGTAGTCGCCTTCCTCAATAACGCCGTCAGCTTCTATCTTCATATGGCAGCTGTAACCGATATTCTGTGGAAGCTCAGCCAGCGCACTTATGATATAAGCCGCATAGCCAAGCACATTTTTAAGCTCCTGGTCAGTGGCATAGCTCACCTTGGAAAAAGCTCCAAACGCAGCAACATAGTTAAAATACTTGTCATTCATCTTTCCGACATCATAGCTTACAGGTCTTCCCTCTGACGCTACTTCAATGGCTTTTGCTCTGGTTCCGGGGATTCCCAATCCCTTTGCAAAATCGTTGGTACTTCCAGAAGGAATATATGCAAGAAGCGGCTTCTTATCATACTGCATGATCTCATTGACAATATGATTAAGCGTCCCGTCTCCACCACTGCATAGAACAACTTCTATTTTGCCGTCGATTTCTTTTTTATCTGAAAAGATCTCCGAAACATCAAGGAAATCCTCCGCATACTCCGCAATAATCTTCTCAGAAGTAAGCCCTGACTTAGGGATTATAGGATAGACAATAGGTTCATACCCCTTAAGCGCATATCTGGTGGCAATCTCAAGCGTATCATTGCCGGCCTTTCCTATGCCAGAAGTCTTATTGATAAAAATCAGTACTTTATTCTTACGTCCTGCCATTTTTTCACCCTTAACCATTACAACATAAACTTAAGTCTATTTTCGCAATGCTGTCCAAGATAAAATGCCTGACTATAACCACTTTTTCTATTATTCCGACTCATTCATCTTTGATAAACAATGTGGTTAGTTATGAATGAGCCAGTATATCTCAATTACATCTCTTATAAGTTCTATAAGTATAGGTCAGATCAAAATAAACCTGCTCATCGCTCTCGTCTACAAGCTCCCAATCAGGATCCGCATCAAGATTAGGAAAATAGCTGTCTGCCTCATACTCTTTGTCAATAAAAGTTACAATCGCGGTATCGCAAAGATCAATGAATTCTTTATAGACGCTCGAACCACCGATTATATAAACCTCATCTGTAGGCAGGTCAGAAACCAGATCAAGAAGCTCCTGTTTGGAATGCACCACAGCCGCATCCTTTACTCTGTAATCTTTTTTAGTTGATAAAATAATGTTATTGCGCTTAGGAAGAACTACCTGCTGAGGAAAAGTTTCAAGTGTCTTTCTGCCATAAACTATTGTCTTTCCCAGTGTTTCATTCCTAAAATTCTTCTGATCCGCAGGAATGCTCACAAGGAGCTTTCCTTTATTTCCAATTGCCCAATTGCTGTCAACAGCCACGATTGCCTTCATAGTATCTCCTCTAATCTATAAATTATATCCAAGAATGCCGCAAATAGGCCATTAAAAGTCGACTTCGTCGAAGGGCCTATTTGCCTCTCGTATCATGTTCTCACGAAATCCGCAGCTAGTGCGGATTTCTGTAATTTCATCTAAGAAGTCATACAAATAGACCCTTACAATGCAACTACGTCGCAAGAGCTATTTTCCACTTAATCATGTTTACATTTTTTAAATCTTCCCGCTTAGATTGCTATCGGAATATCCTTAAGCTGCTCTCCTGCTACCTCGTATCCTTCAAGTGATACGTCATTTCTTGTGAACTGATAAAAATCCTTAACATCCGGATTTAATGAAAACTTAGGAGCAGGCAAAGGTTTTCTTGCGATAAGCTCTTTAATAAGAGGCACATGTCTGTCATAAATATGCGCATCCGCAATGACATGTACAAGTTCACCCACGTTCATATCGCACACCTGAGCAAGCATATGCACCAAAACCGCATACTGAACCACGTTCCAGTTATTTGCAGCAAGCACATCCTGTGATCTCTGATTCAGAACAGCATTTAATGTAAGTCTGTCCTCGCCCTTTTTCTGAGTAACGTTGTAAGTAACTGAATAAGCACAAGGATAAAGATTCATTTCATGAAGATCAGAAAAAACATAGGTATTTGTCATTATCCTACGGCTGAACGGATTATTCTTTAGGTCATAGATAACTCTGTCCATCTGGTCAAATTCGCCTTCTTTATAGATGCTCTTTTGTCCTATCTGATAACCATAAGCCTTTCCGATAGAGCCTGTCTCATCAGCCCATTCATCCCAGATATGACTGTTCAGATCATGGATATTATTGCTCTTCTTCTGATATATCCATAAAATCTCATCAGTAGCACTCTTAAGTGCAGTCTTTCTGAGAGTCATTATAGGAAATTCCTTGGAAAGGTCATACCTGTTCACAACTCCAAATTTCTTTATCGTATATGCAGGTGTTCCATCAGGCCAATGTGGTCTTACCTTCTCCCCTTCTGTTGATGTGCCGTTTTCCAGAATATCCTTGCACATATCAATAAATAATTCATCTGCTCTGCTCATACTCGCTCCCCTTTATCTTTTACTTACTCCATTTATCGCACAAGGCAATTATCTGATCTGCAAATTTTGCCTTGTCCTTATTTGAAATTCCATCGCTCCTTGCAATAATGCCCATAAGCCTTGCTCCGGCAGCTTTAAGCCTTGCATAAACATCAGATACAAGCGCTGCATCTTTCTTTTTGACAGGAATCGGAATTCCTTCTTTTACTATATTTCCTGTAATAATATCGACTTCCGTCCCACTGTAGGGCGCATAGGTATCATATCCGTATTCTTCCCTAAGACATGTGGCAAAAGAAGTACAGACACTATCCTCGCCATGAACTATGAAAACTTTTCTTGGTCTTTTTACCGTAAAACCGTTTAGCCATTCAATAAGACCGTTCTTATCGGCATGTCCTGATAAACCTTCAAGCTGGCATATATCCGCCTTTATATCAATTGTCTCTCCAAAAAGCTTTATCTGGTCTGCACCGTCAATAATAGCTCGTCCCGTCGTTCCGATAGACTGATAGCCTACGAACAATATCGTGCACTCAGGCCGCCATAGATTATGCTTAAGATGATGCCTTATTCTTCCTGCCTCACACATTCCCGAAGCAGAGATTATTACCTTGGGCTCGGGATCTTCGTTGATCGCCCGGGACTCCTCTGTCGTGATTGCATGAACAAGCCCTGAAAAAGTGATGGGATTTATTCTCTTTTTGACCAGTTCCATAGCCTCATCATCATAGCATTCATACTGGTTATCTTCAAATATTTCTGTGGCTTCCACCGCCAGCGGGCTATCTACAAATACAGGAAAATCAGGATGTGACTTAACAAGTCCTTCAATCTTAATTTTCCTTATAAAATAAAGCATTTCCTGTGTCCTTCCAACCGCAAAAGAAGGAATGACAACATTTCCGCCTCTCTTAAATGTTCTCTCTAAAATCTCCGCAAGCTCATTGACATAATCCGGTCTTTCTGTGGAATGGAGCCTGTCGCCATAAGTAGACTCCATGATAACATAATCCGCATCCCTGGTATTCTGCGGATCTTTTATAAGCGGCTGACGCTTATTTCCTATATCTCCTGAAAAAACAAGCTTTTTCGTGACACCTTTTTCCGTAAGCCAAACTTCAATGCTTGCTGACCCTAAAAGATGACCTATGTCTGTAAATCTTATCTTAATTCCTTCGCAGACATTTATTTCCTCATTATATCCACAGGGAATAAATGCTTTTATCGTCTTCTCAGCATCTTCCATGGTATACAAGGGTTCCATCTGGGCTATGTCTTTGTTTCTTTTACCCTTTCTGTTGCGCCACTCTGCTTCCTGAAGCTGAATATGCGCGCAATCTCTTAGCATTATATCGCAAAGATCGGCTGTAGCCTCAGTAGAATATATTTTTCCTCTAAAACCCTTGGCGTAAAGAAGTGGCAGATTGCCCGAATGATCAACATGCGCATGAGTCAGAAATACATAATCAATTTCCGGCGCAGAAACCGGAAGTGGAACATTCTCAAAATAATCTTTGCCCTGCTCCATGCCATAATCAATCAGAATATTCTTATCACATGCTTCTAAAAAATGACAGCTTCCTGTGACCTCATGGTCAGCTCCAATAAAAATAAGCTTCATACTCTCATCACCTCAGCTCTTCGTAACTGAATCATATAAGAATACATATATATTTAGTATAACATTATACAGCCCCTAAAAAAATGATTGATTTTTTGATAAACTTGCTTGAAAACATCTTATTTGGTAAAATGGAATTTGATTACTGCTTGTAGGTTCTTTTTTGTGTGCCTATAAATAGTGATAGATTCACAATAATCAAGGAGAAAAGAGAATAATGTATATTAAAAGATATGCTAAAAAAGCGATTGCTGCACTTCTTTGCTCAACACTTATTATGTCAGTCGCTGCATGTAGTTCAACTGACGAAGGCGAAGATAATTCAACAGCTACTGTTTCTTTCGAACCTATCAATGAAACAACTAAGACTCCTTCAACAGAAGTTTCTACAGAGACAACTGATTCAGAGGCAGTTGAGCCTACCGCTGAGGCAGAGGAATACGTTCTTCCTGAAGGAATGTATTACAGCGAACTTACAGGAGAACCAATCAGCGAAGAGATCAAGGATCAGCGTCCTATCGCAGCAATGGTAGACAATGAAAAGACTGCTCTTCCTCACTACGGAACTTCTGAAGCAGATGTTGTTTACGAGCTTATGAACAGCACCAAGAATGACAGAATCACAAGACTTATGTGCGTAGTTAAGGACTGGGGCAAGATTGAACAGCTCGGAAGTATCCGAAGCACTCGTCCTACTAACATCCTTCTTGCTTCTGAGTGGAATGCTCTCTTATGTCATGATGGTGGTCCTTACCACAATGATGCATATTTTGCAAATCCATGGGCAGCTCATTTTTCCGGCACATTCTCACGAATCAACAACGGAAAGGCAAGAGAGTTCACAGAGTACATTGTAAGTGGAGACCTTGACGACAACTTTAATAACTATGAAGGCAAAGCAAGCTACTCCAGAACATATAATGAATACGCAAATCCTGGCAGCCACTTCAATTTTGTTCCTTACGGCACAGAATACAAGCTCAGCGAGAAGTATTCAAACACCTACTCAGCATCAATGGTTTCACTTCCTTTCAAGCACAACTCTTCTCAGCTTGTTTACAACAGCGAAACAAAGGAGTATGAATACTATGAATACGGCGACAGACATGAAGATGCTGAAGACGGCGCTCCACTCAGCTTCAAAAATGTAATTCTTCAGAACTGCAGCTTCACAGAGCTTGATGAGAACGGTTACCTTATTTACAACTGCATCAACCCAAGTGAAACAGGCTGGTATCTCACAAACGGCGAAGCTAAGGTTATTGCATGGTCCAAGACAAGCGAGACAGGCGTAACCAAGTACTATGATGACAAGGGCGAAGAACTTCAGCTCAACACAGGTAAGACATATATTTCTCTTATCCCTTCTGATTCATGGAGCAGCATTACATTCCAGTAAAATAAATAATTTTAATCAAGAACTGTAGCGGATACATCTCGTATCTGCTACAGTTTTGTTATATACTTAACTTTAGTGATGTCAGGGGTGAAAAATCTTATACCCTTTCCCGTAATTTACATTAAACTTTATGATTGTGAGACTGAAATGAACATTGATTCCCGCATAAAAAAAATAAATGGTAATCTCTTAAAAATAGTCGCCTGCATCTCAATGCTTGTGGACCACATGGCAGCCGGAGTGATGCTTCCTGTTGTCAGATACAGAGTATATAATGGTTCTCTATCAATAGACCAGCTTAATGATATCTACAAATTCCTGCGCAAATTCGGAAGGACTGCTTTCCCCATCTACTGTTTTCTTCTTGTGGAAGGCTTTTTTCATACAAAGAGCAGGCGCAAATATGCCCTAAGCCTTTTGATATTTGGTCTCATTTCGGAAATTCCCTTTGACATCTCACTATTTGCAGAAAAAGAGGTCTTCAACCCAAATTTGCTGGAGGTTGTAAAGGCCAACAGTTTCCTTTTAATGGATCAGTGTAACGTGTATGCAACCCTCTTTGTAGGGCTTCTTACAATATGGTGCCTTGACTTTATCACCAATTATGTCCGGGAAAAGAACCTTTCAGATGTTATAGCCTATTGGCTCTATATTCCCACGATAGCTCTCGGATGTCTCATCTGCATCAAGGCAAATACTGACTATGACGCTTATGGCATCCTTCTTATTTCAATTTTTTACCTGTTATACAAACATGATTATCTGCGGCTTATTGCAGCTTATCTGTTTATCAGCCAGCTTTCAATTGAATATGCAGCCTTTCCCGGCTTCATCCTCATGGCTTTATACAATAAAAAAAGAGGTCGAAACCTCGGTAAATTTAAGTATTTCTTCTATCTGTTTTACCCGCTGCATCTGCTGGCAATACACTTTATCCGATGCATGATGTACTCTGCAGCATACTAAATTCGTGATAAATCTAATAGGTGCTCTACACATCAAGCTCGACTAGACTCGATAGTACCTCGACAAGTCGACTTGCATGGTTCGCACTAAGTTCGGAAAATACCTCACTAAGTACTCTACACAAAAAACTCCTGTGATTTCTAATAAACCACAGGAGTTTCCTTATATATATTTTAATACCTTCTCTAATTTATCTACCCGATACCAGGCTGTCCATTGTATCCTGGGCGCTTATGATATCAGTTGTTGAAATTGTGTAATCCTGAATAGATCTTACACTGAAATGCACGCAGCTGTCACTGGTTGCGTCAACCACCGCATACTGCTTATATCCAACATCCTTGTTACCTGTAAGTATATAAATCTTCTGATCCTTCTTAACCGGTATCTTTACAATAACCTCAGCCGACTCAGTAAGCAAAGCCGAATTATTAAATGATACCTCATAAGTTCCCGGATAATATGCGTCATGAAGCTTGGATACTGTACCCATGATAGGCAATACGCCATTCTCAGTAACAATAGTAACTCTCTGAGTCATTCGGGTGGTATCATTCTCCTCACAAAAACTATCATCCTTAGGATATGAAGATTGATAGGAAGCAGCTGAATCATCGGCAATTCCCAAAAAGCCCTTTAAAGTGTGTTCTGCCTCATGATACACTTCATCATCCACAGACATACGCGCCTTAGCCTTACTCCTTGAAAAAACCAGAGCGCCGCCAACAATTGCCCCCGCCATCAAAAAGGTAACAAGAAGAATAATAACTATTTTTCTTGTCCTCACCATATATATTAACCTGCCATTTCTTCTTCACAAAACTTACTAGATTTTATCACAATTTGGACACATTTTTCAATATGATAATATTCACCATAAAATGCGATTATCTTATCATTTTTTGCTCATTTTTTCCTAGTTATTTTTTCCAGGTCTTAGGTTTCATAATTACAAAAATAGGCAAAAGTTCAAGTCTTCCGGCAAGCATATCAAACATCAGTACAAATTTGGATAGCACTGAAAACTCGGAATAATTACCTGCAGGACCTACCATTCCAAGACCGGGTCCGATATTGTTCAAAGTAGCCACCACAGAGGTTACAGTGGTCTGAAAATCAAAATTATCAAGAGCAACGAGCAGTGTGGAAGCAATAAACGTTATAACATATATTCCAAGGTACGCCGTAACTGATTTTACTGTGGTTCCCTCAACTGAATGACCGTCCATGTAAACTCTTTTGACTGCCTTGGGATGAACAACGAAATTAAGCTCATTTCTGGCATTTCTGATAACTATAAGAGCTCTTGAAAACTTAAATCCGCCGCCCGTGGAACCGGCACAGGCGCCAATAAGTGATAGAACAACGAGCATCAGTTTAGGAAGCATTGGCCATGTATTAAAGTCCAAAGTTCCAAATCCGGTTGTAGTCATTACTGAAACAACAGTAAACAGTGAATGATGGAAACACATACCTGCACTGTCCAAAACTCCTGCCCTGTAAATAACAAAGGCAATTATGACAGAGGAAACAGCGATAGTCCCAAGATAATACTTAACTTCATCTATTGCAAAAGCCTCTTTTGGCTTTCTGTTTAAGAGGAAATAGTAAACAGTAAAGTTTATTCCACACAGAGCCATGAAAAGAATGATAATAGCCTGGCTGACTGTGGAATACCCCATCATTCCACTATCGTGCACTGCAAATCCACCGGTTCCTACAGTGGAAAAAGAAATTGTGATAGCATCGTAAAGCGGAAGTCCTGAAACAAACAGACATATTGCCTCTATAACTGTGATTCCAAAATAAATAAGGTACAATATCTTGGCAGTATCTTTAACCTTGGGAACTATCTTACCAACAACAGGTCCCGGGCTCTCTGCCCTCATAAGGTGCATGCTGTAGCCATCTGCCATTGGAACAACCGCAAGCAAAAAGACCAAAACACCCATACCACCGATCCAGTGTGTAAAGGTTCTCCAAAACTGCACGCTGTACTCCATGTTATCGACAGTAGTAAGTATGCTTCCTCCGGTTGTGGTAAAGCCTGAGATTGTCTCAAACAAAGCATCTACATAATTGGGAATCGCGCCTGTTATAACAAATGGCACCGCTCCCATAAGACTCATTACAATCCAGGCAACTGCAGTTATCGCAAATCCTTCTTTTGCATAAATAACCTTGTTAACAGGCTTTTTAAAAGACCCCACAATGCCAACTGCGATAGAAAGACCTGCAAGGATTAAAAAGGAAACTGCACTGTCAAACTCACCATAAATAAGTGCAACTATAAGTGGCAGAATAAATAAATAGCCAAGCGTTCTAAGGAGTCTGAACAATATATATCTGATCATCGAATAGTTCATTTATCACTTCTCCAATATATCGCTAATATCTTTTAGTCCGGTCATGGTAGTTAATACGATAACCGAATCTCTGTCTCTTATAACACTGTCACCACTTGGTGAAATAATTTCACCATAGTGATTGATGCAGGCTATAAGAATGCCCTTTTTAAGATTAAGCTTGGCAAGCGGTATTCCAATAACCGGTGAACCGTTTCTTACGATGAATTCAAGGGCTTCAACCTTATCATCGTTCAGCTTGTAGAGGGTTTCAATATTGCTGTCCTGAGATGCCGACATGCCTCGCACAAACTGCACAATACGATCCGCAGTGATATTCTTGGGATAAATAATACTTCCTATGTTCAAAGAGCCGATAATATCGCCGTAATTAACCCTGTGCACCTTGGTTATAAGCTTTGCCTTAGGGTTGATGCTCTTTACATACATGGAAAGCATGATATTCTCTTCATCAAGATTTGTGAGCGCCAAAAACGATTCAACACTTGTAACGCCCTCCTCAAGAAGCATATCCTTATCGGTTCCGTCGGCACAGATAATAAGCGCCTGTGGCAAAATCTCTGACAGTTCCTTGCATCTTACTGCATCTCTTTCAAAGATCGTAACCTTTATTCCAAGGGCGATAAGGTGCTGGGCAAGGTAAAATGCCGTCTCACCGCCTCCGATTATCATAGTAGAATGAACCTTGGCAGTAGGGAGTCCTAATTTTCTAAAAAAGCTTACAGTATTTCTGCTGGATGCGCAGACTGTGATCTCATCTCCTGCCCTAAGCACAAAATTTCCATCAGGGATATACACTTCGCTTCCTCTGGATACTGCTGAAATGACAACCTGCTTCTTGAGATCTGTAGGGATATCTTTAAGAGCCTTGTCACACAGTCTTGAGTTCTCATCAATAATCACCTTGACCAGCTCAGCTTTTCCTCTGGCAAAAGTCTCTATCTTGGTTGCTGATGGAAACTTAAGAAGTCTTTCAGCCTCATTTGCAGCGGCTTCCTCAGGGTTTATGACCATGGAAAGGCCAAGTTCTTCTTTAATGAAATTAATCTCTTTTTTGTAAATAGGATTTCGCACTCTCGCGATTGTATGGCAGTTACCTGCCTTCTTGGCAATAAGGCAGCACAATAAATTCAGCTCATCTGAATCAGTTACAGCAACCATCAGATCAGCTGATTCTATCCCCGCATCCTTCATAATGGAATAACTTGCGCCGTTGCCGACTATTCCCATAACATCATAACTATTAACCACATACTGAAGAACACTACTTTTTTCCTCTATAACAGTAATATTATGTCCTTCTTTGCTAAGCTGCTGGGTAAGAGCCTGTCCTACATTTCCGCAGCCCACAATCAGAATCTGCATAACTATCCTCCATAACGATATAAGTCCACATTACATTATATTGATTTGATGGTTATAAATCAATAAGGGCGACCTTAAAGTCGCCCCCTGATGTTACTGTTGTTACTGTTCAGACAGAAATGCGCACTGTGCTGCGCATTTCGTGAGAAAATGATTCAGGAGTGAGCGCATTTCTGTCAGAACAATACCACAGATTCTTATGCGTTGTATTCTCCGTTGTACTGAATGATCGTTATGTCTTTTACCTTGTCGATCTTCTGGATCTTTTCTTCGAAGTATAGGTCATCTCCCTTGACATTTACTTCTACGGCAAGTTCTGTAGTGTTCCCCTTCATAGTCTTTGATTTAACATGATATTTCTTTTTACCAAAGGCTCTTAAAACCTCATCGCCGGTCTCGACGCCTTCATAGTGGATAACCGCAACGTAGATTTTATTATTCGATACCCTTGAGTAGAAAATAGCTATCATGATGATCATAATAACTGCCGAAACGAGGGTAAGAATATACATTCCGGCTCCTGACGTAATGCCGGTGGTTATGGCCCAGAAAAGATATAAGAGGTCAAGTGGGTCCTTGATGGCAGTTCTAAATCTTACGATTGAAAGAGCACCTACCATACCAAGGGAAATAACAACGTTGGAACTGATTGCCAGCGTCACCATGCAGGTGAGGACGCACATACCTATAAGCGTAATTGCAAAGCTCTTTGAAAAGATAACTCCCGCATAAAATCTTCTGTAAACCAGATAGATAAGTATTCCCAGCAAAAGAGCCAGAGTAAGCGCGATTGCTATATCCACCACATCATAGTTGGACGCCGAGTAGTTCTCTAAAAAGGATTTTCTTAGTACATCTTTTACGCTCATATTATATATCTCTCATCAACATAGTTTTCGTTCCCAACAAGGTAATCTGTTTTATCGCAACATAGAACAAATTTTGAAACAGCTGTAAATTCACTGGATACCGGCGGGCATAGGTCTCTCACTATCTGGGGCAAAAACTCTGTGTATTTCACCTCCATGACAAGCTTATCCGCTGGCAGTGCGCTAAGTGTCGGCAGCGTTCCATCAAATATATCAAAGCTTCCAATACCTGCCCTTACTCTCATGTCGAAGGTTATTCTCACAGTGCCTGCATCCATGATATAGGGAGCCCTGTCATAGTCTACAATTACCCTTGGCCGCATCACCCTGCTGACACACTCATAATAGAATTCCCTAAGGAAATTATTATCACTATGCAAAAGAAAATCATAATTGCCATCCAGAATATAGTAAACCTGCTCCCTTGTGAGCTTCGCAGCCTCTTTATAAATGTATTGACCACATTTTATCTTGCGCTCAAGTTTTATCGACCTGTCAGAAAAGTTATATATCCTTATCCTATACTTTTTTCTGAACTGAACACCCATATCCTTTTCTTCATAAGCGCTGTTAAAATAGTCATCAAAGTAAAGACTTCTGATAAGATATTCACCATTGACAGCGTTGGGATCAAGGCTAAAATATGGGCTCATTCGCGCCTTTAATTCCTCGAATTCAACGTAATTTATTAGGTATTTCCACTCGTGCCTAAACTTGTTCATATTTTCTCCTGTTTATTCAACAGTTGCATCATTCTGATTTAAATAACCCTCTCCTCACTTTTATTCCCTACTGTAGTCACTCTTCTTGTCAATGATATGCTCCTTAGTTCTTCCGTCTCGATACCATCAGCCTTAAGCTTTCCTTTGACTATTTGAACACCTTTACGAGCGGTATTGGGCAAAAGAATAAGAACTCTATTATTTTCATCTGCGCCAAGAACATCATCAACTCGAATGATAGCTGATATTCTGCGCACGGCTTCTTTTACCGTCATGTCCACCACTTTCACCCGAAGAAGAGAATGCTGCTTGAGTACTCTTCCCTCCGTATCACAATATGTTTTTAATAGTTTTGCAAAATTGTCTTGTTCCATGATCTTAGCCTCTTTCAACTACCTTTTAAGCTCTTCATGAAGATACAGGACTCTCAAAAGTTTTCCTGATATTACCAATAAGGATAGGAAATAGTTTAACGTCATGCTAATTAGATGTTTTCAACGACATTGCTTCATAATAAGTATACATTATTTAAACACTTTAAATGTTAATTTTCGATTAATTATCATCTTAATTTTGTATATTTGTTAAACGATTAATTCTTTTTTAAGATAAATTTATGGCTAGTTCATTGAATTTACGGGCTTTCCTACCTACAATAAGGGTGTCTGTTATCGGGAATACCGACTATTCTTTTATGTAGGAGACCTAAAATGAGAAATTTATTGCGCCGTCTGTTTCATGGTCGCTATGGTTCATACGGTTCAGATAGCCTCACCAGGTTTCTGCTGATATTTGCTATTGTGCTACTGCTGATATCAATAGTGCTCGAGCCGCTCTCTTTTTTATACTATGTTGCGTTTGCTGCTCTGGTGTACTGTTATTTCAGATTATTTTCAAAGAATATCACTAAACGATATAAAGAAAATGAATTATTCACAGGTTTTATCTTTAAACTTAAGAATATATTCAAAAAAAAATAAACATCTATCCCCAGAAAAATGAGTGATCAGTAGGTTATTTATGCTAAAGAATCTTGTAGTGTATGCCAGCGAAACAGGCAATACAAAAAAACTTGCAGAAGTAATTTTCGACGCCCTTCCCTCTTCTACGGGAAAAGACATCGTGGATGTCAGGACCTGGAATGGAAAGCTGGACGCCGAGAATTATTTTGTAGGTTTTTGGGCAAATCGCGGCTCCTGCAGTCTTGAGATAATCGACATCTTATCTTCCCTTAGAAAAAAAAATATTGCCCTATTCGGAACCTGTGGAATGGGCAATACAAATACTTATTATCATAAACTTGAACAAAATGCCAAAGTATGGATTCCTGACGACAACCGCTATCTTGGCGCATATTTTTGCCAGGGAAAGATGCAGCCCTCAATTCGGGACAAATATGAATCTTACCGCGGTAAATGCGATGATAACAAGATAGATCTCATGCTCAGCTTTTTTGATGATGCACTCTCTCACCCTGATAATCAGGATTTATTGAAAGCGCATCTATTTGTTGATGAATGTATGAAAAAGATATCGTAGATAGGATTCTATTGTGCTCTTATGAATCCTTCCCCATCAATACTGATTCCCGGTGACATTCCCATGATCTTGTTATAAATTCTCTGTGCCTCTTCTCCTGTAGCTTCGTTTACGGTACAGTCACTTTGAAGTGCCGGAATCATCTGCATACTGACGGTTCCTTCTTTATTGATGGTAAGAACAACCATGCAGGTATCCAGTGTTTTAGAATTGAATATATAGTTACCAAGGCTATATACAACAGGCACTCCCTGGATGTAATCCATACGCTGTAATATATGAGGGTGACTTCCAATGATCGCATCTGCGCCTGCCTGTACTATTTCTATTGCCTGATCTTTTTGCAGATAATCAAGTTCTGTAGTGCTCTCTGTCCCCCAATGTATAAATACCACAACATATGCGCCTTTTTCCTTGGCTTCCTTTATCCTTGTAAGCAAAAGTGAATCATCAAGACATCTGAATACTCCGGGTGAAGTGGAAGTCGCCTCTTTAGTATCAGGGTTTTGAAGTCTCTCAATCTGTGTAGCACAGATAAATGCTATCTTCATTCCTCCGGGAGTAACATAGTAGACTGTGTGTGATGCCTCATCGATATTTCTTCCGGCTCCAACATATGCTATTCCCTGGCTGCTCAGAGCATCAAAGGTATCAAGAAGGGCTTGTTCTCCATAGTCATATGCATGGTTATTGGCAAGACCTACGATATCAACTCCCATGGTATGTAAGATAGATGCTGTCTGCGGTCTGGCCCTAAAAGTAAATTTCTTACCCTCTGTAGGAGTTCCTCTGTCTGAATAGGGAAACTCGTTGTTCACCATCATGATATCAACCTGATTCATTCTATTTAAGAGAGTTGTTCCAATCACTCCAGCTGCGGAATTCCCATGAACCCTGAAAGCATTTCCTGCAGCATAGTTATCATCAAATAGAATATCCCCTGCAAATCCAAGTGTAATGCTGTCTTCGTTTGTCGGCTCAAGGAGATACGTGTACTCTCTGTCCTCTTCAGGTATTTCTATTTCAATCTTTTCCTCAGTGTTTTCGCTGCTCTCCTCTTCTTCCTGCATAACCTGTGTAGAGGTTTCAGGTTGAACTGCTTTTTCAATCTTCTCAATCTTTACAGTCTTTGGAAAATAATTTGCTTCTAAATCCTCGCTGCCTTCTGATGGAGTCTCACTCTTTAGTCCACTACTGATTACCAATAGGACAATAACTCCTATCAGCATGATTCCTATAAATGTTGTTGTAAATGCAATAATGGCTCTCTTTAATACATTATTGTCTGTTTTTCTGTTATAGTATTCTCTTTTTCCCATAGATTACAGTATAACACAAAAAGACTGCCAATACTGACAGTCTTTTTAATAGGTCTAGATATATTTATCAATACTTGTTTGATACAACCTTTACACCAGGGCCCATTGTTGTAGCAAGAGTGATGCTCTTGAGGTACTGACCCTTAACAGATGAAGGTCTAGCCTTTGCGATAGCATCCATAAGAGCATTGAAGTTCTGCTCAAGCTGCTCCTCTGAAAAAGAAGCCTTTCCAACTGGAACGTGGATGATGTTAGCCTTGTCAAGTCTGTACTCGATCTTACCAGCCTTGATATCGTTGATAGCCTTTGTAACATCCATAGTTACTGTACCAGCCTTAGGGTTTGGCATAAGTCCTTTAGGACCAAGAACCTTACCAAGACGTCCTACAACGCCCATCATATCAGGTGTAGCTACAACTACATCGAAATCAAGCCATCCTTCGTTCTGGATCTTAGGAATAAGCTCCTCGCCACCAACATGATCTGCGCCTGCTGCCTGAGCTTCATCAAGCTTTGTTCCCTTAGCGAATACAAGAACCTTAACAGTCTTACCTGTTCCGTTAGGAAGAACAACAGCGCCTCTGATCTGCTGATCAGCGTGACGTGAATCACAACCAGTCTTGATGTGTAATTCAACTGTCTCATCAAATTTTGCAGTAGCTGACTTCTTAACAAGAGCGATAGCTTCTGCAGCTTCATACTGCTGAGTCTTATCAATAAGCTTAGCAGCTTCTACGTATTTCTTTCCGTGTTTCATCTCTCATCCTCCATCAGTCTTCTACTACAATACCCATACTACGTGCTGTACCAGCGATCATGCTCATAGCACTCTCGATAGTGAATGCATTAAGGTCAGGCATCTTTGTCTCTGCAATCTTTCTAATATCTTCCTTAGAAACGGTTGCAACCTTAGTCTTGTTAGGTACTCCTGATCCCTTCTGGATCTTAGCTGCCTTCTTAAGAAGAACTGCTGCAGGTGGAGTCTTTGTAACGAATGTGAAACTTCTGTCTGCATAAACTGTGATAACAACAGGAATGATAAGATCACCCTTATCTGCTGTCTGAGCGTTGAACTGCTTTGTGAATTCAACGATGTTTACACCATGCTGACCAAGTGCTGGTCCAACTGGTGGTGCTGGTGTTGCTTTACCAGCCTGGATCTGTAACTTAATATATCCTTCGACTTTCTTTGCCATAATGGCACCTCCTGAAAATATGTGGTCGGACGCAAACTCCTTGACGGATTTGCTCCCACTCAGCGGTTACACGTCTGTATAAACAGACAATTTATATTCAAACGCTCACGCGCCCAAATATCATAAATAATTATGAATCAATCTTTCTAACTTCGGCAAAGCTAATCTCTACCGGAGTCTCACGGCCAAACAGATCAACGTTGATAGTTGCAGTCTGCTTACCAAAATCCATTCTCTGAACAACGCCAGCTGTGTCTTTCCAAACGCCTGCTATAACAGCAATCTCGTCGCCAACACCGAAGTCCACAGAAATTGTATCAGTCTTAATGCCAAGAGGCTTAATCTCTGCATCTGTGAGAGGAACAGGTTTACTTCCCGGTCCAACAAAGCCAGTAACTCCACGTGTATTACGAACAACATACCAGGTTTCGTCGTTCATGTCCATATTGACAAGAACGTATCCGGGGAAAAGCTTTCTCTGAACAGTTTTGTGAGCACCATTCTTGACTTCTACCACATCCTGTAAAGGTACACGTACCTCAAGGATCTGATTCTCAAGATGTCTGTTCTCGATAGTCTTCTCAAGATTAGCCTTAACCTTGTTCTCATATCCTGAATATGTGTGAACAACATACCAATGAGCATTCTCATTGACACTGCTTGTTCCAGTCTCTGTTGCTGCTTCCTCATCTACAGAAGCATCTGATAATACCTCTTCAGATACTGTCTCGGCAGAATCTAATGACTCCTGGTCAAGATTCTTTTCCATTTCTTCTGACATATTATCTCCTTTTTAATTCATTCAAGCTTTATAAGCCACAGTTCCAAATCAAAATACTGAAGTAATAAAATTCACTCCATACTCAAATACTATGTCTAATACTGCAATTAAAGCACAGCAAATAATGGAAACTACAACTACAGCTGTTGTCTGCTTAATTATATCGTCTTTTGCAGGCCATATAATCTTTCCGAATTCTGCCTTAACCCCAGCAAAGAAACCTGAAATCTTTGAAAAAGCTCCATCTTTAGACTTCTTATTCTTCTTAGCAGAAACAACCTTCTTTGAACCAGAAGTTTCGGAATTGTCCTGTACTACCTTGGTCTCTTCCATACCCGTAGTATACCTCCCTTAACATAAGGATTAATTGTCAAAATTAATTACTTTGTTTCTTTATGTAAAGTATGCTTCTTGCAGAATGGGCAATACTTCTTCATTTCAACACGATCAGGATGTGTCTTCTTATCCTTAGTTGTGTCATAGTTACGATTCTTGCAATCTGTGCATGCTAATGTAATTCTTGTACGCATTATTTCACCTCCGGGCGTTTTAATCTACTATTCTACCGCGCCACAAATCATTATTTTTTTGCATAAAAAAAAGACGTAAAACTCATGTCGCTTGTCTAATATATCATAGTCTAACACTTCCGTCAACGGTTTTTCAATCATAATTCTAATATTTTTATTAAAACGCTAATTTTTAACGGTTTTTTAATTGACTTTTATTTTCTAAGAAGTATTATTAAGGTAACTAAACATAGCTTTAAAGCCCCAAGTGCGACTGATGCCAACGGAATGGCAGAAGAACCAACTCGTACTGTATCAAGGAAGAAAGGAGGGGCATTATGGCAGGCATTTCTTTTCATGGTGCTTACAACCATTTCATACAAGATTATGTGTCGAAAGACGTGGCTCACGCCGACAGTCATCGAAAGGATGAACTGCGGGATGTATATAGATCGATCGCCAGGATCAATAAGAATTCCCCTCTTTATCTTATAACTGATGATGATAAATCCCGAGATGATGCGATTGATATAAAAGAGAGAGCAAGACAATTACAGGGAAGTATTATTGGCCTTAATAATCAGGAGGATAAATCTTCACTGAATCATACAACTGGTTTTACTACTAATGAAGATAAAGTAATTGCTTCTTATATAGGAAAGACTCCCGAAGAGGATATAGGAAACGTCGGATTTACGATAACCGTTTCCTCACTCGCCTCCGCCCAGGTTAATACAGGACGTTTTTTACCAAGGGATTCCAGCGGTATGACAGCAGATAATTACGCCTTTGATGCGCGCGTAAACCATCAGGAATACGAATTCCAATTCAGCGTTTATCATACCGATAAAAATATAGATATCCAGCAAAGGATTGAGAAGCTTGTCAACAAGGCTTCCATCGGATTATCCGCCAGCATTCTTCAGGATAATCAGGGGCGCACCGCTCTTCAGATATCCTCAACAAGGACAGGACTTAAATCAGGAGAGCTCAGTCAGTTTGAGATTTATGAATCCTCAGGCACACTGGCAAAGGGTGCCGTTTCGTATCTGGGGCTAGACCGTGTTTCAGCTCCCGCATCAAATGCTCATTTTGCTTTGAACAATGAAGAGAAGGCTTCTGTATCCAATCGTTTTACCGTAGGCGGTAAATTTGATGTTTTATTAAAGGATTTGACTTCTCCTGCCGAAATAATAAGTGTAGGAGTTAAAAAAGACAACGAAGCGCTCAAACATCATATAGAATCTCTTATAAAGAATTACAATGATTTTGTCGTAGATGCTTCCGGAGAACGGGGTGCCAAATTCAAAAGCGATAAGCTTAAGTTTGAACTTGTCAGCATAGCAAAACAGTATATGACTTCAATGGAAGATACAGGTATTGTTCTGGATGCTGAGGGAACCATTTCAGTTGACGAGGAATTGCTTACACAGGCCATATCCGGTGCAGAAAGCACTGCATCACTGGCACCGATAAAGAGATTTTCCAATGCTCTTATAGAAAAGACCAAGGACATTTCCGTTGATCCGATGAAATATGTGGAACGAACTGTTGTAAATTACAAAAATCCTGACAGTCAGGATGGAACATCTCCTTATATTACAAGCGAATACTCCGGGATGATGTTCAATAATTATTGCTAAGAAGCCTCATTTTTCCTGAGGCCTCGGTCGTATCTACTGCAGGGATACGATTTGAAATTATAAAGTTGCCTGCTACTTAGGCAACAAAGCGCGGCGTGCTCAATGCATGCCGCGCTTTTTATGTATGCGCACTCGCACGAGATGAAAATGACGCTAAAGCATCCGTGCTCGGCGAAAGAGTTTCGCAAGCAAAACCCTATCATTATTTCTTTACTTCTCAGCCTGAACCATATCAAGTGCTGCTCTGATAACCTGATCCATGTTGTAATACTTGTACTGTCCAAGTCTTCCACCAAAAAGAATACCCGGAAACTCTTTTGCAAGTTCTTTATACTGCTCATAGAGCTTATTATTCTTTTCATCATTCATAGGATAGTATGGCTCATCACCATGCTTCCAGTTTGCGGGATATTCTCTTGTGATGATAGTTCCCTTTCCCTGCCCGTACTCGAAGTGCTTGTGCTCGATAATTCTTGTATAAGGCACTTCTCTCTCAGTGTAATTGACAACCGCATTGCCCTGATAGTTATCCACATCAGGAAGCTCCTCTGTCTCAAATCTAAGGGATCTGTATTCCAAAGTTCCAAGCTTGTAGCCAAAGAACTCATCAATCATTCCAGTGAAAAGAATCTTGTCAAAAGAATCACCATTTACTGATTCAAACGGAACAGCCGGAGTGTTGCCGCTCATCTTGATGAAGTCATAATAGTCAACACCGGTCTGAACCTTGATCGTGCCGTTTAAGAACGGAATCTCACCTTCTTTTCCTATAAGAAGGAGCTTTTCAACTAAAGCAGTATAGCCGCCGATCGGGATTCCCTGATATCTGTCGTTAAAATAGTTGTTGTCATAAATAAAGCGCATCGGAAGACGTCTTATGATAAACGCAGGAAGTTCACTGCAATCTCTGCCCCACTGCTTCTCTGTGTAGCCCTTAACAAGCTTTTCATAAATATCTCTACCTGCAAGAGAAAGAGCCTGTTCTTCAAGGTTATCAGCAGTAAACTCATCTGTTCCTTTCTCTTTCTTCATGCGCTCAACTTCAGCATCTGCCTGCTCTTTTATAATCTTTTTAGCTTCGTTGGGAGTTCGGATGCCCCACATCTTGCTAAAGGTGTTCATATTGAAAGGAAGATTGTAAAGTTCATCCTTGTACACAGCCACAGGACTGTTGATGTAGTTGTTGAATTCAGCAAATCTGTTAACATAGTCCCAGACTTCTTTATCTGATGTATGGAAAATATGTGCGCCATACTTGTGCACATTTATCCCAAGTTTATTTTCTGTATATATGTTGCCGGCGATGTTGTCTCTTTTATCGATAACAAGGACATTTTTGCCCTCTGCTGCCATCTCATGCGCAAAAACAGCACCAAAAAGGCCAGCACCCACAACTAAATAATCGTATTTCATACAAACCTCCATATAATAAAATTGTATCAAGATTATATCATATATTTAGATGATTTTCCTGAATAGCACATGCAAAAAGGAGCGCTCATTTAAAAGCGCTCCCTTAAAAGATTCTCTATCTTATTAGTCTGCCTGGTACTTATCAAGCTGTGAGAAGTCTCCCATCATGTCAAGGATCTTCTTACGTCCAGCTTTGTTAAGCTTAACATACTGCTGCATTACACGGTTCTCAACGATTTTCTTGCCAAGGTCTGATCCCTGCTCAAGTGTTGAGAAGTCGACCGGGTTAAGGTTTAAGCGATCGCACATCTTGATTACTGTGCCATAAGCCATTCCCTCGATTCCCCTATCTAATGCTGTTACAAGTGTGCTGTATGGAATAGACATATCAATTGCAAACTGTCTGACACTTTTATACTGCTGTAAGATTTCCTTCTTTAAAATCTCTGCTTTTGTCATGCCAATACCTCCTATTTATATTTTTTTCGAATTTCATCTCTTTCCTTTTGCAGAAACTAGTTTATCACATAGACGTTTTTTCGTCATTCACTTTTTAAGGGAATTTTCTAATAAAATTTTATCAACATTGCCCACAGTTTTTTGGCATTTTAACGAAAATGCATATGATAACAAGAATTTGCGAAAGTGTTCACACTTTTTTCACAACTCGCCGTTATAATAAAAGACTTTATAACGTTTATGACGTTTTTACGCTCATTAATTTTCGCTACAATTCACACTGTCATTGACGAAAAAACAAACAGTGCATATGCCTTACACGCATAAACACTGTTTATCTGCTTTTTTAATCCCATATTTTATTGTTCAAATATGACATAACACCGTTGTAGCCTTCTTTCGAAATACTGCACACTTTCCGTATATTTCCTATACATTCTAGCTCGAATCAGGCTGTTTTCCTTGTTATCATAATTACATCTTTATATTGAATTGTTTTATTTTTGTTGTTTTTTCGTACTTATGCTATTTATTTTTATGTTTTCTACCCACCTTGAACCGAAGAAAAAGGTAGATCAATTTAGCAAATAGACTGCCAAATCAAAATACACCAGGCACCGCAAAAGGAAAGTATATAGCATGGCATACTTTTAATACCAGATAAATGATAAATTATAAATTGTTAATCTTTGCAAAATGAAATTCGAAAAAATATATTAGGTATTGGGTGAAAATTAATTCCACATACTTATGATAGCATTAATAAACTGAGTAATTTATTAAGATTTTATAAAGAAAATCTGTCATCACCAATATATTCTCCGTCAGCCTTCAAATACCTGTATATCTGCGGCTTGCAGGCGATAGCTCTTTCTGCGATAACTATGTCAAAAGAGTGATTCCCATCAGGAATTCTGATAGTATTTGGATTTCCAAAATAAGTCTCATCCACAATATTTTGAGCAATTCCCGCAGCAAACACATTGGGACAGATGCCGCAGATATAGACATTTGAAACCTTGTTTTTTATGTACGAAGCGTTTGCTCCCATTCCGCAGGAAAGATCTAGTACTTTCAAGATTCCTTTTTTCTCATTGCAGAGCCTTATGACTTCATCACAGGCAGACACCCAGGGTAAAGAATATTCCCAAACGTCAAATTCCCATTTTCCCTTAAATTTATTTCTGCCCTTTTCCATGGCGTCATTGTGGCCGCTGAACCCATCACCGCCATTGTGGTACACAAAGCTGTTTTTGCATATATATTGCTCAAATCCGGCAATAGAAAGACGTATTCCCAAATCATCATCTTCAAAATATCCGGGCGAATACAATTCGTCAAAGACTATTCCATCAGCTGCAACTGAATTTACTGCTTCCCTTGAGATAAGTACCGCAAAGCCTGTCAGTCTGAATGTGCGGATGTAAGGATTTTGCATGAATGTACTCTTGCTTGTAGCAAACAGTTCAAATGTCGTTATGGCATCCTCGGGAAGACAGTTCTTATGCCATGGTCTTTTATTATCCGTCAAAAAAGCTTCTTGCACCCTTTTTAGCAATTCTTTTTGCTCATGGGTATATAATGCCGAATGTGCTTCCAAAGAGTTCTCTATGAAGTCTTTAATTTCATCCGAGCTTATTTCCTGAAGTGACGCACTGTTTGACAAGGCAGAGACTGCTCCGACATTTCTATTGTCATAAAGCCCCATCCGCATAAAGAAAAGAGAAAGCGGCGTGATAACAGCATCATTATTCAGGAAAAATATATCATTTTCAAGATCACAGTTTTTTGCTCCCAGATTACATCCTTTGGGAAAGCCCAGGTTTTCACTGCTTTCTATGAGCGAAAACTTAAGTTTTGAAGAGGATTTCTTTTTTCTTAGATAATCTATTGTTTCCTTCTGAGTTGACGCATTGTCGACAACGACTATCTCTGCACTGTCGAGGGCTACATATTTTTCAAGAGCCTCTATGGACAATCTGCATAGTTCAGGATCATTGTAAGAAAGGATCATTACACTGGTATTTCTTACTCTCACCCCCGGAAGCTTTTTTACCTCATCAAAAGAACTCTCAACCACTGCCCTGTCCTCCGGAACAGAACAATAATTGAGAGCCATCTCCATGCATAAATAGGCCCAATTGACATTGATAGTCTTATAATAAAGGCCCATCATATAATAAATTTCATAATTGGTATAATCGTATAGAAGTCCTCTTGATAACGCATTAAGTTCTGCAGCGCCATCATTTAAAGCTTCCCATATTGTTCCTTCAAGGACACATAATCTGGCTGCATCTTTGCCGCTTTGTTCGTCTATATGAAAATACTCATCCTGAAATTCATAAAGGGCTTCCTTGAAATTGCCCTCAGATATCAGTTTTTCAAGATTTTCATACACTAAGATGTGCCCTCCGAAAGAAGCATATATTTTAGATAAGATCATAGAAATACGCATTCACTGCGTATTTCGCATAACAATGATTAGGCAAAATCATTACGACAGACTACTTAAATCATTCAAAATGTCATTTGCTTCTCTCTCGTAATCGTCCGCCTGCTCGTCATTTCCAAGTTCTCTATAGCACTTTGCAAGAGCAAGTCTCGGCAATTCGAGGTTCTTCTTTAGATCAAGGATGCTCTTACTTTCGTAAGCTGCATTGTAATACCACACAATTGCTTCATCGATATCTTTTTTATTAAAATAGAAATCTCCAAGCTCATAGCACATTTCGCTGGACATATCAGTAATAGCATCTTTTAGTGAGAATTTAAGAAGCTGGTCCGCATCTTTTTTCAAAACTGCAACATGCGCCAAAACGCAGCAGGCTTCCTTGACTTCATCAATAGTTCTTCCGTTATCAAGAGCCGCTTTCTTAAAGAAATCCTCTGCCTGAAGGAAATCATCGTCAGTACCGGCCATGAACAGTTCTCTTGCATACATTCCCAGAAGTCTTCTGGAAATCTTGCGCCCATCATTTATAGCCTTCCTGAAGGATGCCAGGTCGCGTCCTGCATGATTTTCTCTAGGGCGATGAATTATCTCAATATCACTGTCACAAACCACAGGTTCTAGTGAAACCTGCTCATGAACAGGATCAACCCACACAAAGTTCCTCACTCTTCTAAAGAGCTTAGGTCTAAGTTCTTTATCGTAATTATATACAGTTCTAAAAGCAAGCTGATTTGAGTAAAACATCTGTACAATGTCCACATTAAGCTCGCCAATATCTTCTTTTAACTTTAAAAATCTCTCTCTGTTTTCCTCATCAAGTTCCTCATCCGCATCAGCAGCGTAAATATAATCTCCCTTTGCAAGAGAAAATGAATAGTTTCTGGCCTCGCTAAAATCTCCTGTCCATGCAAAATGGTATACCTTGGCGCCCTTCTCCTTGGCAATTTCCACTGTTTTATCAGTAGAGCCGGTATCGACAACTATCATCTCATCAACAATGCCTTTTAAGCTGTCAAGGCACTTTCCAATGCAGCTTTCTTCATTTTTTACTATCATGCAAAGACTTATCGTGACCATGTATACACCTCCGTCCGAATAAACAATGGTATATACTAATGTTATCGTTTTATCGACTATTTTTCAAGATGTATCTTATTTCCATAAACTAATTAGTGCGCATATTCTAAATCAACTTAGCCGATTTAGAATATGCGCACTTATAAATGCATCTTTATCTCCACTCAAACCCATTAGCCTTTACGATGGCCTTGATATCTTTAAGGTGAAGGTCCCATGAAAGGTAACGTGTATCTTCTCTGTGATCCTGGATCAGTGTTCCATAAAGATTCTTAAGTGTTGTGCCAAGATATGCTGAAAACTTGCTTGCTCCGTAATAGTTCAAGTGTGATGGATCGTAAATATCAGCACCGCTTGTAAAATCAATTCCAATATCATCGAGATGAGTCAATGTGTAATCGAATATCACATTGTCTTTTCCCTGAGCATTCTCATTTGCAACATACTGCACAAGCCAATTGTATCTTCCATCCTCGTCCTGAATCTGATCTGTAACCTGCTCTGCATTAACCTTGTATGGAACAACCGTAATATAGAGCTTTATGTCATTTTCATAGGTGTAATCAATTATTTTCTGCAAATACTCAACAGATTTATCAGAAGGAGCCACCACATCGCTGGTATCAACATAAGGGTCCTCAACTGCCATCTGCTGAAATACCGGATAAAATCCCTTGTAATTTGCGTAATCATAAGAGAGCTTCTCGATATCCTCTTTTTCAAGAGAATCATATCTGTCGTGATAGCCGAATATTGCAGGAAAATACTTATTCCACACATCTTTTTTCCAGTCAAAGGACGCAATCATCATCTGAATCTTATTAAGAGAAAACTTAAAGCCACTCATAGACTCTGCAAGATAGTAATATTTGTATTTGTGATCTTCCTGAAAAGCTGCCGGGGTAAAGAAATCAAGGACCACCACCTTAGGCTTTTGGTTTTTGCAAAATTCTTTAAGGTAGTAATAAGAGATCCAAAGTGGCTGTTCAGCAGTAGAATAGTCATAAGCAGAAATCCCATAATCTTCCCAAAGCTTTGCAGTATTTATTCCATAATGAACATGACTTGAACCAAGCATAACTACATCAACTGTATCCTTAGGCTGTTCATACATTCCAAGACACTGTTTAACACCGTGATCTGTCCTGTCCTTAAGGATAAAATCAGCTGTTTTTAAGCCGCCGATAACAATTGCAAAGAAAAGAACTACTGCCACTATTCTTCTAATAGTTACCTTTTTATTTTTTATTTTACGAATCATTCAGTTACCCGCTTTCATTTAAAACTGCATGTAAACAAATCTTCTAATATCTGCGCCTGAACCATATTTTCCAAAAATCAGTACAAAGAGCACGATCAAAGAAAGGAAAACTGCTCTTGAATAATCATTTCCACCTGTAATTATCATTTCAGGGGGAATAGTCTTCTGGCGGCTTGCCATATAATCAAGAATAAACAAAAGTACAAAACTTATCAGCACAATCCACCATTCAAAGGATGAAATGCCAAGCATTGCTGATTCGGTCATTTCAAGACCTGATGTAATTGGAACAACTGTGTTTAGCGGAATCATTCCTTTTATAAACATAAGTGCCTGTGACAAGCTGTCTGCCCTAAAGAAAATCCACGCAAAGGACACAAGGCAAAAGGTTATTATTTTTCCGACAGTTCCTTTTATAAGGAAATCAAGTTTAGTTCCCTTGATCAAATTTGCAAGAACATTGCATATTCCATGCCATAGCCCCCATATAATGAAGCTAAGTCCCGCTCCATGCCACATTCCGCATATAAGGAACACAACCAGTGTATTTATCATCTTCCTGACATTGCCGTGACGATTTCCGCCAAGTGGAATATATACGTAATCTCTCAAAAAATTACTGAGTGAAATGTGCCATCGTCTCCAGAAAACAACCGTAGATTCAGAAAAATACGGTGTTTTAAAGTTCTGAGTAAGTTCCAGGCCAAACAATACAGATATTCCGATCATAATATTTGTATATCCGGCAAAATCACAATATATCTGTATCGTATACAGAAGAGATGCAAGTATAAGTGTCACTGACCCATAAGAGCTGATATCTAAAAACACAGTATCAACCACAATTCCTATCCTGTCAGCAATGACTAGCTTCATGAAAAGACCCCAACTTAAATAGGTAACAGACCTTATGTAATGATTCAGATCAAGTACTCTCGTGTTTCCGCATTTTTCAATCTGAAGTGCAAAGTCTCCCGCTCTTTCTATAGGTCCGCTCATCCACTTGGGAAACCACATCATATATAGCGCATATTTAAGTGGATCTCGCTCAGGCGCAAGCTTGCCCATATACAAATCCTCTATATAACTTATTGCCTGGAATGTATAAAATGACAAACCAATCGGAATCGGAGCTGTATTTAAGCCTTTTTGCTGCGCAATCCACGGAATATATTTCCAGCCTAAAAGAAGCAGCGAAAGTGCTGCAATAGTAACACAAGAAACGAATTTTTGCAAACGGATATTTTTCTTTTCATCAAAGAAAAGGACTCCCACTCCCCATGTGATCACAGTGACGGCAAGCAGGACTAAAAGGCCATAATTGCCCCCTTCGAGATAAATAAAAATAATACTTCCCAAAAGCAAAATATATTTGCGAAGGTTTGCAGGAAAAATATGAAATGTCAAAAAAAGCAAAATAATATATATGATTGTTGTTGCCTGAAGTAGCATGAATACCCCCAATTATTATGATTGCCATTGTACAATTGATATTAGCGTATTTGTTACCCATCAAATGCTGAAGTCAAATTCTAACTGAATGCACAATAACATTATTCTCAATTACCGGTTACTCGACAAAAACTCGCTCAAGTAACTCTCTCCCAAATTGAATGTTATCATTTTTCTGAGATAGTTACAACTGCAGCCAAATGGTGTAGAATTGGTGGTGATTGTGCGTTACTAAAAAGGCAGAAAATGAAGAGGTATTATGAGAAAATCATTTAAAAATATATTTACTAATGCCGTAATGGGGCTTGGAATTCTTTCAATAGTCTTATGCGGAGGATGCGGAAAAAATGAAGTTGCAAAGGCAGAACCCTATGATGGTAGTTCTTTTGTAAGGGAAGCGGAATATACACAGGCAGGCGAGAATGCAAAAGCATTCGCCCAAAACTATGAAGTAATTCAGAATTTCGATCAAAAACTGAGCGTTCCAACATATATAACCAAGCTTGGTGATGACTGGTTCATTGTTGACTGTTATCACAACAGGATCATTTATTCTGACACACTTGGAATTCCTCTTGATCAGTGGAAAATCATGACAAGCGAAGTCACTCAGCCTCATACTATTGCAGGTGACGGAAAAGTGCTTGTCGTTGATGATACGGAGAATAATCGTATCCTTGGCTTTGAAAAAATAGATGGAAAGTACATTAACACACAGGTGATCGGTGACGTAGGCACAAGACCTCATTACACGGTTTACGATGAAATTACAGATACTTTCTATGTATGGAGTTCCAAGACCGGCGAGTTATTTTGCTTAAGGCACACTCCGGATTCTGCAAAGCTCTATGTAACAGACATCCTTAAGATAAAAGAGCTCGATGGAATCTATGTAAGGTCTTTTTCAATAATTGAGGGTGAAATATACTTTGTTTCCGGAGTATCTGATGAAGGAGCACCTGCCAAGATTTATTGCTGCGATTTAAATACGCTTTCGATAAAAAAAGAGATATCGGTACCGGATTCCATGGCAGGCATGGTTCAGATCACTAAAATTCAGGACTATTACTATATCACAATCTCAACAGACTTAAGTGGCAGTCAGGACTATGCAACCATAATCCGTACGAAAGCTCTCGATAAATTAAGTTCAGGTGAGTACGAAGATATTTACAGTACATATTTTGTCGGTGGCGGAACACCTTACTACATTTCATACGCTGATGGAACCTATTTCCTCACTGAGCATCGCCTTAAGGACCACTCCATCTGGAGTTTTAAAGTCGAGAAGAATCAGATAAAGGATGTCACTACTTTATATTAGAACAGGTTTCGTCTAGTGTGCTGGCTTGTTCATATTTAATCAAATGACGAAGTAGATCATTTCATAGGCAAGGATGATAAATCGCAGGCAATGCGGGCATTGTCAAGATTTTCAGACGTAGCATATGAAATTGAGATACAAGTTATTTGATTGAATATGAGCTAGACAGTACACTAGTTTTTCAGACAAGTCATTTGATTGAATTAGATTCATGCAGTATGCTAATACATTTTAATTTATTACTACTTTATAATAATTTTATTCTTCCTTTATTTCGTTTTTATTAGTACAATAGAAACGAGGGGTATTTACAATGAGAGTTTTTTCTAACGCAATAACGTTAATTGAATTATTTAAAGACTATCGCTCAATGGACAGCGATGATAAGAATAGTTTCTACCAGTCCAAATGCGATTATTACCAGAATTATGTCAGCATCAGCCTTTACGCCGGTGTTCTTTTTTCTATAACTTTTCTTTATTCAGACTACCTTTTGAATGGTAGTTTCCTTCCCACGCTGTTGCCAAGGCTTTCAATTTTGGCAGCGCTTTTGTTGTTTATCTTAATAACCCATTTTACGAAAAAAAGAAGCATAACAGTGTTCATGGATTTCTTCCTGGCTCACTGCATTGTCTTCGCAACCATATGGTCAATATATCATCTTGATAACAAGATTCATGCAAGTGAAGGCTTCATCATCATGAATCTTGTATTTCTTACTGTGGGGTTCGTAGCAAAGCCTAAAGAAACTGTGATTTCGTCTCTTATCTTTATTTTTGAGATAATTATATCCCACTCTTTCAATCACTACTCAAATGTGGATATTATCCTGGCGCTACAGGTACCAAGCGCTCTTGCCGTGATCACATCGCATTTTCTTCTAATGCTCTTTTATCTGGATCACTACAGAGTCAGACAAAAGCTTGAACTTGCCATGGTGACCGACCCTCTTACCCAGGTTTACAACAGACATCTATTAGAAAGAATAGTTACTAAGAACGCATTAAAAGATGTTCATGGACCTATTGCAATTGCTATGCTTGACATTGATTATTTCAAGCAGGTCAATGATGAATATGGCCATTACACCGGCGATCTTACACTTCTTTATATCGGTCAGAAACTCTCCAAGGGAACACACGAAGATGATTATGTTATCAGATATGGAGGCGAGGAATTCATCATTATCCTTAAAGATTGTGATGTAAATAATGCCTGTGCAAGAATGGAGCAGTTCAGACAGGAAATTGAAAACGCAACAGACACCCCTGTAAGTATTACTGTTTCTATCGGAGTATCGCGTTATAATGGTGATTTCTCCAAATCTATTCAAAATGTTGACCATGCGCTCTACAAAGCTAAGAACTCCGGCCGAAACATGGTTGTGGTTGTGTAAAATAATACCCCGGTAATGCATTTACCGGGGTTCTTTTTATTCTTATTCTTCAGAAGTATCTCCAACAGGTTTTCCGCCTGTAGCAAGCCACTTAAGATATGCATTGATAAATGGATCAAGTTCACCATCTAATACGCCATCTGCATTGGATGCCTTAAATCCTGTACGTGTATCATTAACCATTGTATATGGCTGAAGCACGTATGAGCGAATCTGGCTGCCCCATGCGTTATCCTTAACTTCACCACGAATGCCATCAAGCTTTGCCTGATTTTCTTCCTGCTTCATGATAAAGAGCTTTGCCTTCAACATCTGCATAGCTTTATCTTTATTCTGGAACTGTGAACGCTCATTCTGGCAGGCAACTACAACTCCTGTAGGAATATGAGTGATACGTACAGCAGATGATGTCTTATTGATGTGCTGTCCACCGGCACCACTTGAACGATAAGTATCAATTCGAAGGTCATCAGGATTGATATCGATATCAACATCTTCTTCAATATCAGGCATTACATCACATGACACAAAAGATGTCTGTCTCTTTGCCTGAGCGTTGAACGGGCTTATACGAACAAGTCTGTGCACACCGTGTTCAGACTTAAGAAGACCATAAGCATTTGTACCTGAAATCTGGAATGTAACTGACTTGATTCCTGCTTCATCACCGTCAAGAAGATCAAGAACTTCTGTAGTAAATCCCTTACGCTCTGCCCATCTTGTATACATTCTGTAAAGCATTGATGCCCAATCACAAGCCTCTGTTCCACCTGCGCCGGCATTAAGTCTTAAGATTACATCATATTTATCATATGGTCCGTTCAAAAGATTGCTGATACGGATATTCTCAAGAGTATCCTCGAAATCATCAAGTTCTGCTCTTATCTCAGCAGCCATATCGTCATCATCAACACCTTCTGCATTCTGCATGTCTATAAGGTCAATGATATCTGTATACTGGTTGTTAAGTCTCTCAATATTTGCAACCAGATCCTGCATATTCTTGAGGTCTTTTGTCTTCTTGTTGGCCTTCTCTGCATTATCCCAAAATCCAGGCTCTTCCATCTCACGGCTAAGCTCTTCAATTATCTTTTTCTTAGTGTTAAGATCCAAAGAAGCTGTAACTTCTTTCAGTGTTTCCTGAAGATTCTGGATCTCAACTTTCATCTGATCAAGTATTACCATATTGTGCTCTCTTTCTATAAATAAAACGACTATTACTGCTTAAGTATGTTGCCCTCTCGCTTTCTACGAGATTCAATAAGCAACTGATTTGCGCATTTATTCTATGTCAGGCAACCCCAGGCAAATGATAATGTTTTTAATCTGCGCATTTATTCCATGAATTTGCCCCAAATACAGTGGCATAACCCATCTGTTTCGGGGCAATTATAAACGAATTCACATTTATTAGTCAAGTGGTGAATTATCGAATGATATTTCAGAAATGCGCACTACGCTGCGCATTTCATGAGAATATTATACAAGTGCAAATAGGCCCTGCGGCGTAGTCGCACTGGAATGGCCTATTTGTTATATATTCCCGAGCTTTATTCGGGAATATATGAATTATCAAATTTTCCCATGGCAGTTCTTGTATTTCTTACCACTTCCGCATGGACATGGATCATTTGGATAAACCTTGGCTTCCATTCTCTTTACAGGCGCCTTGGCAAGCGAATCATCCTTGTTAGTTCCTGTCACCTTAGCAACCTGCTCACGTTCAACTTTCTCTTCAATGTGAACGTGGAAAAGAAGTCTTACAGTATCTTCTCTGATTGCCTTAGTCATATCATCGAACATCTCATAGCCGGCAAGCTTGTACTCAATCTTAGGATCTCTCTGACCATAAGCCTGAAGTCCGATACCCTGACGAAGCTGATCCATATCATCGATATGATCCATCCACTTTCTGTCGATGACCTTAAGAAGAATTACACGCTCAATCTCACGGATTGTCTCAGGTTCAGGGAATTCTGCCTCTTTTGCCTCATAGAGCTTGACAGCCTCTTCTTTAAGCTGCTGTTTGAGGCCACTCTTAGTAAGATTGTCAATTCTTCCTCTTGTAATCTTCTTAAGAGGAACTGTAGGAAGAAGCAGTTCATTAAGCTCCTGGAGGTTCCAGTTGTCAGGATCATTCTCTTCACCAACAACTGTCTCAACATTTGCCTCAACAATATCTGTGATCATCTTGTAGATAGAATCACGAAGTGACTCACCGTCAAGAACTTTCTTACGCTCTGCATAGATGATTTCTCTCTGCTCATTGTTAACCTGATCATAATCAAGAAGATTCTTTCTTATTCCATAGTTGTTGGACTCAATCTTCTTCTGAGCTGATTCGATAGCCTTGGAAAGTGATGCATGCTCAATTTCCTGTCCATCCGGAATCTTAAGAGCGTTGAACATTGCAATAAGTCGCTCAGATCCAAAGAGTCTCATAAGATTATCTTCAAGTGAAAGATAGAACTTGGACTCACCGGGATCTCCCTGACGTCCGGCACGACCACGAAGCTGATTATCGATACGTCTACTCTCATGTCTCTCTGTACCTATAATCTTAAGTCCGCCTGCTGCTCTTGCATCCTCGTCAAGCTTAATATCAGTACCACGACCAGCCATGTTAGTAGCAATTGTAACAGCGCCTTTTCTACCTGCCTCAGCAACTATCTCAGCTTCCATCTCATGGAACTTAGCATTCAATACCTGATGCTGGATTCCTCTCTTCTTAAGAAGTTTGCTTATCTCTTCTGAAGATTCAATAGTAATAGTACCAACAAGAACAGGCTGTCCCTTTGCATGAGATTCAACTACTGCATCGCAGATAGCGTTTAATTTCTCTTTCTTGGTCTTGTAAACAGCATCCTGATGATCAATTCTGATAACCGGCTCATTAGTAGGAATCTCTATAACATCAAGTCCATAGATATCACGGAATTCTCTCTCTTCTGTAAGAGCTGTACCGGTCATACCGCACTTCTTTTCAAATTTATTAAAGAAGTTCTGGAATGTAATAGTTGCAAGCGTCTTGGACTCTCTTTTTACCTTAACGTGCTCTTTAGCTTCAATAGCCTGATGAAGCCCATCAGAATAACGACGACCAGGCATAACACGTCCTGTGAACTCATCAACGATAAGAACTTCATCGTCTTTTACAATGTAATCATGATCTCTCTGCATGAGGTTATTAGCACGAAGAGCCAGAATAATATTGTGCTGGATCTCAAGATTCTCAGGATCAGCAAGGTTCTCTATACGGAAAAATCTCTCAACCTTGGCAACACCCTGCTCTGTGAGGTTGACAATCTTATCCTTCTCATTGACTATAAAGTCACCTGTCTCTTCTCTCTCAACTCCCATGATGGCATCCATCTTGGTGAGTTCTTCCATATCTTCGCCTCTTGTCATCTGCTTGGCAAGGATATCGCAGGCCTCATATAACTTTGTAGACTTATCACTCTGTCCGGAAATAATAAGAGGTGTTCTTGCTTCATCAATAAGAATAGAGTCAATCTCATCGATGATAGCATAGTTCAGACCACGAAGAACGCACTGTTCCTTGTAGATAGCCATATTATCACGAAGATAATCGAAACCAAGTTCATTATTGGTAACATATGTGATATCGCAGTTGTACGCTGCTCTTCTCTCCTCGGGAGTCATACTGTTAAGTACAACACCAACTGTAAGTCCAAGGAATTCATGAATCTTACCCATCCACTCAGCATCACGCTTAGCAAGGTAGTCGTTGACTGTTACAACATGAACACCCTTACCGGCAAGCGCATCCAGATATGAAGGAAGTGTAGCAACCAAAGTCTTACCTTCACCGGTTCTCATCTCGGCAATTCTGCCCTGGTGAAGTATTACGCCACCAATAAGCTGTACTCTGAAGTGTTCCATTCCAAGCACTCTCTTGCCGGCCTCTCTGACTACTGCGTAAGCCTCAGGCATGATGTCATCCAAAGTCTGACCATCTGCAAGTCTCTTCTTAAACTCCTCAGTCTTGCCTCTTAATTCGTCATCTGAAAGAGCCTGCATCTGAGATCTCATAGCCTCGATAGAATCAACAGTTCCCTTGATTCTCTTAAGTTCTCTTTCACTATGTGTTCCAATAATCTTATCAATAATGCTCATTTCGTATATCTCCACATAAAAAAGGGTATATTTGCCCTATATTTTAGCAAAATCCATTCTCCATTGTATCAGATTTTAGACCATACTACAAGTCAAATTGGAAACTTGCCAGCATATTGTCAGTTTATGTTGTTACGGCTCACTTGTTTGCTTCTCCAGCTGATAATTCGCGTATTTCTGCCTGAACAGTAGTGTTTATCACTGCTTTTTCTTAAACAAATAAAATATAAAATCGTAGCCACTGTAGCTGTATGGCGCCTGGTCTATAAGATCATATTTTTCAAAAATAAATTCAGGATATGTGTCCCTTGCAATCACAAAATCTGTCATCGCTTCTTTTATATATCTGTCCTGTTCTTTATACGGATTATTCTCCGGTTCAGGAACATCAAGCGTTTGTGTCTGAAACCACCGGCAGGATGGCACAATTCCCGTAAGCGTATAAAGTCCCGCATCAAGGCATCCGATGTTCAGAAGCGTTGGATCATCTTCTGTCAGCACCTCGTCTCTGAAGCGATATAAAAACATATTTTCTTTTGTCTCCGCTAAAAACGGAATATTCATGGATGTAAAATAAATAATTATAGTTGAAAATGCACACAAAAGCACACTTATAAGTATATCTTTTACACCAAATCCTGACATACTGTTTTCTTTTCTTTTTGCCAGGAAAAAATCAATAACTTCTCCACAAAGTGCAACGCCCAACACCGAAAAAACGCTAAGCGGCAATGAATAATATGGCAATTCCCTGCCGCCAATAAAAATACCCATGAACATAAATGCAAACAAAATTGGGGCAGCAAACCTTGTTAGAATCTTTTGATTTCTTTTTAATAAAGAATAAAAAAGTCCCAAAATAACAAATGCAAAATACATAAAGTTGTCCCATATGAGCCAGTACAAAATCTTAGCCATGGTGTATATTCTGCCAAAAATCCCGCCCATCGCCTCATTAGGATAAAGAAAAACATTTATGTAAACATATCCCCAATACCAGTCGTAAAGGGCGTGATTTAGCGCAAAATAAATAATCCACGGTACAAAAGGCACAAACATTCCCAAAAGAAATATTACGCAGGCTTTAATACTCGAAACAAACTCTTTATGCGTCAAAAAAGCGAGCCACACAAGCGCCATCCAGGCAAAAAAGAAGCCCAGCCCGGTAAACTTAATGTTAGCAATTAATCCCGCAAGAAGGCCGCCAATAAATATCCGTTTAAATGACATTGTTGAATCCGGATACTTGTTTTTGAAATAATCCAGGAGAATGTACAATCCCCATATATAAATAGGAAGACATATTTCCTCAGCTGCTCCTCCCCACCAAAAACTTCTTGACGATACAATCGTCATAAAAGGAAGCGGCGCAAGCAATGCAGCTATACGTTTTTTGGTATACAGCGAAAGAATTTTATTAAATCCAATGATATCTAACGTTCCAAGAATTATCTCAAGTAAAAAGACACCTTTGAAGGTAGTATGTGAAACCAGATATGCAAGCCCATACAAGAAATAAAGATACATTCCCTTCTGATCAAAGACATCTCTGTAAAGCACTTTCCCATTAAACAGCGCTTTTCCCATAGAAAAATAGCTGTTCGCATCATCCCAGTTATTGCAGACATACAATAATGATGACCTTGAAGCCAACAGCAAAAAAAGAACGGCTGATAACAAAAAATAGCCGTAAACAAAAATATTCTCAATTGATAAATATAATCTCTTCTTTTCCATAGCGGTATTATAGCATATCATTTGAGCAAATTAAGGAAATCTTAAGAATTTTCGACGGTAAATCTTAAGAATTTTATGATAACCTAGTTTTGTTGCTCATTTCTGAGCCATCAAAAATATCTGTTACTTCTATATTTCCGGCTGCTACGCCTTTAATCGGCAAGTATTTGTGAGTCGTAAACTATTTTTCATTTGTTGAAAACCGCTTCCCGTTTACAGCATTTTCTCAAAACACAAAAAACTTTGCCGCTTGCACAGCCTAACAAATCCACGACAGTAACAACAGAAAGGAATTAATTAATGACAAAAAATTTATTAAAACAATTCTTTCCGGTTCTAAAGACCGAAAAAGAAATCCTGGCAGAAATCTGCTCAAAACCAGAACTTTTTGCTCTCTTCACTTCCTGGACTGAATATCAGCAAAAAGAATT
>NZ_FOKR01000024.1 GCF_900112195.1 Butyrivibrio sp. YAB3001
GGTGGTGCCTTGGGTGCAGTAGCGCGATATGCAATAAGTCTGATTCCTGTTAAGACTTATTTTCCGATATTAACTCTGATTACAAATATCCTCGGTGCCATACTAATTGGATTCGTTGTTGGAATTACCAGTAACCGAGAAAGTGTATCTGATAATACCATTCTTTTCTGGAAGACAGGGGTGTGTGGAGGTTTTACCACATTCTCTACATTTTCCCTTGAAGCTTTTAATTTGTTTGAGAAGAAACAATATATGAATGGCGGATTATATGTGGCACTGAGTTGTTGTTGCTGCATATTTGGAATTCTATGCGGAAAGAAACTTGCGACGATAATAAAACTTTGAATTTCAGTATTACGCACAATAGAAAAACGGGATTGAATGGGGGATGATTATGAAAATACTTGTTGTTGGTGGAACGAGATATTTTGGGATACCTATGGTTAATACCTTGCTCAAAAAAGGGCATGAAATCACAATCGCAACAAGAGGCAATTCAAAGCCGGTATTTGATGGCCCTGTAGACTATGTTGTTATGGATAGGATGGATCCTGCCAATATTTCTTTTGTCAGATATCCAATAGTCATGGGTGAAAATGATTATACAGGTAGACTGGATTTCTATATTGAGCATATTAGAGATCAGAAACCGATGAATATTGATGATATTGATACTAAGATGGCATTCATATACGAGAAAGATGCTGGTGATTTTATTGCATATCTTGCGGAACACTTTGTTCCAGGACCAATAAATGGATGTTCAAAAGAAGCGGTCAAGATATCAGATATAATTGAGTACATAGAAAAACGTCTTGGGAAGAAAGCTGTGATTAGTCAGACGGGGAATAATGCCCCATATAATGGAATTGAAGATACACTCAGTTTTAGCACTGAAAAGGCTGAATCAATTGGTTATAGATTCCGTGAGCTTAAAGAATGGCTGTACCCGTTGATTGACTTCAGGACGGCAACATCAAATTAGTTTTATATTCCAGGATAACGCTCCACCTTCTAGGGACTTAGAGCGGAAAATCGGAAGATAAATTGCCCCGTAGGAGACAGAGTTTTAAAAGCTCTGTCTCCTTTTTGAAATAATACATTGACGAATATCTATGTATATGCTTTATCAACACATAGATAAACATCTATATAAGGAGAAGATTATGGCCAAATTAGACGAAGTGCTGATATGTAAGGCTCTTGGAGATCCCAACAGAATGGAAATAGTTAAGATGCTTTCTGATCAGGAGAAATGCGGATGTAAGCTTCTTGAAAAGTTTGATATTACACAGCCGACTCTTTCTCATCACATGAAGATACTGGTAGATTCGGGACTGGTTAACGACAGAAAAGAAGGCAAGTGGCACTACTATTCAATAAACACGGACATCATGAAAGAATTCTGTGGATTTATTAAAACTCTCTGTAATGAAACTACCGGCAAATGCTGTAAGGGGAAAGCATGATGTGGGACTTTATTCAGACACAGATCCTGGGAATGAAGTGGCTGAACAATTTGGTCGGGGAACTCCTGTCTGCATTAGGATTGGATATAGATAGCAGGATAGGCTCCGGCATACACTTTTTTATCTATGATGTTATAAAGATCACGATCCTTCTTTGTTTGCTGATCTTTGTGATCTCATATATCCAGAGTTTCTTTCCACCGGAGCGTAGCAGGAAGATAATGGGCAGATTTCACGGAATCGGAGCAAATATCGTAGGAGCCTTGCTTGGAACCGTGACACCATTCTGCTCGTGCTCATCCATCCCGATATTTATGGGATTTACGAGTGCCGGATTACCGATTGGAGTAACATTCTCTTTTTTGATCTCATCACCGATGGTGGATCTGGGGAGCCTCGTACTGCTTATGAGCATCTTTGGGGCAAGGATAGCTATCGTTTATGTTGTGATGGGACTTATGATCGCTGTTGCAGGTGGTACATTGATCGAGAGACTTCATATGGAAGATCAGGTCGCGGATTTTATCAGGAATGCAAACAGCAGCGTTGAAATAGAAACTCCGAGCCTCCCTGTTAAAGAGCGTTTAATATACGCAAAGGACCAAGTAGTATCTACATTTTAGAAAGTGTTTCCATACATTCTGATAGGAGTCGGGATTGGGGCTGTGATACATAACTGGATTCCGGAAAGCTGGATCAGGGCAGTGCTTGGGGGAAGAAATCCCTTTGGAGTGATACTTGCAACAATCCTGGGTATTCCGATGTATGCTGATATCTTTGGTGTGATCCCTATAGCCGAGGCACTCTTGTACAAAGGAGCTTTGCTCGGTACGATCTTAAGCTTTATGATGGCAGTGACTACACTCAGTCTTCCGTCGCTCATTATGCTGAAGAAAGCTATCAAGCCAAAACTGTTAGGAACATTTATAGCCATCTGTACAGTGGGCATCATCATTGTCGGGTATGGTTTCAACTTATTTCAATATTTATTCATCTGAAGGAGGATATGGTCATGAATATCAAGGTATTAGGCGGAGGATGCAAAAGCTGTGAGGCTCTCCTTGCATCTGCAAAAGAAGCAGTAGCGAAAAAAGGGATCGATGCGGAGATAGAGTATATCACGGATATGGAAAAGATCATGGGTTTCGGAGTGATGAGTATGCCGGCTCTTATGATCGACGGAAAAGTTGTTTCAGCCGGAAAGGTTCTTAAGGCTAAGGAAGTTGAAAAATTCTTATAGGAGATGTCAGGGATATGGAGGAGAATATTATGCTTTTTGAAACGAAAAAGTGTACTAATCCTGATATTGTGAAAGAGCTTTTTGTTGAGTATTCGCATATCAAAGGGGCAGAAAGCTGTTTTGTTTCCTTTGATAAGGAATTGAATGATTTGCCTGGGTATTATTCAGGTGGAGCGATAATAGTAGGATATGAAGAAGATAAAACCATTGCCTGTGTTGCCATAAAGAAAATAAGCGACGAAACCTGTGAAGGAAAGCGTCTGTTTATCAGACCGGAATACAGAGGAAAAGGATATGCAAGGATAATGCTCAAAGCAATGACGGATAAGGCTTTTGAACTTGGGTTTAAGGAATTGATTTTCACAACGAAACCGGAAGTTATGAGAATTGGATATAGCCTATATAAACGTTTGGGATACGAAGAATTATCAGAGGAAAATGGTATTGTATCAATGAGGATAGATCTTAGCAAGGAATATCCATATAGGTGATTACTAATTGTCTTTGGAGGTAATATGGAAAGAGAACTGTTTATAAGGGACGCTGATCCCGAAGATGCTAATAGACTGGTGGAGATATATTCATATTATGTTCTGAATACCGCTGTTTCTTTTGAATATGAAGTTCCGTCAGTTGCAGATTTTGAAAACAGGATCAAGACAACAAAAGAAAAATATCCATATATGGTGTGCTTATTAAAAGACAGGATCGTCGGCTATGCGTATGCGGGACCATATAGTTCTAGAGAAGCTTATAACTGGACAGCAACAACATCTATCTATGTTGATAAGGATTATCGCAGACAGGGTATCGGTTCGTTGTTGTACAAAGAGCTGGAAAAAGGCTTAAAGAAGCTCACATGAAGACTATAGGTAAGAAATTTGACAGATGGTATGATCTGTTATGGATGCAGAAAAAACTATAGTAAGAGGAGTCAAGATCTATGACACACAAAGAAAAAGCAATGAAGATATTTTATGAAAAATTCAATTGCTCGCAGGCAGTTCTTGGAGCATACGCGGATGATTATGGGCTGACGGTAGCTCAGGCTATGAAAGTGGCAGCATGTTTCAGCGGGGGCGTGAGAAAAGGTGAAGTGTGTGGTGCTGTATCCGGGGCAATCATGGTGATTGGGTTGAAATACGGAGACGGACCCGACTATAAAGCAACTGCTTATCCCAAGGCTGCTGAATTTATGGAAAGATTCAAAGAAAAGAATGCTTCATATATCTGCAAGGATATACTTGGCTGTGACATATCCTCCGAAGCGGGGATGCTCTATGCCCGGGAGAATGGACTTTTTAAGGATATTTGTCCGAGAATGGTAGAATCCGCGGTTGATATTCTGGAAGATATGGAAATATAAGCAATTGGTACAGAGGAGAAATACGGAATTTTGATGGAGGAAAAGCAAGGTGAATGAATTTAATGAATGTGTTCATGAAGTTTTTTCTGCAGCCGGTGATATTATCATAAAATCAATGATGGGCGGATATCTTGTATACCTCAATGGTAAACTGATAGGTGATATTTGCGCTAACGAACTGTTTTAAAGAGCTCCCTTTTTCATTGGTGTTGCTCATGATAGAATAATTCAAATCAAAATTTGGTAATGGGGTGGCAAAATGATCAGAGTTATGGAGAACATTGACTTAGCACAATGTGGCATGATTTATTCAAAAGCATTCCCTATGGAGCATTGGGGAATAGATTGGACAGCAGAAAATGCAACAGAATATCTTCAGGATTTTTTTGAGCAGAAAAGATTTGTTGGGTATGTATATGAAGAAAATAGCGAAGTATTAGGATGTATATTTGCACTTTGTAAGATTTCCGGGAGCAAAGAAGAGATTTACATTAATGAGATGGCCGTACTTCCCGAACGACAAGGTCATGGAATAGGTAAACAGCTATTAAATGCGGTTAAAGATTACAGTAAGGAAAAAGAACTTGCGGGAATTGTTCTTTATACAAGCGAGTATGCGCCAGCGGCTAAGTTTTACGAAAAGAATGGATTTAAGTTATCAAATGGAACTATATGTATGTATTGCGAATAATTGAAAGGTAGTTTACAGAACCACTTTTAGCTTGCCATAGCGACAAATTCCGGTTGAACAAAATCACTGCACACAGCCTAGGCAGGCCATCGCGCAGCGATTTTGTTCAATTCAAATTTGACAAGATAATTTATATTACACTTTATACTTGAAATAACTAACATTGTTAGTATAATATTAACTAACAATGTTAGTTGTTTTTTATTAGGAGATGTTATGCCAAGAACAGGATTATCTAAAGAAGAAATAGTAGAAAAAGCTGCAGAACTGGCCAACGAAAAGGGGCTGTCTTACTTGTCGGTTACTACACTGTCAGAATATTTAGGGATCAGGAAGCCGTCATTGTACAACCACATGAAGACCATAGAAGATATGCACAGAAGTCTTATGATATATGGGTGGCAAACTGTATCGGAAGATGTTGTCAGAGGAATTGATTCTTCAGATGAAAAAGCAAATCTATTTGAGTACGGAAAAAAGTTCTATAAGTTTGCAATGGAGAATCCTGGCGTATTTGAAGCGATGCTCTGGTATAACAAATACTCAGATGACACGCTGCTTTCTGCCACAGAAGGATTATATTCTTTTTTCTTCAAGCAGACAGATGGCTTAGGGATAGATCGTGAGATCGCTAATCACTTGCTTCGAACATACAGGGCTTTTCTTGAAGGTTTTATTATGCTTCAGATTCATAATTCCTTTGGAAATCCAATATCATTGAAAGAGAGCTTTGAGATATCACTGAATGTGATGATATCCGGGATGGATGGGTATAGAAATAAGAGGGGTAATAAAAAATGATTGAGTTCAGAAATGCTGACGTGTCTGATATGATGATAAAAGAAATATTTGGAAAAGTAAAAATATATAGGCTCCATTCGCGTGTTGATAACCGTGGATCTCTGGAATATGTTTTTGATGAAAACACTGCCTGTTTCAATGCCCGGGAGACAAGAATCTATAGCATGCCCAAAGAAGGAACTTTTTTTGGAATTCACTACAGAGAAGAGAGTAGCCCAATGACGAAGTTTGTGACAGTCATAAAAGGCAGAGGTATGGATTACGTTATTGATTTGAGAAAAGACTCCTCAACCTATTTTCAATGGGAGTCATTTGAACTGTCAGAAGAAAATGCACTGGCAGTACTGATTCCTGCAGGTTTTGGGCATGATTTTATTTCATTGCAAAATGATACGATACAGCTTTATTCTGTGGACAGAAGTGGCAACGATGCTTATTCAAAACATATTAATTACATGGATTCCAAAATCGGTCTTAAACTGCCTGTACCCATTTCCGAAATCTCGGATTATGATTTAAGCGCTCCTTTTGTTTCAGAAAGGGGAGTTGTAGGAGAGTGATATGTTAATAGAAACTGATAGATTGATAATCAGAGATATAGCACTGACGGACGGAGAGACGTTCATTCATATGGCTTCTGATGGGAGCCTTAATGATATAGGCTTTGACAAAGATTCTAGTTCCTGGATGGATGACTGGATTATAGAAGCGCAAAATCTGGCGCGAGAGGACAATCCTCGAAAATCTTATCTTGCTTATGTGATTGAAGATAAAAGAACAGGCTCGACTATCGGATCTGTCGGATGTTCATATTATGAGGATTTGCAGAAAGTGGGCATTACTTATTTTATCGGAGCAGATTTTCGAAATAATGGATACGCTTCAGAAGCAACAAAGGCGTATATTTCTTATTTCTTCGAGCATTATGATGAAAATGAGATAATTGCCACTATACGTGAGGATAATGTCCCATCTTGGAAAACGATAGAAAGTGTAGGCTTTTCATTTACAGAGAAAAAAATGTACAAAGATCTCAACGATGCGAACGAAGAACTATATCGATTTTATTTGGCGCAAAGAAACCAACAAATATAAATCCGGGAGAGTGACTAATGAAAATAGAGCATGTAGCCCTGTATGTAAATGATCTAGAAGAAGCCAGAGAATTCTTTATTAAATATTTAGATGGTAGTTCTAATGCCGGTTATCACAATAAGAATACAGGAATTATGGTATCGGTAAGCAGCTGATGAAGTTTTTTGAGGATAATGCTTCCGATTCTTCTTCAGCAAAATATTTCTTAACTGTAGATGATTTTAACCCGGGAGCGAAGATATTATATGAAAATCTGGGGTATAAGTGTGTTGGAGAACTACCTGATTTTTATAAAAATGGGATTAACTGCTATTTGATGATGAAAAGAAGAGGGTAAAGATATGAGCCTACAATTTGTAAAAGCAAGCACTTCTGATGCTTTGACACTTAATGGAATATCTAAAAGAGCCTTTGATAGCGATGTTCAGGTTGGAGCACCTTCAGCTGGTGGGCCACCTGGATATATGTCTGTTTCTTATCACACAAAGATGGCCAGAACAAATCATTTGTATAAGCTCACGGACAATGGACTAATTGTTGGTGGTGCGATTCTATTTTTGGAAAAAGACAAGTTGAACATCGGAAGGATCTTTGTAAGCCCGGAGCATTTTCGCAAAGGTTATGGAGTCTACATGATGCAGGAAATTGAGACAATGTTTTCAAATGTAAAGGAATTTGTATTAGATACACCCATTTGGAATGTCAGAACAAACGCCTTTTATACCAAGTTGGGATATGTGGAAGTGAGTCGGGATAATGAATTCATTTATTATATTAAGAAATGTGAGTGATGAAAGGGGAATTATCATTTGATAAAAATCGAATTATTATCAGAGACAAATTTCTGTTTAGAATCATTAGATTCATATAACAGAAAACAGAATGTAAATAAAGTATATCGAAGAATAGACGGAGAATATGCATTAGTAGAATGCAAATATACCGAAGATTGGGACTTAAGCCAAAAGCGTTCTGTGGCAAAGCAAATAAGCAGTGATGACTATATTACATACATCGCATTAGAAAATGATAAAGTTGTTGGCTTTATTGGGCTATTAAAGAAACTAAACGGTCCTTACATGATTCTTGATATGATGCAGGTATCTTCTGAACGCAGAGGCCAAGGTGTTGGCAGACGATTATTTGAATTTGGAAAAGCGGAAGCAATAAAAGCTGGTGCACAGGCTCTGTACATATCTGCCTGTTCTTCTGAGGAGACGATTGCATTTTACAGAGCAATGGGAAGTGGTCTGGCAAGCATTCCTATAAAAGAACTTGCTGAAAAGGAACCATATGACCTTCAGATGATATGTCCTGTAATAGACTGCGACAGATAATCGGAGATGAAACTGACAGAGAAGATGATCCGCTTTGCTGAATGCAAACTTGGCAGCACGGAGTATGCAGGCTGGTGTCTTGCGTTTATCGAGGATGCACTTGAAATCAGCAATCATATCGAAATATTTGGTGGAGATTCTGCAAAGGAATCCTGCGAGATGTACAAGGACGCGCTGCGAGGCGGAGTTCCGGAGCGAGGTGCTTTCGTATTCTATGACTGCCTGTGTCAAAGCGAAAACGGCCCAGTCAACTGGGGACATTGCGGCGTTAGTTTCGGGGACGGTCGTGTGAACCATGCGTGGGACGTGGTCCGAATTGACGACTATCTGGCAATAGAAAAGCTGACGGCGCTGACCGGAGATCATCCGAAATACCTGGTGATATTTCTTTTACATGCAGACTCAATATCACGACTTGAATAGATTCTGTTCATTGCTTAGTGCGACAGCCCCTTATTAAAATTAGCACTAAATGCGTAGATAACAGCCATATAAACTGATAAAATATTGAACTGTATTATAAAAAATTGTTACGGGGATGGGGTAGTGCATGAAAAATGAGAATTTAAGCAAGAAAAAGGTAGCTGTTATTTTCGTTATAGTTACACTTTTATTAACGTGGCTCTTTCAATTTACGCCAATAGTATTACAAATGAATGTAGAAGAGACTTCGGTATCTTCATTTGACTTTGCATCTATCTTTTTTGTTATCGGGGGTATGCTTCCATCACTTTTAGGAGGCATTTTTGTCGCTGTTTTATACAAAAAAGAGAATATTAAAGATTTCTTCAAAAGATGTCTTGTACCGGATAAAAGAAGTATTTTAGCTATATTTATCAGCTTGCTTCTCATATGTATTGAGTGCTTTGTCACACAGACAATATCCAAGATGAATGGAGGAGAAAATCTTGGATTTGAGGGGCTAAAACTTATTGCGGGAAATCCATTAATGTTTTTCTATTTCCTGTTTTGGGGGCTGATATCAGGACCGTTATCTGAAGAGTTTGGCTGGAGAGGCTTTCTCTCAGATATGGTAATCAATAAAAAGAATGTTGTAAAAGGTTCGATAATTATTGGATTAATCTGGGGAATATGGCATTTACCACTGTTCTTTTATCCTGCTCAGATTCAGTATGAATGGGCTCATTCAAACATGCTTTTAGCGGTATGCTTTGTACTTATGTGTGTAACAAATTCCCTTGTATATAGTTCAATATATGTTATTTCACACAGAAAAGTCTTTCCAATATTCTTTTTACATATGTTTGAAAATATCGTTCTTACAGGAGCAATGATCTATCCATTCAGTGATGTTTACAAAACACTGGTTAATCCGGTTTCAATTGTACTTGATATAGTATTTTTTGTAATCATTACCAGAACAAGATTATATAAAGATAGTCTTGAAGCCATGAATTAAATTACAATAAATGCGCCCTCGCAGTAATGCGGGGGCGTACCTGTGTATTCCAGCGGTTCGTAGAGACTAGGAAGGCTACAAAGAGTTACAATGCAACTTTTATTTATATTTGATTTATCTCGAAAGTTATTGCAATTGAGCATACCAATGACAAATTCAATTCAGTAAGAGACGAGTATTCCGGTGTTATCTTTGAACAGATGCAGGCAGGTAATAACGGCCTATATAAGGTAAAGTACCTGACTTTCGGAATCCATTCGGACTCCCTTAAGACAGCAAGACCAAGACTTATCCACCTTGAGATGGATATCCTCAATAACTTTAAGAGAATAGGCGTAGTTGCCAGAACTCTTAATGGAAAAGAGAGACTTGGTATCATGCACAGCATCTTCCACATCGGCGAGGATGAGAGATTCCACTTTGATTGGAACTGGCTCACATCATCAGGACTTTCGGTAAAAGACTTTATCGCTCACAGTTCATTTTATTTCAAGAATGGAAGGACATTTAAGATTGGTAACACTTACGGAGCAATGTCGCTTCTGGCTATCACTGCTTCTGACATCAGCGATCAGCTCCTGTCAGATATCCTCAAGATGGAATCCAGCCAGATTGTAACAATGCATATTCAGACCATTGATCAGAATGAGGCTATCTACAGCGTAGGCTGGATGAAATATGGGAGCTCATGAAAGAAATGTTGGACAAGCTTTCAAAAATTCAGTAGTATTTGACATGTATATTGGTGAAGTGGTTGATATTATTAAGTGATTAAGGTAAGGGGAACGAGAATGGTTAAGAAGATAGTCAGAGACCAGTTCTTTTTACAACAGAAGTCAGAGCCTGCAACAGAGGCAGACAGGCAGGTTGTAGAAGATCTTTTGGATACATTAAGAGCAAATCAGGACAGATGTGTGGGCATGGCTGCGAATATGCGCGAGTAGCGATGAAAATGCCGAGCTTGCTCGAGCATTTGAGGAGCACCGCGGTCAACGAGGCGACAGCCGAGTGGATCGGTGTAAAGAAGCAGATTATTGTTGTGGCTATGGGACCATTCATTTTTCCTATGATCAATCCTGTTATTACAAAGAAGACCGGAGAGTATCAGACGGAAGAAAGCTGCCTTTCTCTGGATGGGGTAAGGCCCTGCACAAGATATAAAGAGATTGAGGTTGATTACCTAGATCAGGACTTCTAGCCAAAGCATGGGAAATACAGTGGTTTTACGGCTCAAATAATCTGCCATGAGTGCGATCACCTAGCCGGACGATTGATATGATGAGGGTTAAAGAAAATGGAACTGTTTGATGGAAGACCAGTAAGCTGTGAAGGCCGTTTGCCCAGAGAGGTCAAGGTATATGACTATTTGGATAAGATTGGGATAGAGTATAAACGAGTTGATCATGATCCTGCTACAACTATGGAAGCCTGTGAAGAGGTGGATAAGGCACTGGGCACATTGATGTGCAAGAATCTTTTTCTTTGTAACAGACAGAAGACCAGGTTTTATCTGCTGCTCATGCCGGGGGATAAGAAATTTAAGACAAAAGAGCTCTCGAATCAGATAAACTCAGCCAGGCTTTCTTTTGCCGAAGCAGAGGACATGCTGAAATATCTGGATATCGAGCCCGGAGCAGTAAGCGTGATGGGGCTTATGAATGATAAGAACCATGAAGTGCAGCTCCTTGTGGATGAGGATCTTAAAACATCAGAGTTTTTTGGTTGTCATCCATGTGTATGTACATCAAGCTTGAAAATCATGACGGCTGATATTTTTGAGAAGTTTTTGCCAGCTGTGGGACATGAACCACAGACAGTGCATCTTGTGGGAGAGGATTGATTATGAGATTTCTTGGTAATTTGATTTGGATTTTGTGCGGAGGGCTGCTTAGTGCCCTGGGATGGTGGATTGTAGGACTTCTCTGGTGCTGCACAGTTGTAGGCATTCCTGTAGGGCTCCAGTGCTTTAAGCTTTCTTCAATTTCACTGAATCCTTTTGGAAAAGAGATTGTGGATGAAGGCGGGGCTGTATCCTTGCTTCTTAACATCCTTTGGATTTGTCTTTCCGGGATTGAACTTGCGATCGCAAACGCAGTGATTGGCTGCATTTTTTGCATCACCATTATAGGAATACCTTTCGGTAAGCAGTTCTTCAAGATTGCAAGAGTGGCTCTTTTACCATTTGGAGCAAGGGTTGTGAGATTACATTACTAAGAATGGAGCGAAGAAGTAGATGTTTTTTATCATGGGAATTACAGATGGCAGGAAGGATTTTGAGTTCAATCAGCTGATAACCTGCGCAATCTGCGGAAAATATGGGCGCTTTAACGTGTTCATGACATATACGGTGCTGTCTCTTTTCTTTATACCGACTTTTAAGTGGAACAGGCATTACTACGTGCAGACCAGTTGCTGCGGAACTGTTTATGAGCTTGATCCGGAGATTGGTAAGATGATAGCCAGAGGCGAAGAAGTTGAGATCCTGCCAAGTCATCTGAAACAGGTAAGCGGCGGAAGAGGATTCACGACCGGTTATAAGAGATGCAGACAGTGTGGATACGAGACAACAGAGGACTTTGATTTTTGTCCTAAGTGCGGAACGAGGTTTTGAGGAGCTGGGATTATGCTGAGGCTTAGACCATATAAGAGCTGCGATGCTGAAAAGATAAGTGAATGGATAAAAGACGAGGATGTATTTGTTAAGTGGGGCGGAGATCATTTTGGAGAGTTCCCGATTACCGCAGGCATTATTGATGACAAGTACAGACAGAGTAATGGCGACTACAAAGAGTTAGACAACTTTTATCCCTGGATCGCAATAGATGATGAGAACAGAGTGGTAGGGCATTTCATTATCCGCTACATCCATGACGATAACAGGATCCTTAGATTCGGCTGGGTAATTGTAGATAGTACCATCAGAGGAAAGGGCTACGGGGCAGAAATGCTTCGCCTGGGCCTTAAGTACGCTTTTGAACTTATGGATGCTAAGGTTGTTACCATAGGTGTGTTTGAGAACAATGACATTGCTCATGAATGCTACAAGAAGATTGGATTCAAGGATAAAGAGATAACGGAAAAAGAGCCTTTTAATATTATTGAGATGGAACTGAAGAGGGAAGATTATATCGCGTGAGGTTTTGATTATTGAATAAGCAGGATATTATCAGCAGATTAAAAGATTTTCCATATAGTTGTGAAGAATACTGGGTAATAACCGGAAGTGCGATGGTTCTATATGGGATACGAGAGCAGACCCACGATATTGATAAGGGCTGCACTTCTGCTATGGCAGATCCTCGCTTTGTGGATATATTCCGTATGGTTGATTATAGTATCTGCAGTATAGAAGTGGATAATGACAGGCCTTATGGCAAGTCGTTAATAATAAGAAAAGATGCAAATGGGAATGAAATCCGTAGGGAACTTCAGCAGGATTCAACCGGTGTAAGGGAGTTCTTTGCTTGGGCTGTGCAAATATTCAGAGTGGTATACGAGAACAGGGTTGTATTTGCGGATGAGATGGACAGAGTTCTCAATCCTATTTTGTCAGACAGAGTTGTAGCGTTTGTTAACGGTGAGGAACATAAGGGACAGTTCATCTTCTCTACACACAACGTGCTTCATTTGAATCTTAAGACCTATATGAAAGAACAGATTTATTTCGTAACAAAGAGTAAGGACAGTCTTACTTCTGAGTTGTATTCGCTTGCAGATTTCCCTGAGGTAAGGTACGAGACGGCCAAGGTCTATGAGTTTTACATGAAGGGCATTTTGGGAGGTACAGCTTTTGAGTAGAAAAGAGAGGATAAGCTGGTCTCCAACAAGTATGAGATCAAGAAAAAGACTTTTGATATCATCATCAAACAGACTGATTATGATCAGAATGCATTGGATAAGAAAAACACCAATATTGAAGAGTTCTTCGATGTTATTGATTGGTAAAACAAGGCGCTGTTTAGCAGTATTAATTGCTGTTAAGCGGCGTCTCTTTTTGATATATTAGAAATAGTTTGTTGGAAATAGTTAAGGGGAATAATTGGATATGAGTAAAGACATGACAGTGCAGTGCGACAATGGATTTATTAACATCAGAGTAGGTGCAATAATTCTGAAGGATGGAAAGTTCCTTATGGTTGGGAACCATATCAGACCAGAGTATTTATATTCTGTAGGGGGTAGGATCAAGTTCGGAGAGACTGCCGAGGAAGCAGTAATACGTGAGGTGTATGAAGAGACTGGCATAAGAATGGAAGTAGACAGGCTGGGGTTCGTTCATGAGAATTATTTTTATGGGGATGCGGAGTCTAACCTTGCTCACAATAAAGAACTGCATGATACTGGTCAAAAGTTTATGTCTGGTAAACGGAACGGAAATAAGGGTTTATGGAGATGTTATTAATGAAGATGCATATATATGCCTGACTGATATAGCCAAAAAGAAGAATCCTACAGAAGCTGCTCTTGTTATCAGCCATTGGCTAAGAAATCGGTCTACTATAGATTTTTTGGGATTATGGGAGCAGTTGCATAATCCAAATTTTAAACCTACCGAATTCGGTAGGTTTAAATATGAGTCGGGAGAAGCTGCATTTACGCTTACCACCAAACAGTGGGTAGAAGCAACAAATGCTATAGGAATAATATCAAAGGCAGGCAAGAATGGTGGAACCTATGCACATTCTGATATTGCCTTTGAGTTTGCGTCGTGGATATCACCAGAGTTCAAGCTCTACATTATTACCGACTATCAGCGGCTTAAAAAAGATGAATCAGAGCGTTTGTCCATCGGATGGGACGTAAAAAGAGAGTTGGACCGTATAAAGAGCTTTCTATAATTGATAAAAGAGCCGTTTGCGCACAATTTGCATTATCATTTATGTTGGATAATTCAGATATTGTGCAGCTTAGAAGGCACCACGATAGAATAGTACAGCTAGATTTTGCAGATGCATTCGAAATGAACGGCATGTTTCTGAATATGTTCTATGCAACAGGACATGTCGATGAAGCTAAGAAGATGATTGATAACTATAGCACTGCATTCGCTAGACATCTTGATGAGCTGGACTTCGGGATTTCTATTCTTTCAAAGGAGCTTGATATGGAACTAGCTGATGTGAGTGATGTAATGCTTAAAACAGCGAAGAAGGTTCTGGAAATCACAGAAGAAGATATTGATTACGTGAGAAAAGAACTGCTTAATATCTATCCTGAAGAGATTGCAGAGTACTATATCAATTCAATAAGGCTTCTACAGAAAAAGGTTGCAAGTATGTAAAAGAGATTGCGGGGGCAATAGCGTGGTTAAGACAGTTAAAGATTACAGAGTTGGTATAAACAAGATATTTTCAAGATATACGAGACACGGCTTTGTTGAGTACAGGGATTGCAACGGCCTTGAATGTGATATGGTCGACCTTATGCTTGAAGCGACAGAAGAGCTTGGCGGACGCGGAGAGTATAAAGAACTGTTTGAGATTGCCTGCAAGGGCTTTCTTAAATGGGGCAATACTGATAAGGACGATGATGGGCAGACTCAGTATTTTGCTAGCATTATTGAGGATACCTGGGATGTAGTCTATAAGGCTAATGATCCTAAGATGCCCCACAAGAAGATGTACGAGTGGTTTGTTGGGCATATAGATGGCTCTGTCATCGACTATATGGAAGACTACTTATATGATTATTTGCTTGAGCATTTTAAAGAACCTGAGCTCTTGCAGAAGAAGATTGATTTTTACAATGCAAAGATAGAAGAGGGCGAGGCGAAGAAGGACGATTCCTATCGTGATTTTCAGGCTGAGCGTTGTGGTTTATATGTTCTGAGGACCATGGCGGATATGAAAAGACCTATCGAAGAGATCCGCCAATACTCCAAGGGCGTTAAAATGTACAGCCTTAAGGAGACTATGGCTCAGATTGAGCGCATTGAAGGAATCCCGGTTCTTTCACTTGATGGACTGATTGAAATGAAACAGGAACTTGGCCGGGAGAAAGATATTAGAGATAAAGCCTTGATTAAGGCATTCAAAGAAAAACTATAGTGAGGTGAGTTATGCCTTTTCAGATTATCAGGAATGATATTACAAAAGTAAAAGCAGATGCTATTGTTAATACAGCCAACCCAAAGGTGACTGTTGGAAGTGGCGTGGACACTGCTATATACAATGCTGCAGGATGGGATAAGCTTTTTGCGGAGCGTGAGAAGATTGGTCCGATAGAGCGAGGAGATGTGGCTATTACTCCAGCTTTTGATCTTGATGCAAAATACATTATTCATGCAGTTGGCTGCTGGTGGGAAGGTGGAGATCAGGGCGAATCAGAACTTCTTCGTCAGTGCTATGACAAAGCTCTTGCTTTGGCCGCCAAGAAAAAGTGTAAATCCATAGCTTTTCCTGTTATGGCTACCGGATGCTACGGCTTCCCGGCAGATGTGGGAATGGAAATAGCTGTTGATGCTTTTACCGAATTCCTTGAAGAGCATGACATGGAAATATATCTGGTAGTATTCGATCAGGGAACAGTAAAGGTATCAGGTGAGCTTGGAGAAGAAGTACGCTGCTTCATCGATGATGAGTATGTTTCCGGTGCCTTTGATAATGAGTACTTTGCAAAAGGAGTTCCTGAAGGACTGCTGAATTCAACCGTTTCCGCAGTTATGCTCCCAGACGAGGATTTTGATGAGGACTCAAGGTCCAAACAGGACAACTCTATACTGAGGCGCATACTGCATCCCGGACTATTATGGCAAACCATCCCTGTTGAATTCCCCTGGTGTTGGACTGTACATCAAAAACATCTATAGTTATAAACTCCGGATACTTTTTTTCTAAAGGCGTACGATTATCTTCAAAAAAAGGCAGTCTGCAGCTACATAAAGTGCAGACCACCATTATAAATGACAAAATAACAGTTGTTTTTCTTTTTATTCTCCCCATTACTTCTTCCCCCATCAAAAAAAATTTATAGGAGAAACATAATAATGGCAAGTTTAAAACTAACAGAATAATGAAAAAATATTGCTCTGATATTATTTATATCTTTGTGAAGATAGCTGTTTCGTCATCAAGCTCACTTACAATTCGCTGATTCTCATCCATTCTCTTTGTAATATTGTCCATATCACTTACCAAAGTCTGAGTACTTTCAGCTGCTGAGGAAACTCCCTTTACACCTTCATCGATAGCATTTGTTATGCTTCCTATTGACTCTGCAATTTCGTCAAAGGTTTCCTTGAAGCCATCTGTCTTTTCTGTAAAGTCAGCCATTACAGATTCAATATAGTTAGCATTATCTCTATATTTTTCGCCATCCTCTACAAACTTGGAAAATTCTGGAAGAATGGAATTCTGCATATATGCAACAAGGTCATTTGCACTGTCCGAAAGATTATGAACAGCACTTACTACAACAGAGTTTATTTTCTGGATATTTCCTGCTGTCTGGCGGCTATTTTCTGCAAGACTACCTATTTCTCCGGCTACAACTGCAAAGCCCTTTCCTGCTTCTCCTGCCCTCGCAGCTTCTATAGAGGCATTAAGAGAAAGAAGGTTAGTCTGACTTGCAATACTCATAATCTCATCCGTCAGAGAATTAACCTGGTCTACACTCTGGCTATCGGCAATGGCCTGATTCAGAGCTAACAGGATTTCATTAACCTTAGCATTGGTCTCATCCATATTCGCTTTGGCATTATGCTCCATCTCGTCCGCATGCTCTTTCATCGTCTTGGAATATTCATTGATCTTGCGGCTCTTTTCTGCCATTTCATCGACCTCTGCCCTGACAGCCTCTGTATTACTGTTGATCGTCGAAGCGTTATTGGCAACTTCTTGCATTGTCGCAGAGAGTTCTTCTGTTAAAGCAGAAAGATCTGAAGCACTGCTATTTGAAGTCTGTACACTTCCAAGAACATCACTGACCACTTTATCCATTGATTCTGAATTACTGGTAATAGTAGTAAATATATTCTGAAGAAGTTCTATAAAGGAATTGATTCCCTGCGTTAATGTTCCTATCTCATCGTGAGAGCTTATAGATACTCGCTTTGTAAGATCTCCTTCACGATTGTTTATTCCGTCTATAATTTCTCTAAGCTCTGCTTCCGCCTTTATTACAGGTCTGATAACATGTTTGGCTACCATGTATATAGCTATTGCAAGTGCTATCACACTAATTATCATGACTGCTAATCCTGATACAATAGCCATATTAAATCCCATTGTCAAAAGATGTCTTTCGCTGGAAGCATATTCTTTATATGAAGTAATGATCGTGTTAATATCATCATTTAACTTCTTTGAACTGTCTGCAACCAGTCCATTGGCAGTGCTATAAGCATCTTTTGTTTTCTGATTTGCGCTCTGCGCAAGAAGAATCATTACCGACTCTTTAAAGCTTTGGTAATCTGTTATCATATTCTGATAAGCATCAGCTGTATTTGTATCTATATACTTCTGATAACTCTTAATGTACTCATCAAGAGCCTCCTCCTGCTCATCAATCTGAGCTACAACACCAGTCATAGTCTCAAAGTCCGTTGCAACTATGTGCGAAAGAGCAAGGGTGTGGATATTCTTGGTAGTCTGCCCTATAGTATCTAACTCCGTTATTGCTCCAAGATAATTATCTGCGATCACAGAAGCCATATCATTAACTTTTCTAAGGTTATTGATAGCAAGAACGTTTGACATTACCGAGATCACAAAAAGAAGTAGAACCGGAACCAATATTTTTACTCTTATACTCGTTTTTTTCATTGCTTCAACCTCCTGCTTAATTCACACTTGAACCTGAATTGGCTTCTGATGCAGCCTCAGAGGTTTCTTCAGATGCAGCATCCGTAGTGATGTCTTCTGATGAAGCATCTGTAGCAATGTCTTCTGATGAAGCATCTGTAACAGCATCTTCTCCTGATGAAGCTTCTGTAGAAGCCTCAACTACTTCTTCAACGGCTTCACTCTCATCAAGGCTGCCGTTTGATTCCTCGCCTGTAATTTCTGTAACCATTTCATTTAGAAGTACCTGAAGACTCTTACCGGAAGGGTTTCCTGCAATCATAGCTTCTCCAAAAGTAGTTGCCGCGCCCCAATAGGTTCCACCAACACGCTGAAGACTTGAATACGGAGCCTGCTCCTGAAGCGCCTTGATTGCTTTTGACTCTCCCACTTCTCCTGAGGAAGAGGCATTAGTATTGGAAGGTCCCTGGCCTCTCATTGTAAATCTCAGTGTCTGATTCTGTTCATTTGTCATCCAGTCTGCAAATTTAGCTGCCCAGGCTGCATTTTCCGAATAAGAGTTAACGCCAACAAGCTTGTACCCGGCATAGCTGGACATCTGTAACTGCTGGCCCTTTACAGTATAAGTCGGAAGCTTGGTAGCAGCATAATCATCGCCCCAGGCCTCTTTAATAGCGTTTTCATCCCACACGCCGCTTACTCCGGCCACAAAAGTCCCATTCGCAGCTCCGGCAGTAAAGCCATCATTACTGGTCGCTGCAAATGCCGGATTCGTGCCTATCTTTATCATTGCTTCGGCAACATCAACACCGGTAATGTCTGTATAGGTTGCATTCCAGTTACAGTAAGTAGAGATTCCATCGTCATTAAGACCTATTTCCATATCAGTATTGCCGAAGAATGAATACATATACCATCCGGAAGTCATCTCCATGAAAACCTGTTTTCCTGCCTTATTTGCTGCCGCCAACAGGCTATCCATGGTCTGAACGTCCTCTTCACTTAGATATTTTTTATTATAAAAAAGGAAATAACCATTATCTGCAGTTAGTGGATAAGCATATAAACTTCCATTAATGGAAGCGGCTTCACTTGCTGCAGTAAGATTTCTTGAAGAAATCTCGGAGTCGTTCGACACCTTTTTTAGCACACCTGATGCCACAAACGCCATCAGCTGATCATCTGCGAAAGTAAAGACATCAGGAGCATTTATAACATCCCCCAAAATATCATCCTTACAATTAGCTTCACTGTGAGCCTCAAAGGTAATATTAAAGGTGGCTTGCCCTGCATATTGAGATGTAAAGCTGCTTATAATTTGATTAATAAGATCTGCATCCTCATCTGCTCCCCATACTCTAAGACTTACATTGCCATTAGGGAGTTCATTAGAGGCTTCAGTAATAGATGTGTCATTCTCATTTTTAATGCTTTTCCCACATCCTGTAACGGAGACTATGACTAAAATAGCTGAAAGAAGAACTGATAGTATATATTTATGCATAAAAACCTCCTTGCAATCTAATGCAAATACAGAATAGCAAGGAATTTTAAATGATTCAATATAACGTATATTTATTTATTATAATTTAAGATTGTTCCAGATTTGTTTATGCAAATGATACTTTATCCTAAACCTATGATTGCCCTTATCTGGATTTGCAAAAGCTATATTCTCATCTATAGTAAAAGAAAAAAGCTTAAAATCCTGAAATACCGGCGCAAACTGCTGCATATACTGCCTGTAATCGTAATCTCTTATATCTACTCCATCAAGTAAAATCTGACCTTCCGTTGGGTCATAAAGCCTGCAGAGGAGCTTAATAGCCTTTCTCCCTACAACAACCCGATTTCATGGGGATTTATATAGATGGTACTTCTTTGTCACATATAGCGTCGAAGTACTTTTTTGCATATAATTAGGGGAGTTAAAAGTATATGAAGAAAGTATTGATTTTTATTGGGGTATATTTACAATGACATTATGGAGGGAGAACAATGATCAAAATTTACGGAATGCCTACATGTCCCTACTGCGATTACATTCATGAGCAGATAAGAGGGCGTGAGAATGAATTTGAGTATATTAACATTGGCGAAAATATCAGGAATATGGGGGCTTTTACCAGACTTCGTGATACCAATCCGGCATTCGATCATTCCAAGGAAATTGGAGATGTTGGTATACCGGCCTTTGTTCTTGAAGACGGAAGCATTACTCTTGATCCTGCGGTTGTGGGCCTAATTGAATATGGAACACCTGATGCCTGCTCTATAGAAGATCATAAAAGTGGAAGGAAAGGGTGTTAAGAGTGATACATGAGAATAGATAAAAGAGTAATGACTGAGGAGACCATTAAGTGAAAAGAAGATATTTAGCCCTGGGGATGCTTGCGCTAGCTATGGTATTAACGGGCTGCGGATCTAAAACTGAATCAGATGTAACAATCATCGGTGGGGCTGATGGACCGACATCTGTTTTTCTTGCGTCCAAGAACGATAAAGACAGTTACACGCAGATTGATCAGGAAACAGCAAAGCTGATGATGGATCTTGATGATGGTCATGTGGTTGTGGATGTCAGGCGCCAGGATGAGTATGATGAAGTGCATATTCCAGGAGCTATATGTATCCCGAATGAAAGCATTACTGATTCTATGCCATCGGAACTTCCTGATCTTGAACAGATAATTCTTGTTTATTGCAGGAGTGGAAGGCGCAGCAAAGAGGCAGCACAGAAGCTTTTTGATATGGGATATACCAATGTCTTTGAGTTTGGTGGAATTATCGACTGGACCGGAGAGCTTGTTACAGAGGAGGCAAAAGAGACAGCTATGACACTTTCTATTGATGGAAAAGAAATGCCGGTTACATGGGAAGATAATGCTTCGGTAAATGAGCTGAAGGAAATCTTGCCTCTCAAAGTAAACATGTCAATGTATGGCGGCTTTGAGCAGGTTGGATCAATAGGTCAGAGCATAAGCCGGGATGATAAGCAGATCACAACAGAGTTTGGGGATATAGTTCTTTATTCAGGAAATCAGATTGTGGTTTTCTATGGATCAAATTCCTGGGCATATACTAAGCTTGGGCATATTGATCTATCTGAGGAAGAGCTGACACAGCTTCTTGGTAATGGTGATGTTGCTTTAGAGATAAAGTAAGGGGTAAATTCGCACTTTTATGGAGAGTGAATCTGATGAAAATAGAGCAGATGGCTATGAAGTTGTCAGCGGGCCGCGTGCTACAGGAGATGGATATTATGAGAGCTGTATCGTGGCTGTTGAAGGAAATCAGATAGAGATTACGGTTTGAGGAGATTTGGAGAGGGATGAAATATCTAAAATGGTTGAATCTGATACCGCTTATTATGTTCTTCATAGTAGATAAGCTGAGAGGAACATTGATCAGCAGGTATTTACTGATCATAATTGTGGTACTTGGAGTTATAAATATGCTTATTGCAAAAGGAGTGAAAGAGTATTGTATTTCATCTCTGATGCTTGTAGTATCGACTGCCGCTGGAATGATTCTCTACACGTATTATTACTACTATTTTGTCAGTGCCGGTCCTGAGACTCCGATTTTTGGTGCGGCTATCATGATGGTTTATGGATTTATTGCATTGGCTGTTGCCGCAGTTGGAACTGTTGTAGTGGTGATAAAGGATAAGAAGGATGGAAAACAGTAATGGTCATAGCTGTTAGCGCATCTGAGGTGCATAAGAAGTGGAAGGATACTTATGGAGACAGACTTGAGAGCAAGGCAATAATTGACTGTGATTGAGCACTGGAGGAGCAGTATGAAAAGATTATGCGTCGCCATGTTAATACTTATGACGATTGTTGCTGTAGGTTGTGGAAACAATAAAGTGGCAGATAGCGGAGCTGCTTCCAGCACAGTGAGTGAACCGGAAGCGGTTGAAGCCAGCACTCTTGGTGTGCCTGCGGTGAAAGACGGAGTTTTGAGACCGGGAGAAGACTGCGCTGAGGTTTATTTCGAATGGGATCCGGTTGAAGGTGCTGATGGATACGAAGTCTCTGAGGAGAATAAGTACTATTCAGAAAAAGAGTACAGAGAACCTGAAAAAGTTGAGGTCGTCGATAATTCTTATGTTACCGGTGCCCAGGATTATTTTGATTTCAGAATAAGAGTAAGGTATCAGTATTTTAGGCCACTTGATGATCCGGAGACAGTTCTTTTGATAGACAGCTGGACAGATCAGGAAGCTATTGATGCTCATCATGCTAGTCCAATGATGAAGCAGCTTGCAGAGCTTCGTGAGAAGTACGATCTGCATATGACTGTGGAGAGATTCGTGAGCGATGAGCTTGGCGATGACGAGAAGTTTATTAGAAAGTGACAGGAGTCGCTATGAAGAAAGTAAGAATCACTGTTAAGAAGATTGCCATATACGAGGATCTTATGGCAGAGTATGAAAATCTAATAGAGCATGCCTGTTCCATGGAGCTTGGACAGACATTTATATGCAATGGTTGGGAAAAACCGGCAGGATTCTGCGATAGTGCCTGGGAGACAGTTTCGCCTTTTGTGATGACCTTGGCACATGGCGGAGAGAACTTTTATGACGGTTGGATGAAGAATCCCAAGTCTGCAATGATTTCCTGTAACGATGGATTCAGACCGGTGAGTTTTTTGATTGAGACGATGGATGAGGATAGTGACTAATGGTAAAAAAGATTGTTAGAGATCCAATGTTTCTGCAACAGAAGTCAGAGCCAGCAACAGAGGCGGACAAGCAGGTAATTCAGGATCTTCTTGATACTTTAAGAGCCAACCAGGATAGATGCGTTGGTATGGCAGCCAACATGATTGGCGTTAAGAAAAGAATAATCGTAGTGGCTATGGGACCATTCCATTTTGCGATGGTTAATCCGGTGATTACCAAGAAAACAGGAGAGTATCAGACAGAAGAGAGCTGCCTTTCTCTCGATGGAGTGAGAACCTGCACCAGATATAAGGAGATTGAGGTGGATTATCTTGATCAGGACTTCAAGCCTCAGCATGGGAAGTACAAGGACTTCACAGCTCAGATAATCCAGCATGAAATCGACCATTTTGAGGGAATACTAATTTGAGCGTTTACATAGGATAGAGATGCCTTTGTTTTGCATAGATAGTAAATTAGCCGTCTAATAATCACCGATATAGTTATATATGGGCCTTCCGACCTAGGATATAATGATTTCAACATCAAAAATGTTGGAGGGATTAAAATAATGACTGCACAGATTTTATTGATTTTTGTTTTGGTTGCTACGATAATACCGGTATGTTTACTGTTCGGTATTCCTGCATCAAAATATAACAAAAAGGTACAGAAGGAAAAAACGGAGGAAAGACAATGAGCAAATATGTTTCACTGGACAAACGAAGTAAGAAACAGCAAAAAGAGTACCATTCCAAACAGAGACGCACCTGGGGAGATTTTAATCCAGTAACAAGGAGCGTTCCAAGTGGAAAGGCCTACAACCGCAAGAAGGAAAAAGAGAGGATCAGCAAAGAATTCAGAGATGGATTTGGAGCAGGTCCTTTTTATTTGCTGTATTCTCTTAGACCATAGTAGTAGAACTTCTTGATTTTTTCCTTGAGAGATTCTGGTTCAATAACTATTGCATCCCTTCCAAAGCGCTTGAAGTATTCTTCCAATTGAAGCTCAAGCCAGTCAAAGTAGTAAAGGTCGCCTTCAATCTTCGATACTATAGGTCTGTTCTTGGTGATTGCCTTGAACTTTCTAACTCCATATTTGTTAAGGCGTACAACTGCCTGTACAGTCAAAGATACTGAATGAGGGCTCCGGATAGCTTTTTCCTGGAGTTCTTTTTGCGTCTCCGGATTTATGGGAAAAGAATCTGCTGTTACAAAGACACTTCGTAACCTGGAAATTCTGAATGTCCTTGGCCTTCTGGAATTTCTATCCATGCAAAGCAGGTAGTTGCACTGTTCTTCCTTGGATGGCGCAATTACGTATGGCTCCACTAAAAAGGCATGCTCATCACCTGAGGTTGCCATTCAGGTAGCTTTTCTCTGAATAGTTTCCAGTCTTGCTTGGATATATCAATCATAGGAACCGTGCCCTTTCTAATTGTCGTAGATTTATTCACATGGTTTTAGTATAAGGCAATATAAAGGCTGATGCTATACTTCAAATGATATATATTCTATCTTGATTTTTCATTTAGTATAAGATATTATGTTGCAAACAATACAATCAAACAAAACTAAAATGTCAATAGTTCAAGGGAGGAACATTGCCATGGCAACACTTGTAACATACTTCAGTGCTGAAGGCACAACAGCAGCAGTAGCAAAAGAATTCGCAGCTAAGATTGGAGCAGATCTTTTTGAAATAGTTCCAGAGCAGCCTTATACAGCTGCAGATATTAAGTGGACTAATCCACTAGCCCGTTGCAACAGAGAGCAGATTGGTGGAAAGGACGTTCCTGTTAGTGGGAAGATTGATGGATTTGAGAAATACGATACAGTCTATATTGGCTTTCCAATCTGGTATGGCCAGGCACCAAGAGTTGTTCATACTTTCGCTAAGGGTTATAACTGGACAGGCAAGACAGTACATGCTTTTGCTACATCCGGTGGTAGTGGAATCGGTAAGACAGCTGAAAAGCTTGCACCATCTTTGTCTGGAGTAGAGTCTGTTGATGCGAAGCTGGTGCACAGTTCAGCAGAATTATAAGAAGATATATCATCTTTATCCTGAAAATGGCGGTAAAATGAGTTACGGCTTACCTCTGCATTTTCTATGATGGCACAAATGGATATATTGCCTAGAGATGTTTCCCTCATTAGCTCAATGAGGGAACAGGTGATTTTATCCATAACATATTTGGTTGATTCTCTCATGGTACAAATAGTCCTCCTTTGTACCTTTTTTATTGGGATATTGACCGAATAAAAACATGAGGTACAATTGTACCAATAAAGTAACATGGTTGTTATCAAAAGTCAAAGAGGTGATACAAGTGGACGATTCAATGAAGATAAAAAAGAAGCATAAAGGTATTAAGATATTGATGACAGTTATTGTTGTTATTGCGATTATTATCGTAGGAGGAGCATTTTATCTTGCTACACATACACAGATAGTCATTGATATTATTCAGAAGGGGGCTATGGTTAATGGCAAACCTCTCAATTCTTATGAACCCTTGTACGATCCGGTCAATGGGGAAAAGGAAAATGGGCAGTATCTTATCAGTGAGATCAATTATGGAAGCGATTACCCTAACAGCTTTTTAGATATAACTTATCCGGATGATGATCTTGAAGCGGACAGACCAACGTTGTTTTACTTTCATGGTGGAGGTTTTTTTGCAGGGAGCAAGAATATGGGTGATCCACTTGCAGTCAGCGAAGCAACATATCTGATTGATGACCTTTGTGCAAAGGGGTATAACATAGTAAATGTGGATTATGTGCTGGTTCCCGAAGGACATTTTCCGGATCCTCTGATTCAGGCAAATCAGGCATTTGTATATATCATGGAGCATGGTAAAGAGTATCATTTGAATACAGATAAAATTGTTCTGATGGGATCTTCGGCAGGAGCAATCATGGTTTCTCAGATAGGAACTGTGGTAAGCAATTCTGAATATGCAAAACTCCTTGGAATAGAGCCTGTTCTGAAAAAAGAGCAGATCAGTGCAATAGTTGTAGATGATGCACCACTTGTATACGAAGATTTTTCACTTGCGTGTAAGATCCTGGTTGGAAATTATGTTAAAGGATCAATTTTCTTGAGTAAAAGTGAGTTGGAACGATATGACTGCATCCCATATATGACAGCAGATTATCCTCCAGCTATTATGCTTGGAAGTGAGTATCGTCACGATATGAATGTGATGCATAAGCAGCTAGATGCAGTTACTGTCGAAAATGATTTGATAGATCCTTTGGCAGAAAAAGGTGAAGAAAAGCAGCACTGCTTCGTTGCAGCTGAACGAGTGGATTCGACTGCCAAAGAAGCTTTTGATCGAGTGATTGCCTTTCTTGATAATAAGATAAAATAAATATAGAATGGACGGAATGGACAGTATGAGTGACCGGTAGGAATATATTCCAGAATAATTTACTTATAGATTTTTAACAATCTGTATATTTCATGTATTATGATGCATAACGTGAATAGAAACAGAAAGGCATTGGCGTTTGTACCAATGCCTTTTATAGGGGCAAAGATTTACGCCTGTGCGAGCTGTCTTCCAAGATCCTCACATTGTGAAACGGCATCATCATCCGGAGCATTGTTCGCAATTACGCCTTCACCACCAATGATGGATGCACCTGCTGCAACCAGCCTGTCCTGCCAGTCTCTCATCCATTGGCCATCTCCCCAACCGTAGGAACCAAAAAGGGCAACTTTTTTACCGCTACATTTTGTTTCATAATCAGCCATGAAGGGCTCAACGGTTCCTTCTTCAAGTACTTCTGCTCCCATCGCTGGGCATCCAAAAGCAATCACTGATTCATTAGCTGCATCTGATGGACTAAGGGAATCAAATGTAGTTACCTCAGCTTCAACACCGGCACTTTTTATGCCATTCGCAACAGCGTCTGCCATTGCCTGTGTATTTCCACTTCCACTCCAAAAAACAACTTTAACTTTACTCATACTTTTCTCATCCTTTCTAGGAAAATAATGTGATTCCTACAATGCTTACAAAAAAGAAGTTAGCATAAGCTAACTTCTTTTTCAAGGCTTATCATTGATAAGATTTCTCACGTTTGATAAGGATAAATAACCGATACAGATATTTATTGATTTTAACAGAACTGTGCCATGTGCTTTTTTATGGCTTTAAAAGATTCATCGCTTATATAATGTTCGATGCGACATGCATCGTCGGAAGCAGTTTTTTCATTTACCCCGAGATTGATGAAAAGACGAGTGAGGACAGCATTAAGCTGATATTGAAGTTCCTTGATGAATGGGGCAATAGATCCTGCTGAATAAGAATAGGAGATGAGACAGAAAAAATATGGCAGCATTATTGAAAATAGAGTTAGCATATGCTAACATTTGAGATAACTGATAATGACGGAGCCAGCTGCAAGGATATCTGCTGTATTGTACGAAGCAAAGATTCTTCTGTGGGAGTAGCTACGGTATACCGCATGATAAATGTGCTGGAAGATATCGGAGTAATTGAGAGGATAGATATGATCAAACATAGGAGGGATGGCGATGAAGGCTGATTACAAGAATTGGATGCCAAAAGGGATGGCTCTTGCAGGTTCTGCGATTCTTATGGGGAGGAAATGATTTATGGGACTTTTTAAAATCTTTGTAAGTCAGACAAGAAAGCCGGAAGGCTTCCTGGGACAGATGATGGTCAATGGCATGAACAGTGGGCACGCGAAGATGGCCGACTGGGGAATGGCGCATTTAAAAACCATTGCACCGGAAGAAATCCTTGAAGTTGGTTGCGGAGGCGGAAGAAATGCACATGAGCTGTTACAGAAGTATCCATCTTCTAAGGTTACGGCGATTGATTATTCAGATGTTTCGGTTGCAAAAGCAGCAGCTTACAACACAGACATGATACAGAAGGGACGCTGCAAGGTTCAGCAGGGCGACGTTTCTAATCTGAACATGAATGGGCAGTATGATCTTGCAACAGCTTTTGAGACCATTTATTTCTGGCCGGGACTTGAGAAATGCTTTTCAGAGGTAAACAGGGCACTTAAGCCTGGTGGAGTCTTCATGATTGTAAATGAGTCTGATGGAACTGATAAGGCGAGTCTCCAGTTTGAGAGCATCATTGATGGCATGAAGTGTCATACAGTAGAAGAAATCGAAGGGGCTCTGAAAGTAGCGGGTTTTTCAAAGGTTAAATCAGATCATCATGAGAGTAAACCGTGGATTACAGTCATTGCAAAGAAATAAGGAGTAGATGACGAGGTGATCAGAAAATGTTAAAGAACTACATGAAGGAAGGGCAGAAACTCCCTCTCTTTGGAGTCGGGCCATATATTGTTTATGGAATTGCTATGGTCAATGTAATAGGAATTATCTTGTTTGGCTATGTGCTTAAGATAGGAATTCTGTATGATTCATGGATACTTATTTTCCGAGTGGTTGGTACATTACTCATAATAATGGGAATCGGTGTATGGTATATAGGAGCTGTCCGGTCAGATATGGATGATTCTATAACAGAGAACAGGCTTCAGACCAATGGCATTTATTCATGGGTACGGAACCCGATGTACAGCGGCTGGTGGTTTGCGCTATCTGGGATTACCCTTATGTGGCATAATGCATGGCTGCTACTTTTTCCGATTGTTGACTGGATTATTATGACAGTTGCACTTATAAAAACGGAAGAGAAGTGGCTTTTGGATTTATATGGTGAGGAGTACGCTGAGTATAAGAAAAACGTAAACAGATGCATCCCGTGGAAACCTGGCATTGGGATATATAGAACGGAGATATCCACAGCTAAGTGGATGATATATGATTTGCCGGGGAATGCAGGTTGGATAATATGGATCGTTTGTACAGTGAAATGTTTGAGGCAAGAGGCGAATATGTATGCCGTACTTTCTGTCATAGTAGCAATCTTCATGATGATTGGCGTGTTGGAACTAATTAGTGAGAGGGCGGCAGGGCTTAACCGCATCCTTACAGCGACAAGGCTGCACAGGGGCTTTGGAGCATTGTCGCTGGGCGGACTAGTTGGAATCCCTATTTCAATATATGGAATCCTTTCAAATACAGATTATGGATTATCTCTATGGATGCTGACAGGAGCAGTATTATGTGCTCTGTTTGCAGGGCTCATCTTTGTGACCTTTAAAAGAGAGGAATGATATGAGAATACTTGTTTATGGAGCAGGAGTGTTGGGTGGAAATCTTGCAAGCAACTTGTACAGGCAGGGAAAAGATGTCACACTTCTTGCACGTGGAAAATGGTATGAAGAGATAAAAAGAAATGGGCTTAGTATTCATCATTATTTCGGCAGAAAGACCAATGTGAAGATACCTGTGATTGATGGGTTGAGATCGGATGATAGATACGACGTTATATTTGTGGTGGTCAGATATACCCAGATAGATAGTGTTGTTCAACCTCTTAAAGATAATGCTTCCAGGAACATTGTATTTGTCGGCAACAATCTTAAGACAGACGAGCTTACATCCGCACTATCAGAAAAAACTGTGCTGTTTGCATTTGCAATGTCTGCCGGGCACAGGGAAAAGAGCTATATCAGATCAGTGTCACTGAATAAGATAACAGTTGGAAATACTAAGGGGACTCCCTTGCAGGAGAATTTTGTAAGAAATGTATTCTCCGGAACAAACTTTAAAGTTGTGTATGAATCTAACATGGCAGACTGGCTTTTATGCCATGCAGCATCAGTAATACCAATAGCTTTTGCCTGTTATTATGCAAATGGTGATATAAAAAAGCTTAAGCGTGACAAAGCCTACATCAATAGGATCATGGATGCAACTATTGCGGCGTATACAGTTTTGGAAGACAACGGGCATGAAATTATGCCTGATTCTGATAAAGACTTTAGAAATCCAAAATTCAAGAAGAAATATACCCCATTTTACCAATTCATTTTCGCAACAAAACTTGGAAAACTCTGCACCTCTGACCACGCAATGAATGCAATTGATGAGATGAGTGCGCTCAACAGAGATTTCAAGGAATACATTAGGAAATACGGCGATATCCCAAAGCCGTGGACAGAACTTGAGAGGGATACTAACGGATATCTGGAGTGAAGTTTGTGAGGGGGATCAATAGCGTTATATGGAAAAGTACGATATCACAAGACCGGTAATCCTTAAAAAGGGTGTATATAAGCTCAATGATGAAGCAAATTTCAATTATCAGCTGAACCGTGTTATCAACTGGGATGGTGGCAGACTGGAAGATGTCCAAAAAGTTTCCGGCAAGATCCACAACAGTGACGATTGGAAAAGAGAACTTATTTCGCCTGTTTACTGACAAGGAAGAAGCGGAAAATCATTGTAATGTGGGTAATGGGAAATTGGCTATAGATGAAATACTTAGTTGGATTACACGGATTGGGAGTGAGGGATAAATATGATTTTAACTATTTTTCTGGCATTGGTTTTTTGCGTGGCGATTACACTTATGATGTTCTCAGCTGTGGCGTTTATTCAGGATAAGAAGTTCTTTTCTTCAGCACCGAAGGAGGCGCAGGAAGCTCTTTTACCCAGGGAAAAAGAACTGTTTTACGGCGCCAGGACAATCGGTTGGACGCTTATGACTTTCAGCTTTTTGATGATACTGGGGGTAGGTGTTATCTCAATTTGGGATGGCTTTAGGAGCGGTTTCACGCTTTGGCAGTTCTTTTTCAGATTTGTCTTTATTTTCACGGTCTACAAACTTTATGACATGATATGCTTTGACTACTTCCTGCTCATGAAATTCCAGTTCTTTCAGTTCTATTTTCCGGAAGTTGAAAGCGTTTATAAGAACAGAAAGTATGGCTATAACATCAAGAGTCAGCTTTTAAAGCTGTTGATCATATTCCCGGCAGCATCAGCACTTGCAGCCTGGATATGTACATTGTTTTGAAAAATAAGATTTTTTATGTGGGGAACGAAGTAATGAGCGTTAAATACGAAATTCTTAAACGGGTAGTAAAAACTGCAGGACTCAAAAAGATGTGGGAGGGAAAATCTGCCGCAGAAATCGTTGCTGAGAAGAAAAAAACAAATGCCAAAAACTATATTCCTGAACTGAAAGATTCTGATTTTGATATAGATAAGATCCAAGTAATGGGTTTCACAGTTATCAGAATGAAGCACAAAGCTAAGGCAGTTCATGCAAATCTTTTTATCATTGGCGGTGGAATGGTAATGGCGCCAAGACCTGACGCTGTCAAGAAAGCACTGCGCTTTGCCAGGGAAACAGGCGTAGATGTGTATGTGCCATATTATCCACTTTGTACCGATTATCCTCTGACAAAAGCATACGCCATGATTCATGAGACATATAAAGAGATGCTAAGGGATTATGATGCTGAGAACATCTCAGTTTTAGGCACATCATCAGGCGGGAATCTTGCGCTTGGAATAGTCCCATACATCAATGATGGACATGATGACACCCCAATGCCGGGATATATCCTCGCAATTTCGCCCGGAACCTGTGTTGAAACGGACGAAGAGTGGCAGAGAATGCTTGAAATGGATAAAAAGGATGTGGCAATTCCGGCAAGCTATATGAGAACCGCTGTGGATATCATGAGACATGGCGATTTGTCAGTTCCTGAATACATGATATGGCTTCAAAAGGCCGATTTTACCAATTGTCCGCAAGTGACTTTTGTTTATGGCTCCGAAGAAACGTTGTATGCCTGCGCCCCATCTTTCGAAAAAGTCATGCAAAAATATGGAGTGGATTATGAGATGATCGTAGGCGAAGGCATGTTCCACTGCTATCCGGCATTCCCAATAGTGAAAGAGGCCAAGGAAGGCTGGGATAAGATGGTGGATTTAATCAGAAATAATACAAAACAGGGGAGTATGAAAAATGCAATTTGAAGAAATTGGGAATATGTCAGGAAAGACGCTTATGCTGCTTCCTGGGACGTGCTGTGACTGGCAGACAAACTTTGGAACAGTAATCGATAGGTTATCAGAGAAATATCATCTTATATGCGTGAACTATGATGGCTTTGATGGAAGTGATGGTATCTTTCCGGATATGATTACGGTAACAGAGAAAATCGAGAAATATATCTGTGAGAAGCATAATGGCAGGCTTGATGGAGCTATTGGATCTTCTCTTGGTTCAAGTTTTGTGGGTCAGCTTGTTATGAGAAAGAACGTGCATGTAGATCATGCTATCTTTGGCAGTCCTGACCTTGATCAGAGCGGGCCGGTATCAGCAAAACTCCAGTCAATGCTTGTTGTGCCTCTTTTAACAAGCTTTACAGGCAGTGAAAAGAAACGGAATAAATCCAAAGAAAAGCTGAAAAAAATCTTTGAAATGGATGATGAAAATGCTGAGAAATTTATGAACTGTTTTTCCAAGTTTAATCCCCAGTCCATAAAGAATGAGTATTACACAGACCTCCTGACCCATCTTAGGGATGATATCAATGTTGAACATACAAGAGCTCATTTTATCTATGCCAACAAAATGGGTGAGAAGTATCTTGAACGCTATAAGAAGTATTTCCATGATCCTGACATCAGAGAGTTCAACATGCAGCATGAGCAGTGGCTGTTCGGCGGGAAAGAATACGCAGAACCTGTGCTGAAAGCTATAGATGAATTTATGGTAATGACAGTTTGAGGGTAATATGGGGTGACTATGGTTCTAATATTAGAGATTACGATTGTAGGCAATCCTATTATTGCAGCTGTACTGGCAGGGATTATGATGGTCGTATTATGAGGGAGGGAAGCAGGTAACATGGTTTGGTATGTATTGGTAATTGAAGCGATAGTATTTGCAGTATTATTTACAACAATTCTTTTTGTGTCTTTTCATGGGGAAAAAATGTACAGTCCGGCATGTATCCATAATTACCCGCCTGATATTCAAGAAGAATACTTCAAAACACATGAAAGAGTGGATGTTTCATATAAATCAAAAAAGGTAGTACTGGCGAAGTCCTGTGGAATAATCATGTTTACAGTTATTCTTACCATATGCGCGAAGCTTGCCGGGGCAGTTACATTTTGGCAGGGATTCGCAATCGCTTTTGGACTCATGGTATGGATTGGAGCCTATGACACACTTTTTCTGGACTGGGTGCTATTTGCAAATATGAAAATGTTCAGGCTGGAAGGAACAGAGCACATGGACAAGGCTTACCATCAGAAGTGGTTTCATTTAAAAGGTGCTATATTCCCAGGGCTGTTGTTTGCACTGATTCCGGCAGCAATTGTAGGACTGTTCATAAGTTTGATGGGTTGAATAAGAAAAGAGCTTTGAGTAAGTGGTAAGTCAGGAACATAGCATATTCAAGATCTGCTCAATCAGAGAGTCAACCATTACGTTGTAATTTTCTTTGATGAAGACCTTTTTTGTAGCAAGGCTGATGGCGATGAGCTTCATGTTATTGCAGGCAAGCTTCCAGTCGGGCTCCGTTGCCGGTGATTCAAGAAGTGAGATCAGCATATGCATGGTCTTACTGTCGTTACTTTTGTCTTCTATATATTTGTCTGACCAGGATGCTATGAGGCGCTTTTTTTCGGCATCGGTTAGAAAAGCAAACACATTGGGATTTTCTGCTGACAACCATTAAGAGAAAAATGAAATGATAAATTTTCGAGAAAAGTTAGCAAGAACTAACAATAAGTAGTATCATGAAGTATAGTAAGTAACAGATTGGGGATGAAGAAGCAACGGAGAGCAGTCTGTATGAGCAATACTCTTAAAAAATCTTCTATATTTAAACGGACTAAATCAGTGGCTGAAGGTGATGACTGTTGTGACTACAGGCTCACAAAGTCGTTGTAAGGGGGGAGAAAATGAAGAATCTTACATCAAGACAGAAGATCATGTTCGGGGTATATTCGATGATATTGGCGATTATAGGAGATTATCTCCTTGGCTACGGTACATTTAGCACGTCCAGTTCTCCGGATGCATATATGGGAGTTGAGTGGAGCGTTGCTCCCGATTGGAGATATGCAGTATCGTCCATTCTCGGGTTTGCGTGTGCTGCGCTGTTTGCTGTGGCGGCTGTTGAGCTTCTTAGGGTTATGGAAAAGAAATATCACCTTAATGATTCTAAGCTGTTTGGCCTTTTCAAGATTGCAAACTGGAGCGGAATACTTTATTTTGCTTTTATCCACATAGGTATATGCATGCTCCCTGTTGTGTTTAATGCAGGAATGGCTGCTACAGGCGATGTGAAAACTTCTGTTGATATGGTGTTCAGAGTATTGAAAAGTATTGCAGTTCCCATGGTCATCGGATTTGTAGTATGCGATGTTTTCGTTACAATTGCCTGGATCGGAATGGTGTTTAAGAAAATGATTCCTGTGAAAAAGGCTGCATTTATTTGTTGCCCGGTGATTACCTCAATATTAGGGCAGCTCATGAATTACATTTCTGAAGGTCTAGATTCCGGTTTCGAGTCTTTTGGATGGCTGCTCATGTATCTGGTCTGTGCGTTAAGCCTGGTAGACAAGGATGAGAGGGAATGGATATAAGAAGTAACAGCAGAAACTAAAGGACATGCCCTATAGACAGAAGGGAAAGAGAATATTATAATTTTAAGTTAGCATAGACTAACATATATAAAGGAGGAGTGAACAATGGAACTTACTTTTGGTGATGTACAGAAAACAGCTCTTATTCCACTTGCGATAAAGGCAAGTGAGACAGCAAGGTCTAATGCCAGGATTATCGACCTTAAGGCAAAAGAGATAATTGATGCTCTTGGAGTTGATGTTAGTAAATACGATCCCTTTTTATCACATGAGGGAGTTGTAGCCAGAACAATACTGTATAGGAATGAGTTAAAACGACTTATCAGCAAGTACCCTGATGCTCTCTGCATTAATCTTGGATGTGGCTTTGATGATAAGTTCTTGCAGGTAGACAATGGCAAGATCACGTGGTTTGATGTGGATCTTCCGGATCAGATAGAGAAGAGACGTAAAGTGTACTCTGACAGGGACAGGTGCACAATGCTCGATGGGAGTGCGCTTGACGGAGAATGGACAAGGAAACTTCCTAAGCGAGACATGACCATCGTGGTTATGGAAGGAGTCCTTGAATACTTTTCCAAAGACCAGGTAAAGACATGCAGCAACATGCTCTGTGACAGTTTCGAACATGGATATCTTCTTGCAGAACTTCATTCACCGTTCCTTGAAAAGAATGGTAGCCATCACGATGCTGTGAAACATACTAATGCTTCTTTCGGATGGGGAACAAAGTCAGGCCGTGAATATCTGGATCTTGAACCAAGGATGAGCCTTGTGTCTGAAACGAGCTATAACGAAGAAATGAAGAAGTATTCATTGCGCGGAAAACTCTTTGCTATCGTTGGAAAGAACATCAACAACAGGCTTGCTGTATTTAAATGGTAAAGCATTAAGGGAGGAATGTATGGATAAGTTTAATGACATCGGAATTGATGACAAGTTAGACTGGAACAGGATAGAGAAGCTTATGCGGATAGGCATATTTGCCGCATGCATGGTGCTTGTGGGAGATGTGCTTATAGGCTATGGGATGCATGATTCTTCTAAAACAGGTATGGAATGGTTCTTGTCAGCATATTTGCAATTATCAGATACCAGAATGTTTTGGTCAGCATTTCTGGGATTTATAGGTATTCCACTTGAGGCACTTTGTTACTTTGGTGTATATAGGCTGATTGTTCCTAAATCACAGAAATACGCTCATTTGTACAGGACAGGAATACTTGGTGTGTTGGCCTATGCGGGGTGTGGAGTGCATGTCCCGTGTTTGTCCACATGCTTCTTTTACAAGTATATGAACGATGCTGCCCCGGAGATTGCAGTAGATGCAGCAGTGAAATTTGGTAAATACTTTCTTTTGCCGGGAATGATAGTGTTCTTTCTATTCTGGATCATCCAACATGTGGCACATATTGCAGCATTCACAAAAGGGCTGACTCCATATCCTAAATGGTGCTGGATATTCTGTCCTGCGGTAGGAATGGCCGCAGTCATGCTGTTTAAGTTCCTTCCTGAATCAGAAGTTCGCAATGCTATTACTGCTGCTTGGATCAGTATAGGGAATTTGTGGATGTTCGTTGGACTTTTGGTTATGGCGAAGAAAGTCAAGGTTGGTGACAGATGATTATTCTGATACAGATGGTTTTATTCTGCCTGCTTTTTACTGCGATGGTCATGTACGCGGTAAGAGGCGGTGCTATTGATGGATTGTATTTTTATCCGAAACCAGTACAGGAAAGGGCTATAGTTGCAGGGATTGTGGTGTTTTTGTTTTGAAGGGGAAATGAGATGTATATCAACGAGTATGGAAATCCTAATAATCCAAAGCTCATATTGCTGGCGCCAATGATGATATCCGGTGCAAATCTGTATGATCTGATGAGTCCGTATCTTAAGGGAGATTACTTTATCATCGCTCCCGATCAGGGAGGCCATGGTAAAGCCGGGGCATATATCAGCGCTGATGATGAGTACAGACAGCTTAAATCGTATCTGACTGATAAAGACTATAAGGATATCAAGCTTGTATACGGAGCTTCACTTGGCGTAGCAGTTGCATGGCGGCTATTCTGGGATTCCGATTTTAATTTAGAACGTGCCTGGTTTGACGGTGTTATAATTTTTTTGGGGGACATTACTATCAGAAAGATGATGGTGTCCCTTCTTTTTTTGTGCCTTTAGCTCTCGAAGAGAGCTTAGTCAGATTGAAAATCTGATGCGAGGGGATTGGGGATACGCCCCAACAAGTGAGTACGACGGAGCATTTATGCGCAGGAATACACCACTTGCCACTTTATTTACTACCGTTAGGACACGGCTCAGCCACGGGTCGGCGCGCCGGAACGTGGTCCGAGGATATACCACTTACTGGGTACTTAAGCTATAATATTTTCATAATGTTTTGATGAAGAGGTTTTTATGGATAAGATTACTGAAGTTGTAAAACGTGTGACTGAGATGGAGGGAATCTATGATCAGGCACTTAAGATAATTGATAATGCAGAGAACAGTCCGGAGGAGTTTCTTGGATTTCAGAAGGAGCTAATGAGACTTGCAGATTATTATTCCAGCCAGGATTGGAAAGATGACTTTGCTCTGGATGAAGAAGGAAAGCTTCCCCAGGATCTTAAGCGCGGAGTCCTGTCAGAGGATGGAGTTTACAATTTGTTGGAGCAAAACAAGGAGCTTCTTAAAGAACGTGGAAATGAGGGATTAGAGGAAGCGGACGAGACACTTGATCAGATCTTTGAGATGGTAAAAGATTATCCGGATCTGCTGCAGAAGTTGGTGGATGCACAAAATGATTATGCGAATAAACTGGAGTGCATGGTTGAAGCTACCAAGCAGCAACTAGCCGAAAGTGGAGAAGATATACTTTCTGATAAGGACTCTGTTGCTTTAGAGACTCTTCAATACAAAGCTAAGGGTGAGCTTTGTGAAATAGCAGAGCAGCTACTGAGAGAAGCATTCTTAAGAAAACAGGAAACTTATGAAGCTCAAGAGAAGAAGTACAAGGAACTGGAGAGTGAGTATCGCAGACTGAAAAAGATGGAGACTCGTTATGAGGTCGGCCATAAGGTTTATTCCAATGATCCATGTCCATGTGGCAGTGGAAAGAAATATAAGAAGTGCTGCGGGAAAGCGTGAGTACAAATCGAGGGTGGATGCCAATGAAATTACCACCTGACTGGGATGAGCCATCCAAGGAGAACAAAGGCCTTATATAAACAGTTTAGGAGAATCTGGGAATGATATCTAAATCAAAAGAAAAACCATTAGGAATGAGAATAGGCGAGAATGTTTTCTGCATCGGATACCTGGTGTTTGCACTCATCGCCGGAATTATTTTCGTTACCCGCACTCTAAGCACAGGCAATCTGTTCTTCAGAAACTGTGCCGGGATGACTCTACTCCTTGGTGGAGGAGATGCATTTCATCTGATTCCAAGAATAGTAATCAATTTTAAGGAAGAGGCATCTGATAAAGAAGTACAGAGAAAAAGAGAATTCTGGCTTGGCCTTGGCAATCTGATCTCATCAATTACCATGACAGTTTTCTACATTTTCTTCTTTGCAGCACTATCAGTAAAGCATGGGAAGTATGATGCCAGTTCAGTAATGCCGGAGAAGTTTACTCTGTATCTTGTGCTGAATGTGCTAGCATTAATCCGTATCATCCTATGTCTGTTCCCTCAGAATCACTGGTTTTCGAAGGACAATGAGACTAGATGGGGGCTTTATAGAAATATCCCATTCGTAATCATGGGCGTGATCACAGTCCTGTACCTAATCTTATGGTATCAGGAGTGGCTGTTGGCAGTTCTTGTAACAATAAGTTTTGTCTGCTACATGATAGTAGTGCTTGGAGCAAAGAAAAAGCCGATGCTTGGAATGATGATGATACCAAAGACAATCTGTTATATCTGGATGATTGCTTTGTTTTTATAAAATTGCTTTCGGCTGAAAACCCATTAGCTTCAGCTGATGGGATGAAAGCCATTTTACTTAATTAACATCTCGCCTAAGCGAGATAAACAAGATATAATTCTATCCCATGAATAAAGAATATAAACATGGAAATCGAAATAAATATCTACTTCGTTACCACTTAATTTTAGTATGTAAATATCGCAGGCATTTGTTAAGTGCTAATAATATCTCTTCAGATATGAAGACTCTTGCTAAAACTATCTCTAACAAACATGATGTTCGGATACATTACATGGAAGTTGATAAAGATCACTTACATATGATGATAGAAACAACACCTAATATCAATTTGTCAGATTATGTAAGAGCTCTAAAATCGTACACTACATTTCACATTTGGAAGAAATATTCTTCCTATCTCAGTAAATGCTTTTGGAAAGAGAAAACATTTTGGTCAGATGGATATTTCATAAGCAGTATTGGTGAAGTGAGTAGTGATACCCTTAAGCATTACATAGAGAACCAAGGAAAAAACACTTGATAATATACAACAGTGTTGTATAATAATCTCAAGAGGTAATACTTATGACAATTTTAGAGTTACGTCAAAAAACAGGACTTTCACAAAGTCAATTTGCCAAACGTTTCCATCTTAATGTGCGTACAGTACAAACATGGGAACAAGGTACTCGCAAAACGCCTGATTATGTAATATGGCTAATAACTAGAGTAATTGAATTGGAGGAAATAATCAATGTTAGGGATGGAATTTAGAATCTATCCAAACAGAATGCAGGAAACCATCATTCAAAAAACATTTGGATGTTCAAGAGTTGTATATAACTCAGGTCTTGCTCTTCGCATAGAAGAATACAAGAATGGTAATTCTATTGGATATAAAGAAACTAATTCCATGCTCACTAACATGAAGAGAACTGAAGAGTATTCATGGCTCAAAGAAGTTGATTCTATTGCCTTGCAGCAATCTCTTAGAGATTTAGATAAGGCATACAAGAACTTCTTTGTAAAGAGAGCTTCATTTCCTAAATTCAAATCAAAGCATAATCATAACAAAAGCTATCGCACACAAAATGTTGGCGGTAATATTTCAGTTGCAGGAAAATATATCAAACTTCCTAAACTTGGATATGTAAAAGCTAAGATTTCAATGTCTGTTAATGGTAAAATCAACAACGCTACCATCAAACAATCTCCAAGTGGGAAATATTTCTGTGTCCTTAATGTTGAAGTACCTGATGTATTCTATCCCAATGATGGTTGTATGATCGGATTGGATGTTGGTATTAAAACTTTCTATACAGATAGCAATGATAATTCAATTCCTAATCCTAAAACAATAAGCAAATCTGAAAAGAAATTTGTTAAGGAACAACGTAAGCTTTCCAGAATGATTAAAGGTTCATCTAATTGGAATAAACAGCGTATAAAAGTTGCAAAGATACATGAAAAAATTACAAATCAGAGGAATGACTTTCTACATAAAGAGTCAACAAAGTTGGTGAAAGAAAACCAAATCATCTGCATTGAAAACCTTAATGTGAAAGGAATGGTTCGTAATCATAAGCTCGCCAAGTCAATTAGTGACGTATCATGGTCTAAGTTCTTTGATATGCTTGAATACAAAGCATCTTTCTATGGTTCTGAGATAATTAAGGTTCCGAGATTCTATCCAAGTAGTCAGACTTGTAACTGTTGCGGATATCAGAATCCTCATATCAAAAATCTCAGTATCCGAGAGTGGAAATGTCCTGTTTGTGGCACATATCATGATCGTGATGGTAATGCTGCTAAAAACATACTAAAAATAGGTCTGTCACTTCGCATGACAGCTTAACGAATGACAAGGTAGGCATGGGCTGTGCCGAACCAAACGCTTGTGGACATCGTTGGGAAAACTACTCTCTACGGAGAGCGTGACAATAACCGTGGTGGTTGAAGCAAGAATCCCATCAAGCTTTAGCTTGTGGGAGTGTCAAAAAGGTCGAGGAAAAAGATATGTCAGTAGAAAATGGTGTATGAAGAGGCGGATGATTCTGCGATTATAAAACTTATTGGCAAGAAGCCGGTGGGATAAAAGAAAGTGACACTAAAGGAAGCATACAAGATACTTGGCGTATCTAAAGAGAATACCGACAGGGAAATCAAGGCGAAGTACAAGAAGCTTCTCATCATGTATCACCCGGACTCTGATCCCACCAGGAAAAGAGATCCTGAAGACGATGAAAAGATCCGTCAGGTCATCGAGGCCTACAAGAAGATCCGGAAATCTGAGGGCGAGCCTTACTTTGAGCCTTATGAATTTACCTGGGATGCCTTTGAGAACAAAAGTGCTTTCTCGGAGCGGAACATCTTCTTCCAGTTCAAGATCTACGACGAAGCCCTGCCACCATCCAAGATGGCCAGAGGCAGATTTGTCTGGGATCCTGACATGGAGGAGTTCCATCTTTTTGCAAAGAGCGTTCTTGAGGCCTGCAAAGATGTGATGACAGATCATGATGTTACTCCTGCTCCTGATAAGGTAAAAGACATTTTCCATCTCATGATGCAGGAATATATTCTTCCAGCTGACGCAGCCCGGAAGATTGGAAAGAAGATCCGTGGAGATGGAGACAAGGAAGTATATTCATTTAGTGGCTTCATTAAAGATGAGCTCGGAAGCAGCCGTGAATCTAAGATAAAATGCGGTGAACCGCTTAATATTTATCTTCGTGAAGACAGAGCTGTTGTTGAGGAGATTGTCACAGGCAGGATGCTTGGCAGTATCTCATTCGATGAGGATGAGTTGTATTATGTGGTGCTTCCGCTTCTTGAGGATCCTAAGGTGGATGCTCATGCAATTATAACGAAGGTGGACAGCAGTCGAAGGAGCAAAGAGCGAGTCCATGTGGCGATTGAACTGACTATTCCCAAAGATCTTACAGATACTCCGGTATCAAATGAGAAGTTAATAAAAGAGCTGTTGATGAAGTGAATCACATCCACAATATGATATAATGTTCAGAGGGGAGCAATGCGCTCCCCTTTAATGTTTTAAAACGTGGTATTCCTATAAAAAGCAAAATGTTATATGAGGGATTAATATGTTAGAACCCGGATTATATGAACAGGTAATAAATATTGATTTACACTTAAAATTGACCCGCCCCAGATGGTGAGCAGTCAGTATAAACCATTTCGATAATACACTGTACCTTGAAAATTTAATACTTAGAATTGACCCACCTCTTTGAGGTTTTATAGAATTCTTTCCGTATGTAAAAACATATGGAAGGAGGAAAAGAGGTGAAAGATTTGGAAGACTGGGCGGCAGTACACAAGGTGTACAAACAGACAGGTTCCAAAAGAGCTACAGCAGATATCCTTGGGATAGCCAGAAATACGGTCAGACGTCTATTGGAAAAGACTGAACCTCCTGTCTATAAACGGACAGAATACAGCTCCAAGATTGATCCGTTCAAAGAACAGATCATCACCTGGAGATGTGACCCATTTAACTTCAATGGCACCAGGATATTCGGTGAATTACAGAAACGTGGCTACAAAGGCAGCATAGGACCTGTCTACTACTTTTTAAGAAGAGTGGATGAAGATGTCGGCGACAGTATCAGCAGCAAGGCAACGACAAGGCATGAAAGTCCTCCGGGTGACCAGGCTCAGTTTGATTGGAGTGAGTATCAGGTGCTTATAGCAGACAGATACATGACAGTATACTGCTTTTCCATGATACTGGCTGCATCAAGAAAGAAGGCGATATGTTTTTCTTTACGCGAAGATGCTGATGCTATTTACGAAGCTGTGCAGGAATTGTTTGATGACCTGGGAGGAGTGACGCTGGAGCTTCTTATCGATAATCCCAAAGCGTTTGTTATAAAAAACAATCCAAAGTCAGAGGAAGAAATAAAGTACAATCCTCATGCATTGGCCATGGCTCTACATCTCGGTGTTGAGCTAAACGCATGCCCATGCTACTGGCCACGTAAAAAAGGGAAAATCGAGAGGCCATTCAACTATATCGAAGAACAGTTCATAAAAGGCAACACTTTTGCAAGTATGGAGGATTTGAATTCCCGGGGAAAGGCTTTTATAAATGAGTGGTGCGATAAGAAACATTCCACCACAAAAAGAATTCCAAACCAGCATTACCTGTTGGAAGAAAAAGCGCTATTACAGCCGCTTCCTAAGGAACACTACTATGCAAACAGCAAGCTTAAGCGGAAAGTCAGTCCTGACAGTTATCTCAGTATTGGCGGTAATAAATATAGTGTTCATGTCAGATATGTTGGAAAAACACTTTTCTACAGGCTGAATTATGGATTCAGGATCATGCTGTATGACTCGCAGGGACATTTCATAGAGCATCAGGAAATATCTTATGGCAAACATGAGATCCGTACTAACCCCGATCACTATGAGTCTATAGCAAAAAAGGTCTCAACTTCTGTTCCGCAGATAAGACGAGACTTCACTAACCGCTTCAGTAATGGTGCACGTTATCTTGAAGCAGCCGGTCGTAAGTTTGACCAGCCTACATTCCATGCCAGAAGAATAATGGAATTGCAGGATCTCTACGATGATGATACTCTGGACAGATTTATCGGTATAGCTGTTGATGAAGGAAAGATGGATATCAAGTCATTTAAGAAGATGCTCCGTGAGTACAACTCAGGAGAACGAAAAATCCCAAAGGATAACAATGCTGAATCCACAACCCTGATAATCGATGCAGCGCCTTCTTCTGAACTTACAAGAAACTGCAGCTACTATGAGAACTATGCGAAGGAGGTCCTGAATGCTTAATGACACAGAACACAAAAACGCATATATAGAAGCAAAGATGAAGCAGTTCAAGCTCGTAGATATGCGCACCCAATACAGAGACATCATCCAAGAAGCAGAACAGGAATCACTGGGATATATGGATTTTCTTTTAAGACTATTGGAACTTGAAGATAGTGGAAAGACAAGCCGTAGGACAGAGAAGCTTCTTGTTAAAGCCGGTTTTGATAGTGCATCTTCTCTTGAGGACATTGATTACAGTTTTAATCCGTCTCTTGATAAGGATAAGATTGATGAACTCGGAAGACTTACATTCCTGGATAACCGTGAAAACATCATAATCATAGGACCACCCGGAGTTGGTAAGAGCATGATTGCTACAGGGATAGGTCGTAATGCCTGCAGAAAAGGAAGGAAAGTCCTTTTTGTTAATGCAAAAGAGCTTGTCGACAGGCTTTATGGCGAGATGCTTGCCGGGAATCTACAGCAGATGCTTGATAAACTGAACCGCATTGAACTTCTGATTGTAGATGAACTTTCATACATAAAAATGGACAAAGAAAGAGAGAGCCTGTTTTTCCAGATCATCCGTCAACGATACGAAAAAAGCTCCCTCATTATCACCACTAATCTACCAATGGGCAGATGGGATGAAGTATTTACCGGACAGCTTGCGGCAACTGCAATACTTGACCGCCTGCTGCATCACTGCCATGTGCTTAGTATAACGGGAGACAGTTACCGTGTCAAAGGGTCAAAAATAAGTGTTAAAAAACAGAAAGGTACAGAAAAATGAACTTAACAAGCGATAGGCAGCGATTCCTGCAGGATGAGCTGAATACATATGAAAAAACAACACAGATGAATGAAACGGAAAGAAACGCTCTTCATGAATGGGTTGCAGCTGGTAACAGTGTTCATGAGAATACATGTAATGCTGAAGATGGTCATGGAAACTACATTGATTTCCTTGACGTATACAGAGAAGAACAGGATATCCGTGATACTCTGAGCGCACTGAGCGATGAGGAAAAGGAAGAATATCTTGCTGAACTAAGAGGCGAAGACACTATTAAAAGCCTGAAAAAGCGTCTCGATGAACTACTTTACAAAACCGATGTATATGAAAAGGTCCTCCAGAGACATAACCTCATTGAAGAGGCTGAAACTCTGATGGAAGAAGGGCATGCTCTGTCCAGAGCGTTTGATGAATGGACTGAAGCGGAAATGGGTAAGCTGCCGGAAGGAGAATTGTCATGGTTAAAATAAAAGATAAAAATCTCCCGGAACTTGCAGAAATATACAATAGTGGCGGCAAAGATGTTCTTTATCAAAAGCTCCGAGAGTCATTTGGAATAAAGTATCCGTGGTCAACTCTGGACAGGATGAAAAACATAGATTATCTGGGATATAACGAAGCTACAGACAGATTTACTGCCACACGATGTGAGAAAGCTGGCGAAAGCCTATTTATGTCGATTGATGAGCTTTGTTCACCAGTAAAGCCACAGCATATATGCGAAGATAAAACAGAAAGGAACGCCCCTAAAGCAGAAGCAATGGAAAAGCTTGTTAAAGAGCTTATTGGGGACAGGCTTCTAGAACTTAGCAGATACGTTGTCATGGATACAATAAACAAGACAATGATCATAGACAAAACAGCACTTACCGATGCTGGATACACACTGGTAACTCATTAAAAGGTGGGTCAATTCACAGTGTAAAAATCGAGATTTATAAACAAAACTGACCCGCCTCCAAAATCACAATGACGGATCCAAGGGTGGGTCAGATTTAAGTATAAAAGTGGGTCAATTTTACTTGACAATCAACAATTATTTATATTCCGAGCAAGAAAGCCGGTCAAGCTGTTCCATCAGCTTAAAAAATCAGGAATAGTAATAGAATCAAATCTTCCAGGGGTCTATAACATAAAAGGAATAATAAATATCCCGGTAAATATAATTGCAATAAATGAACTGGAAGATTCAGAGCTTAATGCAATCTCGATTATGACATATAATGCCAGGGAAGAGATTGTGAGACAGTTCCTGAAAGAAGCAAATAGTTTTACTGAATCGGGAGACAAGCGAAGTGCAGATGCTGTTCTTCAGATAAGTGTTGGAATAAATAGAGAAATATTTGAAAGACTGAAAGGGGAAAGTAAAATGTGTGAAGCACTTAGAGAATTAATGGCTGATGAATTGCAAGAAGCTGAGACTACAGGCATACAAAAGGGTGAAAGAATTGGCATACAGAAAGGCGAAAGGATTGGCATAGAAAAACGCGACAGAGATAAGATATCAGAAATGCTCGCCCTGGGAAGAAAACCAGAGGATATTTCGGCGTTCTGTAATTATCCGCTTGATCAAGTAATGAAGATATATAATGATATGTTCGCAAATAAGAAGTAAATAGAAGAAAAATAAAAAGCTGTGAGCTTTTCATGTTGTGGAAAGCCCGCAGCTTTATTTTAATCTGGTAATAATAGTATGTAATGCATTAATCTGATCATCTTTTAAAAGTCTTAAAATCTGTGTAATTTCCACAATAGCTTTAGAACGGGTATCATCACATAAATATTCAAAGAAATCCTTTGGAGAAATCTTCAAAAAATCGCAAATCAAGAAAAACATCACCATAGAAGGAAGTGCTTTGCCTTTTCGATATTGTTGATGTATCCGGGGTTCTGTCCCAATGAAAGACTCATATCTCTGGCTGAGACACCGGCATTAATTCTAAGTGCTGAAAGACCTGCTGCAAATTTCTTTTCGAGTTCATGTTCGGTTCTTTTCATGAAAAAACTCCATTCTTAACTATGCTGTGAGAATCATAAAAAGATTCTAAAACACTCAATTTATTGTTACTGTTCACTCGCTGCAGCTCGCTCCAGTAACGAATTCGCGCATTCATTCCAATTTGCCTACGGCGAGGAATGCGCTCACTCCTGAATCATATTCTTACGCAGTCAGCGGCGTGGCGCTTCCTGCTACCTCTGCACAGTAACAATTTATTCTATGCATCACATTGTAAATGATAAAACATTTGAAATGTGTGATTATTAATGTTATTATCTTTGGGATGTAGGATTGAAAGCGATATTTTTCTGATTTGTGTCAGATGTATGTAGTACATGTGGGGATTTTGATCAGTTAAGAATGCTTTTATTCCAATAATTCAAATGATAGTCATGGTTTTATAGGGGTGAGAGAGTAAATGGAAGTTTGTGCTGTAGTAGTTACATATAACAGGAAAGATTTGTTGCTTCAGTGTATTGATGCAATATTATCGCAGACATATCCGGTAAAGAAGATAATTCTAGTGGATAATGCCAGTACTGATGGTACAGGGGAACTTCTTAGACAAAAAGGATATTTGGAAAAAGAAAACATTATCTATTCACTATTATCTAGTAATACTGGTGGCGCAGGCGGATTTCATGAAGGAATTAAGATTGCACATTCATTAAAACCAGATTGGGTATGGATTATGGATGATGATGTGATTCCTGATGAAACTTGTTTGGAAGAACTACTAAATGCAGACAAATTAGTAAAAGAAGATGTTAGTTTTTACGCAAGTTCTATTAGAAATGCTGATGGAATGGCAATGAATGTTCCTAAATTAGACAGGAGACAGTTCACCAAATATACAGACTGGTATCAATATTTGGATGAAGGGATTGTCAATATCGTAAAAGCGACATTCGTTTCATTGCTTATTAATAGAAAAGCAATCGATAAATGTGGGCTTCCATGGGCTCCATTCTTTATATGGGGGGATGATTCTGAATATACCCAAAGAATAATTAGAGATTATGGTCCGGCTTTCATGGTTGGAAAAAGTAAGGCGATTCACTTAAGAGGTAGCGCTGAAGAATTATCAATAGTGAAAGAGACTAACGTAAATAGGATTCCCTTGTATTTCTATCTTTATAGAAATAACCTTATCGGTTTTTGGGAATATGAAAACGCTTTGTATAAGTTTTTATGCATGGGAAAGCTTTTCTGGGATGCATTAGGAGTGCTGATAAAGGGAAAGTACAAGACAAAGAAGATAAAAGCAATTTTTGGTGCGTTCTTTAGTTTTGTATTTGGAACATATGGTAAAGAAAGTTTTAGGGCGAGAGCGAATTTTTTATGATGCTAGATAAAATTAAACAATTCTATGCGAAATATTCAACTTCGGTGTGTCTGCTGTTTATATTATTAGTGAATATATTGGTATGGGGAAAATATCTTAATTTATCCAACATTACAAATGGTGATGAATATGAATCATTGGCAATTCCTTTCCAGTTGTTGGGATATAGATGGGCACATATTACTACATTTCATGGATTTGGAGCAACAGTTTTGCTGACACCATTTATATATTTGTTCAAAGGTATTGGCGCGCCGTATCTTTTATTTCTTGTTGAAGCTCTGTTTTTCCGAGTTATTACTGCTACAGTTACTTTCTATTTGTTTAAAAAGTTTGAATTGTCTAATTTATATTCACTAGTTATGACCTTAGTTGTTGAGTTTGGGATGCTGGGATCGACTAGTGAAAGTGGTTTATCTGCGATGACTGAAATACCTTTGACATTGGTGACGGTTTCATCTTTGTTAATTATTTATAAGATATTTTTGCACAAAAATAGTCAGCAGGCATTATGGATATTATTATTAGGCGCTATGCTTGGATATAGCATGACAATTCATACGCGTGGAATTGTTCTATTCTTTGGAACTGCATTTGTGCTTATTGCAGAAAGTGTAAGGAAAAAATTTTTTTTTAAAAGCAATTTGATCTTATTTATTTGGCCTCTTTTTTATTTTGCTGCAGAAATACTTATAAGTTTGGTAAGAAATAACTTTTATAGTAGTGAATCTGATAGTAATACAGTGAGTGGTTTTGTTAAGTATGCAGTAGGAACGAATGCAATTGATATTGTAAAAGTAAAACAGGTTTTTATTAATTTTTTTTCTATTTTAGGAGCATATATATATTGGTCATTTGGGGTGATTACATTATTTGTAGTTGCTGAAATTATATATTTACTAAAAAAAAGAAATGAAACAAATGATATTTTATGGATACTGACTTTATACGGGTTAGTACTGTTTTTTACAATGAATTTTTTGATTTCGTATGTATCATACGATGTTGTTAGAAAAGGTCAATTTAGGTGGTTAGTTTACGTAAGATATTCGTTGCCATTTGCTATTGTTATCGTCACCAATGGGATAGTGATCTTAACAAGGGTTAGTTTTAGAAAAAAAATTTGGTTGGGCATTGCTGGCATAAATGTTTTATGCGGAAAATTATTCCTAAATTATGTACCCGAAATGTTAGATAAAGGTGGAAATGGACTAAATAACACTTCTTTCAATATGTTTAGCGTATTACCATTGACTGATAATACGGCAAATGAGTATTTTTCAAAATTATTTTTGGTTGTCACGTTTGTATCTTTGCTTATGATTATTTCTAGAAAATGCAATTTGATCTATTTTGTTTACGTTTTTTTATCGATGTTGGTTATTTTTCAGCAAAGAGACATAACCTTTCAAAGGGATATACAAAGAACAAAATATTATTATTCTTCATTAAATGCATATAGAGCAATTGATACTTCTACTTTAGATAGCGTTTACGTACACGGGAATAATTGGAGATACTATTATAATTTAGAATTCCAGATGGCGTATATCAAGGATTTGGGTTACAAAGAAGGGGAAGATTTGAGTAATAGTGTTTTGTTTTCAAACGAAAAGATGGATGTAGAAAAATCAATATATGAAGTTGTTTTGGACACACAACAATATGCATATACAGGTAACATAGAAGTTTATGAAAAATTATTAGAATTTGAACAACAGGGAGCAAGTAAAAATGAATAAGGTGGTTTCGATAATTGTGCCAGTTTATAATGTGGAAGTTTATTTGCATAAATGTATCGAAAGCATTTTAGCTCAAACATATATAAATTTGGATATCATTTTGATTGATGATGGATCTACAGATGATTCAGCGGCTATTTGTGATTACTATGCGGGTCTCGATTCAAGAATAAGGGTTTTTCATCAATGTAATGGTGGTTTATCTTGCGCAAGAAACAGGGGGAATGTAGAGGCAAAAGGGAACTATATAGCCTATATTGATTCAGATGATTATATTCATGAGAAGTATATAGAAAAATTAGTTGATGCAATAATATCAACTGGTAGTGATTTTTCAATGTGTTCGTATAAAAAAATATATTCTAATAACACTTTAAATAATGAAATGCCTGAAAAAAATGAAGAAATTAGTGTTTATGATTCAAAGTCAATCAAGGAACTGATTCTTTCTAGACAATTACCTATTTATGCACATGGGAAACTATTTGATGCAAAGTTGATTCCATTTTTAAAATTTCCTGATGGAAGAATATATGAAGATGTGCCTACTATTTGGAAGGTTTTATGTAATGTTAAAAAAGTTTGCTACATTGGTGATGAATTATATTTTTATCGCCAACGCAATAATAGTATCGTAAATATGAATTTTACCCATGCTAGAATGGACCAGTTATTCTTTGCAGAAGATATCTTTAATGAAATAGATAATAATGAATTTTTGCATTCGCTTGCTGGAAGCAGATGCTTTTTTGCTGCATTAGATAATTTTACAATGGCAACAAGACGAGATGAAGATTGGGATTATTTAAAAAATGCAGTTTCATATTATGCACGATATGTTTTGAAGGATTCATATGCAAGTAAAAGCTATTTGTGGGTTTCGGTGCTAGCATCAAAGATGCCACTGTTAGCTAGGAGAATAGGGCGGATATATAAGAAAGTGAGTTGGCGAAAAATTAAGGATAAATAGCATAAAGGAACAGAAAAAATAATTGTGATGGAAGATAGATATTTGGTAAGCGTGATTATTCCAACGTATAAAGGGACGGATAATCTTGAAAGAGCCATAACAAGTATTACAAATAATGAATATAGAAATATAGAGATTATAGTAGTGGATGACAATGGGAAAAATACAACTGAATCATATGCTACTAAAGATATCATAAAAAAAATAAATGATCCAAGAATAAAATATGTATGCCATGAAAAAAATAAAAATGGAGCTGTGGCAAGAAACACAGGAGTGAACAATTCAAAAGGGGATTATATAACGTTTTTAGATGATGACGATTATATGTTGCCTAAGCGTATACTGAATTCTTTGAACATGATAGAAAAAGCAGAATTATTATTTTGTGACGTATGTGATGTTAGGTATGGAGTCGACTATAGAATCTGTCGTGTTAATGATAATCTTAGTCCGGAGTATATGTTGTTAAATGAGATGGCAATTGGGACTGGGAGCAATATTTTTATAACAAGAAGACTATATAAGGAATTGGATGGTTTTAATGAGACCTATACAAGATTCCAAGATAGAGAATTTATAATAAGGGCGTTACAAAAATCAAAGCCTAAGATTATTCATGAAGTTTTATTGATAAAAAGTAAGAATAAGCAAAACAATCAACCAAGCTTTGCTAAAAGGTTAGAAATAGAAAATATTTTTCATTCAGATTTTGACAATCTGTTTGAAAAACTAACTAAAGAGCAAATTTGTGGATATAGAAATGCAGTGGAGCATAAACACTTAGAAATTCTTATTTTATCAGGGAATAAAGATAAAGCATATGAAGTGGCAAATATAATAAAATATGATGATAGTTTGAAAGCATATGAGTTTTTGTCGTTATGTTTGTTTAAACTTGGGTTCAAAATAAATGGTTCTGTGATGTCAATGATTAGATACTCATTTGCAAGAATTAGAAATATAAAAGAAAAAAGAAGGATAAAAAAAGATAGATTTTTATGGGAATTTATAAAATCAAACGAGGAGAAAAATTATGGTTCGTCCAGAAATTATACTTCATGATATAAGCGCATATGGCGTTAAGATGGCATTTTATCATGTACAAAATAGACTCAATTATACAGATGAGAATATGACAAAGCTTTTAGAAGAAAAAGACAAGCAAATAAAAAGGATGTCAATAGATGAAAAAGTAAAGTGCGTAATGGCGCAGTATAAGTTTGAAATGGGGGAAAAGCTGGATATATATAATCCGAGTAGTTTTACTGAAAAAATACAATATATTAAGTTATTTGGCATCGATACGGATATGGTTTTGCTTGCAGATAAGTTTAAAGCAAAAGAAAAGGTCGCAAAAGCAATAGGAAATGATCATGTAGTTAAGTTGATTGGCGTGTATGATAATTTTTCTGAAATTGATTTTGGAATGTTACCTAAGGCTTTTTGCATGAAAGTAAACCATGGATCTGGAATGAATTGCGTAATAAAAAATAAAGAGAAAATAGATATAAAGGCGCTCAATAATAAATTTGATTTATGGGTTGGTAGAAAATCATATGCAGAGACTTTTGAACAGCAGTATAGAGATATGCCACCTAAAATACTAGTTGAGGAATATATTGAGGGACTCGATGGGAATCTAAATGATTATAAGATTCATTGCTTTGATGGTGAACCTTTATTTATTCAGTGTATTGGAGAAAGAAATTTAAAGAATCATGAAGGATTTCAAAGAAATTATGACTTGGATTGGAATGTATTGGATTGGACCTTTGAAACATACCCGTTGTTTAAGCATGAAGTAACCAAACCAAAGCATTTGGAGGAAATGCTTGAAATAGCAAGATTGTTAGCTAAAGGTTTTAACTATGTGAGAGTGGATTTATATGATACAGAGGATGAAGTGTATTTTGGAGAAATGACATTTACACCAGCGAGTGGATTGTATCCGTATAAAAGAACTTGGACGCATAAAAAGGATCTTTGGCTGGGGGAAAGAATAAGGCTAGATAAAAAGCAATTCGGTAAAAAGCTTTATATAGAATGAAAGATATGGGAAGTTGGATAAACGGTGATAAGAAATATGAATAATATTAGTGATAAAAGGTTAGTATACATGCTTTTTTCTGGGGGATATGATTCTACATTTAGGTTGCTTCAATTAGCTTCGATAGACAATGTTACTATTCAGCCAATATATTTTATAGATAAAAAAAGACCTGGTAGAAAATATGAAATTAAAGCAATGAATGAAATTATTGATGAAATAAATCATTGTGAGGATACGTTTCCTGCTAATGTTAAAAATCTTGTTATGATTGATGCAGACAATTTGATAAAGAATAGTGACCGAATCGATATTACTAATTCATTTAATAATTTGAGGGAAAAATATAATATTGGAATTCAGTATTTATGGTTTGCTCTATATGCGGAACTACAAAATATCATTTTTGAAACAGGGATTTTATGTGATAGTGATAGAAGTAAAGTAGGTAATGCTATTTATGGAGAAGGGGAGAATATCACGAAGTGTGAAGAGGCACTTGTTTCAGATAGACGGATGCTATCAAATAAAGATAAAAATTCTGACGTATATAAGGTTTTTGGAAGACTTGCCCTGAGTGTTTCTGGATTATCCAAAATTGACGAAATGAATATAGCTCAAGAAAAAGGGTGGTCTTCTATTATGGCAAAGACTTGGTTCTGTCATTCACCAATTAATGGCAAGCCTTGTGGGTTTTGTAATCCTTGTAAAGATGCAATAAATGAGGGAATGGAGTGGAGATTACCGAAACAAGCACTATGGAGATATCATCATAGGAAGAATGTTTTTGTGAGAGGAAGAAGTTATATTCATACGAAATTTTATATCTAAAAAATAAATGATAGCAGATTGGATGATTATAGTAGCAAGAAATTGGGCATTCTTGCGAATGTAAAAGATGAGCACAAAAGAAAAAGTACTAAGTAACTTAATATGGAGATTTGCTGAAAGAATCGGGGCACAAGCAATAAGCTTTATTGTGTCTATTGTTCTAGCAAGAATTTTGGGACCATCTGAATATGGCAGAGTGGCTATGATAACAGTATTTACAGCAATACTGCAGGTATTTGTTGACGGTGGATTTGGGAACGCACTTATTCAAAAGAAAGATGCAGATGATATTGATTTTTCCTCAGTTTTTTATTTTAACGTATTATTATGTTTGGTATTGTATTTGATTATTTTTTTATGTGCACCACTAATTGCTGAGTTATATTGTGATGATAAATTAATTAATCTTGTTAAAGCATCAGGCTTAATTATTGTCATTTCTGGAATAAAAAATGTTCAGCAGGCATACATTTCAAGGACCTTGCAATTCAAACGTTTTTTTTATGCGACACTAATTGGAACAATAGTATCAGCAATTATGGGGATTTTATTAGCATGTATTGGATTTGGGGCTTGGGCTCTTGTGGTTCAGAATCTTACAAATGCGTTGGTTGATACGGTTGTGGTATGGTGGATTGTGAAATGGAGACCTAAAGCAGTTTTTTCTTTTTCTAGACTTATGTCTCTGTTCTCATATGGATGGAAACTTTTGCTTTCAAATTTAATTGACGTATTGTATGGAAACATTAGACAGCTAGTAATTGGAAAGGTATATTCGCCGAGTGATCTTGCATATTATAACAGAGGAAGACAGATACCTAATCTGGTTGTGACGAATGTTAATACTTCAATTGATAGTGTGCTTTTTCCAGTGTTATCAATGGAGCAGGATAATATGGAATATGAAAAAAGAATAGCTCAAAAGTCTATTATGATAAGTAATTATATAATGGCACCTATAATGATGGGAATTGCTGCTGCTGGAGAAACTTTGATAAAGATAATATTAACTGAAAAATGGATTTCATGTGTTCCATTTTTGCGAATTTTCTGCATTTTATATATGTTTCAGCCTGTTCATACAGCAAATATAAATGTAATAAAAGCTTTAGGACGTAGTGATATTAGATTAAAACAGGAAGTTATTACTAAGGGAGTAGGTATTATTTTGTTAGTTGCAGCAATTCCATATGGAACATTGATGATAGCATATGCGTATCTGATTGGAAATTTTTTTAATCAGATTGTAAATAGTTGGCCTAATAAAAAATTAATAAACTACTCATATTTAGAGCAATTAAAAGATATTTCTATTAGCACTTTGCTTGCAATTTTTATGGGAATCTGTTTGTATGGTATTGCACAAATTAATCTGCCATCTATAATAATTCTTTTAATTCAGACATGTGTTGGGGCGTTTATATATATTGGTGGATCAATTGTTTTAAAGATTGAATCATTTCAATATCTTTTATCTATGTTTAATTCTCGAAAATTTTTTCAATTCAAGTAGGAGTAAATATAAAATATGACTGAACATTTTCAGTTTTATAAAAAAATTCAAAGAAATGTTATTCGGAAAACAAGACCGGTGATAGTAAATTTCCGGTGGCAATTATATTCTAGAGTTTTGAATTGGAAAGGTATTAGTGCATCATGTAGTTCGAGAGAAGAAATCAATAAAAAAAGACCTCATGAAATCATTGTATCATTAACAACATTCCCTGCTAGAGTAGGCACAGTAAATGAAACAATTAAATCGTTATTGCTTCAAAGTATAAAACCTGACAGGGTTATATTATGGTTGGCTGCAACTCAATTTCCGGATTCTGAGAAATCATTGCCAATAAAATTGTTAAGCTTAAAGAAATATGGATTAGAGATTAAATGGTGTGAAGATATTAGGTCATATAAAAAATTGATACCGAGTTTACGCGAGTTTCCAAATTCAATAATCGTAACAGCGGATGATGATGTCTACTATAGCCATAACTGGTTAAGAACTTTGTATAATGCATATTTATCTGACCCAAATGTGTTATGGGCACATAGAATTACCAAGTTTATAATCGAGGATAAAAAGTACAAAAGCATTCCTGAAGGCAATAATCTTTGGAATAATCCTACCTTTTTACACAAACTAACTGGAGTTGGAGGATGTCTTTATGCACCTGGGATGCTTTATAAAGATGTAACGGATGCGAACTTGTTTACGAATATATGTCCGACAAATGATGATATATGGTTTTGGCTGATGGCTGTTTTAAATGGAACGAAGACAATGGCTCCGAGTAAGAAAGATAATTTGATTGTCTATGTTCCAGGAACACAAGAAGGACCATCACTTACCCAAATAAATGATCATGGGGAAAAGTTATTTTGGAGGGATTTCTATTCAATGATAGATAAATATCCTCAACTTGATGATATTTTAAGAGAAGAGTTTAGAAAGATAGATAATTGAGCTTTCTATTTGTGATTTTTTTGAACTGCATGATTAGTGGTTAGAATAATAGGGATTAATAATTCAAATTTATAGGGAGAAATATACTTTGATATTCTGTGGAAGCACTCTGCTAAGCTTAATGTTTTTAATTGTATGTAATATGAGATTTGGCTTGAGAAAAGGGAAAGATGTTGCCTTTGATAGAAATGATGGGATTTCATTAAAGGGAATAGCAGCATTTTTTGTAATAGCATCGCATCTCTATGTGTATGGAGGATTTAAAAGCATTGAAGAAGGTCTAATAGCTCATTTGATTGGAACCATGGTTACGCAATTAGGTGGGATAGGAGTATTAATTTTTTTATTTGTGTCTGGATATGGTATTCAGGAAGGGTATAACACTAAAAAGGTTGGAAAACAATATTTATTAAATAGAATAAGAAAAGTATGGATGCCGTATCTTTGCATAAAATTTCTATTTATTGTAATAGGCAAAATTTTTAATGTGAGAAATATTATTAAGGCAGAAGATTGGTTTATTTTTGTTATAACTTTTGAATATATAGTTTATTACTTAGTTAGAAAAGTTACAGAAAATAAAAAAAGTATAGTATTTGGTATGTTAGTCTTTAACGCAGTAGGAAGCTTTTTATGCATTTGTTTGTGTTTTCCGGCTAAATATTTCAATTCAATGTGGCTTTTTGTGGTAGGTGTAGTGTTTTCTTGCTATCAGAAGAAAATTGTATTTCTTTTGAAAAAAAATATATTATTTAATTCATTTTTGGCCTTAATATGCTTTTTGTGCCTTGGAATTATATTCACAATCTTTAAGGGACAATTTTTTTGTGAAGCATGTAAGCCTGTCTCAGGGATAGCATTGGTTGTTTTCTTGTGTTGTATATTGCGAAATATAGAATTAAAATCACCGGTTTTGAAATGGGGGGGGAAGAATTCCTTACAATTGTATGTTGTACATGTTTCACTTCATGATTTTTTTCCGCATTTAAATGGGATTTTTATGGTCATATATTTGATAATAACGGTTATTATTGTCGAGGGCATTGTAAGAATTACTGACAAATTGCGTTTGGGGACAAGAAAGAGATTGGAAAACTTCTGAAGGTCTATAGAGTTGGAAGATGAGATGCTTGGCTTGGTAAGAAATTACCTTGAAGTCCTTTCAAAAAATGGAATGTGGATGTTGTGCTATGGTAATTCCATACCCGCAAATGCAGAATACATATGGTGTAAACAGGATGTTATCAAAAGATATGATACCCCAAATATTTGAAGTAACAAGAATAATAGCAATTATGAAGCAGTATTTATTATCAGATCTATAAAGATACAGGATAATGTACAGGAAACACAATTCATATATGATCAACGCTACGATTCCCCAATTTAAGAGATTGTTTAGTAAGATGCTATGACTGTTTGTAAGAATAGAGTCACCATATTTTAAAGTCAAAATCTCAGAAAAATACTGGTTGTTGTATAGGAAATAGCACATAGAATCTGGACCAATTCCCAATATTTTTTGTGATGGAGTAAGAGCATAGAAAGCGTTCTTTGAAATGTTCCAAATAAAGCCACGACTGTTTCCAAAGGTGTCACTGAATATTTCTAAAGGCAATAGCTGTATAGCCAATGCAGCAAGAGGAAGTAAGAGGAGAATTGCAAGTGTTACTGATAAGAGACAGCTTGGAACTATGGGCTTACTAAATTTCTTTTTCCTGGTCAAAAGCATGGTAAATACTGAAAATACAATGATTGCAATACCTAAGTGATGCCTTAACATCATAACAATAACAGAATTATCAAGAGAGTCGTCCCATAGGAAAATCGTGCTATATGAAAAGGCAAATGCTTCGGATGCTATTCCATAAAAGATAAATACTTTCATGAGGTTTTTTATATATTGGGGATTTTTAAGGACATATAGTATTGCGAGCAGAAAGAATGCAGAGGCAAATAGAAATACGCTTTGACTTCCGCATGATAGCATACAGAATGCGGCAGTAGTTACATAAACAGACAGCATACAATCTATACATCTATTGGTAGTCGTTACAAGCATTATCCCGGTATTTAAGAAAAGAAAGATGCACAGATATCCGGCATACCAGTTACTGTTTCCTATCGTGGAGATAAAAAATCTTACATCTTCTATTCCTTTTACAGGATAGATGTAAAAGCGGTTAAGGATAGCGATTACATTAACGATAAAACTACCTATTATCTGAAATGCAAAAGTAATTTTCATATCAAGATTTTTTCTGCCACTAAACATTAATATTTCAAATATAAGTATTGCATAAGTAAAAAGTCCCATATTCCAGCCGTTGGCACCAATAAATGCCTGCTCTCTGTAATCGGACAAAAAAGTTGAAATGAATATGGAGGTAAAAAAGAGGAATAATAGAAGCCAAAAATAATTGTGATGAATATTCACATCTAGCTGCTGAGAAGATTGATTATTGACCGTTATTTTTTTTACTAGGATTAATACAACTTTTATGGGCTGAAGTAATAGGTAAAAAGCCATTATGAACAGTGAAAAAGCCATAAAGGCATCATATTTGTCGTTTGCAAGATTATTGTAACCATTTGGAATCCATAGTGGAAGAAGTATAAATAAAAATGCTTCATACATATGTACCAATATGTTTTCAATTTTTTTAATAAACTGCATGTTATTGTTCCTCGTAAACAAATTTTTTTCTTATGGAGGGTTGAAAGAAAGATGAGCAAAATCAACAACTTTATCAGAAACACAGTGGCTAGGAGAGCAATAGGTATCGCCTTGGTGGGGGCGACGGTTTTGGCAACAGGTTTTGCACAGGAAGGTGGAAATAGGTATCCAGGGATTTCGCCAGGCGAGATAGGATTATATGTTTCCACAGAGAATAGTATATTTACAAAAAGCGAATTTAGCAAGAAAAATGAGAAGAATGATGCGAAATATGTTGATGCAAACATAAGTAATAAGACTATTAAAAACAGTAACATCATTGGCGGTAAGGTAAGCAGTTCACAACTACAAAATGATAAGGTGGACTCCGCAGATATTGTAAGTAGTACTATTACCGGAGGTGTTTTTTACGATGCGAAAATTAAGAATGGTAGTATTGGTGGCGGAACATCGCTGATAGGCGGAAGTGCTACATCTGCATCTGTTCAGAATGCAAAAATGGATGATGTTACGACACAAAAAAATACGATAAAGAAGACTACGATTATTAATTCAAATCTTAGGTCTGATAAAATATTCGATTCAACAATTAGTTCATCTAAGATTACAAATGCACAGATTAATGGAAGCGTACTTAATTCAATAAACGCGAAGGACAGTGTTTTATATAAGGATAAAATTGTAAACTCTACTGTTGGTGGTGGTACAGTACGTGAATCAGAGGTTGTAAAGAGTACGATTGATGGTGGAAATATTATCAAAAGTACAATAAGTGGAAACAGTAAACTTACGGATAGTGGTAAATACACGACTGTAAGTGGTAATGATGTTGCAAATTCAAAGATTAACGGAAGTACTGCAAAGAACAGGACAATAAAGGATAGTACTGTTAATAAGAGTAAACTGATAAATGGTGTGGCGAAAAACACACATGTTACCAACAGCACACTTACAAATGTTACTTCAAGTAATGTGACAGTTAGTGGAAGTACTTTTTCCGGAGGAAGTGTATCTGGTTCTATTCTTTTAAAAGATACTATAACAAAAACAGGTATTACTTTCAGTAAAGTCGATAATTCAACTGTTCAGGATGCAGTATTGAAAAATACTCAGGTGAGTGGGACTACTCTTGTTAATACGACTAATACAAATGTGGTTTCGGTTAGGTCTGTATTGAAAAATGTTGCATCAATACTGGAAGTAGCAATTAACGATACAGTAGACAATTCAAAACTTAATAAGGCAAAGATTTCTAACAGCACAATAAACAACGGAACAGTTACAAATAGTACTGTTAGCGGAAGCACACTTAAGAAAACTGATTCAAAAAGTAACAATATCTTTAATTGTGTGCTTAATGGAATAAAGTCGATTGGTGACCATATTTCAAACAGCTCTTTTATCGCAGGAATTGTTGAAAAGATTACATCGGTTTCTAATGGCTTTAACGGAACATCATTAGCAAAAGCTAAGATTTCAGGTGGTTCTATAAGTGGAAATTCAATAGTTAAGGATAGTGATGTTAGAGGTGCTAATGTCAGAAACAGTACTATAAAGAATACAGAAATTAATGCCTCAAAGCTTAATGGGGTAGTTATTGAAAATTCGACAGTTAGCGGAGGTACACTGAAAAATTCTACATTAAAGAATGTAACGGTTCAAAATCAAAAAGACTTTATGACTATTACAAAGCAGCCTGAGGATCTGATTGTAAAAAGTGGAGAAAAGGCAACTTTAACCCTTACTGCAACAGGTAAGATTTCTGCATACAAATGGTCATATAAAGCTTCCGGTTCATCTGTCTGGAAGGATCTTGGTTCAGGTAATCCTTGTTACCTTAACATTACAAGCAAAATGAATGGCGGAACATACAGATGTATGATCCTTGATCCTAATGGAAACATGATGTACAGCAATGTTGCTTCAATTACTATAGCAACGGGAAATACTTTGAAAATCAAGACTCAGCCTAAAGATATTTCCGCTGTAGCAGATACTGATGTTACTTTGACTTGCGATGCAGAGGGTGACGGGCTTACTTATCAATGGCAATGGCATGATGCGGGAGAAACAACATGGAGTAACAGTTGGGGGACTGGCAAGAGTATTAAAAAGACAGTCAGAGATACTTGGGATGGACGAGTATTCAGATGTGTTGTGACAGATATTGATGGCAATAAAGTAACTTCGCAAACAAAGACTATTACAGTAGGATTTATTACTTCTCAGCCTGTTGATCAGTACGCTGCAATTGGAGAAAAAGTTAGTTTTGAGATTACAGCAAAAGGTGTAGAGAGTTATCAGTGGTATTTTAGCAAAGATAATGGAACTACTTGGAATAAATCATCAAGTTCTGGGTATAACACAAGCAAGCTTACTATTGACGTTACAGAAGCACGAGTTGGTCAGAGTTATAAGTGCAGAGTGATGGTAGCAGGTGGACGGACTATTGATAGTAAATCTGCCAGAATGTATGAAAAATTAAACATAACAAAACAACCGACTGATGCGGTGGCAGCTATAGGTTCCAATGTCAACTTCAGCGTGAGCGCATCAGGAGCAAAGAGTTATCAGTGGTATTACAGTCAGGACAGTGGTAAGACCTGGAAGAAATCTTCTGTTGATGGTTTTAACACTAATAAGATAACTGTACAGGCAACAGAAAACAGAATAGGTCAGATGTATAGATGCAGATTAACAGGCTCAGATGGAAAGACATTAGATAGTACAGCAGGCAAAGTCAGTGCGAAGATTGTTATATCAAAGCAGCCTTCAAATGTTAGTGCAGCTATAGGAAATAACGTAACCTTTGAAACTGTTGCATCAGGAGCAAAGAGCTATCAGTGGTATTACAGTCAGGATGACGGTCAGACTTGGAAAAAGTCTTCTACTGATGGATGTAATACTAATAAGATTACGATACAGGCAACAGAAGGAAGAATAGGTCAAATGTACAGGTGCAGATTGACCGGATTCGATGGGAATACATTGGATAGTGCTGCAGCTAAGATAATTGCGAAGTTAACGATAACGAATGATCCGGTTAATGTTAATGCGGTTATTGGTGAGATTGTAAACTTTGAGGTTGGTGCTTTAGGAGTAAAGAGCTATCAGTGGTATTACAGCCAGGATAATGGTCAGAGTTGGAAGAAATCTTCTGTTGATGGATGCACAACAAATAAGATTACAGTGCAGGTAACAGAAGGAAGAATAGGTCAGAGGTATAGATGTAATTTGACCGGATTCGATGGAAAAACTATAGATAGTGCTGCTGCAAAGATTAATGCAGTTCTTTCTATAACGAGTCAACCTGTGGATGTCAATGCTTCTATAGGTAGTATGGCTTCTTTTGAAATAGGAGCTTTAGGGGCAAAGAGTTACCAGTGGTACTACAGTCAGGATAATGGTCAGAACTGGAAGAAATCTTCTGTTGATGGATGTAACACAAACAAGATAACTGTTCAAGTAACAGAGAAAAGAATAGGTCAGATGTACAGATGTTCTATTACTAGTGCTGATGGCGCAGAAATAATCAGTGATTCAGCGAAGATTAAAGGTAATAGTTCACTGATGGCGCAGATGATTAGTACCAAGAGAGAAACCGAATTTAGTCTGGTGGAATTAGATGAGGTTATAGCGGAAATCAAAGAGCAGCCGGTTGATGCAGCAATTAGTGAAGAAGATGAAGCAATATTCGAAGTTGTTGCAGAAGGGGCTGTAAGTTATCAGTGGTATTACTCAGTAGATGGATTGGCATGGGAAGAATTAAAGAATGCTGACGTAGTTGGAGCAGATACAAGCAAGCTCATAGTACCAATTGATGAATCTGTTCTGCTGTATAGTTTCAGATGTGAAATTATGACAGAATCAGGGGATGTTTTAATTAGTGATAGCGTCAAAATTGTTAAGAAGTGTAGTGAAGAAAATGATTGTAAAGAAATATTTAATGACGTTGAATCTGAAACCCTTGATGAAAATGTAGATAATGATACTCCTGATGATGTTATTGGTAAAAAGGATAGTAGTGATGACGAAGAAGATGTTAGTGAATTAAATCAGGAAAATATTGAGGTTGATGAAAGTGCTATCGGTATTAGCGATGATGCTTCTGGAAGTGATATTTCAGAGGATGAATTACCAGCGGTTTTAGAGAGCGGTGAGGATGAGAAATCTGAGGACTCTGATGAAACAGTTAAACAAGAGGGGGACAATAATACCGAAAGTATAGAAAGTAAGGAAGGAGAATTAAATGTTGAAGAGGAAATTTCCGGAAAAGACATCATTGATGATGTAGATGAACAGACTCAGGAAGAAATATAAATATTCAAGAAGAGGTTAAATAAAATGCCAAGAAGAACTATAGAAAAAGGGAATATGTCTTTAGCAGAGCTATTAAAGCAGATGAGGAAGGATTCAGGTAGGTTTCAAAAGGATCTTGCAAAGCTTTTAGGAGTTAAGAGCGTTACATATTCTGCCTATGAAACGGGAAGGATAATTCCGTCTGCTGATAAACTTAATATTCTGGCAAAACTTTATGGTGTTAGCCCGGAAGTCTTTTTAGCAAGACTTGATGAAAATGAAGAGCTGGAGAATGAGTTAAAGATAGCAATTGCTCAGCAGGCAGGTAAGCCTGATTCTGGTAATTCTGGCAAGTTAAGTGAGACCTCTGAATCAAATACTGTCTTGCCTTCTGCGGCTTCGTCAGAGTTTCAGAAGATAAAAGACGAC
>NZ_FOKR01000027.1 GCF_900112195.1 Butyrivibrio sp. YAB3001
TGTTTCAGATCCACAGGGCTCCTTGCAATCGTAACCTACTTCTTGATAAACCGTCATGCGGTAACTAACTGATTAACAAATGAACAAAGAGACTGTGGTTGGAGCCTTTTAAAAACCGTCAATGCGGTAGGGTGAAATGACCAATCCACAGTATCTTAAACAGCATAGTCGAACCTATAGAAAAGGTAAAGAAAGACTATGTATATACTAATAGTAGGGTGTTCTATCATTTGTAATACATTTGCTCACAGCCCGGTTTACAGAATCGGTGGTGACGAATTTGTAGTTATTGCTCACGGCAAGGACTTAGACAATATCGAAGACATTATGAAAAGACTGAGCGATATAAATAATGAAAATAAAGAAAAAGGTGAAGTTACCATAGCAGCCGGGTTTGCTATCGGAACAGAAGGAAGATATGTAAAAGATGTCTTCTTTGAAGCAGATGAAAAGATGTATCAGAATAAGAAGCGAATGAAAGGTGAAATTTAAAAAGATATTTGAATAAAATCTTGAAAAAACAGCACAAAGTCATATTTTTAGTAGAACATCTCGGATAAAAAATCTAAAATTATAGAATAATATATTTTGGATGGAGGGTTTCCTAATGAAAATTGCGCTTATTAATGAAAATAGCCAGGCAGCAAAGAATGAGATGATCTACAACGCTCTTAAGAAGGTTGCTGACAAACATGGCTTTGAGGTATTTAACTACGGAATGTATTCTGCTGAGGATAAAGCTCAGCTAACATATGTGCAGAATGGAATTCTTGCTTGTGTACTGCTTAATTCAGGAGCTTGTGATTATGTTGTAACAGGTTGCGGAACAGGTGAAGGCGCTATGCTTGCATGCAACAGTTTCCCAGGTGTTATCTGTGGTCATGTTACAGATCCGCTTGATGCATATACTTTTGCTCAGATAAATGATGGTAATGCTATTTCTATGAATTTTGCTCTTAAATCAGGATGGGGTGCTGAACTTAATCTTGAGTATACATTTGAAAAACTGTTCTCTGAGGAAAGTGGTCAGGGATATCCAAGAGAGAGAGCTGTTCCTGAGCAGAGAAATAAAAAGATTCTCGATGAAGTCAAGAAGGTTACATACAATACAGATGTCGTTGATATTTTAAACAGACTTGACAGAGAATTGGTAAAGGGGGCTTTATCAGGTGAACATTTCCTTGAGTATTTTGATGCAAATGCCAAGGATGAAAGAATTAAAGAAGCAGTTCATGCAATTCTTGCTTGATTGATTTGTGCTAATTAAATAAATTGATGATGAGTTTAAGCTCTGTTTTACTATCAATGGTAAAGCAGAGCTTTTTTGTCATAGGAAAATGCTCAGTATTCCTTTTAAATATAAAAAGCTCCGTTATTGATGAGAGAATATTTTGCTTGATTTATCTAAAAAAATGGCACGTACTCTTTGTGTAATTGCTATAAAAATCTTCTGCTGTAATGTTGCGGTTTTGTGCATGTTTTGATATACTAATGAACTGTTATAGGGTGTTAAAAAAATTATCATTAATTTATACTCTTTTTATATAATTTTAATTTATTGAATTAGTATTTTATTTAGGAAGTAGGTTTATTTAACAATGAGGTACAGACGAAAAGGACAAAAAAGGCGCGTAGGAAATGGAAAAAGAAAGTTGAATTATAGGAAAATCGGTATTATTTCTGCGGCTACAGTGGTTGCTTTTGTATCAAGTTATGCTGTCTACAGTCATTTACCATTTGTAAAAGTTAATAAAGCTATTGCTGCAGGAAACAGATATTCAGAGAATGAAGAATATGAAGCAGCAATTAATTCATATACTGAGGCGATTGAGATTGATTCAGGCGCAGTTTCTGCCTATTCCAATATGGCGGGAGCTTATCTGAGTATTGATGATTCAGAATCAGCCAAGAAGGTGCTGTATGATGGCTGGCAGAATACTGATAATGAGAATCTTTTAAATAATTACCTCACAGTTATCTTAAATGATGCTGTAAATACCATGAATAAGGGTGAGGGTAATATTGATACAGCAATTAGCGTTTTATCAGTTCTTGAGCAGGATAACTCTAATGCTGATGCTGTTGAGCTTATGAATGCTTGTTATGACAGATGCTTTTCTCGTTATGCTGATAACACAGATTCACTTTTCAGAAGTTCAGACGAGAATGGCTGTTCTTTCGAAAAGTATAAAGATATAGTAGAGAGATTATTTAATATTTATAAGTTTAATTCTTCTGATGATATCAAAAATCTTGTATTAAAATATATAATTCCGGCATCTGATTCTTTTGCTATGAATTATGAAGATGCGCTTGCTTATCAGGATTTTTTAAATGGTGTTATTGAAAATGTTGGCACAAATGATGATATAAACAGTTTTATTGCATGCCTTCAGAATGCCCGTGAAGTACAGGGGATTTTTGCAGATATCTTTAACCAGCTTGATGTCGGAAATGTAGATGAGTTAAGAAATTTTGTTGTTTCTGATGAATATCTTTCTCTCAGGGATAAGTTCCTTAATAATGAAGATACTCCACAGGAAAATACTACTTATGTGGCAATAAGCAGAGAAGCTATTATTTTAAATAAGACCGGTAACGGATGGAAATATAGATTTTTAAGCTTTGAAGAGAATCCTGAAAGTCAGGGAGTTATTACTCTTTGGGCTAATTATTTTGAAGATGACGGTGTTCAGAGAAATTCTATTTCATACGAACCTAGCGCAATAGATGGCAACGTTTATCCACATACCAAGTACACTGTAACATATCTTAGAAGTTATACAAACTCCGGCAATAATACCAAGGTTGCCAAGATGAATTACAGATTATCAACAATGATAACTGATGCCGATGGAAATACGACAGAGACTATTGTTGGAGATTGGGGCGGAAGCAATGAATATGTGATGGATATCGAGACGATAGAATCACGGATCAGAGCTTGATGATATAGATGGACAGAGAAAAATATGAACAAAAATGCATAATAATATCTGCGGGCAGCTTTGTTCCAATGGAAATCCCAATTTCTGACGGTGATTATGTTATTGCGTGTGATGCAGGATTTTCCTATGCTCAGCAGATGGGTATTTTACCGGATCTTATTGTGGGAGATTTCGATTCAGCAATGGAATCAGGCCCACTACTTATGCAAAGTCTGGAAGAAATAGAACGGGAAGATCCGGATAGAATAATAAGGCTCGATGTCAGAAAAGATGATACAGATACTATCAAGGCTGTTAAGATTGGTCTTGCAAAGGGCTTTCGAAAGTTCTTTCTTTATGGAGCTTTAGGCGGAAGGCGCATAGAGCATTCTTTTGCGAATGTGCAGACACTATTATATATTAAACACCATGGTGGCAAGGCTTACATAATGGATCATGACAGAATTCTCATGGTTGCAGAAAATGAGACGATAAAGTTCCACCGAGGAAATTCAGGATATCTTTCTATTTTTTCACTGACTGCTAAATCCAAGGGAGTTACACTTAAGGGACTCATGTACTCTATGGATGATGGGGAAATAACTAATGATTTTCCACTTGGTGTCAGCAATGAGTTTATTATAGATGAAGAAGCTGAGATAACTGTAAGAGATGGCTCTTTGCTTATAGTGGCAGAGATTTAAACTTACGTAAGAATGAAATAATAATAAAGCTTTTGTTAAATACTTGTCATTTCTACAGGAATTGAGATATACTATGCAAGGAAAGTTAAAATTAGAGACTTTTTGTAATTATTTTCACTGTCTGTCGATGCAGGTGGTGCGTGAAATGGAGGATATATATAATGAAAGGTTCTAAACCAACAGTTCTTTTAATTCTTGATGGATATGGACTTAATGATAATAAGGAAGGCAATGCCATTGCTATGGCTAATACTCCTGTAATGGATGGTCTTATGAAGGATTATCCTTTTGTAAAGGGTAATGCCAGTGGCCTTGCTGTAGGACTTCCTGATGGCCAGATGGGTAATTCGGAAGTTGGTCATATGAATATGGGTGCAGGACGTATTGTATATCAGGAACTTACAAGAATCACAAAATCTATCGAAGATGGTGATTTCTTTACAAATGAAGGTCTTATGACAGCTATCAATAATTGTAAGGAAAAGAATTCTGCTCTTCATCTTTACGGACTTGTATCAGACGGTGGTGTTCATAGTCATATTACTCACATCTACGGTCTTCTTGAACTTGCTAAAAAGAATGGCCTTGATAAAGTATTTGTTCATTGCTTCCTTGATGGAAGAGATACTCCACCGGAAAGTGGAATTGATTTCGTTCAGCAGCTTGAAGATAAGATGAAAGAGCTTGGAGTTGGCGCAGTAGCTACTATTTCAGGTCGTTATTATGCAATGGACAGAGATAATAACTATGACAGAGTAGAGATTGCTTACAATGCTATGACTAAGGGCGAAGGCAATAAGGCAAACAGCGCTCATGAGTGCATGGTTGAATCCTACAAGAACGGAAAGACTGATGAGTTTGTTGTTCCTACTGTAATTATGAAGAATGGCTCACCTGTTGCAACTATTAAAGATGGCGATTCAATTATTTTCTACAATTTCCGTCCTGACAGAGCAAGAGAAATCACACATTGCTTCTGTGATGATGAATTTGATAAATTTAACAGAGGAGCAAGACTTGATGTAACATATGTCTGCTTCACAGATTATGATCCACTTATTCCTAATAAGACAGTGGCCTTCAAGAAGGTTCTTTTGACCAATACATTTGGTGAGTGGCTTGCAAAGAAGGGTATGAAGCAGGCTCGTATTGCAGAAACAGAGAAGTATGCACATGTAACATTCTTCTTTAATGGTGGCGTTGAGCAGCCTAATGAGGGTGAAGACAGAGTCCTTGTAAACAGCCCTAAGGATGTACCAACATATGACCTTAAGCCACAGATGAGCGCTCCTGAAGTATGTGAGAAGATTGTTGACGCTATCACATCTCAGAAATACGATGTAGTAATAGCAAACTTTGCTAATCCTGATATGGTTGGTCATACCGGAGTTATCCCTGCTGCTGTAAAGGCTATTGAAACTGTTGATGAATGCCTTGGCAAAGTAGTAGCAGCTATTAAGGAAGTAAATGGAACACTCTTTATCTGCGCTGACCACGGTAACGCTGATATGATGATCGATTACGAGACAGGCGAGCCTTTTACTGCTCATACAACAAATCCTGTTCCATTTATCCTTGTAAATTATGAGCAGGGCTATACATTAAGAGAGGGCGGATGTCTTGCAGATATCATCCCTACACTTATTGAGTGCATGGGCGAGGAACAGCCTGCAGAAATGACAGGAAAGTCTCTTCTTGTTCGCCAGTAATCTTTTAGATTAAAGCCTGATTGACGTTATAGAGTAAATGTGATACATTAATATTTGCTTGCTATGACAGATTTTAGATTTTTTAGATGATTTGGGAGGTTTTTCAGTGAGTATCTTGAGTTATGTTGTTGGAGTAATATTTATGATAATCTGTGCCGTTCTCGTAGTACTGGTACTTGCTCAGGAGGGTAAGAGCCAGGGACTTGGAGCAATTCAGGGAACAGTTGAGAATACATATTGGGGTAAGAATAAAGGACGTTCAAGAGAAGGTATCCTTAAGAAGGTAACAATTGTTCTTTCAGTACTTTTTATTGTTCTTGCTTTACTCCTTAATATGAAAGTTCTTTAATCTGTTGAAACTTATCGTAGATTTTTCTAAGGCACTCCATTGAGAGTGCCTTAATTGTTTTAAGAGGTTATATGAGTAAAGGAAAACGCTTTAAAAGAATGGATGACAGCCTTTATGGCATCAGGAATAAAAATGCTGAAATGGTTGTTGGAACTTTTATTGCAAATTCGAGAGGATTTGGATTTGTAGAGGTTGAAGGCAGGGATGAGGATATTTTTATCCCTGAAGAATATGTTCATGGAGCATTTAATTCTGATACAGTTGAGGTAGAGATTGTATCAAAATCAACCGGCAAACGTGAGGAAGGACGAATCAGAAATATTCTGGTAAGAGGAATAGAAGAAGTAATTGGAACTTACCAGGGTGAAAAGAATTTTGGATTTGTTATTCCGGATAATAATAAGATAATAAATGATATCTTTGTGCCGCTTGAGCATCGCGGAAAAGCGGTTACCGGAGATAAGGTCGTAGTTAAACTGACTGATTATGGTAATGGAATAGAACATCGTAAGCCTGAGGGAAAAATCATTGAAGTAATTGGAAATATAAATGATCCCGGAGTTGATATTTTATCGATTGTAAAAGGATTTGATATTCCAAGTGAATTTCCTGAAAAGGTAATAAATCAGGCTAACAGATGTCCTGATACAATAAGCGAAGCGGATATGCTTGGCAGGCAAGATCTTCGAGACGTTCAGATGGTTACTATTGACAGCGAAGATGCCAAGGATCTGGACGATGCAGTGAGTCTTACTGTTGATTCGGAAGGTTTGTATCACCTTGGCGTGCATATTGCTGATGTTACTAATTATGTGCAGGAAAATTCGGCACTTGACAGAGAAGCACGTAACAGAGGGACAAGCGTTTATCTTGTTGATCGTGTAATACCGATGCTTCCACATAGATTGTCTAACGGTATATGTTCACTTAACCATGGTGAAGACAGACTGGCACTTAGTTGTCTTATGACTATTGATAAAAATGGTGGGATTATTGACCATGACATTGTTGAATCAGTGATCAATGTTAATGAACGTATGTCATATACATCAGTAAATAAGATACTTGAACTAAAGGACGCTGAGGAAATTGAGAAATACAAGGACCTGGTTCCTATGTTTGAGGATATGGCTAAGCTTTCTTTGATCCTAAGGGAAAAGAGAGAAAAGAAAGGCGCGATTGACTTTGATTTCCCTGAAACAAAGATTATTCTTAATGAGCAGGGTGATCCTTTGGAAATACTTCCTCGTGATAGAAATGTGGCAACCAGGCTGATTGAAGATTTTATGCTTGCAGCTAATGAGACTGTGGCTGAGCATTTCTTTTATCTTCAGAGTCCGTTTGTATATAGAATTCATGAGCAGCCGGATCCGGATAAGATAAGTTCACTAAATGCCTTTGTTGCTAATTTTGGCTATCATGTGAGAACCAGAAAAGATACAGGCGTTAAGCCCAAGGAGCTTCAGTCGCTTCTTAAAAAGATACAGGGAAGCAAGGAAGAACCGGTAATATGTAAAATGGCGCTTCGTAGCATGATGCAGGCTAAATACAGCACTGAGTGCACAGGACATTTTGGCCTTGCGTTTGATTATTATTGCCATTTTACTTCACCAATCAGAAGATATCCTGATCTTCAGATTCATCGAATAATCAAGGACCATCTTCGTGGCAGAATGAATGCTGAGAAAGCAGCTCATTATGAAGAAATTCTTACTGAAGTTGCTAAACATTCTTCGGAGACAGAAAGAAGAGCAGAAGAAGCTGAACGTGAAACTGATAAGCTTAAGAAGGCTCAATACATGGAAAAGCATGTAGGAGAAAAATTCGAAGGCATCATTTCCGGAGTTACCGCATGGGGAATGTTTGTTGAACTTGATAATTCCTGTGAGGGTGTTATCAGAGCAGCATCAATGCTTGATGATTACTATGAATATGATGAAGAACACATGAAGCTTTTTGGAACATCTACAGGAAAAGAGTATTCCATTGGCGATAAAGTTGAGATAAAGGTTCTGGCAGCTGACAGATTGACACGTACTATTGACTTCAGACTTGTAAATGAGGATGAAGAAGATGGAGAGGATAATGATTTTGTAGCTTTTTCTGATGCAAGAAAAATAGCTGAGAACAAGGCGAACAAGATCAGAAAGATTATATCAGATTCTCTTAATGATGATTATTCTTCGGAAGGTTCAGAGACAAAAGAAACTTCAAAGAAAAAGAAGGGTAAGAAAGCTAAAGCTGATAAGAAGGAAAAATTCGATGTCTCAATGACCGGAAGAAAGGTCTATAAAGTACATAAATATAAGAAATCTGCTACCAGCAAGGCAGCTAGAAGCATACAGAAGAAAAAGAAAAAAAGATAAGACAGGTAAGGTATTATGGCAGAAGATAAGGCAAGAAAACTGGTTGCGAATAATAAAAAGGCTTATCATGATTATTTTATTGAGGAAAAATATGAGGCGGGTATCGAACTTTTTGGCACAGAGGTAAAATCTATCCGCCAGGGGAAATGCAGCATAAAAGAAGCATGGATAAGCATAGATAAAGGGGAGGCATTCATTATGGGAATGAATGTCAGCCCTTATGAAAAAGGTAATATTTTTAATAAGGATCCTTTGAGAGTAAAGAGACTGCTTTTACACAAACAGGAAATAAGAAAACTGGAGCAGCAGAAGATGGTTCAGGGGTATACACTGGTTCCACTTGAAGTTTACTTTAAAAACGGACGTGTAAAGGTTGAAGTCGGTCTTGCCCGTGGTAAGAAACTTTATGACAAGAGAGCTGATATGGCTAAAAAAGATCAGCAAAGAGAAGCACTAAGAGATTATAAGGTAAGTCTTCGCTAAAGGGCATTTATACATAAAAAGGAACATCCTTCAATTATTTCATGATAAATAATTCAAGGATGTTCCTTTTTAGATGGATTAGGCGGGAGTCGAACCCGCGTCCAAAAATTCATCCCCTGTCCTTCTACTATCGTAGTCAATTATTGTGAGGTCTTAACCTCTGTTCCCTCATGGCTCCGGAAATTGACAACCAAAACTAATCAGTAGCTTCATGATACGACCATAACCGCAAAGCTTAAGCTATGTCGTTTCCTACATTTTTTGACGCCAGTTACTGAATGTGTAGGTGCATTCAGGCTGACGGGCTGCACTTAGGCAGCGATTGCTAAATTATCTTCAGCGTTTAATTTTAATTTGAGGTTTGACGCACCGTCCTGCGGATAGCTTCTCCAGCTTCAAAATCCCTGTCGAAACCTTTACTAACCCGTATTCAATTGTAGCTTACTTATTATATCGGTAAAGTTCCTAAAAATCAATATACCACAGGTTTAATCTTAAATTTTTATTAAAATAAAAGAGCGTTCAAAAATGCTCCATATAACGATGATAAAATTATGGTAGGCACTGTAGTAGTGAATGATAGTCATAAGGAGCAGGATATGGAAAATATCAAGAAAAACAAAGATTTTTTATGGCTGATTCTTTTTTTGATAGTGTTTATTAATGGTTTTGAGGCTGGCGGATATCAGGCAAGCCTATGGAACATCGGACAAAATTATAAACTTTCAGTAACTTTCATGGGAATTTTTGCCTCAGTTGAACTGTTTGCGACAATGTTGGCACCGCTTGTACTGGGTAATTGGGCGGACAGATCCGGAAAGGGACATTGCATAAAGATTTTACTTGGAATACAGATTTTTGCTGCTGTAGCAATTCTTTTTACAAATGCAGGAGAGTTCTTTGTTATAGGAGTTTTCTTTTTGGGATTAACAACAAGCGCGCTGCAGTTTATTTCAATAGCAACTCTTGCTGATACATATCCACTGTCCGGAAGCAAAAAAATTGGATATATTACATCAATGTATGCTCTTGGGGCACTTATAGCTCCCCTTGTAGTTGATTTCTATCTGAATCATGGCATGCACTGGCGAACACTTTTTGCACTTCTTGCTGTTGGCAGTGTTATTGGTTTTATTGGAATCTTTAAATCAGGTGATGATGTAAGAGAGATAGTTGCAGATGAAGATACTTCAAGTGGAGATGTAAATAAGTCTAAAGGAAGTGAATTCATTATTATCGGTGTGCTTCTTTTGTGCGTTATTATGTGTATCTATGTTGGATTTGAGAATGGATTTACTTTCTTTGTAGATACTCTTTTTACAGATGTGCTTAAGGCGAGCACCGGAAAATTTGCGCTTTCTTTATTCTGGGCAGTAATGATACCATCAAGAGTTTTAGTCGGACACTTTGCAAAGCATGCTAAGAAAATTCTTGTTGCATCAATAGTTACGATTCCGATAATTACAGTTTTGATATCGTTGTCAAATAATAGCACAGTAGTAATGTTATTGTGTGTACCTTTAGGATTTGCCAGTGGCGCAATCTATCCGAGCGTTCTTAATATAATGTTGTTCTTTGCCGGGAAAAAGACTGCAACTGCTACAGGAATGATAACAACAGCGACAGGAATTGGCGGAGTTGTGTTTACTGCTCTTACCGGATTTCTTGGAGATACACTTGGAATGCGCATGGCAATGGCTTGCCTTTCAGGGTTCTTTATCATATCTTTTATTGCAGCGCTCTTTTCAATTAAAATGATTAAAAACTACTCTTTTAATTCAAAATGATTAAATCTTGAAAACAAATCCGTTTCGGTTTACACTTATATGAGTTTGATTTAATTGATTAAAGTGACAAAGTGGGTGAAGATATGAGTGTAAGCAAGAAAAGAATTGTTGTTAAGGTTGGAACATCTACGATTACAAATGAGAGCGGGAATATTGATATAAGAGCGATTGACCATCTTTGCAGGGCGGTGGCCGGAGTTGAGAATTTAGGCTATGATCTGGTCCTTGTTTCTTCAGGTGCTATTGCCGTGGGAGCTAATAAGATGAGGCTTACGCAAAAGCCACAGGAGATACGTATGAAGCAGGCTGCTGCGGCAGTGGGACAGACGGAACTCATGCATCTATATGATAAACTGTTTGGCGAATATAACAGAATGGTTGGTCAGATACTGCTTGATAATGCGGATTTTTCTAATTCCCTTAGAAGTGAAAACTTAAAAAACACTTTTGATGCTCTTTTGGAAAATCATATTATTCCTATAGTAAATGAGAACGACTCAGTCAGTCATACCGAGATTGAATCGGAAAAGAAGCTTTTTTCTGATAATGATATGTTGTCTGCTCTTGTTGCAGTTTTCTGCAATGCCAGCAAGTTGATCATTTTTTCTGATATCGACGGACTATATGATGGTAATCCTCAAACTGATAAAGATGCAAAACTTATAAGCAGGGTTGAGGAGATAAATGATGAACTTAAATCTGTGGCATCGGGTTCCGGTTCTAACAGAGGAACAGGCGGAATGATCACCAAACTTGAGGCAGCTGAACTTGCTACTTCTCATGGAATCGATGTTCTTGTTACAAACGGTAAATATCCTGAAAAACTATATGACATCATAGAGAAAAAGAAAGTCGGAACCTTATTTGTTGCTAAAAAAGACAAATGATAAGGTGCTGAATGAAATAGAATGTTAAAAAAGATCCTGTTGCTGTCGCAAGGCATACGGGTATAATAGACTTATTTAATCAAAAAAGGTGATCACTTTAAACTGAGGTGATCACCTTTTGTTATGACTTTTTTGTGCTTACACTGATCAATCAAGGATTCTCGTGGTATTTGTCATAGATTTCAGCAAGATAAGTTTTAACAATCTGAATGTTGGACATCTTGCGAAGATCAACATTACCCATCATAACAGCGATTTCATCTGCAAGAAGGAGCATGTTGAAAATCTTAAGCTTAAATTCATCTCTTGTAAGTTCATCAACATTTATCTGCATTAAAGGAGCGCCTAACTTAAGAGTGATATTCTCATCTGCGATTCCTGTGAGCATATCATGAGTTTCTGAATCAAAGCTTACATAAAGAATAAGCTTTTCTTTTTCATGCTTTTTGATTGTAAGAGGTGTCTGATGTGATTCCTCCATCCACTCATAAAGATCTGTCTCATCAGGATTCATGAGATATTTAGTGAGTTCTTCTTTGTGCTTCTCTATATACTGCATGAATTTGCTTGCATTAGGACCAGTATATGCAAGCTCAACCTTAACGCCTGTGTCAGATTTAACAAGTCTGCATTTCTCAGCAACATCTCTAAGCTTTAGAGATGTTTCGGTATTACCGATTACTTTAAAAGTACCAGTTTCTAATTCCTGTTTAAATTCCATTGTCCGTCTCCTTTATTAAACAACCAAAATCCGATGTTAGTATAGCACAAAGACATCAAAAATGATATACTTATTAGAGTTTGTCAAAAAGTAAGAAAAATGTTATAAAACAGAAAAACTGTTTTTAGTGGGGAAGAGATGACATCTGGTACTAAAAGGGGAAATTCAGTTAGAAAAACATCAAAGAGTAGTAATACTCGTCGTAAGACTGCTTCCAGCAGTCGAAAAGCTCCTTCAAGGAAGGAAGAAGTAGATTATTCAATCAGAAGTGAGATTGTAGTTATAGCAACCATTGCTTTTACAATCTTTCTGTTTTTATGCAACTTTGGCATTTGTGGTTCTTTTGGCAATGCGATTAGCAAGGTCCTTTTTGGCCTTTTTGGAATAACTGCATACATCGCGCCTATCGTAGCTCTTTCTGCTGTGGTCATTGGAATTGCTAATTTTGGTTCTAATGCTGCTGTTCGCAAAATATCCTCAGGATTGGTTTTATTTGTTATTATTGGCATGCTGTCTGAACTTATTATCGGAAGACCGCAGAAGGCCGAGGCATATAGTCTTGTTTCTATATATACTGCAGCCAGCACTGAAAGAAATGGTGGAGGCGTTTTGGCCGGATCCATAGCATATTTGTTCTTCAGATATCTTTCTTTAGTAGGAACTATCCTGATAATACTTGTTGCAGGTATAGTAAGTCTTGTTATATTTACACAGCATTCTTTTGTTGGAGGAATTCAGAGAGGAAGCCGAAGACTCATCGAAAGAACCAGACAGGATGCTGAGAATTATCGTGATTATGCTGAGAGACGCAGAGAGAAGATGCAGCAGAGAAGAGAGCGCCTTGAGGAAGAAAAGCGTCTTGCGATAGAACAAAAGGAAGATGAGAAAATCCTCAGAATGGAGAAGAAGGTCAGCGGTGTAATGATCGATACTGCACTTGAGAAGGATGAAGAACCTGCTCCTGCCATAGAAGCTATAGACAATTTGCCTGAGGAATCTAAAAAAATCTTTATTCCTGAAGAAGACATTAGTGATGATATTCATGAAATTACTATTAATAGAGAGATTGAAACTGATGTAGAACCTGACGGGCAGAGAGTTATGCGCACAGAGCCTGTAATCCATGGTATGCACTTTGATGAACCGGAAGATGACCCTTCACAAAATGTTCAGGAAGAAATTTCATATATTGATTGGCAGAAGACAAGGGATAAGAATGTTGTCGAAATATCATCTTATAATTCTGATGACTTCAGGGAGAAGGATAATATCTACCATTTGTCAGATGCAAGACAGAAAATGAATGAAGATGATTATAGTGAAGATAATCTCAGAGGCGATAATTCAGAAGAATATAATTCTAAAGAAGCTGATTACAGAGAAGATTATCATGAGGATGATGTTACTGAAGAAGAAACTCCGGTTATATCAAATGGCACTGATACTAGCTTGAACAGACTGCTTGCACGAGTATCAGAAGCTGAAGACAGCGATGAGGAAATATTACCGGATGTTCCGGTACATGCTGAAAATATAGGAAATGGAATGAATGGAGATTATGTTATCCATGCGCAGGATCACCTTTCAATGAGTAGGGATGCTTCCACACAGATTGATTCTTCATCTAAGGGTAGCAGTACTATTTCACTTGGACCAGGACCTCATACTACGAGCCCCGGAATGGAAAAACAGATAGAAGAGCATAAAAAAACTATTTCTAAAAAGTATGTATTTCCACCTGTATCTTTGCTTGAAAAAGGCGTTAAGAATAAAAACGTTGATACTGAGAGAACACTAAAAGAAACAGCACTCAAACTTCAGGATATCATAAAGAGCTTTGGGGTTAATGTAAATGTTACTGATATAAGTCAGGGACCAAGCGTAACACGCTTTGAACTACAGCCTGAAGCCGGTGTAAGAGTTAATAAAATTGTAAATCTGGCAGATGATATAAAAATGAATCTTGCTGCAAGGGATATCAGAATAGAAGCGCCGATTCCCGGAAAGGCAGCTGTTGGTATCGAGGTTCCTAACAAGGAAAATCAGATGGTTGCTCTCAGAGATCTCTTTGAATCTGCTGAGTTTAATGAATTTGATTCAAAACTTGCTTTTGCCGTAGGAAAAGATATTGCAGGTAAAACAGTTGTTGCTGATATTGCAAAAATGCCGCATCTTCTTATTGCGGGAGCAACCGGCTCAGGAAAATCTGTCTGCATTAACACTATTATAATGAGCCTTATTTATAAAGCTACACCGGAAGAAGTGCAGATGATCATGATTGATCCTAAGATTGTGGAGCTGAGTATATATAATGGAATACCTCATCTTATGATTCCTGTTGTGACTGATCCTAAGAAAGCTGCTGCTGCGCTTAACTGGGCAGTTGCTGAAATGACAAACAGATATAAGAAATTTGCGGAAGCAGGTGTTAGAGACCTTAAGGGATACAACAGACTTGCAAAGGAAGATCCTTCATCAGATAAGACTGTGCTTCCTCAGATTGTGGTTATTGTTGATGAGCTTGCAGACCTTATGATGGTATCAGCCAATGAAGTTGAAGAGGCAATATGCCGTCTTACTCAGCTTGCAAGAGCTGCCGGTATCCACCTGATCATTGCAACACAGAGACCATCTGTTGATGTCATTACCGGACTTATCAAAGCTAATATGCCAAGCCGAATAGCATTTGCTGTTTCAAGTGGCGTTGATTCAAGAACTATCCTGGACATCAACGGAGCTGAGAAGCTTCTTGGAAAAGGAGATATGCTCTTTTACCCACAGGGCTATACAAAGCCTGTCAGAGTTCAGGGAGCATTTGTTTCTGATAAAGAAGTTCAGCAAGTTACAGATTTTTTAAGAGAACAGAAGATAGAATCTTCCTATGCTGAGGAAGTTGAGAGTCAGATAGTAAATATGCAGGGCTCTTCTCAGACAAGTGGAGGAAGTATCGATTCAGATTCCGGAAGAGACGAATATTTCGTTCAGGCCGGGAACATAATAATAGAAAAAGATAGAGCATCTATCGGATTTTTACAGCGAGTATTTAAAATTGGTTTTAACAGGGCGGCAAGGATTATGGATCAGCTCTGTGAAGCAGGCGTTGTAGGAGATGAAGAAGGAACCAAAGCAAGAAAAGTACTGATGACCAAGGCTCAATTTGATGAGTATGTAAATGGTCAGACTGCTGTTTAATTATGTATTAATAGCTTAGAATAATTCTGTTCAAAGGCTTTTAATAAATTGCAACAATCAATATTTTTTTAAGCAAAAGTCTTTATTTTTGACTTTTGCGGGAATGGAGATCTGGATGGCTGTAAAGAGTGATATTGAAATCGCACAGGAAGCTGAAATGCTGCATATTCGTGACGTTGCAGCAAAAATTGGTATCAGTGAGGATGACCTTGAGTTTTATGGCAAATATAAGGCAAAACTCTCTGATGATTATCTAAAAAAGGCTCAGGCAAATCAAAAAGGGAAATTGGTTCTTGTTACGGCAATTAATCCTACGCCTGCAGGCGAAGGAAAAACAACTACCAGTGTTGGACTTGGAGATGCGCTGAACAGACTTGGAAAAAAGACAGTTATTGCTCTTCGTGAACCATCTTTAGGACCTTGTTTTGGTATTAAAGGCGGTGCTACCGGTGGCGGATATGCACAGGCTGTACCCATGGAGGATATAAACCTTCATTTCACAGGTGATTTTCATGCTATTACTTCTGCAAATAATTTGCTTGCTGCAATTATTGATAATCATATTCAGCAGGGTAATGAACTTGGAATAGATACCAGACAGATTATCTGGAAAAGAGCTGTTGATATGAATGACAGAGCGCTCAGGAATATTGTTGTAGGTCTTGGTGCAAAGGCAGATGGTGTTCCAAGAGAAGATCATTTTGTTATCACAGTGGCTTCTGAGATAATGGCAATTCTTTGTCTTGCTGATGATATGGATGATCTTAAAAAGAGATTATCAAGAATAATCGTTGCTTACACAAGAGACGGCGAGCCAGTTACAGCAGGTCAGTTAAATGCAGTAGGCGCTATGGCTGCTTTGCTAAAAGATGCATTAAAGCCAAATCTTGTGCAGACACTTGAGCATACACCGGTTATTATCCACGGTGGTCCTTTCGCAAATATTGCTCATGGCTGTAATTCTGTAAGAGCAACGAAGACTGCACTTGGAATGGGCGATATTACTGTAACAGAGGCAGGCTTTGGTGCCGATCTCGGTGCAGAGAAATTTTTTGATATTAAGTGTAGAATGGCCGGATTGAAGCCTGATGCAGTTGTTCTGGTTGCAACGATAAGAGCACTTAAATATAACGGTGGTGTTGATAAGAAGAATCTTGGAGAAGAGAATCTTGATGCTCTTAAGAAAGGTATCGTAAATCTTGAGAAGCATATTGAAAATATTCAGCAGTATGGTGTTCCTGTTGTAGTTACGCTTAACTCATTCCTTACAGACACACAGGCTGAGACTGATTTTGTCAAGAAATTCTGTGAAGACAGAGATTGCAGATTTGCTCTTTCAGAAGTTTGGGCAAAAGGTGGCGAAGGCGGTGAAGCTTTAGCAAAAGAAGTTATTAATACACTTGAAAATAAGACTTCAAATTTCGCGCCTATTTATGAAGATTCTTTATCATTAAAGGAAAAGATTGAGACTGTTGCTAAAAAGATATACGGTGCCGATGGTGTTAATTTTGCACCGGCTGCTTTAAGACAGCTTTCCAAGATTGAAGACATGGGATTTGGAAATCTTCCTGTCTGCATGGCTAAGACACAGTATTCTCTTTCAGATGATCCAACTCTTCTTGGAAGACCAAGGGATTATAAGATAACAGTAAGAGAAGTTTATGTTTCAGCAGGCGCAGGTTTCGTGGTTGTTCTTACAGGTTCTATCGTTACCATGCCCGGACTACCTAAACATCCTGCTGCATATGACATAGATGTAGACAGTAATGGAAAGATAACCGGACTTTACTAATTTTATAAAACATGTTATTAGTGTGTATTGTATGGAGTAATAATGAGCGCAGAGATAATTGATGGAAAACTGATTTCTCAGCAGGTCAAGGATGAACTTAAGGAAAAGACCTTAAAATTAAAGGAAGAAGGCATAGAAATAACGCTTGCGGTTATTTTGGTCGGTGAAGATCCAGGTTCAAAGGTATATGTTCGCAATAAGAAAAAAGCTTGTGAATATATTGGCTATAGATCTTTATCTTATGAGCTTCCGGAGGAGACTACCCAGGAAGAACTTCTTGATCTGGTAAGAGAACTTAATGATCGCGAAGATGTAGATGGCATACTGGTTCAGATGCCGTTGCCTGCTCATATTGATGAGAAGGCAGTTATAAATGCAATTAGTCCGTTTAAGGATGTGGACGGATTTCATCCGGAAAACGTCGGGGCTCTTTGCATCGGTGAAAAGGGATTTGTTTCCTGTACACCTGCAGGTATCATTCAGCTGTTAAAAAGAAGCTGTGATGGAAAGATAGATATATCCGGTAAGGAATGTGTTATTGTCGGCAGATCAAATATCGTTGGAAAACCCATGTCTCTTTTGATGCTAAGGGAGAATGCTACAGTGACTGTGGCACATTCCAAGACTAAAAATCTTAAGGAAGTATGTAAGAGAGCGGATATTCTGATTGCAGCCATTGGAAAAGCAGGAATGATCACCAAGGACTATGTTAAAGAAGGCGCTATTGTTATCGATGTGGGAATCAACAGAAATGCAGATGGAAAGCTCTGCGGGGATGTTGCTTTTGATGAGGTAAAAGAGATTGCAGGCGCTATCACACCTGTTCCCGGAGGTGTGGGTCCTATGACAATTGCTATGCTCATGAATAACTGTTATGAAGCAGGCGTAATGAGAAGAAATAAACAGGCAATTTAAGTTTTAAGAAGGAGTTATATGAAGTGCCCTGAATGTGGTTTTGAAATTCCGGAAGGACATATGTACTGCGATAATTGCGGAACTGAGATCAACTTTGTCCCGGAATTTGAACCTGAGGTTGAGAATGAGATCAATCAGTCATTATCAGGAGTCGCAGATGAACTCAACAAAGAAGAACGCCTCAGGGAAGAAAAAAGAAAAAAGAGGCTTGAGTTATTTGAAAAGATAATATCCAAAAGATATTATGCATATATAGCTGTAGTTGCGGTTTTATTTGTGGTTATTGTCATATGTGCTGCACTTTCCTTTAGTGGCAAGACATCATTTCATTACTTGAGAAAAGCTGAAAACTCAAAAAATGCCGGTGACATAGAAAAAGCAATCCAGTATCTTGTAGAAGGTAATGAGAGTTTTCCTGATAATTCAGAGATTATTTTCAGACTATCCGATTATTATCTTGAACTCGGTAAAAGTGATGAAGCTGTTGAGGCACTAAAAAAGATAGCAGATTCAGATGTTTTTGATGAACAAAAGGTCATGACTGCGTATGAGGGAATTATCTCAATATATGAGCAGAGTGGGGATTATTCGAAACTTACAAGCCTTTTTGAGAATAACGATAATTCTCTTGCAATTGCTGTAAGAGATAAATACATTCCTTCACCGCCTGAGATGACACCTGTATCCGGAGAATATGATGATACAGTTGTTGTATCTGTTTATCTCAAAGAACAGAATGGACAGGATAAGATTTACTATACTGTAAATGATGGTGTTCCGGATGAACTAAGCATACATTATGACAAGGAAATAGTTCTTGATACTGAAGGGAAATACAGCATTAAAGCAATCTGTATCAATCAATATGGAATTCAGAGTGAAGTGACGGAAAGAACTTTCGTAGTCGTAAAAGGAAAACCTTCACCCCCTGATGTTCTTGAACCAAGCGGTGAATACAATCAGAATACGATGATTGTTGCAGTAACCGACGCATATAATACAATTTTTTATACTACAGATGGTTCAGATCCGACCATCACATCAAAACAGTATATTTCACCAATAACCATGCCTGTCGGAACATCGCATTTTAAATTTGTTGCCATCGATGAGGATGGGCAGGTAAGTGATATTGTAGAGCGTGAATATCATTTGGTATATACGCGCCTTGTGTCAAAGGAACAGGCTGTTAACAGTTTAGTAAGTACTCTTGTAAGACTCGATTATCTTTTGGATAATTCCGGTAAGGTCAGAGGAGTTGATGGACACAACGAGTACATTTACAATTCTGAAATTGAAATAGCAGGTGCCGGCGAGTATTATGTTGTTGTGGAATATCATGTATCCAATGATGGCACATCGGCCCCCACAGGACTTTTATATGCTGTGAATACGCATGATGGTTCTGTTAATAGACTAGGATATGATTCTAGTGGCAAATATACATTACTAAAAATATCAAACAGATAAATTTGTAGGAGGATGATTATGTTCAAAATTTTGGAAGCCAATGAGCTGGCTACAAACATTTTTCAGATGATTGTAGAAGCTCCACGTGTTGCAGAGGCATGTTTACCCGGTCAATTCCTTATTATCAGGGTAGATGAAGAAGGGGAGAGAATTCCTCTTACAATTTGTGATTATGACAGAGAAAAGGGGACTGTTGAAATCGTTGTTCAGGCAATTGGTGCTGAGACGTTTAAGCTTGGCAAGCTTAAGGCCGGAGATCATTTGGCAGACGTTGTAGGTCCTTTGGGAAGACCTTCAGATCTTTGCGAAGAAAGTGTAGAAGAACTTAAGAAAAAGAAAATTGTATTCATTGCAGGCGGTGTTGGAACAGCACCTGTTTATCCACAGGCTAAGTATTTGAAAGAGCTTGGTGTTGACTGTGATGTTATTATCGGGGCAAAGACAAAAGATCTCGTTATCTTAGAGGACAGATTTAAAAAAGTTTGTAATCTTCATGTCACAACTGATGATGGCTCATACGGCAGAAGCGGTATGGTTACAAAAGCTCTTCAGGATCTTTGGGATGAAGGAAATAAATATGATCATTGCGTAGCTATCGGACCTATGATCATGATGAAATTTGTATGTAAGCTTACAAAGGAACTTGGAATTCCTACTATTGTCAGTATGAATCCTATAATGGTAGATGGAACAGGAATGTGCGGTGCATGCAGACTTACTGTAGGTGATGAAGTTAAATTTGCATGTGTTGATGGACCTGAGTTTGATGGACATAAGGTTGATTTTGATCAGGCAATGAACAGAATGAGACTTTATAAGACAGAAGAAGGAAGACTTCTTTTGAAGGCTCAGGAAGGTGATACTCATCACGGCGGTTGCGGTAACTGTGAATAATATAGGATAAGTAGGATTGATCCGTATTGCTATAAATTGATTAGTGCATAAAAAGGAGATTGTAATGGATGGATTTGTAAGAGTTCCTGTACGTGAGCAGGATCCCAAGGTACGTGCTACAAACTTTGGTGAGGTTTGCCTTGGTTATAATAAAGAAGAAGCTGAAAATGAGGCACAGCGTTGCCTTAACTGTAAGAATCCGAAATGTGTTCAGGGTTGTCCTGTTTCTATTGATATTCCTGCATTTATCCAGCAGGTAAAGGAAGGCAACGTTGAAGGCGCTTATCAGACAATAAGTAAATCCAGCGCGCTTCCTGCAGTTTGTGGTCGTGTATGCCCACAGGAAAGCCAGTGCGAAGGTCAGTGCGTAAGAGGAATTAAGGGTGATCCGGTTTCTATCGGTAAATTGGAGAGATATGTTGCTGATACTGCAAGAGAAATGGGTATCAAGCCTCAAGGTGCTACAGAGAAGAAGGGCAAAAAGGTAGCTGTTATCGGTTCAGGTCCTTCAGGACTTACCTGCGCAGGCGACCTTGCTAAGATGGGATATGATGTAACTATTTTTGAAGCACTTCATGAAGCAGGTGGTGTACTTGTTTATGGTATTCCTGAATTCCGTCTTCCTAAAGACGCTGTTGTTAAAAAAGAGATCGAAAATGTAAAGTCACTTGGCGTTAAGCTTGAAACTGACGTTGTTATCGGTAAATCAGTTACAATTGATGACCTCATGAAAAAAGAAGGCTTTGACGCAGTATTTATCGGATCAGGCGCAGGACTTCCAAGATTCATGAACATTCCAGGCGAGCAGGCTATGGGTGTATTCTCTGCAAATGAATTCCTCACAAGAAGCAATCTTATGAAGGCATTTGATGAGAATTCAAGAACACCTATCATGAGACCTAAGAAATGTGTTGTTGTAGGTGGCGGTAACGTTGCTATGGATGCTGCAAGAACAGCTCTCAGACTTGGCGCAGAGGTTCATGTAGTATATCGTCGTGGTGAAGAAGAGCTTCCTGCACGTAAAGAAGAAGTTGGACATGCCAAGGAAGAAGGAATCATTTTTGACCTTCTTACTAATCCTGTTGAGATCCATGCTGATGAAAATGGTTGGGTAACAGGTATCACATGTATCAGAATGGAGCTTGGTGAACCTGATGAGTCAGGAAGAAGAAGCCCTGTAGAAGTTCCAGGTTCAGAGTTTGACATTGAGTGTGATGCAGTCATCATGTCACTTGGTACATCTCCGAATCCACTTATTTCTTCAACAACAGAAGGTCTTGATGTGAACAGAAGAAAATGTATCGTAGCTTCTGAAGAAAACGGTCAGACATCAAAGACTGGTGTATTTGCAGGTGGAGATGCAGTTACAGGTGCAGCTACAGTTATTCTTGCTATGGGCGCAGGTAAGGCTGCTGCAAAGGGTATTGATGAATACCTTAGCAAATAATTTTTGAAAACTGAGATTTTGCTATAGTTATAGTAAACGAAATGGTTTTTTTGCCTATCAAAGCTGATAATTATTTGGATGTTTTTATTTGGAAATTATAGCTAATCTGAAAATTGTGAATTATTTCATATTTGGGGGTGAAATTATTTTTACCCCCAAATATGCATATTTAGAATGGTGTATTTTTAATGGAAAAAGAAGAAAAGATAAGAATAGCGATAACAGCCGGTGTTATGGGCGTTATTTTGCTAATATTGATTTTGTATTTAGCGATAACATGGAAAAAGGATGAGAGTGGAAAGAACAAGGTTACTGACGAGGTAACTATTGCTTCTACTGAGCTAAGTACCAATTCTGAAAGTGTTTCGGCTAATGATGAAGATGCTGCGAATAAAGAAGATAGAGATGCTGCAAATGCAGATACCGCGGCAGATGCAGCAACTAGCGCTACATCAGAAAACATTCAGAATTTAAATAAAAAAGAAAGTATATCGGGAAATAGTTTTTATGAGACTACAGTTCCTGTTTTGAAGAAAGATTATAGAGGACTTAGCTTTAATACTATGTCTCAGCTAGAGGAGATGGCCGGCTATTGGAAAGATGGCAATCAGGCAGCCATAAGAGATCTTGCAAAGCTGGACAGATTTGAAGCTATGTCGGCAAAATTAAGCGGAACCAATGATTTTTACTATTTTGGTGATAAGAACAGTCAGGGAAAGCCGGAGGGCTTTGGAGTTGCTGTCTATGCGAGTAACCAATATTATTTTGGTGAATGGGTAAATGGCAAAAGACAGGGAAAAGGAACCTGGTATTCTTTTTATCCTGAGTATAACACCTATGTTGTCAAAGAGCATATGTATTCTGGCGAGTTTGCAGATGATCTGCCAAACGGTGAAGGCCAGGAACACTATGATTATAATCAGGAACTGATGAATGGAGAGGATCTGTATCTTCAGAATGCAATCGGCAACTTCACAGCCGGCCTTTACAATGGTGAAATGTATATCATTACTGTTGATGAGACTTTTTCAACAAAGGAATGGCTAGGAACATGTAAAAACGGCGAATGGATTCAGGTGCTTAATTCCTATAAGGACCAGGCTGGCCGTACTGCGGTTCTTAGTGAAAGAGAAAACAGTGAGAATCACATTTGGATGGTTGAAAAGAAGCTGACTGACAATGGAATCTTGGGAATGATTTCAGGTGGTAACATAAAAAATGAGTAATATTACAATTATATGCGTTGGTAAAATAAAAGAGAAATATTGGAACGATGCTATAAGCGAATACTCAAAGCGTTTATCAAGATATTGCAAATTGAGCATTATTGAAGTTGCTGATGAAAAGACTCCTGAGAATGCTCCAAAAGCAATTGAAGAGCAGATTAAGAAAAAAGAAGCCGACAGAATCATTAGCAATCTCGATTCCAATGCACATATATGTGCGCTTTCTATTGGAGGAAAGCGATATTCATCTGAAGGTTTTTCTGATTATATTGCGGATAAGGGAATTAAGGGAATCAGCAATATTCAATTTATCATAGGTGGTTCATTGGGATTGCACGAATCTGTGCTATCTAAAGTAGATGATGAGATCAGTTTTTCTGATATGACATTTCCGCATCAGATGATGAGAGTAATCCTGCTTGAGCAGATTTACAGAGGATTTAGGATAATGCGGGGAGAGCCTTATCATAAATAAAGTAATAAATACTAAAGAATTGTTTGGGGAAATAAGCATACATGAGTGAAATAACAGAACTTACTCTTTCTCTTACAGCTGAGGATGAGAGAAATATTTTTGGTGGCAATGACAGTTACATTAAGAAGATTGAAGACAGTCTGCATGTTGAGATTGTAGATAGAAACGGTACACTTCATATAATTGGAGATAAGGAGGGGGCAAATAAAGCTTCAGGGATACTAAGGGAACTTGTTCAGCTTTCAAGGCGCGGAACAAGTATTGAAGAACAGAGCGTTGATTATGCTATTTCTTTAAAAAAGGATTCAGGTCTGGTAAAAGAAAATGTCAGCGACAATGTATTGGTTGACATAGACAGGGATGTTATATGCCATACAATCTCAGGAAAGCCCATAAAGCCCAAGACGATTGGCCAGAAGAAGTATATCGATGCAATAAGAAACAAGATGATCGTATTTGGACTTGGACCTGCAGGAACCGGTAAAACATATCTTGCAATGGCGATGGCCATAACAGCTTTTCAGAGAGAAGAAGTAAGCAGGATCATTCTAACAAGACCCGCAATCGAAGCGGGAGAAAAATTAGGATTCTTACCCGGAGACCTGCAGAGTAAGGTTGATCCATATTTGAGACCTTTGTACGATGCACTTTATCAGATCATGGGAACAGAGAATTTTATAAAAAATATGGAAAAAGGTCTCATCGAGGTTGCACCTCTGGCATATATGCGAGGTAGGACACTGGATAATGCTTTTATTATTCTCGATGAGGCACAAAATACAACTCCTGCGCAGATGAAAATGTTCCTGACACGAATAGGTTTTGGTTCTAAGGTTATCATTACAGGTGATGCCACACAGAAGGACCTTTCTCCGGATACTAAGTCTGGTCTTGATGTTGCTTCATCTGTCTTAAAGGGCATTGATGATATTGCATTTTGCACTCTTACAAGCAGTGATGTTGTAAGACATCCTCTTGTACAGAAGATTGTAAAAGCCTATGAAGATTACGAGAAGTCTGTTGTAAATAAACAGAAGAAAAAGGCTATTCAGAAATTGGAGAGAAAAAACAGGGATGGAAAATGATAACAGGATTGAAGTTAAAATAAAGATTCTTTATGCATTATTATTTGTCCTTACAGGAGTTTTAATCTGCTCTTTTTCTATTTTTACAAAAAAATCATATGAGGAAGTTTTAAGGAATACAATTGTTTCTTTGATAATTACAGGAAATGTCGTTTTTATGCTTGTTGATGCCATTTCAAGAGGTGAAAAAGGGCTTTCTTTTGATAATTATCATCATAAGGGAAGATTTGTTTTTGTATATGCTTTTTTCCTTGTGCTTTCATGCTTTTTTTCATTGGTCCCAAATGAGATGTGGCCATATATGTCACTGTTTATAATTCTTGCGCTTTTTTCAAATCATGAAATTGGCATGGCGTCAGGAACAGGGCTTTTGATCATTTCCATAATGCTTGAAGCAAATGGGAATATCGGCGAATTTTTCATGTATTGCATTGCAGGTATGGTGGCGCTCTCAATGTTCAGGGATTTAAAAGAGAATACTGCAATTGGTAATCCAACAGCAATTTCACTTATGATGCAGGCTGTGCTTTTGATGGCTTTCAATATTCTGTTTCTGAATAGAACATTATCAGTTGGGATTTTCATGCTTCCTGTATTCAATCTCATGCTTAACCTTGTAATTCTGCTTATCTTTTTAAACATGTTTGGAGTATATGTCATCAGAAAATCCAATGATATGTATATGGAAATCAATGATGCAGGTTTTACTCTTTTTATGCAACTTAAGGAAAAGAGTAAAGATGAGTATTACAGAAGCATTCACACAGGATATCTTGCTGAGAGAATTGCAAATGGACTTCACTACAATGAGAGAGCTGTAAAAGCCTGTGCATATTACAACCGTATAGGCATACTTGAAGGGAAAAACGGATGGGATGAGGTAAAACATTTTTATATTGATAACAATTTTCCCGTTGAAGCAGTAAAGCTCCTTCATGAGTATATTGACCCTAAAACTGTAAGCATCAGATCTAAGGAGGCACTGTCGGTTGTTCTATCGGAGACTGTTATAGAATCAATAATGTATTTAATAAATCAGGACAAAAATGCTAAAATTGATTATGACAGATTGATAGATGGCATAATGGATAAGAAAATTGAAAATAATGAATTAAAAGCATATGATGTCACATTCAGAGAATATGATAAGATGCGTCAGATATTAAAAAAGGAGAAGCTGTATTATGACTTTTTGCGTTGAAAATGAAGTAGATGCGCATTTTGATTTTGATCCCGATGATGTTGCCAGAAAGGTTGCAGAGGAAGTATTAAAACAGGAAGGCTGTAATTTTGAGGTTGAGATTAATCTGCTTATCACAGATGATGATGGCATAAGGGAGATGAACAGTGAATTCAGACAGATAGATAATCCAACTGATGTATTGTCTTTTCCGAATGTAAGCTATGAGACCGCAGGAGATTTTTCAGTAATTGAAGGAGAACAGAAAGTTGATCTGATTAATCCTGATACTGGAGAAGTTTATTTTGGGGACATAGTTATAAACGAAAATCGTGTAAGATCTCAGGCCAGTGAATACGGCCATTCCGAGAAAAGAGAATTTGCATTTCTTGTGGCGCACAGCATGCTTCACTTGTGCGGCTATGATCATATGGAGGCAGATGAGGCTGCTGTTATGGAGGAAAAGCAGAATCTTGTGCTTAATGCTTTGGGGATTACTAGGGATTAACGTTGTTGGGAGATTAGCATATGAGGTATGCTGAAGAAAAAAGAATAAGACCGGATATACTGACTTCGGTTGTATATTGGGCAATTATACTTATGATGCTCTACAGCATTATTTCAGTAAGAATATTTGGAAACATGGGGGCAGGCTTTTCAGCGCTTCCACTTGCACTTTACTATGTGCTGTATATATCCTTTGTTCTTGCTGTACAGAAATCGGTATACATAATGGTGAGGTTAAGAGCCAGAAGATCCCAGTTTTTAAATGCAGAAACAAATATGCAGAAATCCATGAGAATCTTTGTTTTGGCAGGGATTGCGCTGGCAATTATAATAGCGCTTACGAGTTTTGTGTTTTCAACTAGTGTTATCGGAACAGGCAAGGTTTATTTTGAGTTTATCATCACCGCTGTGAGTCTTTTGTTTTTGTGCCCCCAGGGGGTGATAAGAGGATATCTGCAAGGACTTGGATATACGAAGCCAATCATGATAGCTGACCTTCTTGTCTCTGCTATATCTTTTGTAAGCGGTGGTGTCATTTCCATCATTCTTTTTGAATATGGTAAAAAAGTAAACAATTTGTTTCATGGTGATGAATATAGCGCGATCTATGGAGCCTCCGGCATGATGATAGGGCTCATGATCGGATCCATAGCAGGACTTATTCAGATTTTGATCAGTTTTAAATTAAGGTCAAAAGATATTGAGGAAATAGTCAAGTCAGGCGCGCCAAGATATCTGGATAATAAAAATGATGTTCTTACAGGCATCAGACCTATTCTGTATATGTATGCTTCACCAATCCTTATGTGTTTTGGCGATAATATCTTTTTTAATCTTGCACAGATAAAAAAAGATAATGCCGTTGAGATGATCTCACTTTATGGAGCATTTAACGGAAGAGTTACCTGCCTTGTAGTACTTATTTCTTTTTTGTGCTGTATACCTTTTATTAAGTCCTGGAACAGAGTAATGGCAAGGATTGAAAGAGATGAGCTTGAGGGCGCAAGAGACAGGTTCAGAAAACTTAAGCATAGCATGCTGATGCTTTTGATTCCTGTAAGCATAGGATTTTTCGTTTCTTCGGTTATAATTGAGCAAATGATATTTGGTAAAAACTCCGAATATCTTGAAGGCATTTTTCCACTGGGTTCCGTTATGATATTTCTTTTCTCTGTTGGAGTTTTTGCTTCATGGCTACTAAATCATATGGGAAAGAATATTCTGGTTGTAGTTGGAATTACGGTTTCCTGGGGTATTCATGTGATTGCTTTTATTCTATTTGTTTATGTATTGGACATGAAGATATTGGGAATGGCGCTTTCGCAGATTATAGCATTTGCTGTTTTCAGTTTTATGAGCATGTTCTTGATTTTTAAGATGCTCAAGGTAAGATATGAGTTTCTCAAAAATGCTGGTATTCCGCTGATTTCATCCGGTATAGCAGGACTTATCTTATATGCCGAGAACAGGATATTTCTAAATATAATTGGTGAAGTGCTTACCTTTGTTATCGGTGTTGTTATTTATATTGTTGTTTACATGCTGCTCATGGTGCTTTTGAGAGGCGTAAGGACGCATGAACTAAAGAACATTCCTTTAGGAGGTCTTCTTACCTCTTTCTCTGCCAAGGTTCAGCATGACAGATTTTATGAGGAATAAAACATATTGAAGAGAAAAATAGTTATTGCGGGTGGCGGAGCATCCGGAATGTGCGCTGCGATTTATGCTGCAAGAAATGGCGCCGAAGTTACTTTAATTGAAAAGAACTCGCAACTTGGGAAAAAACTATCCATGACCGGTAATGGTCGTTGTAATCTTTCAAACATGAATATGAATGAAAAGATGTACAATCCGGCTGCGGAAAAGAGGATAAAGCAGTGGCTTTCCGTTTATGGAGTCCTTGATGTTATAAATTTTTTTAAGTCACTTGGAATCGTAGTCAAAAGTGAAGATGGCTATCTTTATCCAATGTCAGGTCAGGCATCTACTGTTGTCACAGCATTTGAAAACGAATTGAAACGGCTGGGTGTTTCGGTTGTTTACAATGAACAGGTTAAGTCAGTCAAGGTTCACAAAGAAAGTGACGATGCGGAATGCTATACAGTGACTACAAATAATAACGCTTATGAGTGTGACAGGGTTATTCTTTCTACGGGCGCTTTAGCCGGCGCAAAGAGCACCATGTCTACAGGTGATGGCTATTATATCTGCAAGCAGCTGGGGCTTTCTGTGAAGGATACATTTCCGGCGCTTGTAGGTTTTAAATGTGATGAGAATGAAATCATGCCTGAAGGCGGTGTGAGATGCACTGCAGAAATATCTTTTCATCTTGGAAATGAGGTAATAGCCAGTGAATATGGCGAATTACAATTTGTAAAGGATGGTATTTCCGGGATACCTGTCATGCAGGCAAGCAGTAAAGTGGTACGTTTTTTGAGTGAAGGAAAACCTATTGTTGCTGCGGTGAATTTTTTCCCTGATCATGATGAAGGTGATTTTCTTTCTCTTGAAAAAGAGATGCTCAGACTTCGTGATGACAGGAGCCTTAAGGAATTTCTTAATGGATTTTACAATAGTAATATCAATGATATGATAATCAGGCGCATGAAGATGAGCTCTTCTATGAAAATGAAGAATATCTCTGAAAGCATGGTCCTTAGCATTTTTGATTATTACAGAAATTGCAAGATTCGTTTGAAAGAAAGTTATGGATATCAGCAGGCACAGGTTACATCCGGAGGAGTGAGCCTTGGCGATATCAGGGATGATATGACAGTCAAGGATCACAACGGAATTTTTGTTACAGGTGAACTTGCAGATGTGGATGGAAGGTGCGGCGGCTACAATCTTCAATGGGCATTTACCAGTGGAAGCATTGCAGGTACAGTCGCTTCTTTATAGATTTTGAGGTAAAAATGATAAGAATTAATCAGATAAAAATAAAGGATGGTCGTGAATTTCCCAAGACAAAAGAGGGACTTTATGCGGTTCTGAAAAAGAACTGCGGAAAAATTCTTAGGGTTTCTGATACTAACATAAAGGAAATCGAGATAATCCGTCATTCTATTGATGCAAGAAAAAAGCCTGACATCTACCATATTTACATGGTAGATGTTTCTTTGAGCGGTTTAGACGAGAATAAGGTTTTAAAAAAGTGCAAGGATAAAAATGTTAGTTTAGCTGACAGAGAAGAATACAGTTTTGAAAAGCAGGTTGATTTAAAGAAAACTTCCTCAGAAAATCTGAATTCTTCAGCAAAAAACGATAAAAATATTGTGATTGTCGGCGCAGGGCCAGCAGGTCTTTTTGCAGGACTTATGCTTGCTGAGCATGGCTATAAGCCAATTATCCTTGAAAGAGGCGCTGATGTCGACAAGAGAACTGAGATAGTAGAGAGTTTTTGGAAAAATGGAAAGCTGAATACAGCTACTAATGTTCAGTTTGGAGAAGGCGGAGCAGGAACTTTTTCAGATGGCAAGCTTAACACTATGGTCAAGGATAAGGATGGGCGTGGAAGAAAAGCTCTTAAGATTTTTGTAGAAAATGGTGCAAATGAAGATATTCTCTATGAATCCAAGCCCCATATCGGAACGGATATCCTTAGAACTGTAGTAAAAAATATACGCGAAAGAATAATTGCTGCAGGCGGTGAAGTAAGATTTTTAAGTCAGGTAACTGATATATTGCTTGATGAAGGAAATAATGTCTGCGGTGTAAAAGTAGCTTGCAGTGATGGAAGTGAAGAAAAGAACATTGATGAAGTCATATCCTGCAGCAGTGTAATATTGGCTATTGGTCATAGCGCAAGAGACACGTTCTATATGCTTAAGGATAAGAAGGTTGATATGAATCCCAAGCCTTTTGCGGTAGGATTCAGGGTTGAACATCCGCAGGAAATCATAAATCTTTCTCAATATGGTATGGCACAGAGTGATACGCTTTCGCCCGCGCCATATAAGCTTACAGCTACGACAGACGAAGGCAGAGGCGTATATTCTTTCTGTATGTGTCCAGGAGGCTTCGTTGTAAATGCTTCCTCTGAAGATGGAATGCTTGCTGTAAACGGAATGAGCTATAGTAAAAGAGATGGGAAGAACGCTAATTCTGCAATAATTATTACCGTTGATCCTAAGGATTTTGGCTCTGATGATGTTCTATCAGGTGTTGAATTCCAAAGAAAACTTGAGAAAAAAGCTTATGAACTTGGAAATGGTAAGATTCCTGTAGAATATTATGGCGACTTTAAGAAAGCTATTCAGAATACAGAATGCGATAATGAAACTGGCATAAATAATAACAATGCCGATGGCGGTAGTAGAAAAGCTTCTGAAAGTAACAGCGATTCAGATAGATATGCATCACTTTATGATGAACTTGATCAGAAAAAGAACACACCAAATATGTGCGGAGATTATGTTTTTGCAGATGTTCATACAATTCTTCCGGATGATCTGAACAGATCTTTTATTCAGGGGATGGAGAAATTCGGACGCGTAATAAAGGGCTATAACAGCGACGGAGCGCTTGTGTCCGGCGTGGAATCAAGGACTTCTTCTCCTGTAAGGATTAACAGGGACGAGAAGTGCGAGTCAGTAAACATCCACGGCCTGTATCCTTGCGGCGAAGGAGCCGGTTATGCAGGCGGTATTATGTCAGCGGCAATGGACGGAATCAAGGTTGCGGAATATGTGGCGGCAGGTCTGAGTTAATGCTAAAAGAAGAAATTAAGAAAAAAGCTTTATCTGCAAGAGATGGACTTAAACTTAACGAGCGAGCTGAATATAGCAGGATTATTTTTAACAGGCTGATAGAAGATGAGCATTATAAGAATGCTGAAAATGTCCTTGTCTATGCCTCGATGGGAAGCGAAGTTATTACAGATGAAATAATAACCTATTCTCTTAATGAAGGGAAAAAGGTCTTTTGCCCCAAGATTACAGATAAAAAGAATAGAGTTATGGAATTTGTAAACATCAATGGATTAGATGACCTGAAGGAGGGCTTCTTTGGCATCAGAGAGCCTGAGATTACAGAGAAATCGCTGATCTTTGATAATAATGTTGCCCACAATCAGGCAATAGTAATAGTTCCCGGTGTTGCGTTTGATTATGAGGGGAACAGGATTGGATATGGCGGAGGCTATTACGACCGCTTTTTATCTAAGAATATTAACTTCTATAAGGCAGCACTTTCTTTTGGTGTTCAGGTGTTTGAAGAAACACTTCCTGTAGAGCCCCATGATATAAGACTGGATGCTGTCATAACAGAAGAATGAAGGCACTGGCCTATTTGTCATATATTCCCAAGATTTATACATTTGTAGAATATTTGTAATTATAAAAATAGTATATTGAAAATTACAAAAACAATTTCGAATATTTCATTTTAATATATCCTTAACTTTTCTATACTGATTACAGTAATCAACAGTTGAGTTTCCTAAAGCAGTGAAACTCTTGTAGAGAAGGGAAGGATATTTTTATTATGAAAAAGAAAATTCTTAGTTCGCTCATGTGCATGACACTGGCAGCTTCATCTCTCATCGGATGCGGAAATGCTGCAAGCACAGAAACTCCAGCTCAGACAGATACACCTGCTGCTGAGACCACGACAGAAGAGACTAAAGCTGAAGATACTAAGACAGCAGACACAGCAAGTGATACTGCTTCAGGGGATAAGGTTACACTTAGTATCTATACACAGTATGCAGATGATGATACAAAGGTTCCTTACGATTATGCAGTTGAACAGCTTAAGGAAGCATATCCAAATGTTGAACTTAACCTTATAGTTCAGGCACAGGATGATGGACAGACACTTAAGACACTTGCAGCTACAGGTCAGCTTCCTGATATTTATCAGGCTAGTACAGATATTATCAATACTTTCCGTGAATCAAATCAGATCATGGTACTTAATGATGTAGCTAAGTCTACAGGATTCCTTGATAAGCTTTATGATGCTAACAAAGATCTTGCTTATGCTGAAGATGGAAACATTTATGCTTTTCCGTTCTCAGGTCAGGAATATGTTCTCTGGTATTACAACAAAGCTCTTTTCAAAGATAACGGACTTGAAGTTCCACAGACATATGATGATCTTCTTAAGTGCATCGAAACATTTAAGGCAAAAGATATCACACCTCTTGCACTGTTTGGACAGGAAGGCTGGAATACAGCAGCTGCTTACGATGTAATTGCTACAAGATACGCAGCAGGCGGTATCAAGGCTCTTGATGAAGGCAGCGCTAAGGTTTCTGATGAAGGATATGTTAAGGCTGCTAAGAAGCTTGAAGAACTTGTTGCTGCAGGTCTTTTCCAGAATGATGCTACAACAACTAACTACGATCAGGCTTCTGAAAAGTTCCTTTCAGGTCAGGCTGCTATGTTCATCAACGGTCAGTGGTACATTGAAGATGCTACAAAGGCTCTTGGCGATGATGTTGACTGGATGTTCTATCCTGCAGAAGACGCTGCTTCTTATGAAGCTGGTAAGTCAGCATTCTCAGGCGGCGGTTCAGCTTCAGGTTTTGCTGTAAATCCTGATTCTGCAAATGCAGCACTTGCAGCAGAAGTTGCTGAGTTTATTACAGAGAAGTACTGTGAAGCTAAGGTTATGTACAGACACAATCCACTTGTTGCTATCGATACAGGAAAAGAACCTGATTCTGAGTATCCTGCAATGATGAAGAAGCTTTCTGATACACTTCCAAGCATCACATCAACAACTAAATTTACATGGGGACTTACAAATTCAACATTCAACGATGCAATTCAGTCTGAGTCACAGGGACTTGTTTCCGGACAGTTCACAGCTGATGAGTTCGTACAGGATATTGAAGATACTATGGACTGATCCATGGTGAAATGAACACTATAGACATTAAGGATAAAATAATAATCGATTTGTTTTAGCTTTTTAGAGAAGGGGTATTGTGCGGAGTTTAGTATTTATACTATCTCCGCACAAATTATTAGAACAAAAATAGGAGACAGGCCATGAAAAAATACATGGGCAATAAGCTGGCTATTTTACTATTTGTTTTGCCGGCGCTTGCTATTTTCATAACATTTGACTTTGTTCCGATCATTCAGGTTTTTGCATATAGTTTTACAGATTGGAACGGACTTACAACACCGAATTTTACAGGACTTAAGAACTATATAGACCTGTTCACTGATAGAGTTTTTGCTACATCTAACCGAAATCAGATAATATTTGCGATTGTGATAACTGTTTACCAGATGCTCTTTGCAACAATCTTTGCAATCACAATTTCTGATAAAAAAATGAAGGGAAGAAAGTTCCTTAGAGTTGCGTACTTTATCCCTGTTATTCTTTCCGTAACTGTTGTTTGCCAGTTATGGAGCGCAATACTTAGCGGAGAGGGACTTCTTAATAAGATTTTCGAAGTGGCAGGTTCTGATTTCAAACAGAACTGGCTTGGCGACAGATATAAGGCTATCTACGTTATCGCATTTGTAAATGCATGGCAGTGGATGGGATATCAGTTTGCTCTTATCGTTGCGGGAATCAAATCAATTCCGTCTGACTATTATGAGGCAGCAAGAATTGATGGCTGCTCAAATGTTAAAGCTCATATGAAGATAACTATTCCTCTTTTGGCTGAAACCTACAAGTTCTGCCTTATTATCTCTCTGACAGGTGGTATCAAGGCATTCACTGAGATGAACATCCTGACAGGCGGTGGACCAAACAAGTCCACTTTCACACTGACCTATATGATGTACAATGCAGCATTTAAGAAGTCTGATTATGGCTACGGTCTAGCAGCTGCATCAGTAATGGTTCTTGAATGTATGCTTGTAATGCTGGTCATTAACTTTATTTTCAGAGATAAGGATCAGAAGAAAGAAGAAGAGAAGGCAAGGAGGAAGCGCAATGCATAACGAAGGAAAAAAACCTGTACTTCATTATATATTTGTTGTGTTTTGCTGGATTTATGCAGCGTTTTCATTATATCCGCTGATATGGATGCTGTTTTATTCCTTTAAAACAAATCAGGAAATATTTGTAACAAATCCATTTGGTTTTCCATGGCCGTTACATTATGAAAACTATATAACTGCATGGACCAAATATAATGTACCACTATATTTTGTAAACAGTTTGCTTGTTTCAATCGGAACAGTTGCGATAACTATATTTTGCGCATTGCTGTTTTCTTATGCGACAAGCCGTATGGTATGGAAGCTTAGAACATTTACACGACTGTTTCTTGGACTTGGAATGTTTATTCCGGTTCAGGCTATCATGATTCCGGTAGTTAAGATCGTACAGGGCTTTGGCCTTATGGGAACAAGGTGGTCACTTATTTTCCCATATATAGCAATTAATCTTGCATTTGCCTGCATGGTATATTATGGATTCTTTAAGGGAATTCCTATGGAACTTGAGGAAGCAGCCTGCATGGACGGCGCAAATATCTACCAGACATTCTTCATGATAATTGAGCCATTGGTTCGTCCGGCGACAGTTACTCTTGTTATCTATATTTTCCTTAATGCCTGGAATGAATTCATTCTTGCAAATGTAGTTGTTGGTAGTATTCCTGCATTAAAAACACTTCCTCTTGGAGTATTGTTCTTCCAGGGAGAATTTACAACTGACTGGGGCGGCATGGGGGCAACAATGGTAATTGCTTCTTTCCCTGCAATAATAGTTTACTCAATCTTCTCAGAACAGGTTGAAAGTGCCATGACAATCGGCGGCGCTGTTAAGGGATGATGATTATAAGGAAATGTACATTCTGTAAAAGGAGTGGCATTTCCTTTTTTATTAAATCAACAGGAAACTCTCAGTGCAACATTAGTTTTTACATGGTAAAATGAATAGTATGAAGAAGATTGATTTTAAGAAAATGACACTTAAGGACATGGAGGAATATAGTTCTGACAGGCATCTTTCCGGCAAAGAAAGAGCAAGGAACATGTCCATCAAATATAAACTTGCATCCATTACCATATTTGTGGCACTGATTCCTATGACAGTGCTTACTATTTTGATGCTCTTTTTTTACAATAGGGCAATCATGCAAAGAGCAGATAAACAGATAGAAGAAAATATCAGGATAATGTCTGACAGACTTTCATCTGTCCTTCAAAACGGTGAACTGTGTTCCAATAACCTTACTATTGAGTTTAGTTCTTTCTACAATGACAGAACCATGAAGCAGGTAACAAGGGAAAATCGTATAATAAGCCAGTTATCCCAGTCACTGCTGATTTATGATGGAATTTCGTCTATAGTTTATGTTGAAAACAGCGGAAGAATGTTTTCTACAGATCCTGCGCTTTATGAGATTGCACAGGATGTAAGGGATTCTGAATACATAAAGGAATTGTCTGATAAGGGCGGCAAGACAATCATGATGAATCCTGTAAACAATCCAATGGACAGGGAAGATAAAGAGATAATCACCATGGGGAAGCATGTGATAAATATCGTAAGCGGCTCTCCCATAGGTTATATCTTTATAAATATGGATAAAAACTATCTCATCGAATCTTCACAGAGTGAGATCAGTTACTATTTTCTCTACGATAATGACGGAAATATCATTACTGAGACAGAGAAAAAAGATAGCATTTTTACAGATGAGATTTTTATTAAAAATCTTTTTGACAGCAGCGAAAAGCTTATAAAATATAATAAAGAAGCGTATCTTCTTGCACGGGATGAGATAAAGAACTATAAGTGGACTGTGGTTGGAATAACAAACTTAAACAAGTTTAATGTTACAGGTAAAGACCTTGGGGTTATACTTATCACAACCTGCGGGATTACAGCGGTTTTGCTAATTGTGTCTGTTGTCTTTTCTGCAAATTTCGTTACAAGACCGCTGAAAGTATTGCATGATGGCGCACAAAAGATCGCTGAGGGCGATATGAGCTTCAGGTTCAGGTTTAAGTCCAAGGATGAGATTGGAAGACTGGGCAGAATCTTCAACTATATGACTCAGAGAAACTATGAACTATTAAAACAGGTTGATGATGAAGCCAAGAAAAAGAGAGAGTACGAACTTGCGCTTATTCAGGAGCAGGTAAAGCCGCATTTTCTTTATAATACTCTTGATATAATCATAATGCTCATTGAGATGAACCGAAGCAAAGAGGCTGCCAGGGTGACGCAGAAGCTGGCAAATTATTACAAGAATTCTTTGTCAGGAAGCGAAGAGATTGTGACTATAGAACGTGAGATTCAGATAATCAGGGATTATCTCGACCTTCAGACCATGCGATATGGTGATAAATTCAGCTATGAGATTGATGTGGACGAAAAAGCAATGAATTCACTGATACCCAAGATGACTCTGCAGCCCCTTGTTGAGAATGCAATTTATCATGGAATAAAGAACAAGCCTGTCTGGGGGAAAATCACTATTTCAGGGCAGATTTCTTTTGATAATAATGATGAATCTATGGGGGAAACTAATGATCATGATGAATCATCAGGCAGAGGATATGTGAGATTATCAGTCTCTGATGATGGCATTGGAATGAATGCAGAGGAACTACAAAGGCTTAATACCTTACTTTCTGTGGATGATATTTTTGACAGTGATGAAAAAGAAAAAGCCAGAGAAGCAAAGATAACAGATCATGATTCCATAAAGGGCGGAAGTCATTTTGGACTTTATAGCGTTGCCAAGAGAATAAAGCTGTACTTTGGAAAAGAATATGGCGCAAAGATAGAAAGCGTTGAAAATGAAGGAACTACGGTGACTGTTATAGTTCCGTTTTAAATGAAATTGGAGAATTAACCGTGATACGAATAATGATTGTTGATGATATGCCGATATTTCTTGAATATTTAAGAGGCTGCATAGATTGGAATTCTTATGGATTTGAGATATGTTGTGAGGCTCATGATGGGAAAGAGGCATTGGAAAAATTAGATGAATACTATCCCGATGTTGTTTTGACGGATATCACAATGCCCTATCTAAACGGCCTTGAACTTGCGGAAAAGATCACAAAGGATTATCCGGATATTTCAGTTATTCTTATCACCGGAAATAATGAATTTGAGTATGCAAGACAGGCTGTTAAGATCGGAGTCTGCGATTATATTGTAAAACCTTTTGAAAAAGAAGAACTGATCCTTAGTCTGTTAAAGCTTCAGGACAATATTGGCAAAGCTGTTGAGAGCACGGAAGACAAAAAAGAAATGAACTATGATGAGCTCAGGGCTCTTATCTATGCTGGTGTTTCTGATGATGAGCAGGCAGGTAAGCTTGAGAAGACCATCTTTGGAAATGTTGATGCACAGGGCGGGTATCTTGTTTCGCTCCTTAGATTTGATGCAGATGCTTTTCTGGGAAAAGATACAGATGCCAGAGAAAAGCTCATGAACTGGGAGAAGCTTATTGCCAGGATGCTTGCTGACAGACTGGATATTCAGGGCAAATTTAGGATTTTCCACGATTTTGAAAATAACATCGTTGTCCTTATGAGATTTGACAGAGAAAGCGACCTGGATAGTTATAAAGGATATGAATTATCGGATCTGATCCAGATTATTAAGAGTCAGCTGTCTATTGGAAGTTCAATTGCTATTTCAAAAGCGCTTTCTTTTCGCGAAGTCAAAAATGCCTATGAGAGATGCCTTAGCTTTTTGAATTCCAAGGGCTATGGACAGCTATGGGATATCAGAAATAATAGAGAGGAAGTGAATTTTTCTTCCCTTGAGGCGATTATAAGGCTTAATAAAGATATCGAGTCTTTAAAAGCTGATGATGCTGAAAAAGTGCTTACTGCGTTATGGGATAAACTTCATACAGACAGAAAAGAAAACGAAAAAGTTTCTTTTACCGACATGAACCTGCTTACAAGCGCCATTAGCATACTCATGACAAATATTATAAATTCGGGCTTTTCCATAGAAAAGATCTACGGCGATGGCTTTTTACCTGAAAAATTTATGTCAGAAGCTGGCAATTCAGATCAGATGCTAAAGAATGTCATATATCTTTATAGAAAGCGAATCGAATTTGAGAAAAATAAGTCTGATTCCAAAACTCACAATGTCGCCCAGGCAGCCAAAGAGTATATCGAAAAAAACTACGAAAATGCCAGCCTTTCCATCTCTGATATTTCGGAAACTCTTTGTGTTAATCAGACCTATCTTCGAAAAATGTTCAAAAGTGAAATGAACATGACACTGACCGAATATATAACTCAGTTCAGAATGCAGAAAGCAAAACATCTTCTTACAACTACTGACGAGAAACTATCTGTCATTGCTGAAAATGTCGGGTATAGCGATGTAAGCTATTTTTCAAATGTGTTTAAGAAGTTTTATGGTCAGTCACCCAGAAGTATGAGCAGGTGAAAAATATTTTTTACCTGGACAATATTTGTCATTTAATTGTGGTATACTTCTATTCGTAACAAAGAATTCAAGTTGCTCAATAGAGCTGAAAGGAGGGCAATCATGAAACACATGATGACTAACGTAACTAAAAATATGAATATAAACAGAGGCATGGTTGTCCGCCGTCTATTATTCTGATTAGTGAATTGATCATTTTTTCCATGAATAAAATAATGGTAGGACATATGTAAGCCTCTGAGAATTTGAGAGGTTTTATTTTGATATCAATAAGCGGTAAAAGATACTGTGGAAATCAGTAAAGTCCTTAAGCCTGTTTATAATTACAAGGGCGGAAATAAGTGAATGATATATCAGATATAGGTGTGACTACCTATATCTGAATTTTTCTAAATGGACAAAGTGTGTCTATGCAAAAGGGTATAATTAGTATATAGGGATGGAGTTTAAGCAATTGTAACGAAGCTTTTTTTAGTGCATGGTGAGCAAGGTCTTTGAAATCTTGCTCAAATTTGGAGGTTATATGCAGATAGTTACAGGGAAGTATAATAGCGCAAAAATATTCATAGATAAGTGTGAAGATACTTGTATTGAGCAGATAAGAAATTTGCTTGATCAGGAACCTTTCCACGATGCAAAGGTTCGTATAATGCCGGACTGTCACGCAGGAAAAAGCTGCGTTATCGGTTTTACCGCAGACCTTGGCGATAAGATAATTCCAAACATTGTTGGCGTAGACATTGGCTGTGGCATGCTTACAGTGGAACTGGGAAAAATAGATATCGATTATGCCAGATTGGATGAAGTAATAAGGAAGTATGTTCCATCCGGAAGAGAAGTCAATGAAGGCAGACTCATGAGATTTCCCAAGATACAGGAGATGAAGTGCTATAGAGACCTTGAAGATACAAGAAAGATGGAGAGAGCTATCGGTTCCCTTGGCGGTGGTAATCATTTTATAGAAATTGATGTAGACGATGAAGAAAATAAGTATCTTGTAATCCATACCGGTAGCAGACAACTTGGAATTCAAGTCTGTGATATTTATCAAAAGCAGGCAATCGGCATACATACCGGCAAGGAAGCACTCTGGGATGAAGAAGAACGTATAAAGAAAGAGTATAAGGCCGCAGGACGAAGAGCAGAAATACATGATGTCCTGATGGAGCTTCATAGAAATTTCAGGCAGACTGCGCCTGATGTTCCTGTTGATCTGTGCTTTCTTACCGGCAAGTACAGTCAGAATTATCTTTATGATATGAAAATCTGTCAGGAATTTGCCGATGAGAACAGGCACATGATTGCAAGACAGATTATGGAACACTATGGACTGGAACCTATAAGTGAATTTACAACAGTTCATAATTACATTGACCATGATTCAAATATTATCCGTAAGGGCGCGGTTTCAGCTAAGAAGGGCGAAAAGCTACTGATACCAATAAATATGCGAGACGGATCTCTTCTTTGCATAGGAAAAGGAAACGATGACTGGAATCAGTCTGCCCCTCATGGAGCCGGAAGACTCTTTTCAAGGACAGAAGCATTTAACAGATTCACAGTAGAAGAGTTTGAAAAGACAATGAAAGATGCAGGAATCTTTACAACCTGCGTTAATCATTCCACCCTCGATGAAAGTCCCTTTGCATATAAGGGAATGGATGACATTGTTAGCAATATTTCCCTAACAGCAGACATTGTTAAGGTAATAAAGCCTGTTTACAATTTTAAGGCTAATAGTACAACAGTTAAAAAGACAGAAAGACAACTGCAGAAGGAAGCAGGAAATGATTTGGAAGAAAATGGTTAAGTTAAAAAACTAATAGATTCCAATAAATGCAGTTTTAAGTATTTAGTTCATCAGAAAATGAGGAGAGAAAATATTGATTGGTGCAATAATAGGTGATATGGTCGGCAGCTTGTACGAATTTGACAACATCAAGGATAAAAGATTCTTTTTCCTTAAGAAGTACAGCTTGCCTACAGATGACAGTATAATGACGATTGCTATTTCCAAAGCACTTTATGATTTTGCCGGAACACCTATCGATACTCAGGAAAAGGAAGAAGAACTATATAAAGCATGTGAAAAATCCATGGTTTTATATGGAAAAAAATTCCCTGATGTGGGCATGGAGGAGGATTCAGGATGTGGCTTAAGAATCCGGTTAGATGTCCATATGAAAGTTATGGTAATGGCTCTGCAATGAGAGTTTCTTCTGTTGGGTGGCTCTGTGATTCACTTGAAGATACTCTTAAAGTTGCAAAAATCACAGCTCTTCCAACTCACAATCATCCGGAGGGCATAAAAGGCGCGCAGGCTATTGCTGCAGGAATATTCCTTCTAAGGACTGGGCATACCAAAGATGAAGTGAAAAAATATATTTCATATACCTTTGGTTATGATCTTGATAGAAAGCTTGACGATATTCGTCCAACATACACGTTTCATGTTTCATGCCAGAAGTCCGTTCCCGAGGCAATTATCGCTTTCTTTAAAGGAACATCATATGAAGATGTTATTCGCAATGCAGTTTCACTTGGCGGCGATAGCGACACAATTGCCTGCATAGCAGGAGCACTTGCGGAAGTCATCTATCCAATTCCCGTAGAAATACGTGAAAGCGCAGCTGAGAATATTAGAAGCTTTCATTTGCTACATGAAAGTGATCTTGTTTACTATAATAAAGTTGTTTTGCCTAAGAAGAATAAGGATTTTGGTGAGCAGGGATTTAGGATTTGAGTTTGAAAATTATGCGCTATATGAAGGAATTTGAAGATCTGCATATTCCATTTGAAGCAGGTGTACACTTTCAATGAATTGGAACGTGTTAATCTTACATCAGCAATAAAACACATATGAGAGAAAGGAGACAAATGATATGGATAATATTGCAAGTAAGAGAAAGATGCAGATTTTAAAGGACTTCAAAGATTCAAAAATTATGACTGATGCTGAATATTCAAGAACAGAGGTTGTACCAGAGCTATTGAAATTTCAGAACATGATAGTTTCTAAGGTTTTTGAAGAAAATCATGGAGAAAATTTAAGAATTTCAGATGTGAAAGCTCATATTAATTCAATTGCTGAGGATAAAGGTATCATTAGTGATGAAAAGGTTCAAGAATTTAATGCTTTGACTGATGAACTAAGCAAATTGATTGCATGTGAGATTTCGGGAATTGCCGGCGAAAAAAAGATGCAACATAATCTTGATATGATTCAAGTGAAAAATGAACATCTTGCTAATATTGAGCTGAGAAAAGACGAATACATTTCTGAATGTGATGGAATAGTTGTTACTTCTAAAGCTATTTTTTTATTGGAGGCGAAGTATTCAATATGTGATATGTCCATAACAACAGAAGGAAACTATTGTAGAGCTGACAATGAGGAAGTTGTTTTATGCAATATTGGAGATAAAGTGAATGAGAAGGATTATCTTATTCGTGATGTTTTGAAGAACAATGGATTTTTAAAGGGTATAAAAATCTATAATATTGTCGTAAATGCAAACAACAATACTAAGCTCTACAATCATTATGGAAGGTATTTAAAAACATGTTTTTGCAATCAAATACATTACATCATTGAAGACTTTCAGGGAGATGATATATATACAGAAGACGATATTAGATTTATCACGAATAGATTATTGGAAGCAAGTGAGGTAAAAAAATATCCGATTGATTTTGATTTTGAGAGGTATAAAAATGTTTTTACAGATGTATTGGTAATGACAGAAAGTGAATCCGATGAAAATCAAGATGATGATGCTTCTGATATTGAGGTCCTTGATTGGAAGCGCTTGGGGAAAGATGCATTAATTTTGGCAGCTTTTACTGCATTGGGAGTAATGACGGCGATTGCTAAACATGGTGGAAAGTGCATGAAGACTGGAACCCTTTAACAATTGACCATACAAAAAGGAGGAATTTACTATGAAATTCTTAAATAAAAATAAGACGGGATTTATCGATTCTGTATCAGATAATATGAGAAATGTAAAACAAATCAGGATTTCTGAACCGTCTGAAAGCAAATCATTTGTTTTGAAAACTGGGATTGTATTCCAAGATAATATCAAACCAAAGAAATGATATTGCACACGCGTATATTACGCAGTAACAATTAGGTACTAATATGGATTGAAAGGCTTGAACTCAATGTTCAAGCCTTTCAATTTTTGCTTTCAAATCTTTTATGATTTCATCTTGGAGCGATTTGGGCTGGATAACGATAGCGGAGCTACCAAATGAATTCAGCCACAGTCTAAAACTGCTTTTACCATATATAGTGTCTTTGTAATATAAATAACCGTCTTTTTCCTCAAGTATTCCATTAGTATGTATATCATCGATTGCCATATGGACTTTTTTCCATACTCGGTAGTGATCACTAAATCGTACAATTATTTCGAGCGGTGGTTCATCAAAACAATTGCCCCAAACATTAGGGGAAAGATCCTCTATTTTTTTTGTTAACTGTTCAAATTGTTCGTCAGATATATGGATGTCCTTGACTAATTTAATTTCTTTTATGTTTTCCAATCTGATAGATACAATAGTAAAATTGTCATTTTTGAAAATTGTTTTAAGTGCTGATTCTTTATTGGGAGTAAAGCCAATTATCGAATACTGATTATTATCGGAATTATAACTAATCTTTATTGGAATTACTTTTTCAGTCTTTAAGTTTTCCGGGTTACGAACTGAAAGACGGGATATTTTTAATAATTTCCGATTTTCGATAGCGTTCTGAGTTTGTGCTATAAAATCAAGAGCCTCGTTGCTTCTGATAAAATCATCATTATCATATTGATAACTGTTTTTTACATAAAAAAGTTCCTTATAGGGATTAGATAATATTGAAAGATCAGGTTCTTTTTTGGAGAGTTCTGTGAATAGCAAGTGTTCTCCGTATGTCATTGGAATATAAAAACATGAAGAATAATCTTTCTGTATATAGAGATTTATATGATCAAAACGCCCGGATTTAATGATATTTTTAAATTCCTTTTTATTGCTAGTATTTATTCCTTCATTTTTACAGTATTCAATTAGTGTAATACATTCATCATTAGATATGTCAGAATCAACACAAAAATTAGTCCATTCTGAGAATGGGCTGACATTTTTTGAACGTATATTGTCAGATGATAGTATTTCATCTGTGATTTCAGACATTTTTACAGACCATGCTAATATTTCAGCAAAATCGTTTCTTACTAGTTGGATTGGTAAGTGCAATAAATCATGTAATGAAGATATGCAGACGGGGGATGAGTAAATGTTTTTGTCTAGATATGTAATATATTGTTGTAATCTAAGTAAAGGCAATTTATAGTTCATTTATTTAATTCCTCATATTGCAATAGTTGTTTTCGCGCAGATTCTAATATCCTATTTTTTATTTCTGGAGGGGATATGCTTTTAACTCCAGTTGCAAAGGATCTAAGGAATCTTTCAAAATTTGGGCTGTCAGGAATAATATCTTTTAGTGTTATATCTGTATCATAAGTAATATCTGCGCTTGGACGGTTATTTTTATATGCATTTAAACGTCTTTTTATATCGGGTCTATTATCGAAATGAATTTCAACTTCTATTTTTTTAGAAGATGATGATTGTGGAGAAGAAATTCCTACATTTGCTGCAAGAGAATCAATATAACGTTGGTATTTGATTTTATTATCATCTTCTGTTATTTCAATGGCCTTAATCTTAGACATATTTAGAATTATTTCTACACCCTGTGCTTTTCCATATAAATAAAACGAATCTTCTTCCATATAGTAGACTATAATTCCTAATGAAAATAATAGTTCAGTTGTCCTATTTGAATCTATGACATATTCGATTTTGAGTCTTTTTTTTCTATAGTTGTCATGGATAAGGAGCTTACTTAATGTTTCTATTGATTCTGCATATTTTTTTCGATTCAATCCATTTCGTAGAAAAATACTTGGCTTACTTGAATTATTATCGTCGAAATATTCTACATATGGAGCGAGGCGAGATAATAAACCACTTACATGGTCATGTGCAAGAGTTCCCTCTGATATGTTTTCTAGTTTGGCTATTAAATTATCGATATCATTAGAAGTAATCTTGTGGAAGATTACAGTATTATTATCGGCTAAGCTATAGTAAGCATACTTTTTATCTTTTTTTATATATTTGTTTTTTATTAGCGAATTTAATAATTTATAGTAAGTGACAACACCAACATCTAATGGATATTGTATGATCTTTTCTTCATCATTTTCTTCATGTATTGTAGAAGTAGAATCTTCTCCCTGATTATTTTTAGGTAGTGCAATTTCTTCATTCTTTTGTTTGCGTTTTTCAGGGCAAAATAAAATAAGCTTTAAAAGTTTTGAGTCTTTTATCCGATCAGAACTTTTTATTATTTCTAATATTACATTTTTTCTTAATATGTCATAATCGATGGAAGTGTATTGGAGCATTTCTGCGTCGTTAGAAATAATGTGATATTTGTTGAGATTTTTTTTTGATGGTTTATCTATTACATATCCCATGTTTTCAATCTCTTTTATATATTTGTATATAGACTGACGTTTCATACCTACTTTAGAACACAACTCATCACAAGAAGTCCCATTTGGCTGGTTCATTAAATCAATTATTCGATTGATATCTTCTTTTGTGTCTGCATGGCTTTTTCGCATATATATACCTCCAAATGTATTTTTATTATATCAATAAAATATGAATAATAGATTAAAAAATGATAAATAATAAACTAAAACAAGTTAACGTCCCCTTGGGCACAATGGAAACATTTTAAACAACAACGAATGTGTACACTTTGAATGAAATAAGGGGTTGTACACTAAAATTATACAAAGAACAAAATTAAATTTAAGATGGTGGAAAATGTTAGAAATGCTGTTAAAGAATTATCAACAAGATATATACTGTACGTTTTAGATAAAACATATGGTGGTAATTTAATGGCAAATATAAGTAGTTATGGCATAGTGTACATTTTGGATGAAATGCAGCGTGATAATCTAGCATTAACAAAAGAACATAGTTAAAGACAAAGGAGGGAATCCATATGAAAAAAAACTTCTGCCAACAATTATAGGACTAATAGTACAGGGAATCGTAGTAGAGCTGATCAAGAATAAGTAATACACCTATTTGTCAGTGAATAAGTAATAAAAATGGCAAATATAAGTAGTAATGACTGGTGTACATTTTGGATGAAATGCAGCGTGATAATCTAGCAGTAACAAGAAAACATAGTAAAAAACAAAGGAGGGAATGCATATGAAAAAACTTCTGCCAACAATTATAGGACTAATAGTACAGGAAATCGTAGTAGAGCTGATCAAGGAAAAATAATATAACTATTTGTCAGTGAAAAGGTAGTAAAAATGGCAAATATAAGTAGTAATGACTGGTGTACATTTTGGATGAAATGCAGCGTGATAATCTAGCATTAACAAAAGAACATAGTTAAAGACAAAGGTGGGAATCAATATGAAAAAACTTCTGCCAACAATTATAGGACTAATAATACAGGGAATCGTAGTAGAACTGATCAAGAATAGTAATACACCTATTTGTCAGTGAATAAGTAATAAAAATGGCAAATATAAGTAGTAGTAATGACTGGTGTACATTTTGGATGAAATGCAGCGTGATAATCTAGCAGTAACAAGAAAACATAGTAAAAAACAAAGGAGGGAATCCATATGAAAAAACTTCTGCCAACAATTATAGGACTAATAGTACAGGGAATCGTGGTAGAGCTGATAAAGGAAAAATAATAAAACTATTTGTCAGTGAAAAGGTAGTAAAAATGGCAAATATAAGTAGTAATGACTGGTGTACATTTTGGATGAAATGCAGCGTGGTAATCTAACAATAACAAGAGAACATAGTTAAAAACAAAGGAGCTTCCTGTAAGATATAAACAGGGGTTGACCTAAAAAGAATACCTCAAGTAAAGTTGGATTGTTACTGACCTGGCAGTTGGTAATAATCCAAGAATACGAGAGGTATCTAACATGAATGCTAAGGCAAAGAACAACAAAAATCAAGTAAGCAACAACTTTTCGGTGATAAATACTTTATCTGCCGAAGAAAGACAAACCAGAGTGGATGATCTCTTAAATACATTGCAGGCTAAGACCTGGCATGATCTGGAGACATCAGGAAAGTTTGATAAGAATGCCAAGCTCTCATTTATATCAGATGACATGCTTATAGTTGGATGCGATATAGGCAGTGAAACCCACTATCTGAGGGCTATAGATAGAAAAGGCAGAGAACTCAGCAGAAAGCCATTCTCTTTCCTTAACAACGAGGAAGGATTTGAAGCCGCAAAAGCTTGGATGGTAGACCTTGCTGCAGTAAATGGTAAGGAACAGATAGTACTTGGACTTGAACCTACAGGTCATTACTGGTTTTGCGTGGCAACATGGCTGATAAGCAATGGTATCAGTGTGGTGCAGGTAAATCCATATGCAGTAAAACAGACAAAAGAAATCGAGGATAACAGCCAGCTTAAGGATGACAGAAAAGATCCCAAGGTCATTGCAAACCTTGTTATGAACGGAAACTACGGTATGCCATATCTTCCGGAGGGCATCTACGCTGATCTGCGTAGTCTCTCACTTCTAAGGAGCCAGCTTGCTGAGAACAGGATCCGCAGCATAAACAGGTTACACAGGCTGATGAAGATTTACTTCCCTGAATATAAGGACGCATTTGGGAAAACAGATGGCAGCTTTGCAATGGAGATACTTAAGGTTGCACCGTTTCCAGAAGATATAATCAGGCTGGGTGAAGATGGAATCAGAGATATATGGCACAAGGCTAAGCTTAGAGGACGCGGCTATAGCAGGGCTGCTGAGATTTTCAGGTATGCCTGCGTAAGCATAGGCAAGAAAGAAGGATCAGAGCCGGACAGATATTCAGTAAAGTGTCATGTTGAAGATATCATCTCATTGGATGAGAGGCTTGCGACAGTTGAAGCTGCAATCAATGAAAAATGTATGGAAATACCCCATGCAGAGAACATCCTTGAAATATCAGGACTTGGACAGAACATAGTGGCTGGAATCATATCTTCAATGGGAGACATTGAAAGATTTGATGATGCAAAGGAAATACAGAAACTCAGCGGATTAAATCTTGTAGCCAACAGTTCAGGCAAGCATAATGGCGAAACAAAGATAAGCCATAGAGGACGCAAAGAACTGCGAACCTGGCTGTTTCAGGGAGCTAAATCGGTAGTGGCTCATGCTCCAGAATTCCAGTATATACATGAGTATTACACTACCAGAGCGAAAAATCCACTAAAGAAGATGCAGTCGTTGATAGTTATAGCATGTAAGCTTCTTAGGATCATATTTACAATCCTGAAGAAGGGAATCACCTACGATCCACAGAAGATGCTTAATGATATCAAGAGATTTGAAGAAGCAGAAATAGTGGCTGCATAAGTAAGAATTATATTCCGGAATCCTGCCGAGCTACCGAAACTTATCGGTGGTTGGTCAGGATTCCGGAGAGGAATCCAGTAACAGCAGGAGCGAGTCTTCTGCATAACATAGCTACCAACTTACAACAGGATGGATTGCGTCCACCGACTTATCGGTACCATTCAAAGCGTAGATTGGTCAGTAAAGGACAACAAACAAGAGCTGTAGCTGGCGGTGGTTTTATCCCTAGGGCATGACCCTGTGTAGGAGCTTTGCTGGCACTTGGTGTATGAATTGGCTGGACGAAGGAAGTTGGGACACGATCCCTTTAGACACGGAAGGTTAGCCATCATAGTTAATCAAAGGAAAAAAGGCCTTTATAGAGCAAACAAGAGGATGCTTTATTAGTGCTACCTTAAATCAGCTATTCAGTACAGGATACTATGACAATTCATCACCTTTGGCTCCTGTTTTGAGGAAAAACAAAATCGTCAAAGCCAGTAAAAATCGTATTTTCAGGCTTGACAGAATAGGAAGG
>NZ_FOKR01000023.1 GCF_900112195.1 Butyrivibrio sp. YAB3001
TTTCTGTGCTGTAATAAACCATCTTTAGGTGTCCATTCAACTGGATTTCATACAAGTTTCTACCGTCCATGAAATGGGATTGTATACATGCTTAGTCTGTACACAAATATGGGTTTTTACCTTCTATACAATGTCCATTGTCCAGAATCATTCCCCTCATCCAGTTGTCCAGAATCAGGGATTTTACCCCTTTGACATTGTATGTAAATGTGGATCCATCAAGCAGTTTTACAGTTCATCATAACATCGTTTGATGCAGACTGAACTTTTATTCCCTTTGTCTTAAATGTCCACCTTATAGGGTACATTTTATTTCTATACTCATTAAACATCGATGATAACTTTTCTTCATCCGTATTTATTTTAATCTTTCCTCATAATTAAACATATAAAACGGAATCAAAAGATACAGCCTTTTAACAAAAATCTCTTCCAAAGTAACATCTGACATTTGGATAATAGGTACTGTATACGATGCCACATTCCCATCAGGCATCTCCATTTCGATAGAGGCTTTTGACGGTGCTCTTCCTGATTTTCTTAGAAGGAGTAATCCAGAATTAGGAAATTTCACACGTAGCCTCTCAATATTCCTATCTCCCTCGTCAATTGCAACTTGAGCATCATACTCAAAAATTCTCACAAGAATAGTACCATCATACTTCTTGCTCTCACATTCCAAATGATATCTCTTTGTAATCTCCGATGATATTATTTCAAAATGTGAGTCAGTGACACGCCTTTCTTCAGAGCCATCTTCTTTTTCAATAAAGTGTTCATTTCTTAATCTTTTGATTACTGCCGTATTATCAAACTTCTCTCCAAACATATGATTCACAAATGGAATAACAAGATCATCACATTCTGTTTCCATAGTTCTGAAAGCGTCATCGTAGGCAGTATCTGAATAAATTACTTCCATACATTTTCCTCCGTATGTTGTCTTATTTGCAACTTCCAACATACATGGAAAAAGAAAAATGAAGCAAAAATGAAATTCAAGAAATACTTCATACCATCACATCATATAATCCATTCAACTTTTGGGAATAATCTGGCGAATTGCCTGAATACCACGTATGAAGAAAATTACAGATGCTACGATACCACTTTTATTTGCTCATGTAAAGTATCATAATTTCAATGTACACAAATTGTATAACTATTGTTACTGTTCACTCGCTGCAGCTCTCTCCAGTAACGAATTCGCGCATTCATTCCAATTCGCCTACGGCGAGGAATGCGCTCACTCCTGAATCATATTCTTACGCAGTCAGCGGCGTAGCGCTTCCTGCTACCTCTGAACATTAACTAACTATTCTTTTATTGACAGCTCTTTAAGAAACGCTTTTCTCAATGAATCGTATTGAAAAAATCTTTCGTAAGTCTTTCTAGCTTCTTCCTTAACTTCAGCCATAGCTTCTCGATTATCGATTACATATTTTATAGACTCTGCGAGCGCTTCCTTATTGTTACATTTATAAATAAATCCATTCTTCCCGTTTTCAATATAATCTGAAATGCCTGCAGTATCTGGTACAATAACAACACACTTATGCATAAAACCTTCAATTGCTGTCGTTGGCAAGCATTCCATAAGTGAAGTGCAAACCACGACATTGGTGCCTGTCACCACTGTCTACTCCAGTTCTGGCAAATAGACCGGCTTCACACCCGCTTGCTGACATAATTCAATCACCTTTACTCTAGCAAAGGACATAACATAGGGAATTCCTAATCTTATAATCTCTTCATCAAAATTATGTGTCTCTCCACTCCAGCTAAGAATCGAAATAATATTCATCTCACACCAAAACGAAGTCTTTCCTTTTTCTCCTATAATTATCTCCGTCTCTAACCTAACTCTTTTATTGTTCTCATCTCGATTTTGAGCCACCTTGGGAACGATACTCAATTCGATTCCTGAATTGTCCATCTCCTTCATATTTCTTTCAAAAACTATTCTATTAATAATTAAATTCTGACAAAAAACTTTCATCTCATCCCTCTGCATATTCGATAAAACTCTTTATTTGGCCCATTTTTTTAGATTTGCAATAATTATCATAATCAATAATTGAGCTTTCAGGGGCTGTAAATACTTCATTAATAATCATTTTTTCTTTTCTACTACACACATAGTCCTTTGATATTTCTTCATTTTCCAATTGTTGGATATAATCTGAAATATTTCCATTTTGAAGCTTTTCATTTGCATCTGGTAGTTCTTTTTCATCAATTGATGTAAAAGGTAATCGTTCGCACCTTATTTCACCTTCAGTTTCATGGATAAAGACAATATCATATAAAGACTCTGCCATAGCTTCTAAAACAGAGATTTCATCCCTAAGCATTTTAATTATTGTTCTTTTTGACGATCGAGCCAAGAGCCAACTAGGCTCATATCCATAACCCGTATTTATGCAGATATATCTAATACCACTCTTATTCTTACATATAAATACAATAGGCTCATTTTCAAAACTAAAAAGAACACGTTCAATACTCATTTTTCCTAAAAACTTAAATTTTTCAAACATCTTTATTCACCTGCAACATAATAATTGAATCTCTTAGCCACTTCAGATTCTTTCCCTGTATAAATCCACCAATCCACGTGAACAGGTTCCGGATAATTCTGTATTCGTTCAGTAGTAAGCTGTGCTCTTCCGTCAGAATAGCATATTTCTCCAAAAATGACAGCAGGAGATGGATACTTATCTCTATGTTTCTTCGCCAAAAAATTAATAAATTTGAAACAACTATCCGGAGTTAAATATACAGATGTTGAGTAAGTCCCTGGTTCACTTAAGTCCTTTTTTAATCCCGTAGTTCCATTTAACATTTCACAATATGTATTGTCAAATGTTCCTTCATCTATTATTCCACTTTTGGATACTCTATATACTATCCCTGTTATAGGTTGTTCTATTGGTAAGTTATCTATCATAACGCACATTTCATCAGGTACATTTTTATAACTATTACTCATTTATCTCTTTCATAACTTCCTTCCTATTTCTTGACACCTACGATCAAAATAGTGTTTATTAAAATTATATCCATTTTACGGATTTTGTAAATTATTTTCCTAAAATACCTTCCAGATAAGCCAGGAGCCTTATTCTTTGGTTGTTCTTAAGTTTATTATATGTCTCGATTAGTTGCCCCACCTCTGACTTTCTATCAATAACAAACCAATCCAACTGATTGCCTCTGGTTCCATCTGCCTGTATGCCAGAAAGAAGCCACTCCGGGCTCACTTCTAAAACTTTGCAGATGATCATAATCCTATCCGCAGCAGGATTAGTTCCTTTTTTTCTCCAATCGCTTACTGTGCTTTGCGGTATTCCCGTCAATATCGAAAAATCTTTCTGCGATATATTCTTTTCTTCTAAAACTTGAAAAATTCTGTCACTAATTGTCATTTAAGCCACCTTACTGTTGTTATGTTAAATATGCACATGTATACTTATTTGCAATCAACAATTGCAATTTGATATAATTATGTTTAGCAAATTCCGTAAACCCATTTACTATTATATTAACAAATCCTCGGGAAAAAGATTATGCCAAAAATTTCTGTCATAATGCCAATATACAATACCGGTCCGCAGCTTTATAAAACTCTTATGAGCCTATTGGGACAAAAAGAAAAAGATTTCGAAGTACTAATGATTGACGATTGCTCAACTGATGAACTGACCATTTCTACAGAGCAAACATTTTCCAGGTTCGATTCAAGATTTAAACTTTTTCGTCAAGACCACAATCTTGGCGCAGCGGAATGTAGAAATCTCGGAATCCAAAAATCATCAGGACTATATATTATCTTTTTAGATTCCGATGATTTATTTCATAATGACCTTCTTCTATCCATGTCCAATACCCTAGATCAAGCAAACGCAGACGTCTGTGTTTGTAATCTTTTAATGCTTGACACCTCAAATAATGAAACAAGTCCTATCCGCTCCAAAAGAATTAGCGGTATTACTGACCGTGTCTTTTCACTAGAAGAACTTGGTGAAGATGCGTTTAGTTTTTGGATGCCTGTTCCATGGAACAAAATGTATAAAAGATCTTTCATAACAGAAAACAACTTATATTTCCAAACTCTCTCTAATTGTAATGATTTCTTCTTTGGATATATGTCAGTTATAAAGGCAAACTCCATCGTATATTGTTACGATGAAAGACCGCTTGTAATATATCATGTCAATAACGCCAAGCAAATATCTTATCAATTTGCCTCAAGGAATATCTTTAAGGCATTTTCTCTTTAATTTAAAACCGTCAACATAAAAAAGCTCCATTTTTAAGGAAGCAGCTGCTATCAGCATTAAGATCATCAATACCAACCGCCACTTTACGTTGCGACAATCATAAATTCAACGAGGATTTTTTTAGCGGAATACATTCTTTATTGAGCAAATACAATTATTTCCCAAAAACAATCTCTCATGATTCCTAATTGGTTCATAGAAAAAAACAGCCACTAATAATCCATTCTTATTTCTTCCATTGAGTTAATCCTAGATATGAGCAATTTCTTATCATCATCATTTAAAATCTTTCCACCGCCAATACTTGCTAAATCACCCATCCAATCTATAAGAATTGTACGCTCAATTTCATCTTTAATAATTATGTGTTTTATATCTGAGGCCGAGAATCCTAGCCTTCTCTTCTTTAACTCATTTGATGGCTCTGGTTTATGCTTTCCATCTCCTCGCCAATTTCTATAGGAATCTTCTCCCCACAGCCATTTTATATTATCATCTTCTTTTACAACATAGCGCCATTCGCTCTCTATGTAATTAGTCTGCATAGTTCCCTTATGCTCACTTTCATACTTTTTGATTAACGCATAAAAAATAAGCATTGCTTCTTTTGCATTTCCATAATTAAAAAAATCTGCAAGTCCCGGAATAGGACCTGCCTCTAGGCTAAATGATATTTTCTTGCCATCACTCCCAACTTTTGCAAGATCATCTTTAATCTTTTGTGTATAATTACGCCAAAACCACAAACCTGCTATAACATCTTCATTAGCCGCGTAAAACACAGGATTTATCCTATGTTCCAATCCCCAATCCTTTGATAATGCAATAGCATAATTACCATATCTCTCAGTAAATCCATCTATTCTTTTCAAGGGGATATCACAAAAACTAATCATCGGAACACCAACTGTTTCCTCTTGACTGTTGAATGAAAACTTTTCAGCACAATAATTAGCAAATAATCCTTCTGATATTATTCCTTTTAATGCATCAATACTGTTTGTATAATGAAATAGCGATGTTGTTATGTTGTTTTCCATATGGTCGCATACTCCTATCTTTATCATCCACCAGTAAAATGATATTTTGATATCACGTATTAAAATTATTAGATTCTCGCTATTCCAATAAAGAATGAATTCTTTCCCAAAAAGTTATTTCTATATCTTACTGATTTTAATCAGAAATTATGTTTTGGTTTTTCCCATATAATCTTATTCTCACTAATTCCTTCACAAATTAACGCACCTTTAATCTCATCCGCAACACTTTTCTGATTAATAGCCACTATTACATAATCATATGCTTCACTTAATAGTTCCTTTGGATTAACCACTTCACAATAATCAAACTCATAATTTTCCCAATTCATATCTACCCATAAGACAATATGACAATTATTATATCTAGAAATTTGGATATAATAGTCTTGTCCAACCTTACCAGCTCCATATAATGCTATTTTGTGGTTTTTCAGCATTTCAACTTTCGGAAATGAATATAGCTGATTATTAAAACAGTCATCCGTTTTATGTTTTAAATGACTAATCTCAGTTAATAAAAATTTACATAATCTGTTATCGATAGTTTCATTAAAGTTTTCTCCCCTATACTCTGCCATCAGTAATCGATTCATAGTTCCACACAAAGAAGCCTCATTCATTATCATGTCTGGAAATGATCTATGTGATATAGAATCTTCACGAACTGTATAGTGGTAAAAAGCCTTATTCATAACGCTTATCTTACCTGAAAACAAAAGGCAAGCCAAAAAACAGATATAATCCTCACCATACGATTGACTATCAGGAACCATCACATATGTTTTTTTTATAATATCTTTCCTAAATAGTTTCACACATAGTGAAGCAATTATAGCATCATCAGCACAGTTTATCCTTTCTGTTATCAAAGAAGCTCGATTATTAGCTGACACTTCATACAGGTTACTCCTATTATTAAAAATGCCTCTGCCATCAATAATGTATCCCGAACTAACTATATCTGCCTGGATCTTATCCATATTATTTTTCAAGGAACTATACATATCTGAATCTATATAGTCATCCCCGTCAACAAAGCCAATAAGCTCTCCTCGAGCTATCTCTAATCCACTTTTTCTTGCTCTAACAAGCCCCTCATTCTCTTTATGAATAACTACTATCCTATCATCTTTAAAAGCATAGTCATCACATATCTTGCCAGATTTATCTGTTGAACCATCATCTACAAGAACTATTTCAAGATTCCTATACGATTGATTGATTACGCTGTTCAAACACCTCTCCAAATAACGTTCCACATTATAGATTGGAATTATCACACTCATCAATTCATTCATTTATCATTACCTCACAAGGCACTTTCTAAGTTCTTCAGAATCAAGTTCCGCTTTATCCCAGCCATAAAAAATAGGAACACATTGATGATGTTTTACTACCCATTCACTATTCGGTAATTCTATGCTCTTACCTTCAATTCTGTATCCTAAATCATCATAACCAAACACCTGACCTGTTACTTCTGTCAATTCATAATCAAAAACTATGTATTTATAATATCCAGAAGTCATCCCTTCCGGGAAGTGCACACGATTTTCGAACACCTTATCATATTTTTCTGCAAGACACCTTTTCCACTCAAGTATCCTATCAAATTGTTCCATCTGAACAATTCCTAACGCTGCGGTCATTTCATTTATTCGATAGTTGAATCCATTCTTGATTGGATATGTCACGTGACCTTCTATCACTTCTTTGCCATAATTGCGATATTTCTTAGCAAATTCAATAAATTTTTTGTTACTACTAACAACCATACCGCCTTCTCCCAACGGCAGTGTTTTTGTAGCATAAAAGCTGTAGCTTCCTGCAAATCCCCAGGAACCAGCCTTTTTCCCATTCCAGTCTGCTCCGTGCGCATGGGCACAGTCTTCAATCAGATAAATGCTATTTTGATTGCAGAATTCCTTTATCTTCTCTATCTGAAAGGCGATATGTCCACCAATGTGTACAACAATTACTGCCTTAGTATTTGGTGTCACAACATTTTTCAAAGATTCTAACGAAAGACACAAATCATCTCTGTTGCAATCCGCATATACCACATTACCGCCACATTTTTTTACCGCTTGCGCAGTAGCCCAAAACGTATTTGCTGGTACAACAACATCTTTTCCTTCAATACCAATGTAATCCAAAATTGTTATTAGCCCTGTTCCACCACTAGATACTGCACAACTCCCCAATCCACAATATTCTTCAAACATGCTCTCGAATTGTCTTTGCATCTTACCATCTGACCACATATTTGAATCAAATACTTTGTCTAATAAGCCATAATATCTTTTCCTACACTCTTCATCAAATGGAATTACCATATCTTCCTCCTGCTACTCTATTCCTAACATTCATATAAACTGACTAGTATTAATATTTTGTAATCTGTAAAAAACATCATTAAAACCTGTTACCCTACATACATCACATCCATTTTGACAATCTGCGCATAAAAGTTTGTTTGATGCCAGTCTACGAATATCCGAATTCCATAGTTCTTCGAATGACGTCTCATTCACATTACCCAAGCATATTTCATCATGCCTTCTTTTCTCGCAAAGATTAACCGTACCATCTGCATGAATTATCGACGTCAAAGAATGTGCTACACAAGGTAAATGATTATTATTTTTAACCACACGATCATAAATGTTTATAAGGTGCTTTATTCGTTTTCCTTCTGTCCAGTTTAATAAATCTTTCTTTAGATTGAGCATTTCTTCCACAGATGGCAGAATATCCTCTGCCTCTTCAACTGGCCTAAAATATATATAATCCACCCCTATTTCATCCAACTCATCAATCAGTTTTTCTAAATACTCCATATTTCTCTTTGTAATAACATACCCCACACCCAAAAATGTTTTCTGCGGATTTCTTGCTTTTGAAAAATTGGATAGATTTTTCAAAACTTCAGAGAAATAATTCTTTCCTTTTTCCTGTAAATACTGTTTTTCATTGCACGAATCCAATGATACCCTTACCCACCGAAACTTATAAATATCTTTATCAATATTTCTTACTCCATTTGTAATTAAACCCAAACAAATTCCTTTATTAAAAGCATAATCAACTATTTCAGAAAAATGTGGATGTAAAGTCGGCTCTCCACCGCCCTCCAATGTCACTCCAGTATTATGAGCGGCAAATTCGTCCAATAAAGAGTACGCCTTTTCCGTTGCCATAGTTGACACTTTTTTCATCAATAGTTGATCTGTACACCATGAACATTTCAAATTGCACGCAGTAGTAAGATGTAAATCAATACTTATTGGAAACAAATCATCGTATTGTTTTTCACCTTTACTAACTTTTAATATAGATTCAACTTTCCCTGGATTTAGCAATAATTTTAGTTTATTGTACTCAAAAGGGTCCCAATAATTATTCACACTTATAATCCTCACAATTAGAATAGCCTATAGACATTTAAAAGACGACAAAAACTATAATATATTCGTAATCCCATTAATAATCACATCCGCAGCATGTCCATCACCAAATGGACAATATTTTTCGTTTATAAATTGTTCCTCACATATCTTATCCAAAAAATCCTTTTCATAAGGTGATCCCAACACTTTTCTGCCATCCACAAGTGTTTCAGGCCAAACAGCAAAATCTAAAACAGTAACACACTTTTTTGGGCAAAAAAGCCTCTCTTTGAAGACCTACAGAATCCATCGCTACACATTTGCACCCGCTTAACAATGCTAAGCTTTCCAAATACCCCACAGTTTTATTTTGCCCAAGCTATACTCCTTAACTATCCTATGTGCTCTCTCTTTATTTTTGGAATGTACAGGATACATATTATAGTCATAGTGGTAATCACTATGAATGAGGATTTCATTATTATCATTTCTCAAATCTTTTGAAACCATCTCCTAACAAACACTCATGCTAAGACTACAAAAGTATACATATCAGCATCTTAAATAAGATATTTATTTAATCCTACTTATAATCTGCCCCTCCATATCTACACTCCCCACTTGTCTAGCTGGCACTCCTACCATCAAAGCAAAATCAGGCACATCAGACGTAACAACTGCTCCAGCCGCAATCATTGCACCTATCCCTATAGTATGCCCACATATAATCGTTGCATTTGCACCAATCGAAGCTCCATTTTTTACTAATGTTTTTTTATAATTATCTTTGCCCTTAGGAAATTTTGATCTAGGAATAAGAACATTAGTAAATACGCATGAAGGTCCGCAAAAAACATTATCTTCTAACTCAACTCCTTCATAAACTGAAACGTTGTTCTGTATTTTTACGCCATTACCTATTTTCACATTGCTAGACACATAAACATTCTGCCCCAAAGAACAATTTTCTCCAATTTTTGCTCCTGCTTGAATATGGCAGAAATGCCATATTTTCGTTCCTTTTCCAATTTCAACATTTTCCTCTATATAGCTACTCTCATGAACAAAAAAATCCATCTTATCTTCCTATCGATTTTCTAATTTCCTTAACAATCAACTCAACTTCATTTTCTTTCATATATGGATGAAATGGCAACGAAATAACTGTGCTTGACAAGCTATTTGCATTAGGATAATTATTATCACTATACTTATACTCCCTAAAAGCTAACTGACTATGCATTGGCTTTGGGTAATAAACAGCTGTTGGAATACCTGCTTTTTTTAAATCCGAGACTAGTTTTTCTCTCTCATGATTGCTTCTAACTTTTACAGTATACTGAGCCCAACTTGAAAAATTTCCTTCATTTATAACAGGAATATCGACTATCCCCTCTAATCTGGAGTTATAATCAACAGCCAGTTCTTGTATAAAATTTAATTCATAGTTTTCAAATTGATTGTACTTTGCAAGTAAAACTGCAGCTTGTATGGTATCTAGCCTCGAATTCATCCCTATCCTAACATTATCATATTTATTGCTCCCTTTGCCATGAACACAATATGATCTAATAAGCTCCGCCCAATCATCATTATCAGTAAATACAGCTCCTCCATCTCCATAACACCCAAATGGCTTAGCTGGAAAAAAACTTGTTGTTGATATATTTCCAAATGAACATGCTCTTCTTCCACATGATTTGCTCCCAAATGCCTGCGCGCCATCCTCTAATAATAATAAATCATATTTATCTGTTATTTTCCGTATCTCATTGTAATCTGCAGTTTGCCCAAATAAATCAACAGCAATAACAGCTCTTGGTCGTCCTTTGCTTGATTCCACCTGCACTATCATTCGTTCTAACGCACAAGGACTCATATTATATGTTTCTTTATCAACATCTACAAATACCGGAACAGCCCCAACAGCAGAAACGACTTCACCACTTGCAAAAAACGTAAAATCCGGTACAAAAACGATATCTCCTTCACCAATCCCCCATGCCATTAACGCTAGTTCTAAAGCATCTGTTCCATTTGCACAAGTAATACAATGTTTAACGCCAACATACTCAGCCAACAACTTCTCCAATTCAGATACTTCTTCGCCATGAATAAATGAAGCTTTATCAATTACAGACTGAATTCTACAATCAATTTCATCTTTTATTGCTACATATTGCCTATGTAAATCCCTAAATTCAAATGTCATTTTCCAAACCTTCCTCTAAAATCAATAGTTGCACAATCTTTAAGAGGAAACTTAATAATCTCTCCCGTTGCAGCAGATTTATATATAGCCAAAACCAATTCCAAAGCTTTTTTTCCCTCAACTGCATTGACATATGGTTGTCTATCTTGTTTTATCGCGTGAATCATATCTGCATATAATGGTTTATGGCCAAATCCATAGACTGAAGGTGGATTTTCATGGAATCTTTCCTTTACTGCGACAGGATCATCCAACATATCTGAAAAGTTCCACTCTTCAATAACATTAACAGACTGCCCACCAGCCTTTACCGTTCCCTTCTCTCCAAAAATATACAGAGTTTCCTCAAGATTTTTTGGATATACATCTGTTGTTCCTTCAACAATTCCATAGCTTCCATTCTTAAACTTAATAAGTGCTATTCCCAAATCTTCAGCCTCAATGTACGGATGACTAAGTCGATCCGTCATTCCAACAACTTCATCAATTTCACTTCCCATCATCCATCTAAGCAGATCGATATTATGAATGCACTGATTCATAAGAGCTCCACCATCCTGCTCCCATGTTCCTCTCCAAGAAGCTCTATCATAATATTCATGATCTCTGCACCAACGAACATGCGCAGTACCATAAAATAGACGCCCAAATCTATTCATATCTATTGCTTCCCTTATAATTTGAACTGATCTATTAAATCTATTCTGGTGACATGCACACACCTTCACATGTTCTTTTATCGCCGCCGAAATTATAGCATCCGCATCTTTTATGGATAATGCAATTGGCTTCTCAATTATGCAATTAACCCCCCGTTTTATACATTCCAATGCAATAGCGGCATGTTTACCACTTTCAGTACATATGGAAACCAAATCGGGCTTTTCTTCCTCAAGCATAAATATATAGTCTGTATATCTTTTTACGTTATTTCCAAGTCTGAATTTTAATGCCTTATCTTCCATGCAACTTTCATCAATATCGCACATAGCAATAAAATCTAATTCATTCGCCTGTGCTGCAGCAATGTGATTAGGCGATATCCTTCCGCAACCTATCAATGCAAACTTCATATATTTACACCTCTCTAGTTTTTCTATCTAAACCACAAATTCAACCACTTATAAGAGACCTTTTCCCACGATGACATTTCATAAACCAATTTCTTATTGTGCTTGCTGTCTTCACTATATTTGTCAAGATTATATACAATTTTAGGAAGAACCTTTGCTAAATCATCTATATTTTCAATTTCCCAAAATTTAAATCCATTGTTTCTCAGCATTCCATAATTGAGCCATCTTCCCGTGACGACAATGCTTCCAGCGTACATTTGTTCCAACATTGTTGAACTCAACTGGTCAGTTTTCTGAACATTCAAAAAAATGGAAGTTGTTTTTGCCAGACAAGCCATTTCGTCATCGTCCATAAAATCTCGCAATATCTTATAATTCAAACGACTCTGAGATAACTCATTCTCAATTTTTTCTATATACTCATTCTGATTTTCAGGATATGTCATCGGAAATACCAAGAATAAACCATCAAGAATTTCAGTATTTAACATATTCAATACACGAATCATTTCACCATGTTGCTGACTGCCTCCAGCATTATACCCACATGTAATAATTATCTTATCGTTAGGAATAGTTTTGACACGTTTAAATATATTTACCTTAAGCTCATCTACGCAATCGATAGTTCTTAAAACATCTACTCCATAATTTACTTTTTCAATACTATTTTCTTTTTCTGGGTAAACTTTCAAAAAATCATTTATTATATCATCTGTTTCCCCGCTAATTCTATCAGCAACTTCTATTAGTTTTCTTTTATACTCCAATTCTGTTAAGCTAGATTTATAAAAATCACTACCTCCTATGCATAAATTCATCTTTTCACACTTACTGCGTAAATAATTTCTATATACAACCCATATGTTTTCAATCCATAAAAATTGAAACACAGTATATTTAGGCATTTCACTCAGTATATTCTCTAATTCTTCATAAGAATGATAAACATAAAACTCTTCTACCATTCCTGCAAGTTCATTCTCATAACGTTCAGAATTTGAAAATACACCAAATTTGATTTCAGGATGTTGCCTTTTTACATTTTTCACCAATCTAATAGTATAAACTGAATAAAAGGCACAAAAAATCATAACTATATTCATAACAGGCCGTGTTTCTAAATTCTTAACAGTTTTTCCAGCACCCCCGTAAATATACTCATAAGATAACAGTTCCTCTTTCTGGTCATACTGTTGATGCTGTATCCGATATATATTTTTTTTGCAAACACCCATATGTAGCAACTTTTCGGTTATCTCATAAAAATACTTATCAGCCGCTGTAACAACCACATCATAGCAAAAACCTCTCAAAGAATCCGGTGTTTCAACTAAAAATCCATGCCATAATGTTCCCGCTTTTTTAGGATTACCATCTACCACACAGATAATATCAAAACTTCTCATAAGTGAATCAATCACTTTTTCAGCTATCACTCCAACTCCATATATAGCTATCGGTTTTTTCATTCTTAATGATGCCTCACTTAAATCATTTATACCTGTGGTTCATCCAAATAAAAATCTATTACAGGTTTTAGAACTACATCCCACGTAAAATACTTTATGGTATATTCACGCATTTCATCAATCACTTCTTGACGGCCAACAGTTTGTTCATAGAGATCAATTATTACATTGACATCAATATCCTCATCTGAATTAGATACTCTTCTGGTATATTCTTCCTCTCCGGAAAATCCAATATCATCATATCCATATATAAATGGCAAACCTCTTGCACAGTATTCCTTGGTTTTAATTGGAGACGCAGAATCATATCCACATTTATACATGCCTAATGCACCAATACCAATATCCGCCCATGCATATAAATCATCTAATTCCTTTCCTGTCTTCTTTCCACAAAAAAATACGTCATTTTCTAATCCCAATTCATGAACTAAAGATTTATACTTTTCAACCTCTTTTCCTTCACCAGCAAGTTTACACTTTATTGTATATCCGGAGTCCGACATCTTTCCCTTAAATAATGTTTCTAATAGACGTTCGTAACCATGATGATTCATCATCGTAGCCACCGACAATAAATGTATTTCTTTGCTTCTTACCCTAACACTTCTTTGCTTCTCTTCTTTCAAACTAACTCCATTATGAAGAACAATTGCCGGAACCCCATAAATATCATTAGTTTCAGAAAATGTAGTCACTAGTTTTATATTATCTTTTAAATAAGGACGGTTTAAAAAATCTTCTGCAAGTAGTGGTCTATTTATTATTTCTGTTTCAACTGGATAATTAGGAAACTCCATTAATACCTTCACACCATCGTTTTTCATAGCACTGAAGAAATCTATAACCTCTTTTTCTAATGGCGGTTTATTTCGAATATATACATAATGTAATGCCTTTTCCCTTATCCACTCTTTAGCACACTCCAATTGCGTTCTAGTATCTAAGGCGAGCCTTTTCTCTATCACAGTACCCTCGAAATATAGATATGCAATTCCAAATGCTACTTTCATTAAATAAACATTGGAAAAATATTTTGAAAAAACTTCAACTTGATTATTAACCTTTTTATGGACACCAACAGTTAATGGAATCGCATTACCATATGTAATATAAAGCATAGTCATCTCCCTAATATCAATTCATTTGCAAAATAGATTTTATCTATTGGAACTCGTTCAGAGATATGTTTTCTCAACCTTTCTCCTTCATTAAGAATACATATGATTACCACACCCTCACAATAACTATCAAAAAAAGCATCCATACTAATCTGCTCTATCCCACTAAGTACATCAGTATTCTCTCCCCATCTTTCTCCGCCACCATAATTTACAACACAAACATCCTTGTGTTTATCTTTAAGCACATGGATCATCTGCATTCCAAGATAATTATCTCCAATAACATAAACCATTTCTCTAGGATATTTTTCCAAGAAGAATCGAATATATTGCTCATCCAAAAGTCTCCCCATTGTCAAATATTGCATCCTATACAATGAGAATTCCCTTTTATATCTTCCAATCATTTCAACAACTAAAGCATCATCTACCATATATTGCCTCTCATTATTCACCATAAAGCGGTTAAACGACCAGTACCATAAATCCATATTTCATTTTGAGACGTTTTTAGCTTCTCAATCATCTGCTATCCTCGCCAACAAACAGCTTCTACATAACAACTCATCCATCTGCTCTTCACATTTCAATGCTCTTAAAACTCTTTGCAACTCGCCCTTACTTCTGACTGTGTCATAGTCTTCTTCATACAGATTTCCAAGAACATGCTTCATCCCATAATCCATATTGCAGATGAGCATTGTCCCATCTGGAAGAACGACACTATTTGATAAATCATCGCCACAAAAGCAGCATTTTATCTTTTGGTCTGGTCTGATAAGTTCTTTTCTGTGTTGAGCAGTTTCATCTTTTACATTTCCTGCTCGATTCTGAACAGAACGCATAATCTCATATTTATCGCCTACAATTTTTGCAACTCTCTCATCCGGATCGGTCTGTGCATTTATAAAATCTACAAAAGGGGTTCCATCTTTCTTTTTTGCATTAATAACTCTCTCGACATTTCTATAATATGCTTCTGTCGTAGGTATATACGCGTATCCAAGTTTGTCTGCCACGTGCAGCGTCATATAATATATCGGCAAAGTTATCAGTTTTTCAACTATCGATTCCTCCACTTCTGCTAATGTAGTAAATAAATAAACTTTTCTGCCTGCATCACAAGCCATTTCAATCATTTTTATGCAATCTTTATTATTAAATGGCTCTGTCATACCTGAAAAATCTATTATGCAATCATCCGGTGTATGATCTAATATTGTCTGAAAGTTTTCAATCGTCATAACGCGCTGTCTATTCTTATCATCTTTAAAATAAGTATGGAGAAATAAACTTTGCGGGCAATAATGACAATTAACACTGCATCCCATTATTGTTGATATTTCCAAAGCCTTACTATCACGTAAGTCCTCTCTGCCACCGGTGTCTGTTATATATCTGCCACCGTTTATAACGTGATTCATATTGAAGTTATGCTCTTTCAGATATTCCATAACCTGATCAATATATGTATCACTAACACCAATTATCACGCCAACATTATTTTCTATTATTTCCTTCGCAGGATATACATCTTTTCCCAAAACAAGGCCATCGGATTTGCCATTAGTTGTAATAAAACCTTTTATATCTATACCGTGGTTTTGTAATACTCGAAAGATATCCTTACCATAAAAGCCGGCTCCATATATATACAATCCATCTGTTTCAGCTTTTATCCTATTAATACCATTTATTAAGTCCGTGAAAATCATAGTCACTTCCTCCGTGGCATCTGTTCTGCAGTATTCACCCTGTTATTATTATCAATTCCAAATCCTCCACAATACTTGCAGAACTCAAGGTACCCGCCTTCAATATTGCCTAGTATCATTTCGAGAATCTGTTTTCTTTCTTCTGGTGTTCTCCCTCTTAATCTTTGCAAGTCTATGTATGCTTTTTCCTCATCTTCAAATAGTTTTCCTTTTTGAGCTGACCACTCAAGACCACAGTAGTATAATCTTTGATTATCCAGGACATGCTCTATTGAATTGCATATTGCCATGTGCGTAACCGCATATTTATCATCGTAACAATACTTTTTCTCCGGGAAGCCAAAATCAAACCAGTCAATATTGATATTTCTCATATAAGTAATGCCATATTGCTCAAGTTTTTTTATCAGCTCCGGTATCCGATGTTTGTATGTAATATTCTGAGAATAATCCGTTATAGATACTTGAAAATTATATTTTGACATCAGTTCCAAAACTTCATCCTTAGGAACTATCGTCCCATTTGTAATAAAGCCAACATAGCCTATCTTATCCCTATAATTTCTTCCTATCAGTTCCACAAAATCATATAATTTGCTATATAAAAAGGGTTCGCCGCCAACTATATCCAGATCAAACAGATAGTCTACGCAATCAAAATAGCACTCTAAATTTTCGTCAATCGATTCAAGTGAATTCTCACCAACTTCATCCCAATATGGTAAGAATTGCATACAGTTTTTACAATTTAAGGTGCATCTTGTCGTTAGTGATATATCTGTTTTTAGCAAATATATTTTTTTCTGATATTTATAAAACCATTCTGTAATAAACTGCTGATACATTACAAAATCGATATTTTCAACAAGTCCTTTTCCTTCAAGTTGTTTTCTAATGTCTTTATAATAGTATTGTGAAGTTGTAACTATTATCTTGGTTTCTTTTATCAGTTCAGCAACATCGTCAAGTCTCTTTATCTTATAATCTTGGTAGATTGTTCCTATTTTTTTTTCATCATTATCAATAATGGCCAGTATATTAAAATTATCCGCTAGAGTCTGAAACATCTTCTTACCCTGGCGGCCAATGCCAAATATTATAATATTCTTTAAATCTTGCCATTCATTGTCTGACAGGCAATTTAATTTAGTTTTATCGCTCACTGATTTTTAATTCTCCATTTGAAAACAAAAATCCCGACATAAAGTACATTCTATACTTCACATCGGGAATTTAATTATCTTATTGTTAGAATAATGTTTAATTTTATCAAATTACTTTTCAGCAGAAACGGGTGAATACTTCTCAACATACTCCTTTGCTGTGCTCTCAGTAAAACCATACAACTTAACAAGCTTTGCAGCAATTTTTTCAGCTGGGACTCCATCTTCGATTTTGTCTTCTATGAAGATTTTGAGGTCTGTTTCTCTTTGTCGTTTTTCTCCCTTAGCTTCTCCACTAGCCACTCCTATAGCTTCTCCTTCTGCCTTTCCTTCTGCCTTTGCCTCAGTGATAAGCTCTTCATATACATCTCTAAATGCTTCATATACCATATCATTCTCACCTCTCATTTCATCAATCAATGTCTTATTCGCCATTCTAAACAAATGTAACACAGCATTCGCATTTTCTTTGTCATCCTGATCCTCGTAATGTGTAATTTTACTTTTATAAGAAAGCGAAAATGAAAATCGTTATATTCTAAACATCTAAATCATTATGGGAGTCACGGACGATTTGCCCAAGATACCTCAAATGCATACGAACAATGCCTGTTAAATATAACATTTTCTTTTTCCGATGTAAAGTATGAAATTATCAAGGTACGCTTTATTTACTCATCAATTAGTTGATTGGATAAAATCTACCACTCTTTTGCTTGCCTTGCCGTCCTCAATAATTTTATTCTCTTCCCATAGTCTTTTTAGAGAAGCAAGATAAGCATTTTCGTCAAATTCTTCTATTACTTGCTGTAGTTGTCTTGTATCTGTAGCCATAGGGAACGGAAGTTTTTTCAAATCCCAAAGCAGTTTTCCACGTTCATTTTCATAATCTGAATAATCATCACAATATAAAAATATTGGTATATTCATCACTGCCGCATCGAAGGCTGAACTGGAATAGTCTGTCATAAATGCATCGCATCCGGCAAGAATCTCATACATGTCATCGACTTTGCTTACATCTATGCACTTTTTTGAATATAAATCTTTACTATCTGTTGCCTTAATTCCTCGCACAGTCATCTGTGGATGTAGTCTAAGTAAAATAAACCATGTTCCCCCAAATCTTTTTTCCAAAGATGATAGTAAAAGATTATAATCAGGAGCATGCTGATCAGAAGCAAGTTTTCTATCTATATTCTGATTTCCGCCTCTAAAAGTTGGGGCATACATGAGGAAATGTACATTATCAATACTCTTGGTGTTATCTTGATATAATCCAAATCTTTCAACTAACCCAGTCTTAATTTTGTCTTTTAATTCTCTCTCTTTAGATGCTTTCACTAAACAATCGCATCTTGGTGAGCCGGTTCTTAACGTTTTCCCTTCATATAGAGAACCTGTTTTCAAGGTGTTATCGTACCAATCTGAATTTGAAAGCCAATAGTCAACCATGTCAGAGTCATGTTTGCTGACAAGATAGGCTATTCTCGAAAATGATGCTCCTCTGTCTAAACATGTTGGTTTAAATCCCAGCTTTGCATGCCAAGTCTGTATGTAAATCTGCCCTTTGCGTTTCCTGCATTCTAATTGTTTTCTACTATTATCTATCCAAAATTTTGCAGTAGATAAATAAAAAGCCCTATTAATAAGTGTATTCTTTACCTTTTTAATTTCCTCGGGAAAAACCTTAGTGGTATCATCTACAAGCCATATAAGTTCATATTTTTTATTATCCCTAACTATTAATTTTATCGCTTCCAACGCGATGTACTTGGGGTTACACGTAAACCCTGTAGTTCCTTCTATTGTGGTGAAAACAATTCTGTCAGGATTTATTGGCACTACCCTAAACAGATAAAAGGGAATACTCTGAATGAATGCTTTTGTTAATCTCCAGCATATATATAATTGCTCATTTATCATACCTATACCTGCTGCAGAAAAGAATCCAATGTATACTTAAATGTATCTTTTATGCCCACTTGAGGATACCACCCAAGTTTCATTATCTTATCAACATTCATGATTCCCAATTTAAACGGAAGGTACTTATAATCTTCATCTTTAATTTTAATAACTACTTTTGTAGTACCTTTTGAATTCATCGCTGCAATCAGCTCTGCTAAGTCTTTTATGCTGATTAGATTATTAATATTTGCTACATTGTAATGATGCTGTTTTCCACTAGTAAGAGTTAATAGCATTGCACCAACTGCATCTCCGACATATGTATATGTTCTCATAGCATTTCCTGCAGTATGTAAAACAATGTCTTTTCCATCAATCACACACCTTAGAAACTCAGCAAATGCCCTTCCATCATCCAATACAATTCCAGGGCCAAGTGTATGACAAAGTCTGGTACAAACATAATCTATTCCGTACTCAGCTTCATAACTTGCCAGCATAGCTTCGCATAATCTTTTTGCTTCCGGATAGCATGATCTGGCCTCATCACACTTTAAAGCACCCATATCCTCTTCTTTAATTTTAGCTTCTTGGTTTAATTGCCCATATATTTCTACAGTTGAAACATATAGTACTTTTTGTGTTTTCTTTTCCCTTGCAAGTTCCAAAACGTTTCTGGTTCCTTGAACATGTCCCCACAATGTTTCTACAGGATTTTCTGTAAAATCTTTAGGGCTGGCTGCGCCTGCTGTGTGAATAATAAAATCAACTCCATCTTCTACATGTATCGGAGTTGTAATATCTTGAACCAGCAAAGACACATTGGGAAGATTTAAAGTTTCATTAAAACATTTATTTAATTTCTCCTTACTTCTTGCCAATGCTATAACTCTTAAGTTTAAGTTGTAATCTATATCCGCTTTTAGTATTGATTCAACAAAGAACATTCCAAGTCTGCCTGTGGCACCTGTGACAAGAATTGTCTTATTCTTAAACTTTTCCCAATCTATTGGATTATTCAGTATTATATCTACATCTCTTTTTTCAACCATTTTACATAAACCCATACTGTTAATCTTTGCGCGTTAAGATAATCACAATCCAAATACCCTCTTATTTTCCTCCATTTCAAGCATTGCTTTTAGATAATAAAAATCCTCCGGAGTTGTGATTTTTAAGTTATTATTATATTCTTTTACTAAGTTTATCTTTTTCCCTGCTTTAGCGCATACCATAGCCGCATCAAGCATTGGAACTTCATCGTCATCACCTATATCATTATTAAATGCGTCCATCAAGAGCCCTAATTTAAATGTCTGTGGTGATGTCATGCTATAAGTATCATCTCTCTTGCTTATATCATTAATACCTATTTCCATTGTTTTCGAAACAACAACTGATTCTGAAACCGGATGAACAGTCATTGCATATCCATACTGCATTGCGATTCTAATATTCTCTCGAATTGTATTCTCTCCAACCAGTGGTCTTACACCATCATGAATTATCACTATATCTTCATCTGTAGCCCCAGATGCTTTAGCCTCATCGATTCCATTGCAGATGCTGCCTTGTCTATCCTTGCCGCCTACGCATATTGCCTGTATCTTTCTAATTTTATACAGTTCAATATACTCCTTCATTAGATCAACATAGGCACTATGGCAAACAACTATAATCTTATCCACAGCCTCACAATCGCTGAATTTTTCCAATGTATAGACAATTATTGGTTTTCCCATCAATTTTAGAAATTGTTTTGGCAAGCCACCGCTGCGCATTCGCTGTCCAACTCCAGCCGCCAGTATAATTGCATAATTCATTGATTCCTTAGCCATCTTTCTATAAAAACAAACTGTTAATTTTAGTAAACTACATCACTTAAATTGACTTAGTTTATTTGATACAAATTCATATAATGCAGTATTTATGCGTTTTTTCATATTTCCCTGACTGTTAATTTTAACGCTTCACCATAATAATATTTTACACAGTATAAAATATTATTTCAATATTGACTATTTTCGTTATATTTTTTCGCTATTGCAATTCTATATTATGAGCATAATCTGTTGTCATTACGAATATCCGCGACAAAAAATCCCGCCACAAAGCATTCATATACTTTATAACGGGATCGTATCTTTTAATCTATTTTTAATCTTTGTTATTTAAATGCATCTAAAAGGTGTTCTGTCATTACTATTTACTGTCAAAAACCTTATGCCTGTTTCAGCTGTAATTCACGGATTATTTTTGAATGTTCTTCAACTGTCTTGGCAGTTTCATCTATCAGTTCTATCTTTTCTTCGAATCGCCTAGCCCCCTCATAATATCTTTCATAAACATCACCCTGATACTTTACAACTTCTCTAAGTACAGGAATTACGCAGTTTTCGAGTTGTACAATTTTGATTTCTTTTATGTTTTCCTCTGCTGCAGTAATTCTATCTTCTACTACCGTGAGCCTGTCTTCTACCACTGTAAGTCTGTCTTCTACCACTGTAAGTCTGTCTTTTACTTCTGCAATTTCATCTTCCACTGCTGTAAGCCGGTTTTCTACTGCTGTGACTTTATCTTCTACTACTGTGAGACGTTCTTCTACTGCTGTGACTTTATCTTCTACTACCGTAAGCCTATCTTTTATTTCCTGTGTGCTTTCATCTACTACACCTTTTATGGCCAATAAATCTTCTTTTGTTAATGTCATCTTTCTAACCTCTACTACACTTATATTATCCGAACAATCAGCTATTACAAGCTAATTAATATATATCAGGCTTGCTTTAATCGCAATTCCTGTATCTGTCGTGAATGATTTTTCACAATTTCACCAATTGTGTCAAGATACTCAATTTTCTGTTTAAACACATCTGCATTGTGTATATCTTCGTTCATACTTATTCCCGCAACTACCGGTAAAATCTGAAATATCATGTAATTTTTTGTTCTATCCTGGCGACCTTAGCTTCCAAGCTATTTACCCTAAGCGTAAGAACTTCATAATCTGCGTTGGTCTTAATAACCTCTCGCAATTTTCTGTCAAGATCCAGATGGCCTTCTGCGACACGCTGGATATTAGGGATAATTTCATTCTCAATCTGAAGCTTTATACCTGAAACATCATTTTCTAGATTTGTAAGTCTATTTTCCACAGAATCAAATCTTTCATCTATCCTAGCGAATTTCTCATCTATCTTATCGAATTTCTCGTCTATCTTATCAAATTTCTCGTCTATCTTATCAAATTTCTCATCTATCTTATCAAATTTCTCATCTATCTTATCAAATTTCTCATCGAAGGAATCCAACTTCTTTCCAAAGCGCCCCATCGTTTCAATTAAAAAATCAATCTTTTCTTCACTTGTCATAGCCAATACCTCCAGTATTAAATAAAATATATCCAGCTGGAAAAAGTTATTACTTCAAAAAAACAATCTAAACAATTATCAAAACTGAAGTAATATAATCGATTCGATATCACGAATTATATCCTATTAATCGTACCAGGTCAAGTATCGGTATTTAGTGCATCTGCGTATCCTAAAAGCCTTTCTCTCTTAGTCTCAGGCAAATTTCTATACATATCTATGAGTTCTTTTTCTTTAGAATCCTTATCTAAAAAAACATAATCAACTTTCGCGTTTTTTGTGTTATCGGATGATGCAAGGATGTCATAAACACTGGTTTGAAGAACCTGGCTTATAATCAATAATTTATCGGCAGAGGGATTCATTTCTTTATTCTTCCAATCACTGATAGTGCTCTGAGGAATGCCTGTTCTTGCAGAGAATTCTTTTTGTGTCATCCCTTTATCTTTTAAAATCTCGAATATTCTTTCACTTATCTTCATTTAGTTTTTATCAGTCCAATCTATTTACTTAATAATCTTTTTTCTTAGTATAATCATTTTATAGTGATTTATTTCTTTTAACAAGGAAAAATAACGCAGGACAACTATTGCAATCGTCCTGCGTTAAAACTTATTAAGCTATGTACAAACCATCACATAAGGAACATGCGTCCTCTTTGTTCCTCATCTTCCATTTTCTTTTTCTGAAGCATTATCTGATACTGATCAAGAGCCTGTTTCTTTTTCATTTCCTGCAAAGCCTCGATAGCTCTGTCTTCTGCTTTGTTCATCTGGAAACCATTAAGTTCAAGAGATGCGCGTGAATTATAATTAAGCGCATGATCTATTCTGTTGGTCTCCGAGCCAACTGTAGTTCTGCTGTTCTGTACTGTTGCAAGAGCGTTGTCAATATCATCAAGACTGAAATTGCCACTTGTGATGTCATATCCGGAAAGTCCAAGACTTGCAACTGTGCTGTCATGGGTTGATGCTCCAATAGTAGTCCCATCGGAATCAGATGAAACTGTCATGTTTCCGTTAGAGCCATCTAAAAGGTGCTTTTCATTAAATGTTGTCTGCTTTGCTATATCATCAATTCCCTGAAGATACTGATTTATCTGTCCCTGGATATAACTCTTGTCTTCGTCTGATAATGTGTCATTTCCGGCACGTATTGTAAGTTCTCTTATTGACTGAAGATAATCAGTAATGCCGTCAAGAGCTCCGTCTTCAACATTCAAAACAGATTTTGCATCTTTCATGTTCTGAGAACCCTGATCAAGACCTCTTGTCTGTGTTTCAGTTTTTTCAGCAATAGCAAGCCCGGATGCATCCTGCGCTGCATTAGTAATTGCGCCGCCGCTTGAAATTACTGAATAGTTTGAATATGAGGAATAACCGCCTACGGAAGATACACCACTCATAATATGACCTCCTATCGTTAAAGCCATCTCAAACATCCTGTTTGAGACAATTTACTACTCTACTCCTAACTTAAGAGTATCACATAGATTATTCCAGTAATACTAAAAAAAGAGCTTTTTTCATGCAAAATGAAACCTTATTGCATAATCGCAACAAGGTTTACAAGTTTTATTTCAAATCGTTATTTTTTGTTAATCTCCTACTTGATGAGCATATCTTCCATCTTACCGATGAGTTCCTCAACATCTGCTAAAAGCTGCATTTCCGCCTTTTGTGAGTTAGCGCTCCACTTATATTTATATACAAAAACAGGAATAGCTGCACTGTGGAATGTCATGGCTCCCTTAAAGCTTGCCACAAATCCCGGAATCTTACCGGAATCTATCTTAGCCGCAGGACTTACCTTGATCTCAATCGTTCCATTGCCACCTTTGATTTCCAGGATGTACAGTTTATGCGCTCTTGTCCTTAGAAGAGATATGCGTAAAAGATTTATCGCCGTCTCAGGCACTTCTCCAAAACGGTCGATAAGCTCATCCTTCATCTCATCGCATTCTGCCTGATTTTCCAGACTGGCAATGCGCTTGTAGATTTCAAGTTTTTGTTCTTCATTAAGGATGTAGTTATCAGGTATGAAGGCGCTGACATCAAGATCAATGCTGGTATTTATTTCATCAAGTGTGTAATCTCCATCAGGCACATCATTCTTTTTATGCTTAACCGCTTCACCCAGCATCTTGCAATAAAGGTCATATCCAACTGCCTGCATATGTCCTGACTGCTTTCTTCCAAGAAGGCTTCCAGCGCCACGAATTTCAAGATCTCGCATGGCAATCTTAAATCCGGAACCAAGGTCAGTAAATTCACGTATTGCTGACAGTCTCTTTTCAGCAACTTCTTTTAACATCTTATCCTTCTTATACATAAGGAATGCATATGCCGTCTTGTTGGAACGGCCAACTCTTCCCCTTAGCTGATAAAGCTGGGAAAGTCCCATCTTATCTGAGTCATGTATGATCATGGTATTAACATTTGGAATATCCAGGCCAGTTTCAATGATAGTGGTCGAAACCAGAACATCAATAGTTCCGTCAATGAAATCGTACATGATTCTCTCAAGTTCAGATTCCTTCATCTGGCCATGAGCAAAAGCAACATTTGCCTCAGGGACAAGCTTCTGTATCTGGGCAGCTACGTCTGCTATGGTATTTACTCTGTTGTAAACGTAATAAACCTGGCCGTTTCTTGAAAGTTCCCTTACAATTGCTTCTCTTACAAGCTCATCATTATATTCCATGACATAGGTCTGGATAGGCATTCTGTCATTCGGAGCTTCCTCCAGAACGCTCATCTCCCTTATTCCCACAAGAGACATATGAAGAGTTCTTGGAATAGGTGTCGCAGAAAGAGTAAGAACATCAATATTTTCTTTTAATGTCTTTAGTTTTTCCTTATGAGTTACGCCAAAGCGCTGCTCCTCATCCACTATCAAAAGCCCCAGATCCTTGTATTTCACATCCTTTGATAGAAGTCTGTGGGTTCCGATAACAATATCAACCAGACCTTTTCTAAGATCTGTAATTGTCTTTTTCTGCTCCGCATCAGTTCTGAACCTTGACATAAGGTCCACCCTGACAGGGAAGTCTCTCATTCTCTCAGAAAAAGTATTATAGTGCTGCTGGGCAAGAATTGTTGTTGGCACAAGTACCGCAACCTGTTTTCCGTCCTGCACAGCTTTGAATGCAGCGCGTATTGCAATCTCAGTTTTTCCAAAACCTACGTCACCGCAGACAAGTCTGTCCATAACCATAGAAGACTCCATATCTTTCTTGGTATCTTCTATGGCCGAAAGCTGATCATCAGTCTCCTGATAAGGAAAGGCATCTTCAAACTCCTGCTGCCATACTGTGTCGCTGCTAAACTGATAACCTTGCGCCGCCTGTCGCTTTGCATAGAGCTCAACAAGGTCCTGAGCCACTTCTTCAACTGCAGATTTTACTTTTTTCTTGGTATTAGTCCACTCATTTCCGCCAAGCTTATTTAGCTTTGGTTTATGGGTAGTCTCATCATCACCGCCGGATGCATATTTCTGAATTACACCAAGCCCCGTTGCAAGAACATAGAGATTTCCGCCATCTCCATATTCAATCTTTATGTAATCCCTTACCACTCGGTCAGTCTCAATTTTCTCAATTCCTCTGTACACTCCAAGTCCATGATCTTCGTGCACCACATAATCACCAATCTTAAGGTCAGAGAAACTCGAAATCTTCTCTCCGCGGAAATCACTCTTTTTCTTCTTTTTGCGCTTTTTTGTATGCTCCGTAAAAATATCGCTCTCAGCAATTACCGCAAATTTGATTGCAGGATACTCGAATCCTTTAAGTATCCTTCCGTAATAGGTCATTATTTCGCCGGGCTTAAGGACTCTTCCCGGATCCTCGCTGTAAAAAGCAGTTACAAGATTGTCCCTAAGGTCATCAACAATTCTTTTTGCCCTTGTCCTTGAACCTGATAAAATAAGAACTCTGTAGCCTTTACTGGCATAATTCTTAAGGTCATTTACCAGCGACTCAAAACTGTTATTATATGGAGCAATACTTCTTGCAGTTATGTCCCAGCTCTTTTCCGGCATGAAAAGATTCTGACTCTTGGGCATCTGCAAAGCTGAGATCAGCACTCGTCTTCCGTTTCCCATTCTTGCAATGCAGTTATCCATAGAATAAAGAAGATCCATCTGACCTGGAAGAATATATCCCACTTCAGCTCTGTGCGTCATACTCTCCTTAAATTCAGTCTCAACAGCCCACGCATGCTCCTGAACTCTTCCCGGTTCATCTATAAAAATACAGCTTTTGCCCTTGGGGAACATCTCCTGCATAGTCACAGTGTCCGGATAAAAGTATTTGATATAACTTTCCAGATTCACCATCGACTTTAGTTCAAACAATTCTTCACGAAGTTCCTCAATCTGAGTCTTTAGCTGATGAGCTTCCTTTGTCTTAAACCCGGCTCTAAGTGCCTCCACTCTCTTATCAGCTTCTTCCTGAATCCTGTCCATTCCTTCATGGAGAATCTTATCGTCAAGAATAATCTCTGAGGCCGGATATATCTCGATTGATTCAAGTTTTTCAAGTGACCTCTGTGAAAGGATATCAAAACTTCTTATGGACTGGATCTCATCGCCCCACAGTTCAATTCTATATGGGTTTTCTTCCGTCAGATCAAAGACATCAACTATGTCTCCTCGAACTGAAAATTCGCCAGGTCCCTCAACCTGATAATTCCTGATATACCCCATTGTTATAAGCTTTTCCGCGATTTCAGCCTCATCTATGGGTTTGTGCTTATCTATTTCAAGAATATGGTCCTTTATTATTTCCGGTTTTATCTGAGGCGCCATAAGAGCAGCAAAAGTAGTAACTACAGTTACAGGTCTCCCCTCAAGAAGCCTTCTCATAGTCCTTATGCGCTGTCTTACAATTTCATTGCTATGAACATCTGCCTGATAAAAAATAAGGTCTTTGGCAGGATAGACTGTGACATTTCTGTCGTAAAACTTATAGTCCTCATATATTTCTTTTGCTCTTAAGTCAGAATATGTAACAATAATCCTATACTTAAAATCCGCGCCAAGGCCATCTATGAAATGAAGTTTTTGTGAATCCACACATCCTGTAACTTCCGCACAGGCAAACGGCTTATTCAGGTACTCATTTATCTCTTCAAATTGGCTAAGTTCATGCAAAGGTGTAGTAATTGCTCTCATATGCGCACATCCTCGTTATTATCATTGGTCAACTATATGCTTGCTAAAAAAGTCATGAATTCTTCTTGGAATTGTACTTGTTCATGGCACTGTCAACGCCGTTCTCAATTATCTCCTCAACAGCGCTTACCGCTCTGTCTATGCCTTCCTTTATTCCAACTGCCATTTCACCATCGAAATGTCCAAGAACCCAGTCCACCATATCATATTCCTTGGGCTTTTTACCCACGCCTACTCTTACTCTGTTAAACTCGTCGTGTCCCAGCAAAGCGATGATATTCTTAAGCCCATTATGTCCACCTGCGCTTCCCTTTGGTCTTACTCTGATATTTCCAACATCAAGCTCAACATCATCTGAGATTACAATAAGTTCCTCTTTTGTATCCACCTTAAAGTAGTCGCAGATTGGTCTTATTGCTTCTCCGCTAAGATTCATGTACGTCAAAGGCTTTACAAGAATAACTCTTTCTGAACCAATCCTGCCTTTTCCAAAAGCTGCCTTAAACTTGGTCTCCGTAAGCTCAATCTTATACTTGTCAGAAAGGGCATCAATTGTAGCAAAGCCTACATTGTGCCTGGTTCCAAAATACTTTTTTTCAGGGTTTCCAAGTCCTGCAATTATATACATCTTTCCTGTTTCCTCTTCTTTATCTTTTATCCCAAATAATTTCCTAAATACCCCTAACAAAATTTTCTCTCCTCACCTAATCATCTATTCAGTCCTATTACCAGCATATAAACTACTTTTTCAATCCTACTCTGGTCCATTATCCCACATGCTGACAAATGATTTTTATATTCGCCCACGCATTTATGCGCAGGAAACCGCTTTAAGCATTTTCTGCGCTAAAAATTAACGGGAACTTAAATCTAAGCCCCCGCCCCATCAGCTTCATATTAACATGAACTGCCTTAGTAAACAAGTAAAATAGGTATTTTCTATTCATTAAAAAAGAAGGAAGGTCGATATAAACCCTCCTTCCTTTGAAGTCATTCATTGATATATAGCGTAAAGCTTATTCCCCCTCTACAGGAACTTCATCGGCAGCCTTATCATATGCCTCTAAAATTGTATCCTGCAGCACTTTACGCATATCAGAGTTAATAGGATGTGCGATATCCCTATACTCACCATCAGTAGATTTCTTGCTTGGCATTGCTATAAACAAGCCTCTCTCGCCCTCAATTACTTTGATATCATGAACAACAAATTCATTATCAAAAGTAACTGAAACAACTGCGCGCATCTTTCCCTGCTTAGTAACTTTCCTAACTCTAACATCTGTAATCTTCATTATGTAACCCCCTCTTGGTTAATATCGCCAAGGCCACAAAGCTATTATTGCCAGATAGTCTTAGCAATTATACTGAAGTATCAATGTTTATCAACAATTTATTTAATTAGTAATGTCAAAGTACATATCTTTCGTTGTTTTCAACAACGATCTTAATTCCATTATCTTCCTTATAGTAAGAGTTTGCCTGAATAGTTCCATGGCTCTCAACGATACAGTTCTCAATATGAGAATTATCTCCGATATAAACATCATTCAGGATAATAGAATTCTTGATATAGCAATTATTTCCTATAAATGCCCCCTTGAATATCACAGAATCCTCAATCGCTCCGTTGATGATACATCCACTGGAGATAAGACTGTTCTTTACATTAACTCCTACATTATATTTTGCAGGAGGAAGATCCACTACTTTAGTATAAATACTTGGATACTCGCGGAAGAAATAATGTCTTACTTCCGGCTTAAGGAAATCCATATTTGTTCTGTAGTAATCCTCTACAGAAGCAATATTGTTCCAGTATTCCTTGATCTTGTACCCGTAGATTCTCTTCATATCCTTATATCTTACAAGGATATCTCTTACAAAATCATATCTTTCTTCTGATTCAGCTCTCTCAATAAGCTCAATGAGCTGTCTTCTTCTAATTACATAAATACCACAGGAAATAGTGTTTGATCTTGATACTACAGGCTTTTCCTCGAACTCTTCGATTCGGCTCTCCTCGTTCATGCGGATAGTACCAAATCTCTCTGTATCGATGCTGGCCGGCATATCCTTACATACAACTGTGATATCTGCCTGCTTCTGAATATGATATTCAAGAAGCTTAGCGTAATCCATTTTATAGACACAGTCTCCGGAAGTGATGATAACATAAGGCTCATGACAACTTCTAAGGAAATCAAGATTCTGTGCTATAGCATCAGCAGTTCCTCTGTACCAGAGATTACCTGATGCCTTAACTGCAGGAGTAAATACGTAAAGACCACCCTGCTTACGTCCGAAGTCCCACCACTTAGAAGAACTAAGATGCGCATTAAGACTTCCTGCGTTATATTGTGTAAAAACAGCAACTGTCTGAATATGAGAGTTTGTCATGTTACTCAGCGCAAAGTCGATACTCCTGTAAAAACCTGCTACCGGCATAGCACAAACCGCTCTTCTCTTAGAGAGTTCCTGCATTCTGCTACTGCTACCACCTGCTAAAATTATGCCAATCGCCCTCATGTCAATCACCTGCCTTATCTAATGTTCTGCCACTTTCAAGGATTCCGTCATGATAATCCTCAGCAGTAGTTATTCCGGAAATCATTGTATTCTTACCAATCTGAACGTTGTCAGGAATAACTGACTTCTCACCGATAGTGCAGAGACCTTCACAATAGATGTTTGGTTTAGTCTCATTTTCTTTTTCTTCAAAAGCACCAAGCGTTACGCCGTTACCGATCTTAACTTTTTCAGCAATGATAGCCTTTTCGATGTTGCAGCCTTCACCGATCTCTGATTCATTCATGATGATGGAATGACTTACAACCGTACCCTTACCTATCTTAACGCCGGGGCCGATTACAGAATTATAAACTCTTCCGTAAATTTCACAGCCTTCACCTACGATACTACGCTCAATCGCGCTCTCAGGTCCCAAATACTGTGGTGGCTGTACATCGCTGGAAGTATATATTTTCCAATATTCCTCATAAAGATTGAACTCAGGAACAATGTCGATAAGCTCCATGTTAGCTTCCCAATAAGAAGTAAGAGTTCCAACATCCTTCCAGTATCCATCGAACTCGTAGGCATAAAGTGACTGGCCATGATCTTTGCAATAAGGAATAATATGCTTACCAAAATCTAGTCCTGCCTGATCCTTATTCTTAATAAGAGCCTCTTTAAGTGCTTTCCATGAGAAAATATAGATACCCATAGATGCCAGATTGCTGCGTGGATGTTCAGGCTTTTCTTCGAAATCAATAATTCTCTTGTTCTGATCTGTGATCATGATTCCGAATCTGCTTGCCTCTTCCATAGGAACAGGCATAACAGCGATAGTCGCATCCGCACCGCTTGATTTATGGAAATCAAGCATGGTCTCATAATCCATCTTATAAATATGGTCACCGGAAAGGATGAGCACATAATCAGGATTATAATATTCCATGTATTCCAGGTTCTGGTAAATAGCATTGGCTGTACCGGTATACCACTCACTGTTAGAGCTCTTTTCATAAGGAGGCAAAACAGTTACGCCACCAAAATTACGGTCGAGATCCCACGGGATACCAATGCCAATGTGAGAATTAAGTCTGAGTGGTCGATACTGTGTCAGAACACCTACAGTGTCCACTCCTGAATTGATACAATTGCTCAAAGGGAAATCAATTATCCTGTATTTTCCCCCAAATGAAACGGCTGGCTTCGCCATTTTGGCCGTCAGCACGCCCAATCTGCTGCCCTGGCCCCCAGCCAAAAGCATGGCGATCATTTCTTTCTTTATCATGTTCCACCTCGTTGCTGTATTGTTATTGCGAGATGCAATAACTTATTTTTGATACACCAAACATGAATCTTCATATATTCATGTCACAGAAAATCGCTTTTTTCCTATATAAAGTATATCATAAGAAATTACATTGTAGACGTGCTTTTTACTTTTTTTGATAAAAAAAATAACGTAAACGTTTAAGCTGGCTACTAAGTTGCTATTCATTATTAAATTCCAACTTGATTTTCCATTTTTTGACAATGAACAAATAAGTGTTAGAATTAAATCCGTAAAAAGATAAAATTTTTCTATATTAATTATAAGGAAGAATCGAGGTTATTTTATGTATCAGATAGATTTCAAAAAGCCTGCTCATGTATATTTCATCGGAATCGGCGGCATTTCCATGAGTGGTCTCGCACAGATTCTTATCGCAGAAAATTTTAAGGTTTCCGGTTCAGATGCCAAAAAATCCGCAATAACAGAGGCTCTTGAGAAAAAAGGCATCAATGTCTTTTATGGCCAGAAGTCTGAAAACATCACTAATACCAAGGACATTGATGTAGTTGTTTACACTGCTGCCATTCATCCCGATAATCCGGAATTTGCTGCAGCAAAAAAGGCAAACCTTCCAATGCTTACCAGAGCTGAACTCCTCGGCCAGATCATGAAACAGTACGAGCTTCCTGTAGCTGTTGCCGGAACACACGGAAAGACAACAACAACTTCCATGCTATCCAAGATTCTTCTTGAAGCTGACACTGACCCAACTCTTTCAATCGGTGGAATTTTTAAAGATATTGCAGGGAATATCCGCGTTGGTAAATCCGAATATTTTGTTACAGAAGCCTGTGAATACACCAACAGCTTCTTAAGCTTTTTCCCTAAGATAAGCATTATTTCCAATATTGATGCTGATCACCTTGATTTCTTCAAGGACCTTGATGATATCAGAAATTCCTTTAAGAAATTCGCCAATCTTTTACCGGCAGATGGTACTTTAGTAATAAACGGCGACATTGAAAATGTAGAATTCATCACAGATGGTTTGCCTTGCAGTATTATAAAGTATGGTTCCAAGGAAGAATTTGACTATTACCCTTCAGATATTAAATATGATGAACAGGGATATCCATCTTTCACTGCTCATCTTCCTAATAATGAAACATTAGACATCAAGCTTGCCGTTCCGGGAATCCACAATGTCTACAATGCCCTTGCTTCCATTGCAGTATCCGATATCTTTGGCTTTGATCACAAACATGTGGCAAAAGCACTCTCTGCTTTTGGCGGAACAAGCAGACGTTTTGAATATAAGGGTGAGATTGGCGGAGTGACAATAATCGACGATTATGCACATCATCCAACAGAGATAAAGGCCACCCTGACAGCTGCACAGAATTATCCACATAAAAAGATATGGTGTGTATTCCAGCCACATACCTACACAAGAACCAAAGCTCTGTTAAATGAGTTCGCAGATGCTCTGTCACTGGCTGATCACGTCGTGCTTGCAGACATTTATGCTGCAAGAGAGACCGATACCTTAGGCATTAGTTCACGTACTCTTCGCGACAAGATTGTTGAAAAGGGCCATGAATGCAATTATTTTCCTTCTTTGGAAAACTTTGATGAGATAGAAAAATTTCTTTTGCAAAATTGCACTAAGGGAGATTTGTTGATAACTATGGGAGCCGGAGATATTGTGAAAATAGGCGATGAACTCCTTGGTAAATAATACTTTTCCACATTTCCACTTTTATTTGTGATTTTATGTAAATCGTTTTCGGTGGATAAAAGCCAGTCTAAAAAAGCTTATAAAATTTTATGAAAAAGCTTATAGACTGGCTATTTTTTATTTATAAAAATTTAATAATCCACGTTATCCACAAATTCCACAGTTATATTCCACAACCGGAAACTCCCATGTGTACTATATTTCTTCGTCACTTTTTCCATATCATTTAAAAAAGTGTCATGCTATAATTCCAATTGTTCGAGGGAAAGTCCGGTGGATAAAGAGTTCTCCGAACAACTAAAATTGTTGCATGAGGTGATTAGATCGATGATGGGGAAAGTTACTATTAGTCATAACATGGGGGATGAAGCGACTAGTATTTCCAATATTTTTATAGATGAATATATGCAGGATGCAAATGATGCTCAGCTTAAGATTTACCTTTATCTTCTGCGCATGATGAGTTCCAATCTGCCAACCAGCGTACCTGATCTGGCTGACAAATTCAATCATACAGAAAAAGACGTTGTTCGCGCTCTTAAGTACTGGGAGAAAAAGGGACTCATCAGTCTTGAGTATGATTCTGCCCAGAATCTTACCAGCATTCATATGGAAGATATCACTACACGTTCAAGCTATGGAAGACGTAGAGAGGATACAGTTTTAAGAGCACTTCCTACTGCTGCTCCAAGTCAGCCTGTACAGGCTCCTGAACCAAGCTATCCTGCAAAGCCTTCCTACACTGCTTCTCAGCTTAAAGAGTTCAAGCTGTCTGAAGGAAGTGGCATCATGTTCATTGCAGAACAGTATTACGGAAGACCACTTAACCCTACAGAGATGTCTACTATATACTATATACATGATGAACTTAAGTTTAGTGATGAGTTATTGGACTATCTGATGCAGTACTGCGTCGATAATCATAAATCTGATTTCAGATACATGGAAAAAGTTGCTATCAACTGGAATCAGGAAGGCATCAAAACTCCAAAGCAGGCTCGTACAGAGGTTATGAGACATGATGAAGATGTCATCACAGTTATGAGATCTTTAGGCATGGAGAATGCGCCTACCGTAAAAGAAGGAACTATTATCAGTTCCTGGCGTGGGGAGTTGGGATTCAAGATGGATATCATTATGGAAGCCTGCGACCGCACTGTAATGGCTACTCAGAAGAACAGATTAAAGTATTGTGACTCAATACTTCGTTCCTGGCATGAAAATAAGGTATCAACAAGGGAGGATATTGCCAGACTTGACGCCACACACACTGCTAATTTAAAAAGCAAGGCCGCAGTTGCTTCCATATCATCCATCAATATGAAGAATCGCTCAGGCGAATCATATATTCGCACAAGCGCAAACCAGAACCGTTTCAATCAGTTCCAGCAGAACACATATAACTTTGCTGAGCTCGAAAAGCAGATTCTTGACAATTAAGCATTATTATTTCAATGATAAATTCGGCAAAAGGAGTCCACGATGGCATTAACCAATACTCAGTATGACGCTATAATGCACGAATATGAGGAGCGCCGCTCTCTTCACAGGCAGGAGCTTGAAGAGAGGCAGCGCTACGTTTATGATAATGTTCCCGGATATAAAGAACTTGAAGATGAAACAGCAAGCGCTTCCGTTGAATTTGGTAAAAGACTTCTGATGGGCGAACGACTTGACCGCTCCATTTTAAAAAAGCAGCTTGCTGAAATCGCAGGTAAAAAACTTACTCTTTTAACTGATGCCGGTTTTTCTTCAGATTATCTTGATATGGGCTATACCTGTCAGGATTGCAAGGATACCGGATATGTCGGCAACGAAAAATGTCACTGTTTCAAGCAGAAAATCATTGAAACACTCTATGATAAATCAAATCTGAAATTACTCACAAAATCCGCAAATTTCAAGCGCATGTCAGACAAGTATTATTCTGGCGAAGATCTTAAAAGATTTCTGGGCGCAGTCCATACAAGTGAAGATTTTATTAATAATTTTAACTCTGACTACCAAAATTTATTCATTTATGGTACAGTTGGTACTGGCAAATCATTCCTGTCAATTTGTGTTGCGAATGAATTATTGAAAAAAGGCCATTCTGTTATATATTTTAGTTCATCAGGACTATTCAATCTGCTTTCCGAATATGTCTTTGATGCCAAGGCCAAGCAGGAGCTTCATAGTATTTATGATGACCTGTACAACTGCGAACTTCTTATTATCGATGACCTTGGCACTGAACGCACTAACAGCTTTGTGGCATCAGAATTATTCTCCTGCCTCAACGAAAGAGATAACAGAAAGAGATCTACTATTATAACAACTAACCTTTCACTGGAACAATTACAGGCTATTTACTCAGACAGAATCATTTCCAGAATCATCAGCAATTACAAACTACTAAAAATGACTGGTCAGGATATCCGAAAACTAAAGAAAATTGCCAAAAAAGAAAGTGAGGATTTGCAGTAATGCCAAAAAGAGAAGAGAAACGTAATCTGGAGACGATTCCCGTCGGTTCACTCGGAATTATTCCACTTAAGGGAGTCAGTACTCTTGCAGAAAAAGTTGATTACTATCTCGTAAAATGGAGAGCTGAAAGAGAGAACGAACACAAAGGCAGTCTCGCCTTTACTGGATATGAACGTCCAACTTATATCCTTGATGCAGACGTTCCGCGATTTGGAACCGGTGAAGCAAAAGGAGTCATCAAAGCCTCCGTGCGTGGAGATGATCTTTACCTTCTTGTAGATGTATGTAATTATTCACAGACATACTCTCTTTTTGGTCAGGTAAATCATATGTCTCCTGATGATCATTATCAGGATTTAAAAAGAATCATCGCGGCTGTTGGCGGTAAAGCCAGAAGAATAACCGTCATCATGCCTTTCTTATATGAGTCAAGACAGCACAAGAGAAGTTCAAGAGAATCTCTCGACTGTGCTATTGCTCTTCAGGAACTTGTAAACATGGGTGTTGATAATATAATCACATTTGATGCTCATGATCCAAGAGTCCAGAATGCTATTCCACTTAACGGTTTTGAAACCGTACGTACAACTTATCAGTTTATTAAAGCGCTTCTTCGCAACGTCTGGGATCTTAAGATTGATTCAGATCACATGATGGTAATCAGCCCTGATGAAGGCGGTATGGGACGTGCAATCTATCTTGCAAGCGTTCTTGGTCTTGATGTTGGTATGTTCTACAAAAGACGTGATTACACTCAGGTTGTTGATGGACGCAATCCTATCGTTTCACATGAGTTCCTTGGAACAAGCGTTGAAGGCAAATCAGTTATTATCGTTGATGATATGATTTCTTCAGGTGAAAGTCTTATAGATGTCGCTAAGGCCCTTAAAGATCGTAAGGCTGCACGAATCTATGCTTTCTCAACATTTGGTCTTTTCACAAATGGTCTTGAAGAATTTGATAAAGCTTATGAGAACGGAATCATTGATAAGATTCTTACTACAAACCTTATCTACCAGACTCCTGAACTTCTCTCACGTGAATGGTACATCAGCTGTGATATGAGTAAGTACATTGCTTATCTTATCGATACTCTTAACCACGATGCATCAATCAGTGACCTTCTCAATCCTGTTGAGCGTATTAACAGCATCATTGAGCGCTATAATAGTGGCGAACTTAAAGCTTCAATGGAGCAGAATAATTAAATTTAATAAAATGAACGCTGCCAACTTTTCAATTCAAAAGTTGGCAGCGTTTTTCAAAGCTCACATATATCCATAAGTTTATCCACACAGGCAAAGAGCTTTCCTCTTGTTTCTTCATCAGGCTGTGTAAGATCCGGAACCATGATTACATTACATCCTGCAAGATAAGCGCTGGTAACTCCATTAGGTGAATCTTCTACAGCAAAAGTCGCCTTTGGCGAAAGTCCAAGCTGCTCACAGGCATAGGAGTAAATATCCGGTGAAGGTTTACCCTCTTTTACCATATCAGCACAGATTATCTTATCAAAAAGCTCAAATAATCCAAGCTTATTAAGATACCCCTTTGTGCGCTCATAATCATTTGCAGTTGCTATGCATGTAAGAATCCCGTTCTCCCTAAGCCACATCAGGATTTCTTTTGCTCCGGGCTTTAAGGGTATCCCTTTTTCTTTTATCATATCTACTACAATCTCTTTCCTATACTCGCGCACTTTATCGTAGTCAAAGTCTTCACCAAACCACTCTTTAAACTTAAGAGGAGCAAATGGTCGCCCCAAAGACCTAAGTTCTAAAGGCATCCAGGGCTCACACTTATATCCAAAGTGTTCAAGTGCCTCCGGCCAGGCTTTCTGATAAAACTTTTCTGTATCTGTGAGCGTACCGTCAAGATCAAATATGACAGCTTTTATGTCTTTTTTCATCAATTTCTCTTTTCTTAAATAATGTGTCTCCAAATTAACTTACATTATCAGCGCAATGTTCATAAAGCACCATTCCAATAATTACTTATCTGTTTCCATTTTTATCAGAACATATTTATGAATAAATCACAGCTCATAGTACTCCGCATTGATATACCTTGTATCATCCTCAAACGCCGATGTCTCTGGCTGCAATTCCATTTCTGCAGAACCATTTCCGAATAAATTTCCAAACAATGATTTCACGCTACTTGTTCCAATAAATGCGACATCGCTTGAAACCGCGCTAACAGCAGCTTTCTGCTCGTTTGAACAGTTGACTTTTGCGCAGTCCCTTATCTTAAGGCGCTGCCTTATAAGTTCTTCTGGAACATCTTTTTCGATCTTAAGAAGCGCACAATCTCTCACAAGCACTCCCTCTGTAGCTCTTTCCAGAGTTGTTCTGTCAAGGGTTGCCATTGCCATATCTTCCATTACCACGCCTCGGCTGACTATCATATTGCTGCAGATTGCTTTAATCTCATTCAGCCTAAGAACACATTCTTTCTGCGTAGTAATATCTCCCTCTACAAAAAGAGACTCAATCCTATTTAGCGCATGCATGTTCTCAGCAGCAACGTGCAAATGACCAATGATATAAAGATTAGTTCCATAAGTATTTACAAACTGCTCGTCAAGTTCATTCTGGTCAGCCACGATCACATTGCAATTATCCGGAATTTCTACAATCTTAGCTTCTATATTAAAAAGTGGAAGTGCCGTTTCAAGATGGCTTTTTCTAATATATATTTTACCGGTTGAAAACTTAACATTTTTCGCAGCAAGCTTTGTAAAATCAGTTTCAATATCCCCGTCATAAATAAACGACGCAGCATAATAACCTGTATTTTCCTGCGCTCTTAGCGGGAAATACTTATCCAGTCTGTACTGATTGTCCATGAGCACATAATCATCTGGATATGCCTTTGTTATACCATTGATGGTAAGCCCCGGGAATGGCAAAAGAGATGCAATACTTCTTGGGCACAGAATAACACCGTTAACAGTTATCCTGCTAAATCTCTTTAGTACCTCCTGGCTTCCGGGCGCTATCTTTAACATACCATTTACAGCTATTGATGTTCCTTCCGGAACTGAAGAATCAGGCGCTATCTCATATATTCCATTGACATTCTGAGTCTTACATCCCGGTTCTTCTGTAAAATCTTTCGTTCTTACTTCTTCAGCCTTAATATTAAAAGGTAATCTGTTCAGTACCTCTTTGCTTCGGTCATCAACAATCAGTTTCTCTGTATAAACACGAATCTGGCTGAACTCCCTATAGTTGTCTTCATTGATTCTTCTAGCGTCACAAGTTTCACAGTTAATTCGTAGTTTCATCTATTCCCCCAATTACTCTGTTCCATAAAAATAACATGAACACCTGCAATCACTAGGGAAACGCTAATCAAAGCGTTTCCCTAATGATTTGATAAGTCATTCTTTAGAATCCCAGATTATCATTGACCAGGATCACATGTATTCTGTCTTTATGCCTTGAAAACCTTGTAATAAGGAACTGACAGCATATAGTGTCAGGTGATTTGCAGTCCATGCATGTACCAAGCTTTGCACAAGGAGTAGAAAGCCCAAATCTCTGAGCATTCGTAGGCGCTGCAACATTTCTTGCTCTCTTCATTGCACTATCAATATCAGCGCAGACCTTATTCATCCCAACTATGAAAAGAACTTTCTTAGGTCCCTGAGCTATCATGGAAACACGATTCGAATTACCATCAATATTCACGATAATTCCATCATCAGTCATAGCATTTGCACTTGCCAGGAAGAAATCTGCATCGTAGGACTCAAGCATGCATGCCCTCTTATCTTCTGCTTTATCTCTGTCAATAAATCTGTAATTGCCGGTTTTAACTGCATCTACAAGCCCAATCTCGTGAGCGCTCATTGCTCCGCCCATTGCAATTGAGCTACCCTCAGGAATAATCTCAAGTGCCTTCTTAAGAGCCTCTTCTTTATTAGCGGCATAATACCCGGTCATATTTCTTGACTCCAGCCCTTTAATAACCTTCTGTGCCAAAAGTTCATTCCTTTTTACAATATTTTCGTCCATAGCCATCTCTCCTACTAGTACATCGTTTCTTAAATAACCAGACCAACTTCTTGTCTGTTTGCTTGATAGCACAGTTCCCCAAGTAGTCAAAATCTTAATTATTTATCGTTATCCTACATCAAAAATAACAATTGCCAGTTTCTTTTTGTAACCTCTAATAATTTCAGATTCCCTTAAAGCTCATAACAAATGTAAGTTTCTTGTCATTAGGAAGAAGGAATTCCGAATGAGTCTTAGCTCCCCATGAATCATCTCCTGCTATTCCCATCTGCATGCTACTGCAACGAACAACTGTCTTGCAATACCTTGGAAGTTCGTATGGATGCTCTGCTGCCTCAAGTTCTTCCGGTGTATATGGAAGAGCACTAAAGTTCATGGTATCAGGTGCCTCAAACAAAAGACCTCTTCCCTTATTATCCATAATCTTAGCCCAGCGAACTCCTGTCCTGTTTCCAGTTTCCTGTGGACGCAGATATTTCTCCATCATATCCTCAACACTGCGACTATATATTCCAAGTTTTGCGCCCTTATTTCTATCAACATAGTTCTCTTCAGGACCATTTCCATAATACTCAACCTTATTGAAGTCTGCGCTGAACTTAAACAGCATTCCAAATTCAGGCATTGGTGTTAGTCCCTTTACAGGCTCAAATTCCTCTTTTATCCATACTCTGCCATCTCCTGTAACATTGTATGTAATAAGAACAGCTGATGCCGGCACTGTTGGAAGATAATGCTTGAAAGTCACACTAACACTGCATTTATCCTCTTTTACAATAGGATACTTGGAACGTTCTTCCCAGTCACCATTTTTGTAATCATTTGATTCCTCCATGATTGGGGATGGTGAAGCATAAAGACTTGCAAGCTTCCACTGGGCATATCTGGCAGCCATCCTATTTCCCTTATCATTATCAACAGGCGCACGCCAGAAATTAGCTTTGGGAACGCTCTCGATAAGTTCTCTTCCGCCATAGCGATATGACACAATATTTCCCATATCTCGGTTAAAGAGTACAGAAAAATGATTGCCCTTTACGCCCAGGTTATAGTCGCCCTTGATTACCTTTAGTTCCCCACAGCTTACATAAGTTGATGCAGAGGTCTTAAATACTCCCTGTCCAAAAGCAACTTCATGTCCGCGCTCTGCCCAGCTTGTATCCTCTCTCAATCTGAATGAAACAGTAACTGCATACTCTTCAAGAGGGAACGGCCCATTCTCGTTATAGCTTTCAGCTCCAACAACTGCCATCTTTTCTCTGATAGCCTCAGGAAGCTCATATTCTTTTTCAGAAAGAGGCTCAACATCTGTTGCCATGCGCTTTTCAAGAATCTTCTTTCCGTCTCTTTCAAGAACAACTATGCAGTCATACTCATTTGTATTTGTGAAAAGAGCTGTATTTCTGATCTTAACATTGTCAGCTTCCACAGTTACCTTGATGCTCTGATAGTTAAACTTAACATCCTGCATCTTAGCGTAAGGATTTCTCTGACCATCAACTATTCCATTTCCGCTAAAGTTGTAGTCGCATGGTCTTTCACCATGGTCACCGCCATAAGCCTGGAATTCTTCACCAAATCTATTTTTCTTGCGGATAGACTGATCAACATAATCCCAAATAAAGCCACCCTGATATCTCGGCTCCCTGTCTGCAAGATCAGTGTATTTGAACATACCTCCACAGGAATTTGCCATGGCATGTGTATACTCACAACAAATGAAAGGCTTATCCGTATGTTCCTTCAAAAATTTCTCGATGCTGCTTACAGAAGGATACATCTGGCTTTCCATATCGCTTGTATCATTATAGGTTCTGTCATGGCAGATTCCCTCATAATGAACAAGTCTGTCCGGATCAAGCTTTCTAAAGAGCTGTGACATCTCATAAGGCACCTTTCCGCCATGAGACTCATTACCAATTGACCAGATAAGCACGGACGGATGATTCTTATCAAGCTGATAAGTTGAATTAATTCTGTCAAGCATGACAGCCATGCAGTTCTCTCTGCTGCCGGGAATCGCATAAGGTATAGCCGCCTCATTGCCAAGATGTGACCAGCTTCCATGGGTTTCCATGTTGTTCTCAGCTATCATATAAAGTCCGTAGATATCGCATAGTTCATAGAGCTTTGCAGAATTCTGATAGTGGCTGGTTCTTATGGCATTGATATTATTTTTCTTCATAGTAATAATATCCTTAAGAGTCTCCTCATAAGTAACTACACGCCCTGTCTCGCAGGAAAACTCATGCCTGTTAACTCCCTTGAATACTATTCTCTTGCCATTGATGAGCATAAGCCCATCCTTCATCTCAAATTTTCTAAAGCCGACATTCTGTCTGACAACCTCAGTAATCTCTCCCTGAGAATCCTTTACGCGGAGTACAAGCTGATAGAGCTGCGGATCCTCTGCGCTCCAGAGCATTGGTGAAAAGACCTTCTCAGTTGCCACAACATCTTTTCCATTTGAAACAGTTCCTTTGACAACCTGATGATTGTTTCTATAAAGAACATACTCCGTTGTGCAGCCTTCACCCTTTGCATCAATAGTCAGCTCAAGCTCTGCCTCACTAAAGTCATCATTTAATACTGTGCGAACCTTCACATCATTTAAATGTACTTCAGGAATTAGCTGAAGGTAAACATCCCTATATATTCCTGAAAATCTAAAGAAATCCTGATCTTCCATCCAGCTTGAAGAAGTCCACTTTATAACCTGCGCAGCAAGTTTATTGATTCCTTTTTTCAGGTAAGGCGTCAGATCAAACTCAGAAGGTGTAAAGGTATCTTCACTATAGCCAACATATTCTCCGTTAAGCCACAATGCAAACCCACTCTCTACGCCTTCAAATACAATATGAACTTCCTTTCCATCCCAACTATCAGGCAGTCTGAAATACTTTACATAGCTTCCAACGGGGTTAAACTCCTCCGGAACCTGACCAAGTTCAATCTTCTCATGACCATCCCAGGGATACTGAACATTTATGTAGGCAGGAACATCATAGCCTTCCATCTGCATATGTGCAGGAACTCTAATATCATCCCAAAAGTTACAGTCATAGTCTTCTTTTTCAAACCCCTTAACTGTGTTTCTATATGCCTTTGCATAATGAAACTTCCAAAGACCGTTTAAAGACAATCTAAGTGATGATACTTTTTCAAAAAGCTCATCCTCAGTCGCATATGCCACAAAATCTCCATGCGCAGGAAGAACATTATCCTTAAAAATCTCAGGGTTTTTAACCATTTCAAAATCAAAATTCTCCATTTAGTTATCCTCCATCAAATAGGTTATAAAATGGTTTCCATTTTCTTCAAACATTTTTTCCGAATCATTCATTCCATATTTATACACTGTGCCTGTCATCGGATTCATAAGTACAGTATTAAGATCATTAAAACCGATCAAAAGAAGCGCTGTCCCATCGTTAAGCATAGCCATTACCGGAATATCCTGATTTACATAATAAAGCATAGCTGACATCGGACATCCATCAAGGTCGATAATCTGCGCACTTGGAAGCGACTTCTCAAGTATCTGATTCACGCCCTGTCCTGATTCAAGAAGCGTCTCCACATTACGACTTATTCCCTCAAATGAAAGAATCATCTCAAGACATACTGCCACAGGATTCTTGGAAGTCATATCCTCATAGTTCTCTGCATTTCTTGTAATAGCCATTATCTGGTTCGACTTTAAAAGATTTCCCTTCACCCATACATACTTATTATTATCGCCGACAACGGTTGCTGGCGACGAATAAGCTGTTTTTACAGCCTGCGCGGAATCTGAGTAAATGCCTTCCATTCCCATCAGGCCATAAACATAATAAAAAGGATTTTCTTTGCTGTCCCGGCCTGAATCTATTTTGACATTTCTATCGCCTTCAAACAAAGTCTGCGCCGGAGTAAGCACTCTTAACTGCTTTGTCTTTATCTCACTCTTTGCATTTATCTGCACAATCTTTTCATAAACGTCTACAGAGACCACAGATACCACATTACTTCCACTCTCAGGTTTAAGCGTGCTTACAATCTGATCGTCATAGGTGCTTACATACTTAACTGCTTCTTCATCTTTTACCACACGGGTCATTTTAATCTGATTATCAACTATACGCGCAGAGGTAACATAAATCCCCTCCGGTTTGTAGTTTTCCAGTATATTTCCCTGGCTGTCCTGTATTCTTATATTATACATGGCAAAAACAGGATTTCCCATCTGGTCAGTTAAAACATCACTTTCATGAACAAGACCATATACCATGTCCTCGCCCATAAATCCAAGAATTCTTATCAGATCTCCACTATCAGCGATTATCACTGAAGTGGCTTTCGTGCTTAGATTTATCATGTTAAGGCTCTTTAAATCTTCGTTCTGCCATGCAATTGTGCTCTTTGAATCAGAAATCTTATAATTGCCGCCTCCGATTGACTCAACCAAAAGCGAAACCGATCTTTCATTTAAATCTATCTCATAGATATTCTGATCCAGCATTACAAAAAATACTTCACTGGAATTTGCATAAGCTATAGTATTGACGTATTCCATTACTATTTCAGGATCAAATCTGCTTTCTATGAAAACCTGTTCCTCAACTGCATTAAGCGTAGAATTATAGTCATAAACAGCAATTCCTGTCTCGCCTTCGTGCATTCCTCTATTCATATATCCTGCAACGGCGAACTTTACATTTCCGGCTTCATCTACCTTTAATATCTTTATGTCATTCTTATCCCATCTTGTTCTTATGTCATCATTTTCATTGTCATAGAACCCAAAAAGATATGCCAGCTTGTTTTCTGAATTATTGAGCATATAAAGCCTGTTCTCGGACACAAAGGCAAACGCTGTTCCTGAACTGCTTTCCACAAGCTGTATATCGGGACTTGAAATACTAAGTCCTATCGTATTCTTGGTAATGGAAAAAGAATTCGAATCAAATACATAATTCATGGTTCTTTCATAGTTGAGAAGATAAATCCTGTCGGATGTATATCTCACTCTGAAAGCCTCTTCAACGTCATATATTTTATTAGACGCACCTTCCTTGATGCTGACTCTGTAAAGCAGCTTATAACTTCCAGTCTGTGGGTGAATATCAGTAACATATATCTCCGGCTCTGTATGTCCTGATACTTCCAGGTCTCCCCAGGTGACCTGATTAAAACTGCTATGAATATTTACTTTGTTAAAAGATGTATTGTCACCTTCTGAATTAGACTCAAGGTATCTTGAATACTCTGAAGCTTTTTCCTTGTCAAAAGTCGCCTCGCTAAATGATCTTACAAATTCAACTTCATCATCAATATGATATCTGCTATCATCATTCGTCCAGATAATCCTTGTGTAAAACCTTGCTCTTCCCCTCTCAGTATCCATCAGCATTACAAGCATATACTCTGTATTTTGCGCTATAAGATCTTTTACCTGAAAAGAGCCTTTGATAACTCCGGAATCATCTTTATAGTCCTGAAGCTCTGTGCTTTCCACAAGTCCTGAACCATTTATATTTCTCACTTCAAAAGAAATATTGGACACACTTTTTCCATAGGTATCTATTTTAAAGGAAACATCTCTGTTGCTGCCTATAGGTATAATAGTCCCACGCATATGACTGACATCCATTTCAGTCAGGTAGCCATGAAGTGGATTTATTTTCTTATGACCACTGGTAAATGTCACTGTGGGAAGAGTCGCTTCTGACATCTGCGCTGTCATATCAGCATTATCCTCATTTGAAAACTTGCTGATAACAAGCACTGCTATAACAAATACCAATATCGCATATATTGACTTTAATAACGTTATTTTGACAGATTTTTCTTGCATAATTGACTTTCAATTTGAATAATAGTAATATTTTCGTAATACAATTTAAGTTGTTTGCTGTTTTCTCATGAAAGGAGTTAATATGAAACATCCAATCTTGTACCGCAAACGATTTATCCCTGATGAGTGCGTTCTTCTTAATAACGATATTATATTGGAATGCACTGACACCATGATCATAACCAAGTGGAATACCATTAGAAAAAGATGCGATCTTTCCCACGGGTATTCCTGCTATTACCTTGACCGCGGTTATAAAATCAGTAAATTTCTGCGTGATGACGGAAGTCTTTTGTGCTGGTACTGCGACATCATAACCTGGGAATATGACTCCGACAAAAATACTCTTCTTGTTATCGATCTTCTTGCAGATGTCAAAATCTTCCCTGACGGACAAATGAAAATAGTAGATCTCGATGAGTTATCAGAAGCCTTTGAGCAAAGACTTATAGATGAAACTCTTCTTAAAAAGAGCCTGCTCTCACTGAACAAGCTCCTTAATGATCTTTACGAAAACGACATTTCTTCGCTTACTGCTCCTATAGAGAAAATAATCTCAGAAAATGCTTAATCTCCTATTTAATAAAATACGTGCCCTCCAATATTTATTCCGGAAAGCCCCGGAACCGGCGTTCTAAAATAAACACAGTTTCCAACATTTGAATATCCGCTCATAGCCTCATCCGCCGCCTGATAACAAGCTGCAGATGCTTTTCCCTCTGCCAGTGCAAGAGCAAGTCTTCCACTAGCTACCGGTGAGAACTGTTTGTTCTGGTAAATAACACCAACGAGAGTATCAGGATAAACTGAGCTGAGCACTCTGTTAATTACGACTGCGCCAACAGCAACTTTTCCCTCGTAGGGTTCACCACCTGCTTCGCAGTAGATCAGATTTGCCAAAAGATATCTGTCTCCCTCAGCAAATGTCACCTCAGAAATATTTCTCCACGCAGACGAAGCTGCCAGCTTGGATAAACGTATTTCTTCTGCAAGTTTAGCCTCAAGGTTCTTAATATCTTCTTCCTGTGCCTTTATCTGATTTTCAAGTGCCTGGGCTTTCGCCTCTGCGCCTGAAATATCATTGGCATATTGCTGGATAGAACCCGAAGTCTGTGACACCAATCCAGAAACTCTGCTCTGTTCAGCCTTGGCTTTTACCTGATAATCTTCAAGTTCTTCCCTTTCAAGCTGCAAAGCCGCTTCCTTTGCCTCGATATTTTCCCTGTTCTCGATATATTTCAAAAACATTTTCCTATCATAGGCTGAGAGCTGTTCAATATAATTATTCTGATTTAGAAAATCCGCAAAACTTGTAGCCCCCAAAAGCATATCCACAAAAACAAATCGCTGCTTTTCATAAATAAACTGAATACGCTTTTTCATGCTGGCATACTGATCTTCTTCAGTCTTTCTTGCCAGTTCAAGCTCCATTATTGTATTTTCTATTTCAGTCTTTTTATCTCCAATCTGCTCTTCCAGATCTGCAAGATTACTGCTCACTTCAGAAAGCTGTGTATTCAACTTGTTAAGCTGCCCCTGAAGTGATGACTTTTCTTCGTTCATCTCCACGATATCATCTTTTGTATTATCAAGCTCATTCTGGGATTGTTTCTTTTTTTCTTTTGCATCCTCAAGCTTTTTTCTTGTAGATTCTGTAGCATCAGCTCTTATTGATACAGAAGTCATAGATAAAGCAAGAACGCTCAAAAGCACCACCCCTGTGCCTGCTAATCTCTTTATGAAATTGCTTCCCCTGGCATCTCTTTTTTGCATAGTTCAAGTCAAATAGTAATCTTTATATTTCTGCCACTTGGCTGATATTTATAATATCTGACCCCTGCAGCATCAAACATTTTCTTGGATGCCTTAGTTGTCACTGAATCACTGTATTTATCACTATCATAAACAACAGTGCGAATTCCCGCCTGAATGATTGCTTTGGCGCACTCATTACATGGGAATAAAGAAACGTAAATCTTAGCTCCTACAAGACTTCCGCCCCGATAGTTAAGAATTGCATTAAGTTCACTGTGAGTTACGAAAGGATATTTAGTTGACATCTCATCCTCTCCGTCTCTCTCCCATGGGAAATCCTCATCTGAACATCCCTTGGGAAAACCGTTATATCCCATAGAAAGGATATTGTTATCCTCACTTACTATGCAGCTTCCAACCTGAGTGTTAGGATCCTTGGACCTCATAGCGGCAAGCTTTGCCACTCCCATAAAGTATTCATCCCAACTAATATAATCTTCTCTTTTCATTAAATCCTCCGAAGATTCATCAGTTACTGTTCACTCGCTACCGGCTTACTCCAGTAACTAATTCGCGACTTTTTTGTCTGAACAGTAATTCCCATCCGTCCTTACTTTGTTCCAAATATTCTATCGCCTGCATCTCCAAGACCCGGAACAATATATCCATGCTCATTAAGCTTCTCATCCAAAGAACCTACATAGATATCAACATCAGGATGAGCTTCCTGCATAGCCTTAAGTCCCTCAGGCGCAGCAATGATGCAAAGGAAATGAATATGCTTGCAGCCTCTGTCCTTGAGCATCTGAATAGCAGCTACAGATGAACCGCCTGTTGCCAGCATTGGATCGACTACAAAGATTTCTCTCTCTGCAACATCAGCCGGCATCTTGCAATAATACTCGACAGGCTTAAGTGTTTCAGGATCACGATACAAACCGATATGTCCGACTTTGGCTGTAGGAATAAGTGCAAGCATTCCATCAACCATTCCAAGACCTGCTCTTAAAATCGGAACAACGCACAGTTTTCTTCCCTTTAACTCTTTTACAGTTGTCTTGCAGATAGGTGTGTCAATCTCAACATCCTTAAGCTGAAGATCTCTTGTTGCCTCATAACAGATCAGCATAGCAATCTCGCTGATAGTCTGTCTGAAAGTCATCGTACCTGTATCAGTTCTTCTGATAAAACCTATCTTATGCTGTATTAACGGATGATCCATAATAACTACTTTTCCCATATTCGCCTCCTATTTTTAAAACAAAGATTATCATTTTTATCTTTTGCTATATCACTATTAAATCTTTTTTCACAACCCACACAGAACAGTGCGCATTTTTTGTCTGCCCGGTAACTATTATTTCTCAAGTTCTGCAATCTTAGCTATTCTTCTGCTGTGTTTTTCAAGATTTGAAAATGGAGTATCTAAGAATGTATCTACAATCTCATTTGCAAGAAGAGGTCCTACAAGACCGCCACCCATAGCAAGGACATTTGCATCATTGTGTTCTCTTGTAAGTCTCGCTGTTGTTGTCTCGGAGCAAAGAGCGCATCTGATACCTTTTATCTTGTTTGCAACGATTGAAATTCCAATTCCTGTAGTGCAGATAACAATGCCTTTTTCACATTCTCCTGCTGCTACTGCCTTAGCTGCTGCTGCTCCAAAATCAGGATAATCGCAGGAACTGTTGTCATATGTTCCAAAATCCTTGTACTCTATATTTCTCTCCTGAAGGTGTTTTTTAACTGATTCCTTTAATTCCAATCCACCATGATCACTTGCTATTGCTATCATTTCCTTATCTTCCTTTTCATTATGATTTTTTCTATAAACTAAACGACAGATTTTCTGACATTTAGTTACTGAATCATTTCTTTATAAACAGTAATGACATTTACTAATGATTATACCACTTTTACGTTATGTCCTGCTGCCTTTAATAATCGGTTCATAATAGCCTGTCCGATTCCGCTATCATCAAAAGATTCTGAAAACATCACATCAATATTTTCATCATCAAACTCTCTTAAGACCTTGAAAAGCTCATGAGCAATAGTTCTCTCATCTTCTCTGTTGCCAACGCTTTTGACAACATCAGCACTATAAAGCTTCATCGTAGCATCAGTACCGATGATGCCTACTCTCTTGCCCTCTGCCATTGCTTCTTTCGTGCTCTTATTTATATAATCGACAACATTGTCCTGCTGCCCTTGCACGATCATAAGCTGGCCCTTTGGAGCATAATGTCTGTATTTCATTCCCGGAGCTTTGGGTTTCTCCGCAGAAGAACCATCTATTATCGTCCTGTCTATGCTTATCTCACCAAGCACATCTTTAAGCATAGAAGCAGTGATATATCCCGGTCTTAATATCATTGGGACATCTGATGTAAGATCAACGATTGTTGACTCAAGGCCAATTCCCACCTGGCCGCCATCAATTATCATCTCAATCTTGCCCGAAAGATCTTCTTCGCAATACCTTGCTATTGTAGGACTAGGCCTACCGGAAGTATTAGCGCTTGGAGCTGCAATATAGCCGCCTGACTGTCTTATGAGTTCAAGCGCTATCTTATTATTTGGCATTCTTATCGCCACAGTATCAAGTCCGCCTGTAGTCTCATAGGGCACTTTTTCATTTTTATTCATTATCATTGTGAGTGGTCCGGGCCAAAATGCCTTTGCAAGCTTTTTTGCTGATTCCGGTACTTCTTTTACAATATCAGCAAGATCCTCCATATTTGCCACATGCACAATAAGTGGATTATCCGAAGGTCTTCCCTTTGCAGCATATATCTTTTTGGAAGATTCAGGATTAAGCGCATCTCCGCCAAGTCCATATACTGTTTCTGTAGGAAAAGCAACAAGACCGCCCTCTTTTATTATTCTTCCTGCCTCTTCAAGTCCGGCCTGCGCCGTTTCATCTATATCATTTTCATCTATTACTATTACTTTTGTTTCCACTTTTTATTCCTCGATATAACTTGCTATCACATCCCAGATATCACTGGTCTCCATTCCAAGTGACCATTCTGCGATTCCCGCGATATTCTGAGCTCTCATTGAATCAATCTTCTGTTTGATAGAAGTAGCATCCTCAACCCATATCTGATTTAAGGTGCCATTAGAAGATCTAAATTCACCATAATTCTGTCCTTCATCAGGATTCCATGTCAGTTCTATATTATGGTTTGCTATGTATTCCTGAGCAACCTTCATTGAAACCGCTTCACTTGAAAGCGCTCCGTTTGTAGTATGCCATATTCTTGTATAAAAAGGAACTGCGTTAATTACCTTTGAAGGATCAACCTTCGCTACAGTATTCTTAAGTCCGTTTTCAACATAACTAAGTGATGCCACAGAACCTGCCTCAGCAGAACCTGCATAGTGCTCATCATACCCCATTATGATCACATAATCCGCAACTATTCCCTGCTCCTTAATGTCATAGTGGTCATTGAAATTCATAGGTACATAATCATCTATAGAAAAAACAAGTCCGTTCTTTCTGCAGGCAACTGATAATTCTCTTACAAACTCTATATAAGCCTGTCCATCTTCTGTAGAAATAGTCTCAAAATCAAGATTGATTCCGTCAACGCCATTCTCAGCCGCAAGTGACATAAGATTATTTATAGCATTTTGTCTGCTGGAAAATCTGGATAAAAACTCTGAGGTAGACACCTCCTGACTACTTGTAAAGTTATCCACAAGTGCCCACACTTCAAGCCCAAGTTCATGTGCCTTCTTAGTATAAGCTGTAGAAGCAATGCTCTCTATAGTGCCATCTTCACTACCAATCTTGTACCAGGTCGGACAGACAACATTAAGGCTCTTAGCCCCTGACACAGTAGAAACTAATGTATCATTTCCTGCCGGGCCGCCTATATTATGGAAGCCAAGGTTTATCTTCTTATTTCTATTTAAAGAAGTATATTCTTCCTCAACATAATCCTCCACAGGAATCGGACTCTCTGTTGTAGTGTCGGAAAGCTTCTTGTTTTCAACATAACCGATAAAGCTATCTCCCGATTTTACCTTGGACCAGTTCTCGAGCTCTTCAAGCACAATAACCTTGTCGCCCTTACTAAGTTCCTCTAAAACTTCGCTTTTTATTCCGCCACGTAATCTAAGCTGTGTATCCTTGGAAACGGTTGCCACTGTCACATCATCCCACTTAGTTGTAAGCTGCATGTGATTTGGACCTGTAAAGCCTTCATATTCAAAATTGGTGAACTTCTTTACAAAATCCAATGCAAGATACAATGTATCGTTTTCCATTTTTGAAATTGCATATCCCACATCTTCATTATTTCCATCTGAATCTTCCCAAATAGAAGTTCCAATCTCAGAATGTATAACTTTAGTTGCTGTGGTATAAAAGATTAAGTTATCAGCTTTTCCATAAAAAAATCTTCTGTTCAGATATTTTTGAACTGAAGCAAAATCCATATAATAATGATCATCAAAAAGTCTTGCTCTTTCTTCTATACGCTCATTACCAAGAATGATCGCGACATCTGTATCATCCTGAATGTCGAAGTAATCATTAAGGTCTGCTTTTTCTGTGCTGTATGAATACTTTTTCATAAAAATCTGAGCGGCATACACTCCGCCAATAACAAAAATAAGGGCGATTATAATAATCGCCGGAATCACTTTCTTTTTCATTTTCCTGGCTCCTTTACAATCGCCCTTTATTATAACAGACTATTAAGTTTACGTCATTATGAAAGTCATGTTGCTATCTATCAAAACAATAATATAAAAAGTAAATTATATATATTAATGATCATTGTATATGTCAAGGCGGGGTCCTCTATCTATTCAATAATTTTTCGTTACCGTTCACTCACAATCAACTCGCTTCAGAATCTGATTTGAGCATTCCTGCATGAACTGTAACATTTTTTCTTGATATTTTGCAACTTCTTTTCCTGAATAAGCTTTGCGCTTATGAACCAAAAGGCTGTCTTGCCGTGATAAATCCCATAAAAGCCGCAAAAGACCTTTTCAACAGTTGACGTAAATTAATAAAAAGAAGCGCCATTCACCAAACCCTTAGTATATTGTATGTGTCGTCATACCAAATATGGTATAATAATAGTAGGAAAGTACTATTATTTGTCTATGCGTTTGTTGTTTGTGAATAATTTTAAGAACTTAAATCGAAACTTTCTAGTAAGACATCCCGTTTTTTAACGGAATAGTTGAAAAGTAAGACTTTAATGTTCTAAATCAGACTCCTCCTTTCCGGGCTCAAATACTCGGTCAGGCGCCTCACAAAAACAATGCTATCATAAAATTCTTAAGATTTACCATCGAAAATTCTTAAGATTTTATGTAGATGGAAAAAAAATAATAATTTTTCCCATTTATGACGATACATCTATTGACATATAATAGTCTTTAAATTAGTATCAATGTATTCCAAAGTCAGGAGGTAAGCATCATGAAAATTGAAAAAGTCAATGATCACCAGATCAGATGCACACTTACCAAAGATGACCTTGCGAAGCGTGACCTTAAGATTACAGAGCTTGCATATGGCACCGATAAGGCCAAAGAGCTGTTTCAGGACATGATGCAACAGGCTAATTTACAATATGGTTTTGATGCAGAGGATACGCCTCTTATGATAGAAGCTATCCCAATCAACTCTGAATGCATCGTCCTGATCATCACCAAGGTTGAAGATCCGGAAGAACTTGACACCAGGTTCTCCAATTTCGCCCCATCAGTTCACGAAGATGATGACGAATATGAATACGACTATGATTACGATGAGGACGACGATTACGAGGAAGACGATGAAGAGGATGTTATGGGACTCTTCAGACGGTTACAGCACAGTAATATGAATGACAATTTTGAACCGTCATTTAGTGGTTCTTTCTCCGATTCAAAAAAGCTTAAGGAAAAAACTGCAAACACAAAGAAGAAAGGACAGCTCAGCAAAAAAGGCTTCAAGATCTTTTCTTTCGACTCCATTCATGAAGTTACAAAATTTGCAGCAATAGTCAGCAAGAAATTCAATGGTTTAAACACTCTTTATAAGAACGAGAATAACAATAAATATTATCTCATTCTTCATCAGGGAGATCTGGATGACAACATTTTCGCCAATATCTGTTCTTTACTTACAGAATATGGCAAGACAGAGTTTGGCAGTACAGCAGAAGTTCAATACTTAGATGAACATTATACAACTCTTGTTAAAGATAATGCTGTGCAGACACTTTCTAAGATTTGAATATGATTTAAAAAAGACCGGTTCATTTGAATCGGTCTTTTTCTTTTCATATGCAATCGCGTACAAAACTATCTGTTACATAAAATGTGTATTAGAACAAATAATTGCTTGTAACTCTTTGTAACCAGCAACGTTCATATCAGAACATTTATTTATTAAGCAGAAAGTAATTGATAAAAACAGGCAGGAGACGAACCGTCTCCTGCCCGATTGTGATTATATTATGCTCTTACCTATGAATTACTCATTTCCATAAAGGTTAACAAGTTTTTCAAGATAAGCTCTGTGCTCCTTAGCATGCTGAGCTGCAGCAGCGTTGAGCTTAGCTGCTCTCTCAGGATTCTTGAGCTTAAGTGAAAGGTATCTAACCTCACCATCAAGGAAGCTCTGGAAGTCTTCTGTTGCAGGCTTGGAATCAAGAGTAAACTTCTTCTCTGCCTGAGGATTGAATCTGAACATATCCCAATATCCTGTAGCAACAGCCTTCTTCTCTTCGTCCATAACCTTGTTCATACCAGCCTTAAGACCCTGGTTGATACATGGAGCATAAGCGATGATAAGTGAAGGTCCTGGATAAGCCTCAGCCTCTTTAATTGCGTTGATGGTCTGCTGCATGTTAGCACCCATAGCGATCTGTGCAACATATACATAACCATAGCTCATTGCGATAGAAGCAAGGTCTTTCTGCTTAATCTCTTTACCGCCTGCAGCGAACTGTGCAACAGCACCTGTAGGAGTAGCCTTTGATGACTGTCCACCAGTATTTGAGTAAACCTCTGTGTTTACAACAAGAACGTTTACATCCTTACCGGAAGCAAGTACATGGTCAAGACCACCAAATCCGATATCGAATGCCCATCCGTCACCACCGAAGATCCACTGTGACTTCTTAGCAGCAAAGTCTTTATTCTTAAGAACGTACTTTGCAGCATCTGAGCTGTCGCCCTTAAGTGCTTCTACAAGAGCATCTGTAGCTGCTGTGTTCTCAGAACCGATGTTGAATGTATCAAGCCACTTCTGAGCAGCATCCTTAGCAGGACCACCTGCAGCAACGATATTCTCAACCTGCTCTTTGATTGCATCACGAAGTGCATTCTGAGCAAGAACCATACCCATACCAAACTCAGCATTATCTTCGAACAGTGAGTTATCCCATGCAGGACCCTGTCCCTTAGCATTTACTGTGTAAGGTGTTGAAGGTGAAGAGTTACCCCAGATTGATGTACATCCTGTAGCATTTGCAACATACATTCTGTCACCAAAGAGCTGAGTAACAAGTTTAACATAAGGTGTCTCACCACAACCTGCGCAAGCGCCTGAGAACTCAAGGAGAGGCTGCTTATACTGTGAGCCCTTGATTGTTCCTTCACCAAACTTAGCAACAACATCTTCCTTAATTGGAAGTGTAACTGCATAATCGAAGTACTTCTGTTCTTCCTTATTAGCAGCGATAGCACCCATCTTAAGTGTCTCACCCTGCTTATTTCCAAGACATACATTAGCGCAAGAACCGCATCCTGTACAGTCAAGAGCAGAAATAACAACTGCAAACTTGTAACCAGGCATTCCTGTAAGTTCTTTTGTCTCAAGTCCTTCCGGAGCCTTAGCAACTTCGTCATCTGTAAGAGCAATAGTACGGATTGCAGCGTGAGGACAAACGAGTGAACAGAATCCACACTCTACGCACTTTGTAGAATCCCACTTAGGAACATTAACTGCGATTCCTCTCTTCTCGTATGCTGCTGAACCTGAAGGTGTAGCACCATCAACGTAAGGAAGACAATCTGAAACTTTAAGTGTATTACCTTCCTGAGCATTAACCTTAGCCTGAATATTATTAACGAAGTCAATAACATCCTTTCTTGAGCCTTCTGCCTTCTTGAAGTCAAGACCTTCGTCCTGTGCATCCTTCCAGCTCTCAGGAATCTCAACCTTGATGAGGTTCTTAGGATCAGCACCTGCATCAATAGCATCCCAGTTCTTCTTAACGACATCTTCACCCTTACGGCCGTATGTCTTCTGAGCTGCATCCTTCATGAACTTAATAGCATCAGCTTCAGGAATGATCTTTGTGATATTGAAGAAAGCTGACTGAAGGATTGTGTTAATTCTTGTAGGTCCCATACCAACTTCAACACCAATCTTAGAACCATTCATGATGTAGAAGTTAATCTTGTGATCATACATGAATTTCTTAACCTGTCCAGGAATCTCAGCCTCAAGCTGATCAACTGTCCATGGGCAGTTAAGAAGGAATGAACCACCATCAACAAGTTCCTGAACCATATTGAACTTGCGGATATATGATGGATTATGGCATGCTACGAAGTCTGCCTTCTTGATGAGGTAAGTTGACTTGATAGGCTTCTTACCAAATCTAAGGTGAGACATTGTAACACCACCTGACTTCTTAGAGTCATAATCAAAGTATGCCTGAGCATACATGTCTGTGTTATCACCAATGATCTTGATAGAGTTCTTGTTAGCACCAACAGTACCATCAGCGCCAAGTCCCCAGAACTTACAGTTTGTTGTTCCCTCTGGAGTTGTAACAAGAGGAGCACCAGCATCAAGTGAAAGATTTGTTACATCATCCTCAATACCGATTGTGAACTCTTCCTTCTTGTCATTTTCAAATACTGCAACGATCTGTGCAGGTGTCGTGTCCTTTGAACCAAGTCCATAACGTCCACAGAATACTGGAACTGACTCGAACTTTGTTCCCTTAAGAGCTGCGATAACATCAAGAGCAAGAGGCTCACGATATGATCCTGGCTCCTTTGTTCTGTCGAGAACTTCGATTCTCTTAACAGATGCAGGAATTGCATCAACAAGAGCTTTAGCTGAGAATGGTCTGTAAAGGCGAACCTTAACAACACCAACCTTCTTACCCTGCTTTTCAAGATAATCGATTGTCTCTTCGATTGTATCGTTTACAGAACCCATAGCAACGATAACTACCTCTGCATCAGGATCTCCATAGTAGTTAAAGAGCTTGTAATCTGTACCGATCTTAGCATTAACCTTATCCATGTACTTCTGAACGATGTCAGGAAGTTCATTATAGCCTGTGTTGCAAGCTTCTCTTGTCTGGAAGAAAATATCAGGGTTCTGTGCAGATCCCATCTGGCAAGGATGATTTGGATTAAGAGCGCCAGCCTTGAATGCATCAATTGCCTCATGGTTAACCATCTCATCAAGATCCTTATAATCCCAAACCTCAATCTTCTGAATTTCATGTGATGTACGGAATCCATCAAAGAAGTTAATGAAAGGAATTCTTCCCTCGATTGCTGCGCAATATGCTACAGGTGTTAAATCCATAACTTCCTGTACGCTAGAATCGCAAAGCATAGCAGCACCTGTCTGACGGCAAGCGTAAACGTCGGAATGATCACCGAAGATGTTCAATGCATGTGAAGCTACGCAACGAGCTGATACGTTGAATACTCCAGGGAGTCTCTCACCGGCTACCTTGTAGATATCAGGGATCATAAGAAGAAGTCCCTGTGAAGCTGTGTATGTAGATGTAAGAGCACCTACTACAAGTGATCCGTGTACAGCGCCTGCTGCACCAGCCTCAGACTGCATCTCTGTAATCTGAACTGTACGACCGAAAATGTTCTTTTTTCCGGCTGTTGCCCATTCATCTACATGCTCTGGCATAACAGATGATGGTGTGATCGGGTACATAGCAGCTACTTCAGTAAAAGCATATGAAGCATATGCAGCTGCTTCGTTACCGTCCATGGTTTTCATGTTTCTTGCCATTTTGATTCCTCCTACCTTATTTGGTTTTTATATTTAGCCATTCAGTTCCGCACTAAAAAATGCATAGCATTTCCTCGCTGTGGCTTCTTGCCAAATGGACAAGTGTAAAAATTCTGAATTATCACAAAATTCTTACATTTGCCCGTTTGGCCACTGAATTGCTTGAAATCGCGCAAAAACGCCCTCCACAATCCTTTTTCCTCCCTAGAAATCAGTTGTGACGGACATCCTCCACTAATATTCTGCCGCTTTCAATAGTACCATTAAAACCATACAACTGTCAATGTTTATAAGGGTTTGACGGCATTTTGTGTAAGCGTTTACATTTTCAGTCTTTATCTATATTGTCAGTTAATTTATATTAATTTAATGTTTTCATCTGATAAAAGTTTTCGATTATAGACTTGCGCAAAAAAGCTTGTTATTATATCATTATCATGTATCAAAGATTGGCAATGGCAAATCCAATCTGTTTTTGTTACAAAAAAAGGCATTTATATGGAAGGAGATTATTATGGCATACGTTATTAGTGATGGTTGCATCAGCTGTGGATCATGCGCTGCTCAGTGCCCAGTTTCAGCTATTTCTCAGGGAGACGCTCAGTACGTTATCGACGCTGACACTTGCATCGACTGCGGTTCATGCGCTGCTCAGTGCCCAGTTTCAGCTATTTCTCAGGGTTGAGCCAAACAAAAAATATAAAAAGCACGTTTTCAAGTTTTTCTTGATAAACGTGCTTTTTTTCATGAACAGACTAAATTTTGATATTTGCTACTTCGTAGCATACGAGTCATAAGGCTAATAGGAATATTAATTGTCCCATATTTGATTTCAATTCATCAATGCCCCTTCTCTAAATTAGCAAACTTAGTAAATTCAGGCATCCACAATAGTTCTACAGTTCCAATTGGGCCATGTCTCTGTTTTGCTATGATAATCTCAGCAATTCCTTTTTTCTCAGTATCCTTATTATAGTAGTCATCTCTGTAGATAAACATTACCATATCCGCGTCCTGCTCAATAGCACCGGATTCTCGAAGATCTGAAAGCATAGGCCTGTGATCAGGTCTTTGTTCAACCGCACGGGACAACTGAGAAAGAGCTACTACAGGAACATTAAGCTCTCTCGCAAGCGCCTTTAATGATCTTGATATTTCTGAAATCTCCTGCTGTCTGGATTCAGAGCTTTTTCCTGTTCCTCCTGACATCAGCTGTAAATAGTCGATAATAATAACCTGAAGATCGAACTCCATTTTATATTTACGACATTTCGTTCTTAGTTCCTGAATAGAAATACTCGGAGTATCATCTATGATAAGTTTGGATGAACCTATAACATCTGCGCTTTCAATAAGCTTCTCCCAATCCAGATCCGACATATTACCGGTTCTTATATGCTGTGAGTCAACATGTGATTCCATGGAAAGAAGACGGTTAACAAACTGTTCCTTTGACATTTCCAGAGAAAACATCGCAACGCACTTCTTATCGTGAAATGCCATGTGCTCAGCTATATTAAGAACAAAAGCTGTTTTTCCCATAGCAGGTCTTGCCGCGATCAGGATAAGGTCAGAGGGCTGGAATCCGGCTGTATCATAATCCAGGTCAATAAAACCTGTTGCATGACCTGTAACATTACCCTTCATCTTACTTGCAATCTCTATCTTGTTCAGGGCATTCATTACTACCTGATCAATAGAAACAAAATCACCGGTATTGCGCTTCTGAGTAATCTTAAAGACTTTCTTTTCAGCCTCATTTAGAATGCCTTCCATATCATCGCCACCGGAATAACAGTCATTGATTGTCTCTTCGCTGACACGTATAAGTTTTCTTAAAGTTGACTTATCTGCAACTATTTTGGCATAATGCTTGACGTTTGCAGATGTAGGTACTACATTTATCAGATTTCCGATATATTCAGCACTGCTAACCTGAGGGGGCACATTCTTTTCCCTTAGCCTGTTCTGCAATGTAACAACGTCAACCGCACTGCCTTCTCTATTAAGTTCTACCATTGTTTCAAAAAGCGCGCCCAGCTGTCTGTCATAGAAATCTGCAGATGTTATGATCTCGGCTGCTACTTCTATAGCATCCTTGTCCATGATCATCGCGCCAACTACTGACTGCTCCGCCTCAAGACTATGGGGCGCCACTCTTTTTAATTGTACTTCGTCGGCCATATTACTGTTCCTTTACACTTACTTTTAGTGTTGCAGTAACCTGTGGGTGTAATTTAACAGGAATCTCGTATGTTCCAAATGCCTTGATAGGTTCAGGCATCTGAAGTTTTTTCTTATCAATGTCAAATCCAAATTGCTGCTTAGCAGCTGTAGCAATTTCCTTTGAAGATACAGAGCCAAAAACACGTCCGCCTTCTCCAGCCTTCATTGTAAGCTGTATTGTCTCTTTACTGATCTTCTCACCAAAAGCCTGAGCTTCTTCAAGCTGCTGCTTTGCTACGATAGCATCTCTTTTCTGCTGATTCTTAAGCTCGCTAAGGTTCTTTTGCGTAGCTTCAACTCCCAGTTTTTTAGGAATAACGAAATTCTTGGCATAACCATCGCTTACTTTTACAATCTCACCTTTTTTCCCTAATGTCTTAACATCTTCCAACAAAATAACCTGCATAAGTTATAATTCTCCTCCTTCAATCATCTTATCCAATGTATTCTTGATTATTTCAATCGCCTGCTGGAGACTTACTCCTTCAAGCTGACAACCTGCAGAACTCATGTGTCCGCCACCACCAAGTTTCTCCATGATGACCTGAACATTGACTTCATCAATTGATCTGGCGCTGATATAAACCTGATTCTGGTATTCAGTGCATATAAAGCTGGCTCTTACGCCCTTGATGTTCAAAAGCTCATTGGCAGCCTGAGCGCCAATAATAGTAGGGCTTTGAAGCTCATCATTTTTAAGGACAGAAATAGCATATCTTCCGCGATAAACAAATGCCTGACTTACTGCATCAGCCTTTGCCTTATACTCAACAGCATCTTCTCTGAAAAGCTTTCTTACTCTTGTCACGTCAGCACCGTTTCTTCTAAGGAAAGCTGCTGCCTCAAACGTTCTTACGCCGGTCTTATTCATGAAGTTATTCGTATCAACTATCATTCCGGAGTAAAGGCTGTCTGCTTCCTCATTCTTTATCTTGACATTCTCTCCGATATACTGAAGTATTTCAGATACCATCTCACACGCAGATGAAGCATATGGTTCAACATAAGAAAGCGTTGCATTCTCAACAACTTCAGTTCCTGCTCTGTGATGATCCAAAACAACAATTGTCTTGCAAAATCTAAGAAGCTCCGGACACTCAGTGATACTTGGTTTATTAACATCAACAACAACCAAAACAGTGTTGCTTCCAGCCATATCAATCGCCTGCTGATTGTTGATTATCATATCCTCTTCGTAATCAGGATTATTCTTAAACAAGTCAACCAATGGCTGCATTGAAGTTGTGACATCATTTAATACAATATGACACTTTTTATCCAAAGTCTTTGCAATTCGATATATTCCCACAGATGAGCCAAAACTGTCTACATCGCCAAGTCTGTGCCCCATTACAATAACTGTGTCTTTTCCTGAAATAATCTCTCTAAGAGCATGAGCCTTAACTCTGGCCTTAACTCTGGTGCTCTTTTCAATCTGCTGACTCTTTCCGCCGTAATACGAAATATTGTCATTACTCTTAACAACAGCCTGATCACCACCTCTGCCCAGCGCAAGATCAATCGCATTTCTGGCAAATTCATAGTTCTGTGCGTAAGATAATCCATCAAGTCCGATACCGATACTAAGCGTAACCGCCATCTCATTTCCGATATTGACCGTCTTGACATCCTCAAGAAGATCAAATCTCTGCTCCTTAAGCATCTCACAGGACTTCTTGGGCATTATGATAAAATACTTATCTTTCTCAAGTTTCTTGGCAATCCCATTGCATGAGGCAATGTATTTATTTATCTTTCTATCTATCAGCGCAGTTAAAAGAGAACGTCTGACCTCTTCTACACTATCAAGCGCTTCCTCATAGTTATCCAGATAAATAAGTCCTGCTGCCAAAGACTGATTATCAACCTCTTCAATAGCAAGTCTTAAAGCAGTCTCATCAAATAAATACACTGCTATCAGACTTCCCTCATACCCTTTGGCATCGATAATATCGCTATTTACAGCCATTTCATGAAGCGATATCCTCTTAAGCTTCATTGTATAATTGCTATTCTCAAATTCCAGTTCATAAGAAGCTTCTTCGTTCTCATCCGGAAACTTATCCGTTGTAATACTTGGGAAAAGAGATGTGATTGACTTCTTATATCCCTTCTCCACATGAGCAATCCGCTCAAATGCAAGGTTCGTCCACACCACCTTGCCTGTATCATCCAATACAGCATGAGCAAGGTCAAGTTCTCTCAAAAGCTTCTTCTGAATCTGCCCATATTGTGTAGCAAAACTCACCAACTCATTCATAATGATCGGCTTATTGTAAAAATTAAGGTACAAAACCACTATAAAATATAGCCCTGTGAACACAAGAAGAATCAATCCAGCTGTAATGTTAACAGAAAAAACAGCTGCATTGATCAGAACAAGTAATATCCCAAGATATGTAAAAACTCGAAGATAAGTCTTGAGTTTCCCTTTTAACCTGATTCGCTTTTGATTTGGCATGGTCCCATTCCCTTCCCCAACAACTCCATTGCTACTGTTCACTCGCTATCAGCTCACCTATCTGAACAGCAACACTCCGTTGCTCTGTATAGTATAGCACAGTTGCAGTCATAATGACAGCCAGCCCCAATATCATCTGACAGCATAAATATCACAAGATTTTTATGCGAAGCAATTTCCTATGAAATAAAAAAATGACTCCAGATAGTCAACCACTCTACCCGAAGTCATTTCAATCATCAAAATATTATTTGCCTACTCTTCCTTCTGCAATACCATAATTATTATAATGCTCTAACAATTTATCACCATCAGGGCCGATAGCAGTCTGAAGATCAGCATACCTTGTATAATAATTATAAGCATTGAACTGATCACTATTTCCTGCATAGTTTTTGAGATTCAGAACTGTAACCATGTTCTTTGCCTCAGCTTTTCTTGTCAGAATAGCCTTTGCTGCATCTGTTTTACCATTCTCACCAAAAAATCCCTGAAGATATTCAAATCCCGCATAACCATTCTCATCAAAAACCTGTGCGACATCTGTGCCTGCGCGGATTACAAATTTCATATCTTCGCCATTTTTCTTCCATTTAACAGTCACCTGCACATCTGGACGTTCGATCATCGCATCTCTTATTCCCGGAGAAAAAGAAGTATATTCACCACCTTTAATAGTTACCTTTTTACCAGCAGAAGCGTCTTTAATCTTGTTCGCAGTAGATTTAGCCCAAGATTCATAACTCTTAGCTCCTGCCGCATAACTTGTTATAGGCAGACAAAGAACCAGTACGATAAAAAATAGAACCAATAATCTTTTCATAGTGATTTCTCCCTTCACATATCGATATATAGTCTATTAATTATCATACAATAGAGTAGTAAAGCATGACAATTATTATTTTCGAAAAGGCACAAACCATATGAAACATCAGATACTTCATGCACAGCATCGATATATTGAAGCATCAGATACCTCATACTCAGCTTCGATATTCTGAACCTTTTCTTTTCCACATCCGATTACTAATGCACCTACCATTACGGTTAAAAGAATTGTTGCTACTAATTTTGTTCTCATGCGATTTATCTCCTACGTTATTATTTTATTTATGATTATTAATTGATGTTAAAAATCTTTTACATAAAATATTTATTAGTCAGTATCGCTTATGCAACACTTACTCTAATTGGATGTAACGCTACACCCTGTATTCCATCGGCATAAGCATTTGGAAATACTTTTTTCAAAATCTGATAAGCTCCATTCACATCTGCATTAATCTTAACACCATTGTTACTAACAAATAATCCTCTGTAGACTCTGCGAGATTTGTTATAATTGGCTTTTGTAGGTTCTTCATTATCCAGAAAACTTGTTCCACTTGTATAGCTTTCTTCTGTGAGAACTACATTTAATCCTACGTTTTGAGCTTTGTATTGAACCATCTGAATAAATCTCATATGCGGGATTCCAACAAATGATTGATTTGCTCGCTTGCTCATAGAAGATCCCTGTTTCCATTCCTTATTATTGCCAATCACAATAGTATTGAAACTATTATCTAAAGCATAATCAACAAGATATTTGCTGGCTTTGTGCATATAGTCATCAATCTTGTGATTTCGCCTTCTAGTAAGAGAATCCATTCTGTTTGTATAATCTCTATTGT
>NZ_FOKR01000029.1 GCF_900112195.1 Butyrivibrio sp. YAB3001
GTTCGGTCCCTATCCGGCGCGGGCGTAGGATATCTGAGAGGAGCTGTCCTTAGTACGAGAGGACCGGGATGGACGGACCGCTGGTGTATCAGCTGCATCGCCAGATGCATAAGGCTGGGTAGCCACGTCCGGAAGGGATAAACGCTGAAGGCATCTAAGCGTGAAGCCCCCCTCAAGATGAGATATCCCTGACGCAAGTCAGTAAGACCCCTTGGAGAGTACGAGGTAAGATAGGCACAAGGTGTAAGCGTGGTAACACGTTCAGCTGATGTGTACTAATAGGTCGAGGGCTTATCCAAAAGATAAGATGTATAGGGAAAAGGATTTAGAATAGTCAGTGTTCGGTTTTGAAGATATAAATATTTTTGGTCATGCATTTTATCGTGCATAGCTTTTATTGACGCGGGGTGGAGCAGTCTGGAAGCTCGTCGGGCTCATAACCCGAAGGTCATAGGTTCAAATCCTGTCCCCGCTACTATAGAAGAGAAAAAGTCATTACTGGCTATTTTCTCTTTTTTTGTTATAGAATAATAATGACAGATTAAGGGATTATGCCGCAAAAAGAATCAGAGGTGGCAGCTATAGAATAGGGAAAAAACGTAAGCGCTGTTTACTATGGATTGCAGAAAGGAAAAATATATTGTTTGAACAAGACTATGTAATGAGACTTATAAATGAAATGGTAAGAGCGGTATTGAAGATGATTTTTAACATAGATACAGTTTCACCATCAGCAGAACTGTTAAAAGACTCCGAAGAAGAACAAACGCTTAATGAGTTAATCGGCATGGTGAATGCCGGATTCATTAATGAAGCGGAAAACAGGCTCTATGACATCACAGAAATATGAAGTGCCTATGGATGATTTTAATGCATTATACAAAGTCCTTGCTGATAGGAACATCATGCAGCATTATGATAGGCGGCTGAAAGCGATGAAGCTATGACTAAAGGTTCAATTACTAAGAATTTAATAAAGTTTGCAATTCCACTATTCTTTGGGCAGCTTCTGCAGCAGCTCTACAATGTTGTGGATTCGGTTGTTGTAGGAAATGTATTGGGGAAAGAAGCTCTGGCTGCCGTTAGTACTACTGGTAGTCTTATATTTTTGATGGTAGGCTTTATAAATGGTTTGTTTATGGGGAATAGCGTTATTATCGGTAAAAAATACGGCGCAGGTGACCATGAAGGTGTATCTATCGCATCACATACAGGTATTGCTTTTGCTATTCTAATGGGAATAGTAATGACGGTCTGGGGATATTTCTTCACTCCAACGCTCCTTAAGTGGATGGGTACACCAACTGATGTAATGCCAAACTCAGTGCTTTATTTTAAGATATACTTCCTGGGAGGACTGGGAAATATATTGTATAGTGCGTGCTGTGGTGTGTTTCAGGCAATGGGAGATTCCAAGAGACCTCTGTACTACCTGATTGTCAGTACAGTCCTTAATACGATACTGGATATTACCTTTGTAAAGTTTTTGGGCTTTGGTATCAAGGGAGCAGCTCTTGCGACAATTATTGCCCAGTTCGTAAGTGCGGCTTTTGCTTTTGTTAAGCTTACCATGGTGGAAGGCCCTCACAGGATCTTTATCAATAGGCTTCGTATTGATAGAGCCACCTTGGGAAAAGAACTGAAAATAGGCTTTCCAACTGGAATACAAAATAGCGTTATTGCTATCGGAAATGTGGTTGTACAGTCAAATATTAATGCTTTCGGTTCTGTAGCTATGGCAGGCTGTGGAAGTTATTTTAAACTTGAGGGATTTGTCTTTTTACCAATCACATGTATGTGCATGGCCCTTACCACATTTGTAAGTCAGAATCTTGGGGCTGGAGAAATTAAAAGAGTTAAGAAAGGTGCTGTCATCGGAAGTGCAATTGGAATCTCATGTGCAGAGATGATTGGCGTAATAGTATTTGCCCTTGCCCCCATATTTCTTCGCATGTTCTCAGGTGATACAGAGGTTATTGCAATAGGAACAACCCAGGCCAGAACAGAGAGTCTTTTCTATTGTCTTCTTGCCTTGAGTCACTGCCTGGCTGGCATATACAGAGGAGCAGGAAAAACGACGGTTCCGATGATTGTAATGTTATCTAGCTGGTGTCTTCTAAGAATAACCTACATTACAATAAGTGTGCGCCTTATCCCCATAGTAAACGTGATATTCTGGGCTTATCCACTGACATGGTCAGTAAGCTCAATAGTATTTATAATTTACTATTTCAAAGGAAAATGGCTTAAGATTGGAGTATAGTCAGTAAAACAAGTATATTGAAGCACTGAATAAATCTGTTGCCTGGTTATATCTATTGATAGACGAGAGAATAAAGGGTATTAATAGAATGATAGAGGCGTTGTTATCTCTACGGCTTTTTACGCTTCAGTATGTAATCTTAGTGATTGTTACTGTAATTGGAGCCGTCTTTGGATGATGATAGAAATGAGCTATTATGAAAGCTATGTGCGATGGCATATCAGCAACTTGAGGAGTGTAAAATGATTCTTTTTGTGGATGCTTGTGTTAGAAAAGATTCTAGAACTAAGAGGATTGCAGAAGCTATTTTGGAAAAACTCAATGAAGATGTGGTCTGCGTATCCCTTGAGGAGATTTCTTTTGATGTTATGGATGAGGCGAATCTTAAAAAGAGGGATGAGCTGATTGCAAAAGGGGCTTATGATGATGACATGTTTGCGCTAGCTAGGCAGTTTTCACAAGCAGGTATCATTGTGATAGCGGCGCCTTACTGGGATTTGTCTTTTCCAGCAATGCTAAAACAGTATATCGAAACCATAAACGTGCTTGGAGTCACTTTTGAATATACACCTGAGGGATTTCCCAAAGGTCTATGCAAAGCAAAAAAGTTATATTATGTCATGACAGCGGGCGGTAACTATGTTCCGGAGGAGTTTGGATTTGGCTATATAAAAGCTCTTGCTCAGAATTTTTATGGAATTGAAGATGTAGAGCTGATTAAAGCAAACGGCCTTGATATAATTGGAGCAGACTCAGAAACAATTATAAATGAAGCTATCAGTAAATATGACCATAAAAGATGAGTATTTAATGTATGTCTCAGGACAGATTGCAGACTCATCTAAACATTTTTTCTAGTAGCTAAGTAGCTTTTTATTTTGTCCGAAAAAAGGTATGATAATTCATAAGTTTTCTAAAATGTTGGGTTTGGAGGAGACAAAGATAAATGCACTATAGATTAGCTACAATGGGGGACTTGACGGAAATATGCAGCATGATAGAAGCGGCAAAGCAACTCATGGCAGAGCAGGGAATAGAACAATGGGATGAAATATATCCGGTCTGTGAAGACTTTGAAGAAGATATAAAAAAGGAAACACTTTATTTGGCAATAAATGATGATTTGCTTGCTGCAATATATGTTATTAGTGAAGAATTTGATGATGAGTATCTTAAATGTGAATGGGAGAATAAAAAGCCTTGTATCATTCATAGATTCTGTGTTTCTCCAGTTTTTCAGCATAATGGAATTGGAAATGCAGTATTAAGCCATATTGAGAAACAGCTTATTGAAGCAGGATATGATTCAGTAAGGCTTGATGTATTCACTCAGAATCCTTATGCATTGAGACTTTATGAGAAAAACGGATATGTACAACGTGGGATTGCCGATTGGCGTAAGGGTAGATTCCTTCTGATGGAAAAGAAATTAGACAGAAGCCCAGATTATATTTACCTTACAGAGGCTAGTGTACTGTCTAGCTCATATTCAGTCAAATAACTTGTATCTCAATTTCATATGCTACGTCTGAAAATCTTGACAATGCCCGCATTACCTGCGATTTATCATCCTTGCTTATGAAATGATATTCTTCGTCATTTGATTAAATATGAACAAGCCAGCACACTAGTGAACAATTGTGGCGAGAAAAATAGAGAGAATACTAACAGGAGATTATAAAGAATAAACTAATGGCAAAGATAATATTTGTTTCAGGGCCTTGTGGTTGTGGAAAGTCAACATTTGTTGATGCATATGCAAGGCACCTTGTCGATGAGAATAAAAAGACGGTGTATGTAATACACGGCGATGATTTTCATGCTGGATTTGTGGAAGCAGAAGATAAACACAGCTTCTTTGTTGACGGAGAAGTTTCTGATCAAGTGCTATGGGAAGATATTCTAAAGTTCAATTGGGATTGCATAATCGCAACTGCAGACAGGGCTCTGCAGCAGGGATTAGATGTTTTGATTGATTATGTGATAGAGAATGAACTTCCAAGGGTAAAAGAACTTGCAGCAAAGAATAATGCTGAGCTTTTCTATATAGTTCTTACTGCCAGTGAAGATGTGATAGAGAAAAGAATCAGAAACCGAGGTGACCTGGATATGATCGAGCGTGCTAAGTTTTTGAAAAGAGAGCTTGATTCCATGCCGGAAAACATCGGACATCTGTATGATAATACTGGTAAAAATGTAGATGAGATGGTAGCTGAAATAGTTTTGGATGAGTATGGGTGCTATGACAAGAGTGATTTTTTGTGAGACATGCAGAACCAAATTATGAAATACTTATGTTTATGATATGTGAGAAGACAGGAATTCAAGAGTATAAAGAGGCTGAAAATCAGCCAGACTACCGTCATTTCCTTGAAGGAAAGTTTAAAGATGTATTTGAAAAATTGTAGAATATAGCTTTTTGTGAAAAGGAAAAAGACAACTTTGTTATGATTACATATATGAAGCCGCAGCATCTTTTATATGAAAAAATGTTGCGGCATTGTGTTAGGGAGACCCCTTCGGCGTGTGGGGACCGAAGGGATGTGTGTTATGAATGAAAAAGTGTTGTGTGTGGATATCAAGAAGTGGTATGTTCTTCTTGATATTCTTATCTTAAGGTACGAACTTTAAAAGAAGCTTAAAACATTGTGAAAAAAATGTGTCGCATTATTAGGAAACCAACATACAGAGAATGGTAAAGCATGTGGCAGTTGCTGATTCTAAGGTCAGACCTTATACAAAAATCAGAAGCTGTTTAGATTATGAGGTTTGAAGATGGAATTATTTAACGGAAGACCTAAAAAAATTGATGATAGGCTACCCAGAGAGATGAGAGTCTATGATGTTTTGGATAGCCTTGGAATAGAATACCAGAGAGTAGACCATGAGCCTGCCATGACTATGGATGCTTGTGAGACTTCTCGTGGATGAGGATGTTAAGGAAGAAGAATACATAGGCTGCCATCCCTGCGTTAATACATCTAGTCTGAAGCTAAAGACTGCTGATATTTTTGAGAATTTTTTGCCTGCAGTTGGTCATAAAGCAGAGATTGTGCATCTTGTTGGAGAAGATTAAAATCCTTGGGGTTAACTGACTATGGGAAACGAGAATGGAACGTGGATCATGTATGGTGTGGACTGGAACGACCCGGAATGCATCCATACTGTACACGAGGCAATAGACTACATAAATGAAACAGGTTTTTTGCCTTTATTTAAAAATGATATTCCGGGTTTTTCCCTGGAAGAGAGAACGGTTTCAAGCTACTGGTGGTGCGGAGATTCGAAGGTGGACCCATGGGAATGGCGTGAGATCATAGCTCGGAGCAAAGAAGTCGCTTATGGCAAGTTCTTTGAAAAGAAGGCGGGGTTCATTTCAAAAAAGTGGCTTCCGTATTTTGCGAACCTGCGCCGTGATGGCTACGATTTCGATGCACTCTGGGATGACGAAAAAGCTTCAAGGCGCCAGAAAAAGATAATGGATCTTTTCGAGGAAGATGGCGAAATTTTTTCCAATGAGATCAAGGCAAGAGCCGGATTTGGAAAAGGCGGCGATAAAGGATTTGAAGGCACAATTACTGACCTTCAGATGAAAACATATCTATGTGTAAAGGATTTCAGGCAGAGGAAGAATAAGAAGGGCGAGTTTTACGGCTGGCCAATAGCTGTTTACTCTAAGCCTGAAGCAATCTGGAGCTATGAATATGTGACTTCAAGGTACGGCGAAAACCCGGAAGACTCTGGAAAAGCTATCTCTGACCATATAAAAGAGATATATCCTGTGACCACGGATTCGCAGATAAAGAGGCTGCTCATTGGTAGGCGAGTGTAAACACGATACGTTTGTGCCGAAAAAACAGGTTATTTTAAATACCAAAAGCAAGACTTTAAAGCTCTTTTTTCCAGGGAAGCGGAGCGCTATATTGAAGAACTTATCATGAACATTGAGGGTGTAACTGTAATCATGATCACACACCGTATCAATGATGCGACGCTTAATAAGGCGGATGAAGTTCTCGTCATGAAATCCGGAAGGATACAGGAGCGTGGAACATTTAGTGACCTTATGAGAGCAAAGGGACTTTTATACGGATTTAAAATGATTGCTGCGTAACAGATAAGTATATATACGAATTATATGAAAATTTTTTATATCTTGAACTCTTAGCGAATTTGAGATATTATATCCACGTAATCAAATAGCAAATACCAATGAAAGGGGTGATTAATATGAGAAAATCATATAAGACGATTTTATTACCGAATACAGTCTATGACATGTTAATCACACCGAAGTTATAATAAAGTGATTTAACGCGCATCCGACAAGTTCGGGTGCGTTTTTTGTTTAATAGAATCGTCCTTTTCTGCTTTTGGTTACAAATTCAGAGAGAAAGAAGGATGATCGATTGAACAAATTTAAGTCAGTAATTATGAGTTGCCAAGGGAAGAACAAGTCTTGTTTGCATTGGCTGTATAACACTCATGCCGGCAATGAAGATGAAGAAAAGGTATTTGCGTACCAAGAGCTCAGCTTTTGGTTTAGGGGGACTGGTTTTAGAAATCCGGAAAAGATGTTTTTATGTATTGGTATTTCACGAGAATATATTGTTTGCGATAAAGAAGATTGTGCGATACCGACTTCCAACTACATTTTATATCACCTTTTTCCTGTCATGTCGGAGCTTGGTAAGGAATACATAAATGACAAAAAAGATGACAGAGAAAAGGCAAAGTTCGCTATTCAGGCACCAGATGGCTGTATGGGCAAAAAAAGCGGTTGCCTTTATAACAGTGAGCTTGATAGTTTTGTTCTTCAGATGAGCTTTAATGTGCCGCTGATAAATGGCACATCTGTCAACTCGAAGTCTGCATTTCGTGCGGTGAAGGATATACTCGAACATGTTGATGCAGCACTTGCCAATATCAACAAGGAGGAGCTTGAAAGTTGGCAGAAGACATTCATCAATCAAAGAAGTATCCGTAAATTTATGAAGAACAATCATTTGTGCGCCTTTGTGGCTGACGGAAGTATATTGCCCAGGCATAACGGTACAGATGAGCCTATGACTGATGCAAAACCATTTGAATCGCCTGATAATTTAAGAGTAAGTATTACAACAGATGATGGCGATTTCATAACCGGTATGGGAATTAAAGAGGGAATAACTGTAATAACCGGCGGCGGATACTCTGGCAAAAGCACGTTGCTGGATGCAATAGAGCTCGGGATTTATGATCATACACCGGGAGACGGAAGAGAGTATGTTCTTTCAGAAAGGTCGGCACTAAAGACAAACGCAGAGGACGGGCGCCCTGTTGAAAATGTGGATCTGAAGCCTTTTTTTCACAGACTAAGTGGCAATATAGATTTGAGCCACTTCAGTACAAGGCATGCCAGCGGAAGCGTATCTCAAGCCGCAAACATAGTTGAGGCAATCGGCTGCGGCGTTAAGCTGATCTTGATCGATGAAGATAAGAGCGCCACGAATTTTATGATTCGCGACAAGGTCATGCGAAAGATAGTTCCCGATGAACCCATTATTCCTTTTACGGACAGAATTGAGGAACTGAATAAAAAAGTTGGAATGTCCATGATTTTAGTCATCGGAGGTTCGGCGGAGTATCTGGCATACGCTGACACGGTTATACTTATGGAAGATTATGAAGCGAGGGATATTACGGAACAGATCAGTTATTTCGGAATAGATAAAAGATCTGAGACTGCTGCAGCAATGTGGGGAGATTCGCGAAGACTAATTCCCAAAGCAACAACACAGGAGTTTCTCTATTTCCGATCAGCCATAACGGAAAATGAGAAGAAAATTATTTTGGACGATTACAGCGCCGACATCACAAGCTTAACAGCGCTCACCACACCGGAAAGGCTAAACACGCTTATGAGCGTTATGGAAAAAACTCTTACAGACAAAGAAGGAGATTCCGATGAACTTATCAGTAAGCTTGTTTACTACACTAACCGCACCCTTGGTTTCGAAGATGCGAGGGGAGAATTCCGCACAGGCGGGGCTGGACAAAGCTTTTATAGTGAGATAAGGCCAATTGACGCATGGTGCTGCATCAACAGAATGCGAGGAGTTAGTTTCACAAGATTATCGGAAGATCAAAATTAGTGATATTAAGAGGATTTCTGAGGATGATTCTTCAGAAATCATCTTTTTAGGCGTTTGGATATAGGTATCATCAAAGGTAAGCGCGAAATATTTAGGCGGTAGCTATCCGCCTAAATATTTTGCGCTTACGATAAAACAGTTCTTTGAATTATCTTACAAGTTTTTATCAGAAAGATATGGGGAAAAGAACGTGATATCGGCATATGTACATATGGACGAGACTACTCCACATATGCACTTCCTCTTCATCCCCATAGTAGATGAAAAAAAAGTGGAACGAAAAGCATCCCGACAAGGAACCAAGGGTTAAGGTTTGTGCCAAAGAACATATGAATATGACTGAGATGAATGTGTTCCACAGGGTACTACAGGAATACATGGATCAGCACTCTCAGAAGGGACTGTTCCCGGTACTTAACGGTACAACCATTGGTGGTAACCGTACCATAGCAGAGCTAAAAGCACAGAGCGCTATGGAAAGTCAGGTTGTCGAGTGGAAAGAGTCATGGCAGGATAAATATCTCGAATGGATCTGTGGTTATGCCAATGCACAGGGTGGAACTCTTTATATTGGTATTGATGACAATGATAACGTCCTTGGATTAGAAGAAAAGATTGTAAAAAAGTTGTTGGAGGATATTCCCAACAAGATTACTGCGGCCTTTGGTATGACATGTGACGTTAATCTTAGAACGAAAGATAAAAAGAAGTATATTCAAATCGAAGTAAAGAAATCAAAGCTTCCGTTAAATCTGCACGGTAGATATTATTATCGAACCGGAAGTGTAAAAAAAGAAATTACTGGGTTTGAACTTACTGAATTCATTATAAAAAGTACGGGAACATCATATGATGAAATGACATCTGATATTCCAAGAGAGAAGCTTACATTTGAGTCACTTAGGAAAAGATATCTGAAAGCAACGCGTCTTTCATTGGCGCTTGATGATGCGGAATATACAGGCGGCCTAATAGAACTTTATGACAGCACAATGGCATTTATAAAAAATAATACAAAAAAAGGGTGGCGTAAAGACAGTGATAAACGCGTGGAGTTGCCAGATTATCCGGAACGGGCATTGGAAGAGGGATTGGTTAACGCTCTTATTCATAGGAGTTATCTTCAGACAGGTGCTCACAGCCAGGTAGATATCTACGATGACAGGATTGTCATCACAAATCCCGGTGGAATGTTTGATGGCTCTGAAGTTCAATTGCTGGATATAAGACACGTGCCATCAAAACTACGAAACCCGATTCTTGCGGATGTTTTTGGAAGAATGCGGCTTATGGAGCGTCGAGGTAGTGGATTTAAGAAAATTCTTGACGCATATGAGGCAGAAGAACGATATAAGGAAGAACTAAAGCCTGTGTTTTATACGGATGGTTATAATTTCTTCCTTACGTTTTGAAATCTCAATTATGCCTATGATAAAGCGCAAAATAAAGCGCAAAATAAAGCGCAGAAAAGCATGATGTCGGATAGAGAACATCTATTGCTGCTTCTTAAAGAGAATCCTTCATTGACACAAGCAGAACTGTCAGAGATGATGAATAAATCCAGAAGGACGGTACAAATGCTAATGAAGGAATTGCTGGGCGAAGGTGTGATTGAAAGAATCGGATCAAAGAAGACAGGATCGTGGCTTGTGAAATAATATAAGAAGTAGGTGGTTTGGGTGGAAGATTTTACAATAAATGAAATGCAGGACATGCAAAGAAATTTACAAGAAAAGTACAAGGATAAATGGGAATCTATCGGTCCGGAGACGGGAAAGAATAAACTTCTCTGGATGGTAGGAGAGATTGGAGAAGTCATAGACATCGTTAAGAAAAATGGTGGAACAAAAGCTTGCTCTGATGCGAAACTCAGAAATGACTTAGTAGAAGAAATGGCAGATGTTCTTATGTATTACAATGATGTGCTGCTTTGCTATGGCATTTCGGCAGAAGAATTGAAACAGTCATATTCCGAAAAGTATAAAAAGAATATGGAGAGATGGTGACTATGAAAGCAATTTTGACAAGCTCACTTGGTGGGAATGAATCATGAATGGAAGAAGAAACCTAGAAAGGCTAGATTAAATAGATGTGGAATATAGAATATAAGGGAACTCTCAAAGGAAGTATAGATACTATTGCAAGCGACAAAGAATTACCATCCAGCGCTGTACAATTTAAAGAACCAAGCAAGTGATTCGAAGTGAAATGTGATGGGGAGGATGATTTCTAAAAATAGAGTAGAAAAGGTATGATAAGAGGTGTTAACTTGAAGAGATTACTGGCTATCGCATCTTTTTACCTGATAAATTTTGGATTGTGGGAATTGCTCAAAGGCTACATAGGGCCTGAATGGGATTCATTTCTGGTATATGTTATTATATTTCCTTTGATCATTGCCATTTTTTGGAAAGAGATCAGATCAGAATGGAAGGAGTTTTCTTCTATACTGAAAACTAAATCCTTTTATGTAAAATTGCTGATATGGCTGATTTTGGATTTACTATTAACGGGGTTGCTTCTTTGGGGAAGCAGTTATTTTGGATGGGATATTCTTCCTCAGAATAATGATAGTGTGAAAGAACAGATGACAGTGGTTCCGACCTATCTGACCGTGATCCAGGGATGCATTTTTGCTCCGGTGATCGAAGAGCTGGTATTCAGATATGCAATTATTGGCAAACCTAAAAATGCAATTGCGCAGGTGTTGCTGTTTCGCCAGGCTTCATAGGAAGAGGCTCACGCACTTCTCCGAGTAACTGTAATGGCTTTTCATCCATACAAACGACTGGTTCTTTTGAATCATAAGGGCGTTCATTGGGAACGTTACAGTTTGACTCATAACCTTTTGACAGTTGATGACGGATTATTGACATATCATGCCTGTCCTGTTGATGACCGAATGACGACGCAGTTAAACTGAATGTGGCTTTCGGAATATATAAGCCAAAGATAGATAACATTTTTTTATAAACCATCTGCCCGGTCAGGCAGGTGGTTTTTTTATTTCAGAGGAAATTCCTCTGAAACAAAAAAACGCTCCGCTATAGATGCGCACTCGCGCGTATGGTATAAGTTGCATAAATGCAACCGCGCTCGGCGCGAGCATGTTGCGAGCAACATGCTTTTTTATTTGCAGATACTTGCGCTTTTTTGATGAGTGTTTGCAGTTGATGCCAATTTTATTACCGTTAGTGCCGAATCCGTTGTCTGCTTTATTTGCTGTACCTATACTGACGTTATATCAATAATATTTCAAAGGAGAGAAGCAATGAAAAAGAAAGGAATGAGCGGTTCCGGCAAGGTGATGACTGCCATTGGCAGCGTTCTTTTAGTACTTGCAGTGGCTGTTGTGGCAGTTGCAAACTTTTTCGCCGGCGTACTTGATACTTATGTCGGTATGGGTAAACCCAAGGTTGTGACAAAGCCCGGCAGTGAAAACTGGGATACAGAGTACTATTCACCTGATAAAACAGATCCGGAGGGTGTTGATGAGATAGCGAAAGACGTGACAAGGCGTATCGCTGAAGAAGGTATCACACTTATGAAGAACAACGGGATTCTTCCGCTTAAGGGAAATGAAAGTGTTTCGCTTTTCGGAAGACGCAGTGTTGATACGGCCTGGGGCGGAACAGGATCAGGTGCCGGAGATGAAGGACAGTGCACACCCATGGCACAGGCGCTTGGCGATCAGGGCTTTATGGTCAACGACACGCTGACAAAGCTTTACGCTGATAACCTTGATAAGGTTGAAAAGGGCTATAACGCCATGGATAAGTTGGATGCAACAACTTATTACATTGGAGAATTTCCAATGAGCTACTATACAACAAGTGTTACAGGGTCCTACGGAAAGTACAGTGATGCAGCTATTGTTGTCATCGGACGACAGGGCGGTGAGGGCTTTGATTTTGCAACTGACCTCAAAGGTTCTATTTCATCAGGGGAGACTGCGATGTCAAAAGACGTGGCAGAGACCAAAAATTATGAGAACGGTCAGCATCAGCTGGAGATGACTTATGAGGAAAAAGAACTCTTAAAGCACGTTGAAGAGAACTTTGAAAATGTCGTTGTTGTAGTGAACAGCTCAAACGTAATGGAGCTTGGAGAACTTAACGATGATGAGAATGTGGATGCGATAGTATGGCTCGCTTATCCAGGTTCACGAGGAACAGTCGCACTGGCTGAAATACTTGCAGGACAGATTAATCCTTCAGGTCATACTGTTGATACATGGCCTAGAGATCTCACCAAAGATCCAACATTTCCAAATACGACGACAAAAGCTTACAGCAATCTTGATGAGGGATTCACAGTTGAGTATGAGGAAGGCATCTATGTTGGATACCGCTATTATGAGACTGCAGATGCTGATAACTTCATAGATTATGACGAAGCAGTCGTTTATCCTTTTGGCTACGGGCTTAGCTACACAACATTTGAGCAGCAGATCAAGGATGTTCAGGAAGAGGACGGTGAGATTACCGTAACCGTTTCTGTAAAGAATACAGGATCTGTTTCCGGTAAAGATGTTGTCCAGGTATACTTCCATGCACCATATGACGGTGCTGTTGAAAAAGCGGAAGTTGTACTTGCAGGATATGTTAAGACAGACCTCTTAAATGCAGGTGAGACAAAAGACTATCAGGTGTCTTTTAATGAAGAAGATATGGCATCATTCGACTACAAAAATGCAGGATGCTATGTGCTTGATAAAGGTAATTACATTATTTCAGTAAGAAAGAATGCACATGAGATTTATGGAGATAACTGTGAATGGGATTTAAACGTTCCGGAACAGATTGTTTATGACCAGTCAAACCCAAGAAAGTCGGAGATAGAAGCACAGACCGGAGAATATGTAAACTATTCTGATGAGTGGAAGCAGAACCATAAAGTTGAAGCAGCTGTTACGCGTTTTGGCTGGATGAACGACCACTTTGAGGAAGGAAAAGCGACAATTCTCAGTCGAAAGGATTTTAAAGGAACCTTCCCGACAGCTCCTACGGCAGCAGATCTTACGGCTTCGGATGAGCTGGTAAAAGAAATGGGTACTTACGAGCCTGATTACTATGATGAAGCAGACACAGCCCCTAAAACCGGTGCAAACAATGGGCTGCAGCTGATAGCTTTGAGAGGAGCTGCATACGATGATCCCAGATGGGATGAACTCCTTGATCAGCTCAGCGTCAAGGATATGAACAATCTGATCTGCGCTGGAAACCAGGGAACCGTTCCTCTTGGATCCATTGGACTGCCAAAGAGCGGTGCCACAGACGGACCTGCAGGACTTAAGCAGTATGGAGGAATCGGATTCTCTGCTTCCGGAAACTTCAACTGCTGTGGAACACTGGTTGCTGCAACATGGAACGTTGATCTTGCAATAGAATATGGAAACGCAGTAGGTAATGAAGCTATTCTTGGTAAAGTGTCAGGGTGGTATGCACCAGGAAATGACCTTCACAGAACAGCATTCGGCGGACGTAACTTTGAGTACTATTCAGAGGATCCGCTTGTTTCAGGAAAGACCTGTGCAGGCACAATACAGGGTGCAACGCAGAAAGGATTTGCTTGCTACGTCAAGCACTTTGCACTCAACGATGTGGAGACTCACAGGGATGATAATGGTCCTACAGTATGGTCCAACGAGCAGGCAATGAGAGAACTAAACCTCAAGGCCTTTGAGATTGCGGTAAAAGAGCCTGTTATAGACCTTGAGTATCTCGATGAAAATGGCAATACGCAGCACAAGAATATGCGCGGTTCCATCGGTGTTATGTCCAGCTTTAACAGACTCGGCGGTGTATGGACAGGCGGCTGTTCAGAGCTCCTTAACGAAGTGCTTCGCGGAGAGTGGGGATTCACCGGATGCGTGATCACTGACTACGACGGAACAGAGTACATGAACTGTGAGGAGGCTGTGTCCAACGGAAACGACCTTATCCTTGCAAACATTTCAACACTTCCTTCGAAGTTTAAGGATACAAACAACGCAAGTACACAGCAGGTAATGCGTCAGGCTGTAAAGAACATCGCTTATCTTACTCTTAACAGCAATGCAGTAAATGGTATGTCTGATGGAACTAAAGTAACATACGGCATTGCCCCATGGAAGTTTGCAGTTGGCGCACTTGCAGCACTTCTGGCAATTGCCGGAGGACTTCTGATCTTCTTTGGACTGAAGAAGAAAAACAAACAGGTAACAAAAATAGAAAACAAATAATAAAACAAAAGGAGAAATTAAAAATGAAAAAGTTCTTAGCAATTCTACTGTCAATGGTTATGGTAATGTCACTTGCGGCATGCGGAAGCGGCTCTGCAGCTGAATACTACTCAGGTGAAGTTGACTGGGTTGAAGCCGGTTATGAAGGAGACTGCATTATAACAAACCATGTCGGACTGGTACTTAATGGTGACGGAACATATACTCTTGAGGACACATTCCTTGTAAACCAGGTTTCAGGCGCTATCGTTTTCTATACAAAAACCTTCTATACAGGAAAGTATACAGCTGAAAAGGCTGATGCAGACGGAATTAAGACTGTATCTCTTCAGGCACCCACAAGTGCTGTTCAGAACCTGAACGGTGTCGTGGCTACATCAGCTGAGGATGCTGACATTCTTCCTTCCTTCCAGCCTGATTTCTCATCAATCCAGGTTGATACAAACTCACACGCTGTTGTAAGCACAATCCCTCAGCATCAGTAATCTGAGAATAGTAAAAAAGTATACTGAAATGACGTGCGGCTAGCCGGTATTGTACTGGTTAGCCGTTTGCGGTAAAATTTTTTAGAGGACAATTATGAACTTACAACTTTCCATTATCATGTTTATATATGCATCGGAAATGGCGGTCATTACCACGATGATCTGCGCCAGACTTGAAAGACGAAGAGATTTCTTTTCTGGCGCCTGTAAATGCGCTGTACTCACCCTTATATACACTGTTATTTTAGCGTTTTATCAGCCATCTATCCTTGTTATTCACATTCCGATAGTGCTTGTGTCATTTCTTTATGTGTATTTGTGTTATGTTACCAACATTCTTCAGGTGCTGTATATAGTCAGTGCAGGTTATATTATCCAACGGATATCAAGTCTTCTTAATACGCTGATATCGTATTTTTCACCACATTATCTGGCACATGATGCCAATGGCCAAGTCAGTGCTCTATGGTATGTACTTATTTTTGTATGCGACGCAGTTGTTTTTTGGGGGTTTCATTGCCTCGGAGGAAGAGGCTTTGGTATTCCACAGCTTCGCAAAAATGCAACCATCAGAGTTGTAGCCTTTGGAATCTTAGTTGTTCTGATGAATCAGCCCTGGACTCTGGGCATGCTCCACGACGACATAATGCATCACAGCCATACAAGGTACGCGCTGGCTGAGACAATATGGAATTTTATCGCCTGTGTACTTTGTGTGTTTGTTCAGTTTGATATCACTCATATAGACCGACGGGATAATGAACTTGAAATTGCACAAAAGCTGATCAGTGATAAAGAAAGACAGTATAAAATGTCAAAGTCCACTGTGGACGCAATAAACCGCAAATGTCATGACCTTAAATATCAGCTTTCGGCTCTTTCAAAAGGAGAGGATAACCAGAAGCATATTTCAGAGGCTATGGAACTGGTGGAGAGCTTTGATAGTGCGATTCATACAGGGAATGACACTCTGGACATCATATTTACAGAAAAGAACAGCTACTGTAAAAAGCATGATATTGACTTTGTGTGCATGGTGGATGGGGACAAGCTCTCATTTATAGATGTCACTGATCTTTATGTCATGTTTGGGAATATCATAGACAATGCAATAAATGCGGTCAGAATCCTTGAGGATCATTCAAAAAGATCAATATATATTCGAATACATCAGGAAAATCAGCTTCTTTTGATCCAGACTGAAAACGCATTTAAAGGAAGTCTCCAGTTTAAAGACGGCCTTCCCAAAACTACCACAGGTGATGAGTTTAACCACGGATATGGGGTTTCCAGTATAAAAATGATAGCCGAAAAATACGGCGGGAGCCTGAATACCAGAGCTGAGGATAATGTCTTTTATCTGAATATACTGATCCCCATGGAAGGCAAAGAGGAAAGACAATGAAAAAAGTAGCTATCATTGATGACGATGAGAATATCAGAAGCACAATTAAGGAATATCTGAAGAAATATGAGCAGACATCTAAGGAACAGTTTATTGTCAGCGATTTTGCTTTTCCTGAATTGTTTTTGACAAATTATAAACCTGAATATGACATAGTGATGATGGATATTGATATGCCAGGGATGAATGGACTGACTGCGGCCAGGAAACTAAGAGATCTGGACGAGAGAGTGGTTCTTTTGTTTGTCACAAATCTTGCCCAGTATGCTCTTAAAGGCTACGAAGTTGCTGCTACGGATTTTATAGTAAAACCGCTTAAGTATGAAAGGTTCAGTCAGAAACTTGAAAGAGCTCTGAGATTTGTTCCCGAGAGTACTAGGCCTATGCTTATGATCCGAACCGAAAGCGCCACTATTACAGTTGAACTGGATGATATTATTTATGTGGAAGTAAACAAACATGATGTATATTATCACACTGTAAAGGATGTTTACCGGGTGAGGGGGTCGCTAAAACAGGCGGAAGAGGATCTGGGCGATCCCAAATTTTTTGCCTGTGACAAGTCGTGTCTGGTCAATCTCGCCTATGTAGAGGGAGTAAGTGCCGGAACGGTAACGGTAGCCGGAAATGAGCTGTGTGTCAGCAGATCCAAAAAGAAGCCTCTAATTGACGCACTTGCTGCGTTTCATAACAGAAAATGACCTGAGCAAAATAAAAGTGCCTTACAACAGTCTTGTAAGACACTTTTTATCTTTTATATGTGATTATTTATAGAAAACCAGCAGTGAGTTATACAAATCCACTAACCAGCTCTTATATATGTGCGCGCCATCCTTGAGAACCACATATGCGAAGTTTTCTCCGTCTGTGAAGGTATCGGGCATTTCAGCTTTTACCTTATCCATGAATTCATCGTGGTTTGGTTTTGCGAAGTCCATCTTACCGTTTCCGTTGTACCAGAACTTAATAGGATAGTCTTTATAATCTTGTGTAAGAGCTGTCTTGAATGTGTCAAACTCCTGCCATATTCCGGAATAGTTGCCAAAATATGCGAAGATATCAGCATTATCGGTAAGGCCAGAACGGGCAACTGTCATGGAACCTCTTGACAATCCAGCGAATGCTCTGTGATCTCTTGTTGCCACAAGATTCGATTCCGATACATCTTTCCTTGCATAAGTACTATATGTGCTCTCTACAGTGGGGATGATATTGTTTCTGAGTTCCTGGCCGAAGTATACAGGCCAAATGTTCTGAGGGTTGTCGACTTCGCCGCCGTCTTCAGCTTCGGAAGTATAAATATAGCTGTCGCTTCTCTTTTCAGCAAGTGCCTTTGCTTCGTTATCTCCAAGTTCATGACCGTCTACCCTTGAATAGTAGGTGGGACATACAACTATGAGGGGATCGCAAAGTCCGTTTTTTATCATGTTGTCCAGTACGTTTAAGGTTTCTGAACCCCACTGTACAAGCCAGAAATCTTCCATGGGTCCATCTGCGTCGCCTTCCGTTCCGTGGAGCAGGTAAAGAACATTGTACGTTTGTGACTCGTCATAGTTGTAAGGGAGATATACACTCATTTTTTTGTGAATTGTCTCATTAAGCCCCAGCAGATCATTGACTGCATAAGCCGGAGTGTCGTACTCCAGGGATACGACTGAACCCTTCTGGTCACACTCAGTTTTTAATTCATCGATACCTGTGTTTTTCATGGCAAATTCCCACTTGTATTCTGTGGCCGCAGAACTGACCTGAGGCTCTGGGGCTTTGTTGCCGCAGCCTGACAGGACCATGACTGACAAGGCAGCAGCAAAGATGCTTCGTATTTTTCTTTTCATAGTTTCCTCTCCATTTATTTTTTCTTTGATGTTACAGGAGAGGGTACTTCTGCTCAATAAAACAGGCATTAACTGTAAATAAACAGGCACAATCCGTATAATTGTTTCAATCATGTATGCTGTGTCATTGGGATTCACATTACTCGTCATTCTCAGCACAATGCTGCGAGCGTGAAATGTTGGAGGAGACCGGATACAGGACGAAAACTGTGAGCGGATATCTTGATATAGAAGAGTTATTCGATGTGTGGAGGCACATTAACCACTATTTCATATGTGAACTGATTGAAGATACCGGCTGTCAACATCTTACAGAAGCGGAGAAAATTGCAGGTTATACAAGAGTGTGGATACCTCTGCAGCAAGCCATAGAAATATTCGGTAAATATGAAGATTATCATGATAAGGACATTGCTGTTTATGGATTGTACAAACGCGAATATACAGCACTAAAAGAGTATGAAAAGATTATTTGAAATAGATTTAAAAGACTATAAAAAGACGGATTCTGTTTTTCGAAGGCCATCAGCAAGAGCTATCATTATCAAGGTTGACAAGATAGCTCTTGTATATAGCAAACGGGAAAAATACTGTTTGGGATTGCTGATGATGGAACTGTCATTGGTATAGATGATCCAGATCAGAAATGTCTAGATATTGAAAACAAAATTAATGATTCAATTTCACCTAAGCCTGACTATGCCCTTTCAATTAATAGATTAAATAATGTTATAACTTTAGAAATAAATGAGGGAAGATATAAGCCATATCTATACAAAGGAAAAGCTTATAGAAGAAGTGATACTGCTTCTGTTGAGGTTGATCAGGTTGAATTAAAGCGTCTTACGCTTGAGGGAAATAACCTATACTTTGAATCATTGGCTAATGAGGAAAAGGATATGACTTTTGATGAGCTTGAGAAAAGTCTTATTGATAAGTTAGGAATAACAGAAGTTAATGAAAATACACTTAGGACTTTAGGGCTTTATACAATAGAGGGGCAGCTTAATAATGCAGCTTCACTATTATCTGATAAAAATAATTTTTCTGGAATTGATGTTGCTCGTTTTGGTAATTCTATTGATGAAATACTCGATCGAGAGAGTTTTATTCATATGTCGGTAATCACACAGTATAATAAGGCTCTTACTATGTATAGGAGATACTATCAATATGAGCAGATTAAAGGTGCTGATAGAGTTTTAATTGAAAAGGTTCCTGAAAAAGCATTCCGTGAGGCGGTTGCAAATGCATTAGTACATAGAACATGGGATATAAATGCAAATATTAGAATATCGATGTATGAGGATAAGATTGAGATTTCTTCACCCGGTGGGTTGCCAAGTGGAATAAGTGAAGATGAATATTTGCACGGTAATATTTCAACATTAAGAAATCCTGTATTAGGAAATATATTCTTTAGATTACATTATATTGAAATGTTTGGCACAGGAATAAAACGAATTGTTGATGCATACAAAGATTGTCAAATAAAGCCACGATTCGAAATAAAAGAAAATTCAATTACGGTCACGCTTCCTGCATTATCTGCAACAATGTCAGTTACATCAGATGAAAATAATTTGCTAGAGTTGTTAAATGGTGAAATGCGCTATAGTAGCAGTGAAATAGCAGAAAAACTTAATTGGAGCAAAGATAAAACAGTTAGAAATTTGAATAATCTAGTGGATGCAGGCTATGTTATAAAATATGGAACTGGTAGGGGCACGAAATATTCAAAAAAATAGCAAGTCAGCAATAAATTTTCAATTTGCCGAGATGAAGCGATAGCAAGTTATATCTGAAGTTAAATGTGTTTAGCCATTTTCGTAATCAGAATCTTAACAAAAGCTGTAGAACAGCCCATATAGCTGTGTTATCATAAGGCATATGCTTACACTTCAAGTAAGTATGTGCCTTTTACATTTTGCTAGGAGGAGTAATAGATGGTTTTTATTCGATTGATAATTCGTACTATTCTGTAATATGTAACGGATATAAACTGATATTTTTGAATACATGCTATTTAAGCAAAGATGGGGAAGAAGAAATTTTTTATAACAAAAATTTTAAATGTGAAGGCACCGTATACCCTATTGTTCCATTGGAAGAAATGCGATGGTTACAAGAGAAACTAAAAGATGATATGAAGAGTATCATATTTTCGCATCATAGTTTTATAAATGATTTTCCTAAAAGAGGAATTAATAATCGCGAAGAGATTCGTAAGAAATTTGTGAAAAAGCAGGTGCTACTTTGTTTGAATGGTCATGATCACGGAGATGATTATTCTATTGTAGATGGAATACAATACATGACGATTAATTCAGCAAATTATGCATGGTTAGGAACTCAGATTGTAAGTTCAAGAGAATTGCAGGAAAAGTATTCTTATTTGAACGGCATACTTCAATATAAGCAGGCAATGAGTGCATACATAGAAATAAGTGACAATGAGATAAAGGTATGTGGCATGGATGGTGAATATTTATCAGTAACACCAGATGATATTGGATTACCAAACTATAGATGGAATGGAGTATCAATCAGACCACAAATAAGTTCGCATTTAGTTAAATTGTAAAACCGGAATAGAATACTCAAAGATCCTATGCTATATTAGGCATGTGCTTACAAATAAGTAAGTACATGTCTTTTAAAATATGCAAAAAAGGTATTGACCTTACACTTAACTATAATGATAAAACGGTTTCAGAAAGGAGATGCGTGATATGACTATAAAGGAGTTTTCCAATCTGTGTGGATGTAATCCTCAGACTATAAGATACTATGATCACATGAATCTGCTGAAACCGGTTAAGGTGGATGATTGGACAGGATATCGTTATTATGATGAAGGTCAGGCCCTTGACTATGTAAAGATTAAAAATCTTCAGATAGCTGGGTTTACAATAGATGAAATAAAAGTGCTCCTTTGTGCCGATGATGAAACTATCTATGATGCCTTTTCCAAGAAAATCAATGAACAGGAAAAGCTACTTCAAAGAATGATAGAAATCCGCCAGTCATATCAGCGCGAATTAACAGTGATGAAAAATAAAATAGTGGAGCTGCATAAATCAATCAAAGGTTCTATGGAAAGCTATTCGCCTGCTGAGGAGTTTGGTATTAACAGCGAGGAATTCGACGAGATTGTTAAAAACCTGGATTCTTATTTTGATGAAATGCTTGAGAGCGGGGACTATTCTAAGTACAAAATACTAGATTATTCAGAGGAAAACGAGAAAAAAGCGGAACATGATTTTAAGGATTGCTTATCCAATCCTGACTTGGAAATTGTCTATGAATGTCATGAATGGAAAAATGTAAAAGAGTTTTATGACAATATACCAGAACTTATAGATGGTAAAGAATATTTCTTCCAGTTTAAGCTTGATGCTGAAAAAATTAATAACACAGCTTTTGCAAATACATTGCTGGGAATACTGTGCTTGAAGAACAAGAACAAAAAGATGAGTTTAAAATGTAATGTCATTCATTCTGATAATGATAAAAATCACTTCTGGCTTTTAAAAAGAAAAAATGTGGAGGCAGGAAAATAAAATGGGAAAATATACCTTAGAAGAGCTCTATAATCAGGTGACAGAAGCTATAACATCATTGGACTTTGAGCAAATCTGGGAAGGATTCAAACCACTAAAGTTTGCCCTTTATGATGATCAGAAGTGTTATTTTAACGGGGAATATATTGAGAAAACAGCAGATTTTTGCGCTAATACTGCTATAGAATTTCAAGGTGAAACAATAGCTATATGGAATGTCGTAGAAGAACTGAAACCGTCTATCTTGGCATAAAAGATTGTCCATGAAATGTTCCATGCTTTCCAGATGGTACAAGGGTGGGAGTGTTGGGCAAGAGAACTCGAAGCATTGTATAAGTACCAGTACAATGCAGAAAACCTTAGTATTAAGCTTAATGAGAATGTACTATTATTGGAGCTTTTAAAAGAATTCAATGAGGCCAAATACCATGAGCTCATGAGACTTAGAAAGTACCGTAGCGAGAAGTTTCCATATGAATTTTCTTATGAGACTAAAGTCGAGGCTATAGAAGGATCTGCTACATATGTAGAGTGGCAAGCTTTGAAACAGCTTGATATGGATAGTGCTGATAGTTTTGTTGAAAAAATGGAAAAGGTTATGACCCAGCCGGAATACTTTTTCCCCATAAGAATATCCAGCTATAATACTGGGGCACTGTTAATTTATGCTATGCACTGCGCCGAAGAATACTCTTTTACAGCGAAGGAAAGACCTGTGATAGTGTCATTGTTGAAGAATATTCCTTCATTGCAAAACATGGATGATAAAATCATGATTGATGCAGAGGTGGATAAGGCCCTGAAGGTATTTACTGAAGAGTCAAAAAGTATCGTAGAAGCAGCGCTTAGTCATAATGAAGTTGCCTTAAAAGGGCCACTGGAACTGGATGGACTCAACATTTATGACGCAAGATGTTATAACGGCTATCTTACATCTCGAATTGGACTACGCTATAAAGAAAATGGTGAATCAAAGTTGTTCATGGGAGATTATGTAATAAGAATGAAGGATGAAAGAACTATCGATACAGTTTATAAGTGGGTATCATAAGAGGTGAATAATTATTCGCTTTTTCTAGAAAATTGGGATGTTTTTACGTTGGATAGAAAAAGCGCATCGTCGATTATACCGGAAGATAAAATGGCAGAGTTCTGTATGGCTCTGCCTTATTTAAAAATGTATTGACACGGTGTCAAACAGATGATAATATTCAACCATCAACTGACACAGTGTCAACAGAAAGGAGTTACGAAATGACAAAGACATTACCAAAGATTGCACTTGGTGCATGGGCATGGGGCAATGACGGGACATTTGGAGACAACTGGAGCGCAGATTCTCTTAAACCTATATTTGATGCTGCTATGAAGGAGGGACTGAACCTCTGGGATACAGCTTATGTATATGGAATGGGAACTTCAGAGAAAACACTGGGAACATTTTTAAAGGAACTTCCAAGAGATTCATATATTGTTTCGGATAAGTTCACTCCCCAGTGCGCTGATTATTCTTCATCTACACCGGTTGAGGATATGCTTAAGACAGAGTATGAGATGCTTGGAATCGACAGCATGGATATCTACTGGGTACATAATCCTGTGGATGCACCCAAGTGGATAACAGAGGTTGCAAAGTATTTTGAGGGAAAAGAGAATGTTGCTGTGATCGGTGTTTCTAATCATAATCTTGCCGAAATCAAGGAGGCAGACAGAATTCTTCGTGATTATGGACTTAAGCTTGGAGCAGTACAGAACCACTACAGTCTTTTAAACAGATCATCAGAAGATTCAGGAATTGTAGATTACTGCAAGGAAAATGGCATCCAGTTCTGGGCTTACATGGTTCTTGAGCAGGGAGCTCTTTCAGGAAAATATGATACAAAGAATCCAATGCCGGAAGGTTCAGGAAGAGCACAGACTTATAATCCTGTACTTGATAAGCTGGAGATCATGAATGCCAAGCTTAAGGAAGTAGCAGACAAATATGGCGTAGCACCTGCACAGATTCCGATCGCATGGGCAATCGGAAAAGGTGCACTTCCTATCATAGGTGTGACAAAGGTTAACCATGTAGAGGATGCTGTAAAGGCATGTAATATCACTCTTACTGCTGATGAGATTGCTGATCTTGAGAAAACAGCAGACAGCCTTGGGCTTAATCTGATCCGCATGTGGGAAAAGAAGATGGATTAGTTTTTTCTCCTAATTGACGCACTGTCAATAGAATAGTATCATAAGCTAAATTGTATTGATACACATAATTAAAGGAGAGAAATATCATGGCAGTAGAACTTAAAGAGACAATTGACAGAAGAAGAGAGGAAATCATGGATGCCTGTGAAAAGCTGTATGAGACCATGGGCTTTCACAATATCACCATAAAGAATATCAGCACGGAGACCAGCTTTTCCAGACCTTCTATCTACAATTATTTCCAGACCAAGGAAGAAATCTTTTTAGGTATACTTACCCGTGAATATATGAAATGGAATGATGTTCTAAGGAGCATAATAAAAAGAAATGCAGATATGGATAAGGATGCTCTGGCAAGGGCTATTGCAAAATCCATGGAAGAGAGAAAAACGCTTCTTAAGATCTCAGCCATGAACCTTTATGAGATAGAGGATAATAGCAGGGATGAGCTGCTAGTGGAATACAAAAAGGCTTTTAAGGAGACAGTCGAACTCTTTGATAAATGCCTAAAAAAGCATCTTAAGATTGCGGACCAGCAGAGCGAGCAGATAAGATATGCGTTCTTCCCGTATATGTACGGAATCTATCCCTATTCATATCCTACAGAAAAACAGATATCGGCAATGGATGAGGTAAAACTCTCCCATGTTGACGTAACTATTTATGAAATGACCTACCAGTTTTTGAAACTGGTATTGTGATAAAGAAAGAAGGACTTTGGAATGAAGAAGAATATCGGAGCAACACTTGCATTATACCCGGCGCCTGTAATTGTAGTAGGAGCAATGGTAGATGGAAAACCTAACTGGACACTTGTAGCACATGCAGGAACTGTAGCACACAGCCATCTTATGGTATCAATGGTTCAGGCACACTACACCAATAAGGGCATCCGTGAGAACAAGATATTCTCTGTAAACGTAGTTGATGAGTCATGGCTTAAGGAAGCTGATCGTATGGGAGTTATCTCAGGCAATAAGGAAGATAAATCAGAGGCACTCAAATATACAATTGGTGAAAATGGTGCGCCGCTTATTAATGCTGCAAAGGTCTCAATAGAGTGTGAGATGGATCACAACTATGAGCTGGAGAACTTTGATAACTTTATCGGCAAGATCCTTGCTACCTATGCGGATGAGTCTGTTTTGAATGAGGCAGGAAAGATTGATTACCATGTGTTCAAGCCTGTGCTTTTTGAGTTCCCAACCTATGAATATTTTGTAACAGGGGAAAAAGTGGGCGATTGTGCAAAGATGAATCAGTAACAGGTTTTATAAGTCTGCGGTTTCCCGCAGGCTTATTTCAAAGAAGGTATTACAGATGAATATAACAGTTTTAATGGGAAGCCCAAACAAAAAAGCTCAACAAGTATATTGGTGGATGAGTTTAAACGTGGTGCCGAAGAGTCTGGACACAAGGTAGAGGTTCTTGATGTATGTCACATGAATATAAATCCCTGTATTGGATGCATTCAATGTGGATACGAAGGACCATGTGTGCAGAAGGATGATACAGTAATCGTAAAGGATAAACTTTTGTCGTCAGATGTGCTTGTATTTGCTACACCTACATATTTTTCAACTATGAATGGAATGTTAAAAAATCTTATAGACAGATTTTTACCAAAGTGGCAGGATCTCGGAAAACATGATGTATATTTTATAATTACCGGTCATGATGGGAAAAGAGGGCTTGAACTTGTGGAAAAAGAACTCATAACAGTTTTTGAAAATCTTGGGAATACAGTTATGGGGACAATCTGGGGTGAAGGTGTCTGGCAAAAGGGCGAGGTTATGAACACAAAGGCAATGCTGGAAGCATACAAAGCAGGGAAAAATATCTGATTGGAGGTTACTATGAGCATTACAGTCAATTTGCTATACAAAGGAAGGAATGGCACTGCAAAAAAGTTTGCGGAGGAAATGATTAGCAGTGGAACAGTTGATAAGATCCGCAGTGAAGCAGGAAATCTCAAATATGAATATTATCTGTCACTTGATGACCCTGAAACAATACTATTGATAGACAGTTGGGAAGATCAGAAATCCATTGATGTTCACCATGCTTCGTCTATGATGAATACAATTACGGAACTTCGTGATAAATATGACCTTCATATGACTGTGGAAAGATATAGATCTGATGACAGCATGCCTGAGAGGGATGCAGATTTTATACGGAAGTAAGATAATTAAGGATAGAGAGGACGTGATAACATGAGTAAAGCATTAGTCGCATTTTTAGTGCAGGTGGGGTTACTAAACAGGTTGCTAATAAGTTAGCTTCATCTATTAGAGCAGATTTATCTTTAGCTGAAAGCGGATTTGCCTCTAATAATCTGAAAAATCAACAAAATGTATATTCAAGATATGTATAAAATGCCAAAAAACGCAAAAAGACTGATAATTAGCAATATTTGATATACAGCAAGCAATAAATAAGTATTAAAAAAGTTACAAAAATTGTTACAATCTAGATGCTCGAGCAAAAACGAAAACGTTTAAGCACAAAACTAAATATGAAAAGACATTACAAGACAGTGTAAAACTAAAAGGGGGTTTATCGTATGAGAAAGAATATTCCGTTGTTATTATGCGGGTTATTAACAACATCTGCAATATTTGCCGGCACCAGTGTAAATTCTTTAGCTGCGCCTAAGATTGATCCATACAAAACAGTTCAGGCTGAAATAAACTTTGGAAGAGAAGGTGTTGAACAGACTCCTGAGGTTTACAACAACAAGAAAATAACTGTGCTTTCTAACGTTGAAGCAGGGGATTATTGGCTTGTTAAGACTGTAGATTTTAATGAAGGTCTTTCAAAGATGTCAATTACAGTTAAATCCGACTCAGTTGCTCTTATTGAAGTACGTAAGGATGGCGTAGATGGGGAAGTCCTTGGCAGTTTTAAAATTGGTAATACAAATGGAGAGTACAAGACCTACACCGCTAATATGAAAAATGTAGAGGGCAATTTTACAATCGCTTTTGTAGGTGTTCTTGGAAATGTTTCTGTAGATTATTGGTCTGCTGAGAAAGCAGTGGAGACACCTGTTGTAGAGCCCGAACCTTCGCAGGATCCGGAAAAAATTGTTGATCCTTATGGAACCGTAGAAGCAGAGGATTCATATGAATTTGTTGCAGCCGCAGTTCTCGGAAAAGAAGTTGCAGTCAGAGGAAATGGTTATGTGGCTGTTAAGAATGTTGACTTTGGTGATGAAGCAGCAGTAGTACTTAACCTTAATGTTAAGGCATCAAAAGCAGCTCTTTTTGAGATAAGACTTGACGCTGTTGATGGAACTAAAGTTGGTACAATCAAGGTTAATCCCGGTGATTATCAGTCAAGATATGCAACGGTTAATATCACAGGTAAGCATGATGTTTATTTTGTAGCAACTATGTCAGGAGCTACAGTAACATTTGATTCATGGAAAGCGCTCAGAGCTCCGGTTAAACCAAATCCAAATCAGGATCCGGAACCCACTCCAGAGCCACAACCAACACCAGATCCAGAGCCAACTCCGGAACCCGAGCCACAGCCGGTTGAAGGTGGCATGACAACAGATTATACAATAAATAACTGGGGAACAGGCTATCAGGTATCTGTAAAGGTAACAAATGAGTCCAATAAGAGAACTGAGGGATGGACTGTTAAAATTAATAAAGAAGATGTTGATATTGATGCCTGCTGGAACGTTAATGTTACTGAAGAAGGCGGATACTATGTAATTACTCCTGTAGAATGGAACGCAGTAATTGATGCCGGAAAGTCTGTTGAATTCGGTTTCCAGGGTTCATCTCATATTAAAGACAAGATTGAGCTTTTTGCTGTAGGTGAAGTAAAGGATGAGCCCACACCTGAGCCTGAGCAACAGCCGGAGCCAACACCGGATCCAGAGCCAACACCAGATCCGGAGCCAACACCAGAGCCTGAACCGGTAGTAGTTAATGATGGACTTGTTCTTGGATATGACATTAACGGTCAGGGATCATTTACAATCAGCTTTAATGTTTCCAACAATGGCGACAGCGCAGTAAATGGTTGGACTCTTAAACTTAAGAAAAGTCAGCTCACAATAGATAATAGCTGGTGTGTAAAAATTGCTTCAGAAGGTGACTACTATGTGATTACTCCTGAAACATGGAACTATGTAATCAACGCAGGAGATGCAGCATATTTCGGAATTCAGGGATCGGGAGAAGTAGGAGCTACTTTGGATTACATCCTTGAATGAAAAGATTGTGATATTTTTTTGACAGCAAAAATGCAATAAACAAAAAAGGTACTTGTTCTGTATCGACCTCCAAAAGTTAGATCAAAATAATATTTTACCCTTTACCGGATAAAGGCCGGTGATAGAGGTATATATTATAAAATCTAATGATTGGAGGCCGTTTTTTTATCCCCAAATAGCGTTTTGAGTTTAATAAAAGTTTGTTGCTATTAAGTTGTTAGTCAATTTATGTTTATCTCATATAATCTGGTTAACAACAAAACGGTATCAAAAGTTTTTTTGGAGCGATTAATTGTAGAAAAATATAGTAAGAAAGTAGCTTCACAAGAGATTGTCAGTGCAAATTTTTATATTAAAAAATTTAATTAAAGTTATATTAAAAAACAGCAAAGAATAATACAATTCAATCCCTGGGTAGTATAATAAATTGTAAACTTCAAGACGGTATTATGTTCACAATTTGGAGGACTATCATGGAACAAAAAGATATCAGCTTCTTAAACAGTGTAAAGACAAAACTAATATCTACAATGATGCTTATTACAGTCATTCCACTTGTAATTGCTATTATTGTAAGCTATGTCACATCTACCAATAAGGCGCTGCAAGATGCACAGGATTCCCTTGAATGGCAGGCCTGGTATGTACATAGTAGTTTTGAAAAAGTAGTGGACACTAATTTCGATATGATCAATAGTATTGCCGGTAACCCTACTATTATTCAATACGTAATAGGCGAAGCCGGCATTCCTTTTGATGCGGTGCAGGCTACACTTCATGAGTGTGATCAGGTTCTTAATGATGGTCAGAATACAGCAATAACAAATGATAAAGGAATGCAGATTGCCAGAGGCGCAGGCGATTGTATTGATGTTTCAGATCGTGAATACTTTACAGAAGCAATTGCTGGCAACAATTATGTTTCTAACGTAACAGTTAGCAAAACAACCAACAAAAGAATGATCACCTTTTCTGTTCCTATTAAGAACGGTGACAAAGTTATTGGCATTGTGCATAGAAATTATGACTTGGACAGCCTTCATGCGATTCTTGCTGAAGATGCTAACACAGCATTTGTTGTTGACAGGGATGGTATGGTAGCTGCTCATGCAGAATATGAGATTGGTGAAGGAAAACATGATGAGGTTACAGTGTCATCATCTGAGTTCTATACATCAGGTCTTAGCAGTGGTTTCTACAAATCCAGTACTTCTTTTGGTACTAATTACATGGCATATGTAAAGGAGCCAAAATCAGGATTTGTCGTTGTTACTGCCAGAGATGCAAAGGTTATCATGTCTGCAGCAAGGCAATCAGCGATAATTGTCATTTGTGTAGGTGTTGTATTACTGATAATTGCGATTGCTATATCATTTGTTATATCAAAGAGCTTTACAGAACCGATAAAATCAGTTGGAATGTCTTTGGAGGCATTGGCAGATGGACGTTTTGTCAAAGTTGAGAAGCATGATGCAAGAAAAGATGAGTTTGGAGCTATTTCCAAAGCTACAAATGCAGTAATAGATAAACTTGATGAAATTGTAAACAATATCAAAATGTCAGCTTCTGATGTTGGAAAATCATCCGGTGAGTTATCTGATATGGCTGATCAGATTTCTCAGACTGCTGAAGATGTGTCAAATGCTGTTCAGGAAATTGCATCAGGTGCAACCCAGCAGGCTGATGAAATTCAATCTGCATCTGAGAATGTCGGAAGAATTGGAGATGCCATAGCCGGTGTACAGAATTCTTCTGATGATCTTACAAATATTGCGCAGAAGATGAAAGAAGCGTCAGAATTATCCAGCAAGTCACTTCATTCCTTAAAGGAATCATCAAATGAAATGACAGAAAAGATTGGTGATATCTCTCAGACTATTCAGGCAACCAAAGATGCTGTTAATAATATCAGTGAAAAGGTTGAAGGAATTACATCAATTGCAACACAGACTAATCTTCTTTCACTTAATGCATCAATTGAAGCTGCAAGAGCAGGTGAAGCCGGAAAAGGCTTTGCAGTTGTTGCTGAAGAAATTGGTAAGCTTGCAGAAGATTCCAAACAGATGGCAGATGATATAAAGAAGGAGATGGAACAGCTTCTTGCACAGTCTGATGCAGCAGTTGCAGCCGCTGAGGATGTTAAGCAGGGTAATAATGAACAGCAGATTGCTCTTGGAGAGACACTTGAAGCAGTTAATGGAATGTTGGATGATATCGGAAATACTGTTGACGGTGTTCAGCTTATTTCAGATGGCGCACAGACCTGTGATAGTTCAAAGAATGCTGTTGTAGATACAATGAGTGCTCTTTCAGCTATTTCTGAAGAAAATGCAGCCTCATCAGAAGAAACAGGCGCTTCTATGGAAGAACTTTCAGCTACGGTTACGACACTGGCATCCTCTGCTAATAGCCTCAAAGACATAGCAGAGCAGCTCAACCAAGAGATGCAGTTCTTCAAATCATGAAGTGAAAAGCTCACATAGTTGGCGTAATAATAGCTTTTATATGTCGCTTTGAGAAAAAAGATAATCATATGTGATATTTGTATTGATAAAGACAATACTTTTTTATCCAAATTAGCACTCTCTATTGAAGAGTGCTAATTTTGTGTTACATTATCTATAGAACAAAGGAACAGAGAAGAACGTTAGGACTTAACTTTCCTAAGATCCAAACCCTCCGTCCCAATGCTCAATAACAGTAAATTGTTTTTGTGCAAAGGAGGAATGTATTATGTTAACACCTAGTATTTTTGAAGAGAACTTTATGGATGATTTGTTTGGTTTCCCTATGAAGGAATTCGATGACATGGAGAAAAAACTCTATGGAAGAAAAGCAAACAGAATGATGAAAACCGATATAAGGGAAAAAGATGACAAATATGAGGTCTCAATCGATCTGCCGGGCTTTAAGAAGGAAGAGATAACTGTTGAACTTGATAAAGGTTACCTGACAATTAACGCCGCCAAAGGTCTTGATAAGGATGAAAATGACAAGAAAGGTAAACTTATCCGTCAGGAAAGATATGCAGGTTCAATGACAAGAAGCTTCTATGTAGGTGAAAATGTTGAAAAAGGTGATATTGAAGCAACTTACAGACATGGTGTACTTACGTTGACACTTGCTAAGAAAGCAATGGAAAATAAGATTCCTGAGAAGAATCTGATAGCCATAGAAGGCTAAAAATATTTTTTCTATATGTTTTATGTCTTCCGGCACTCATATAGTGCCGGAAGATTTTTTATGATATAGGAATTTTCTCCGAAATTCCTATATCATAAAAAGCGCTCCGCTATGGATGCGCATTTGTGCGAGATGAAAATGATGCTAAAGCATCCGCGCCTCGCGCGAGAATGTCGCAAGCGACATTCTTTTTTATTGAGTAAAATGTTTTATAATATAGTAGAAACGATGATTATTACACACCCGATTAAGAGGTAATAAATTATGTCTTATGAACCAGCTATAGATAAGATACTTAATGGTGGAACTGGAGAAGTTGATACAGAAATGGCGCTGTACTATCTTGTGTCAAAGGAGAAAGCTCGAAAAAAGCTGAGTAAGGATAAGTATAAAGAATTTGAGACTGTTTATGAGGGCATGATTGACAGATGTGAGGATAAGACAGAGATTGATAGAGAAAGACTTATAAATAGGTTGGTTGTCCTTGGGCATCTGTTTGAGAAAGGGCATAAGATTGAGTTGCCAGATATAGCAGATGATGAGATGGACAAAGACATCTTTGATCTTGTCAAAGAAAGAATATTTCTGTTTGACAGATATATTTTTATGTATGAAAAGAAACTGGGTGAGTTCTTTACGAATTTTATTGACAAGTTCCATAAAGAATGCGATAAGCCGCACCAGGTATATGCACTGGCAGGAATGTATTATCAGGCTGTAGGGACTTTGATGTATGGGGAGAATAATACTCCTGAGGATATCATTCCATATTTCTATTCTCAGGTTCACTTAAACTTAAATCATCAGGGGGCAATAGTATATAAAATGCTCCTAAACTTTCTCAGCAAAAAGAGCTTTGAAGAAGATGTCAGTGATGAAGTAGCCGATTTTTATGTAGAGCTCATGGATTTGTACAGGGATCCGCTTGTAGGAGGATTTGATGACTGGATGAAAAAAGGGGCCAGGGCTTTCCTTCGCAGATGTGGTACAACAAGAGAAGAACTGGTAGAAGAGATTTATGAACTGATACGAAAAGAGCAGATTACCAAAGAAATGATAGAAGAGGTCTTTGAGTACCACGGCAGAGTGGACCAGGCTCCGGACGAATTTTCAGAGATTTCATTCCCAGCCGGGCTTGATGGTCCTGCTATAAGAACAAAGAAAAAAGTCTATCCCAACGATCCATGCCCATGTGGTTCAGGAAAAAAATATAAAAAATGCTGCGGACATGATTATGGAATTAAGGGAAACGATTAAGATTGTTTTACAAAGAAGCCAAATAATGGTATATTCCTGTCTTTGACAGTACAACAATAATAATCCTGTCTTTGACAGGATAACAATAATAATCAACGCCGAAAGCCTTGAATTGTCTGACTTTCGGCGTTATCTTTGTGCTTCTTGAAATATAGTAATATTACCTTTGTTTACTCTGTTTTTCTATTGTTCTCATATCAGATTTGGTAATGAACTCATAGTCAGTTCTGAATCCGCATATTTTGTGGAGGGCATCAGTTAGTTCGTCTCGAACATAAGTGGGCATGTATCCCTGCCCTTTTATGTCTGCAAAATTAATTGATTTCAACTTATCCAGGATTTCTTCGCAGGTATACTTGCTC
>NZ_FOKR01000056.1 GCF_900112195.1 Butyrivibrio sp. YAB3001
GGGATATAGACCAATCCTATAAAGATTATGATTTGAGGGTTAAGAACGGAGCAAAGGGAGGTAGACCCAAAAAGGATCCAGAGCTATTTGATTAAACCCAGTAAATACCTAACTAAAAAACCAATGGTTAGTATTGGTTAGTATTGGTTAGTATAGCTAACCTCAGCAAACAGAAGTAAAGAAGTAAAGAAGTATTAGAAGTATAGAGGTATAGATACAGAAGTTAAGAATTAAAGAAAAGAAAAGATATAAGTATGTGCTACTACATAGCACCACTTATTGACTAAGGAGTATTAAAAAATGATTGATACTACCACACTACGGATAAAAGTAAATGGATACCTTGAACGATGTAGAACTACTAACCATAAGCCCACCTATACCGGGATAGCTTTTGTATTAGGTATTAGTGGTAGGACTATTGCAAATGTAGTACACGGACAGTTTACCGGGCATGAATACACTGATAAGCCACATATAACACGCTGCATTGATAATGATGATTTTGAACTGATAAAAGGGTTATTTACTAACCCCTGCGAGTAGTTTCGTTACACTAAAAAAAGGGAGGTACTGGAAACAATGACCGATAAGAAGCTAGTACCCTATGAGGGCAAAAAGAAAAAGACAAGTGGCAGCGGTACAAAGCTGTGTGAACGGATTGAAACCGATGATATGACCGCAATATTAAATATGGCTATTGATGTAAGTAATAGTCGTATGGGTAGACCTGCGGAGTATCCATATACAACGGAGGGGCTTGACCGCTTTATAAACAAGACAATTGATTATTTTGAGTATGTAAACACCATCAACGCTAACCCAGAACTAGAGCGTAAATTGATACCTGATATTGAAAACTGGGCTATGTTTTTAGGAATAACCCGGCAAACAATATGGAGTTATCAGCAAAGGGGCAAGGAGTGGCGAGATATGATTGACTACTACAAGAACGTTATAGGAGCGGTTAAAAAGCAATTGGCTATGAATTACAAGATACCTCCGATGGTTTATGTATTTGACGCTACAAACAACCATGGATACGTAAACAGTAATCAGTTTACATTGAACCAAAATAAGCCTGAAACGGAGCCTAAAGATAATATTGATGAACAATTAAAGG
>NZ_FOKR01000003.1:0-81123 GCF_900112195.1 Butyrivibrio sp. YAB3001
GCAATTGTGAGCACAAAAGCAACTGTTATTATACTATGCAGCTATATTATCATTCAAGATTTTTTCGCTAATGATACAATGTCTGATTCACATTTCATACCATTTTAAAATTTCATCTTGCCAAAATAATAATGAAAATGGTATACTCATTTTCGTGCTCCATTCAGAGCAGGATGTCACATTCGTGACATAGTCAGCGATTTCGCTGCATTTTCCAATTTTTTTTGAAAGGATTTTTAATGAACAAAAGTAAACTCAACAATCGTTCCTATCAGAACGCAACAGGAACAATCGAATTCTCACTCACCAGTGATCTGGTTCTTCACTACGTAATGCAGCAGTCAAAACGCGCATTGATACGGCTTGTATGCTCTCTCAAGGGTATAAAGATTTCAGACGTGCTCGACATTAAGGTTGAAAACCCAATTGACCTTAATTCCCTAAAAAAAGAAACAGTCATGGATTTAAAGCTTCTGCTTAATAATGGAGAAATACTGAACATTGAACTACAGATGTATACAGATAAATACTGGATTCCAAGGTCTGTACTTTACCTATGCAGAGCCTATGATTGCATAAAAGAAGGTGATAATTACTCCCTTTTAAAGCCTACAACACATTTTTGTATAACCAACCAGGATTTATTCCTTGACAGTCCGGAATTCTATTCAAAATTTATGCTACTGAACACAAAGACATTTAAACCTTATACTAAAAATATAGCTCTTAACGTGCTACAATTAAATCACACAGAACTTGCAACTGATGATGATATTGCTAACGACCTTGTTTATTGGGCCAAGTTATTTAATGCCACGACATGGGAAGAATTTAGAGTTCTTGCCAAGGATAATGAAGCTATCGAGGAGGTGGGGAACTTGATTTATACAATAAATACTGATGATCAGACCAGGGAAATTCTGGAAGGACAGCGACGTTATCGCGAACAGAGTGCTTCGCAGTACGTTGCCGGATATACTGACGCGGAAGAAAAGCTCAACCCCATTATTGAGGAGCAAGGCAAAATGTTAGCAGATAATGCTGATACAATGGCTAAGCAGAAAGAAACTATTGCCCAAAAGAATGAAACAATTGCTCAGAAGGATCAGACAATTGCCGATATGAACGCAACTATCACTAATAAAGATCAGACCATTTCTGATATGAACGCAACTATCACTAATAAATATCAGACCATTTCTGATATGAACGCAATTTTACAGAAGTACAAAGAAAAATATGGTGAACTATGATTTTTCCAAATAAAATCACTCGATGATTATCAAAAAAACGTACCGGCGAATCGGTGGTTATCACCCAATACTCGCTGGTACGTTTTTATTTAAAATTATTAAAAGAGTGTGTCAAGTTAAGTGTGTAAGTTTTTTTATTTTATTAAGGTTAACAAAGGTATTACTTTGATACCCTTGTTTTAATGTCTTCGATGATTTCCAAGACTTTGTTTTCTGTACGGATAATCTCATTTTCATCAATGGCAGTCTCTGGAAGATGGTCTACGACAAATCCAGATACCTTAAGAGATAAATTTGAAAAAATCCTATTACAAACAGCATATGAAGAGCCTGCGATAATGCTGATAACATCAGCTAATTCAAGCTTTTTTAAAACCAACTGTATAAGCAGATCATCAGCATTGATCAGAGAGCCTAATAATTCAGTATTGCTTGTATAAGGTTGTTTTTCTTTATTCTGCAAATGCCAGTCACTGATTTTTCGTTTAAGTAGTGCATTTCTATCTAGCAGTTCATCGATAGACACATCAAAGTATTCAGATAAAGTGCAGAGCATTTCTATGTCTGGGATAGCATTTCCACTTTCCCATTTGGAAATGGTACTCTCTGAGACACCGATGTCGCTTGCCAAAGCCGCCTGTGTTATGTTGTGAGATTTTCTTAGCTCTTTTAGTCTGTATTTTAAAACTTCCTCAACCATATGAATACCTCTCATAACTCAAGTATAACCTATATTTTTCAGTGTTTCACTTGATTTGTATTCATTTTTCTTTCTTATAATGAATTACTAAGCGGTAACCCGATGGTGGCGATGCCAAATGCTATTTTTATCTGCCAATCACTGCTGCTTTTACAAACTTGGTTATATCATCAACAGCTTTTTCAACTGTCAGCAAGTCACCATTAATACTTTTTTTGCCGAACTTTTTGGCGGACAAGAAAAGTATATCTGGGTTACTCTCTGTTTGATAAGCCAGTGCTTTTATAAAATTTTCTTCATTAGTATTGCTGAGAACAATACAGCGTTTAGGAACATGTAGATACGCACCAAGAATTTCTGGTCTGCATTGAAAATAACACTGGCTACGTTCATTAAAAATAAAGTAATTCGCACATGGGTAATCACAGTAGTTAGGCAAAATAAAATAGGCCACATCGCTTTGAGTAATTGTTTCTAAAAGTTTGAATTCCATGTCATCAATATATGCGCAAGCTTCACGCTCTTTGAAACACTCATAATTGCATCTGCCACATGCACGAATTTCAAACTCTGAAAAATCATACAACACCGACTCTGAATTCATTGTTTGAATCAGTTTCCCTATCTGAGCGCAGTTTCCGTTAGGCCTTGAACTGAATGATATTATTGTTGTTTTCATATGATGTATCCTTAATCATTTATTAGATTGTTAAGAGTAATAAGTAATTTAAAAGGGAAGACCAGCGGGATCTTTAAGAAACTCCTCATCAAGAATAAGACCACTACTTTCGGAGCAGTTATCATGTTTGTCCCCTCCATAATAATTTAGCGCAAATTTACGGGCTTCATCAGGGGACATTCCTTGGGGCGAGTGCAGATGTATTCTTCATCTTGATAAACTTCATCGATGGTGCTCCTTAATAAGCATTATCAGTATTTTTCGTAACGCATAATACGTTTTTGTATAACTTCATCCATTGCAAGCTGGTTTCTGACAAGCGCCCAGTTGAATACCGGACGATTATTCCATTTCTTGTAAAGCTCAGTAATACGAAGGCACAAAGCTTTTAAAACAGAATCTTCGCTAGGGAATGATCCCTTCTTGGTGACTTTTCTGAAGCTGGAATTAACAGATTCAATGGCATTTGTCGTGCTATAAAGATATCGTCATAGCACGACTAACGCGATTAAAAGCCTGAATTCATGCTATCGCAGACTGAACAAGCAAAGAGCTGTATTTCCTAGCCCTCAGGCGCTGATGAAGGCTCTTTATCTTGCTACATTTGAGGTTACCAAGAAGTGGATCATGCCAATCAGAAACTGGGGTAGAGTTCGCGGTGAACTTTCAATCATGTATCCTGGCAGACTTTCAGATTAACGATTTAAACCTCTATCTCATTTGGAATAGATGTTATTCGTGCAAATAGCTATTATCGCCAAAGCTTAACTGGTACGTTTTATTATAATTATAAAAATGCTATTATATTTTAGCGTTATATGTGCATTACTTTTTAGTTACCTTTATAGTATATAATTCTCCCCAAATTGGAACATTATAAGTATAATTTGAATTTGTTATGATTATATAAGCTGTTTCTCCCTTTTTCATTTTTTTGGAAAATGTAGTCCTTGTCATCACGCTTTCTTTCTTTTTTAACTCATCCCCATCTTGATTATAGAAATACATATTCCAACCATAGCCTATACTTTCTCCTGTCGTATAACTGAATGTAAATCTATAAGTGCCATTTTCAGGCGCTTTGAACTGAAAATAATCCTCATCACTTCCATCCATTATTATTCCGGAATTATTCTTATTCAAAGCAAGTGCACTGGCTTTAACAAAATTATCATTTTTTTCCACTTCCATATATGGTGATTTTGTCTCAACAGCCCAGATCAAGTACTCATCATATTTATCAGCATATGTATTAGCGTATCCTCTTGTTTCAACTTTTAAATAGTATGTTGTCCCTTTTTTAAAGTTCAATTTAAATGTAGTTGTAACATTATCTATGAGACTATCTTCCCATAATAGTCTATTATTTGAATCATAAACATATAATGAAAGATGTCTATAATTCTTTTTTATTCTAGAGATATTGAACTGAACATAACCCTTTTCAGTAGACTTGTATTTATAATAATCTGAATTTGAATATGAATTATTTTCCACTCTTCCCTGAACATATTTCTTAACCGGAATTTTGGTGGCTGAATTAAAATTATGGTTCTTGCCTTTCACATCAGATATTTTTCCGGTAGGTTTTCCAGTTGCAGCATAGGAAGTTATGCTGTTACAGTTTAAAGAAATCAAAACAAACACAGACAACAGTAACAAAATTTTTTTTAGCTTTTTCATTCATTTTCTCCATTTCTATTAAAATACTCATTTTTCAATGATATTACTATACTTCTGCAAATGCTTTCCGGAATACAATAATCCAATCAGCACCTGAACATCCTTCTTTTTCCTCTTTACTCAACCCATGCTGAGTCCAATATTTTCTGTCTATATGTGCTGATAATTTTTACCATTGCATCTGACAACTGAATATTGTACTGAGTCTCGGGATCCCAGAAATTTATTGAATAATGATATCCATTTTTATGATCTATCTCACCATATAGCTCATCTTCAGGAGCATCACTATTCTCATAAACTGAATCGCTACATTTTTCAGCTTGGCACAGATATTCGTTGTTCATCCCCATACCTGTAACATAATATGCTTTATTTACAAGTCCGGAATTATAAAGTGGTTCTTTGGTTGTTACTTCAAGCTCACTTGGAAGATAAAAATGTATACCAAATTCTTCATCAACATATTCTTTAACGCTGATGTCTCCCCAGATTTCCGTAGTGCTATCAGATGAGTCTTCTTCAGCCTCGTCTGTATCATCTGATTCAGCATTATTATCTACTGAATTATCATCAACTATATAGTTTTCATGATTCAAACCTAAATCCTCGTAAGATACACCACTTGAAACAAAGGACATTTCAACAGAATCACATTCTCCAGTAGATAAATCGATATAAAAATGATAGTTGTATATATACGGATAATAACAAGTTTGAAAATACTCTCTGCTAAAACCATATTCAGATACTACACTCAAATCATACCCCGAATGTCCTTGAAGTCCTGTCCAATCGCTGTATGTCCATGTATTCGGTCTACTTCCTGCTCCGAAGGGAGTAATAGAATCTCCGATATACTCACTTCCATTCTCATACCCTTCAAAGAGTGATTCTATATTATCGAAATTGATATCTTTACCATCACTTCTTATACCACCAGCATAATAAACTGTTCCTGGATAATTCCATGATTGAATATAGTTTAGACGACAATCATCAATTTTGATCTTTGCATTACCATAATCAATAGTATTTGCAAAATGAAATACCAAATAGTTTTTTCCGTCAAGCTTTAAGGTAATACGTTCCTGTTCCGGAACATATTTATCGTATTCTTCCCATTCATACCTACTTGCTTCGCTGCTTTCGTTTATTATTTTGTTCACATCAGCAAATGTCATTGAATGAAGCTGAAAAATCATATCTTTTCCAACTTGCACTTTTCCATCTGTATATGACGCATTTATTATCTCTGGAAGTGGCTCAAAATCAGATGAATACATATTTTCATCAGTTTCGTTACCAGTTTGTTCCTCTGAATTTAAATCCTTTTCAAGCTCAGAAGCAATCTCATTTAGAACTTCTTTATCTTCATCAGTTAATTCATTCTCAAAAAACTCATTGATTTCTTTCTCTGTCTGATCAACCTTATTATTACCTCCACAGGCAGATAAAAGCATAAGAGACATGCTCATTATGCACGTAATTAAAATTCTTTTTTTCATATTATTTATCCAATGTGTTCCCACACACTAATCCTTTCATATTCGATTTATTAACTTATTAAAATTATTCATTGTTAGCACTGAAAAAATACTGAGAATCAGGATGATCTCCTACTCCTGCATAATCACCAAGATTCCAAGTAAATGTCTCTTCTGAGTATTTATCCATCATTTCATTCAAATATTTCTTGTCAAAATAGCCAACATAATATGCAGCGCCATTATATGATTCAGGGCAAATAAGTGTTTCGGTGAATGTATAGACATTATTAGCATAGTCATATAATGGTTCATCCTTGTAATAAATATCAAATGTTTTTCCATCAGATGTTATTTGACGTGGCAATGAAAAGTCTATATTTCCATTTTCATCAGCCACGCTGTGAAAAATAGCACCAGTATCCCGATCAAAAACTATATCACGCCAACTAATCTCGGCATCAGTTTTTTGACTTGTATCAAGAACCAACTTGAAAACAACTTTCTTCATTCCGGGCTCAACATCATCTGTTGATTCGGATATCGAAACGCTAAATGGTACATCTACCATACCTGTATCAACTTCGCCATCATTCTGAGAAGTATGTAATATATAATTTCCTTGCTCCGAAATTGTAAAACCATTTTCATTAAACCAACTATTCTTATTTAATCCACATGCTGTAACCAAGCATATACATGCGGTAATCATTGTTATAACTGTTCTTTTCACCTTTATATCCTCTACTTCAAACATTTTCTTGAACAATATCTACTTTCTTATATCGTCTAGTAGCTCGACATCCTGCAATCAAGCAGCAAATACAAGCTATCAACGCAGCACCACCAATAATAGTAGTTTTATTGAGAGCGGAAATTTCTGGGGAAGAATAATACTTTCCAGCACTTCTCCGCAAGTAATGCAGCTAATAGTCTGCTCACCTTCAGAAAAAGCTCTAGGCTTCTTTGAAATCACAGCTTCTCCTTCAGAATGGCCAAGTGCCGGAATACTTTCCTTATATGAATCTCCACATGTAGTACATGTGTAAGTATCAGTTCCGTCAGCAATACAGGTTGGATCCACAGTTACTTTTTCGTAACTGTGTCCTACTGCAGGAAGCACCTCTTCATAAGAATCTCCGCAGACTGAGCATGTGAATGTATCAAAACCTTCTGATATACATGTTGACTCAGTTGTAGTCTTTTCATAAGCATGGTCGATAGGACCTGATATTTCCTCAGTTTTGGTCTTGCCAGTAAGTGAATTCTTGTACTCTACAGTAGTTCCTTTAGTGCAAGTAGCCTCTGTCCTTGAGGCTTCCTCCCAGGCTGCATCTATCTGCTCTTGAGTATACTTGGGAGTTTTCTTCTTATATGGATTTGCTTCAGGCGGTAAGCCAAGACTTTCCAATACCTGAGGGATTCCGACTGCAATATGTTCTTCACTCCATCCCTGTTCTCTGAGCCATTGGATACAATTGTTCAGACGTACATATGGATCATCCGGAATTTCATATTCACTATAAATAACTGGAGCGCCAGGGCTACATTCCTGAACTTTAACCCATCCTTTTTTTGCTTGAACATTTAATGCAGGACAGATAACCAATGCGCAACAAATACATGCTAAACACGATAATACTTTCAATGAATTCTTTTTCATTACATTATTCCCTATAATTCTCACAACACACAAACAACATTACGCTTCTGCCAAATACTTCCTGGCGTTGAAATATCCCATCAGTACATGAATACCTGTTATTGCTACTCCAACCATTAGAACGAATACATAAGCTGTAACTATATACGAAATAACCGCTCCCCAGAAGCAATAACCCAAAACGCAAGCTGCTATGATTGAATGGAAATCTTTACCCATTTTCCATCCCTTCTTCGCAGAGTAAGGTATCAATTTAAGAAGATACATTATCTTATCAATGCCAATCAGCCACCAGATCAAAGCTATTAGAGCAACCAGTATCACTGCCCAAATTGATGATTCAGAAAATTCTATCTTACCAATCAAAAATATAGGTGCAAAGGAAAGTGCAAAAGCAATTACAATCTTAATCAGCCTCTTCACAAAACCATCAACATACTCCTGTGCCATTGCATTACTTGTTATTTCTTTTCCAATAATCTTTCTCATTTTTGTAAACCTCTTTCTATGAACTAAAACAATAATTACTTGATGAAAATATCTTAGCTCATCCTCGAGGTCGTTTTTTTAAGTAAACTTTACAATTTAAAATTTCAAAGTTTTCTCCACTCCTCTTTTGCTAAAAATAAAAATCTACTCCATTCACAATATAAATCCTGTGCATCTTTTTTTAACTTATCCAGACTAAGTAACAGAGTAAATTCAATTACAGTTATCCAAAACAAGCATCTCGGAGCATCTACATAAAAATAATCAGTTCCATGAATGATATCTGAAAATAGAATGCACGTCCCCCCAATATTCCATGCTTCTATTGCAAGTATTGATAAAAGGTATGTCATATCAATTTTTCGAAACAAATATAAACATCGATATATCTTTCTGTTACGTATGCATAGGGAAGCTGCCTTTATGCATACCACAAATCCCAAAACTGCACTTTCGGTCAGCCATGGCTGATATTCTCCCATTCCACTTATTGCCCCTTTAGCAATGAGCAATATTCCAAAAATAACATAACTCCAAATGTGCTTAACCTGCATCCCATACCATGGCCTGACCATGATACCCACTATCATCCCGATAATATCTCTCATTTTCTTAGGACGGTCTGCAGGATGGTAGCTGCACATTTTTCTAAGTATCATATACAAGTAATCATCATCTTCACTATCGTTTACAGGCTTTTCTAAAACATAATCTTCCTGATATTGCAATTCTAAGTTTGGACTATAATTACTCGATCCAATCTTAACCAATTGATTTCGAAGAATATAAATAGCCATGCCAAGTGAATAGATATCTGCAGCAGCATCAAATTTCCTTACAGTGCAGTTATAAACCTCCGGAGCGACATATCCATTCGTATACCCCGCAACTTTTGCGACTCCAAATTCAGTTTGTACTGCACTTCCGAAATCGCCCAACTTATATATTTTATGCACTTTGTCATAAAATATGTTTTCCAGCTTTATGTCTCCATGTAATATTTTGCGTTTGTGTGCTGCTTCAACCGCACATGCAGTGTCATAAAAAAGCTTCATTACCTCTTCATTAGTTTTACTGATAAGCTCATTATTAAAACACTTTATCTTACCGGACTCATCTTTATATATGACCGGTTGAAGTTTTTCCATACGAATAAATGCAAGAGTAATACAGTTACAGTCATATTTAAATTCATCTTTAGCTGACTCTTTCTGCATTATTTGTGTCTTTGTAACCTGTCCATCTTCATTGAGCCACAGCTTAAGACAAACAGCTTCATAGATCTTAACTACATTTTTACATTGCCTTGCAACCTCTTGTTGCAACATAGTTTCTCGATGGATTCCTATGTAATCAGCAAAGTCTTTAAAGCCAATTACTTTTATTACTCCTTCACATTTTCCATCACGGCGTCTATAGCAATCGAATACATAGCCCGATCCGCCTTCACCTAATTCTTTATTTTGATTCGAAAAAAATATAGAGCTATTCGTAAACGGCAACTGCATTTTATCCAGTTGCCATAATATTTCCTCTATTTCTTTTTTTGTCCAGCTCGTATCCATTTGTATAAATCCCTAATCAAACAAACGATCATTGTCAACATACCGCACAATCGAAAGAAATACTCAACATAATCTCTGTGAAGTATGCTCTTTCTGGCACCATAATACTCAGGGCTTCGAAATAGTATCACCATCAATATCAATGGCAATAAGTACCTGAACAATCGATAGTAAAATAATAGAATTATATTTCCCTGTTTGAACTTTATGCGGTAATTCATCAATCTCTGTATCAAAATAATCAATATAGTAACAATAAAAAAATAAACTGCTTTCGGAACATAGTGCGTAAACGTATATTCAAGAGGAATGGCCAGAAGTGCTCCCGGCACAACAGCAATCATTACAGAAGGAGTCAATGACAATATACAAACATATATTGCAACCATTATTCCTTCGTAATTATGATGCGCATAACCATCCCACGTTATTCTTGCCACCTCTGCCAGCAATACAACAAACAGCGGCATCATCAAAGCCACATACAGTATTTCCTTTTTTCTATAATCAATCTTGTTACGATGCTTCTCTTCAATCAAAAGTAATCGCTTTGAATTCTCATTTTGTAAAGCGTTTGACTGAATATTAGGCTGTTCTCTCAGATTCTTTATATTTGAGTTATCTTTGCAAATCGTTTCTTCGTCTATACAAACTGTCTCTTCATTATCATTATGCTCAACATCAACATCTGTAATCATTTCTTCATGATGTTTCAAACCATTAATTTCAACCATTACCGCTTCCATGGAAGGATAACGATCATTTAAATCAAATGCACAGAGAGTACGAATGATACAAGCCATCTGCTCAGATGCATTCACCGGAGCCGGCAATATAAAATCATTTTCATATTGTCTTCCTGAAGGATGATAACCATTTGATCCAGGAAATCGAAGTTCATTAAGCAGAACATACAAACACATTCCAAAGGAATATATATCTGCCATTTCGTTGTAATATGCCTTATTCATAGTATTCAGCACTTCAGGTGCCACATACCCCGCAGAGCCCAATCGTGTCATTGTGCGATTTGTAATCTGAACTGTAGCAATACCAAAATCCCCCAATTTGTAGCACATATTCTTTTCATCCCAAAAGATATTTTCAAGCTTCACATCGCGATGCAAAATTCCTATACTATGCGCAACCATCAATGCCTTAGAAATATCCCCAGCCATCTTTATTACGCCTTCTTCTGTGGTCAATTCCTCACGCCTTATTGCAGCTTTATGAAACTTATTGATATACATAATTGGTTCCAGCTTTTCCATTAGGATCATCTGTAAATGAATATGTGCATTATTGCTTTCAGCATCGTTCAGTAATACTTTTTCTATATTGCCTTCGTAATCAAGAATTATCCTATATTCTACTGCCGCAATAATACTTACTACATTGTCACTTGCAGCACTTACCTGACTTTGCAAATTTATCTCAGCTTTAAAATCACGGCTTGGAGCTGCATCCATGAATATTACTTTTAATGCATATTTCCGCTCTTCATTAGAGTCCTGCTCCATCTGATATATTCGTGATGAACCACCTTGCCCAAGAATAATAGGTTTCTTGTCTACATATGAAAGATGATATCCAGAAAATAAAAAGCCCCTATTATTTAGTTGTGACAGCACGTCATCAAGATAGCTTTCCGTTCCCACCTTTTCTCCTCAAATCTCCATAAACTCCACTTTTCCGGTTATATAGACATAGTCACCCAGATATATAGCGCGCCCGCTTTTACTATCCACTAATAAACCACATGTTGGATTCTGAAATCTGTCTGTTATCCCATCACACTTTATCGCAAAGCAATCAGTATTCTTTGCATCAATAGTTCTCCAATCTCCATCAAATGACTTATCAAAAAAGAAAGATACCACATTGGCATTGCTTTCCATATCATAGACAGAACCGCCAAACACAAGACAGTCCTTGTCACTTAGCATAATAGGGCGTTTTCTTCCCCCATATCCGCTTCGAATGTAATTTGCGTTGTATGCAGTTCGCCTCTCATCACTTTCATTAAAGAAAAACCAATATCCATCAATATTTGCAAACATACCATGCCTGCGACTTATAGTTGGCAAATATAGTTTAATATCCGGATCATTTCCTGCTGATGGGCGCCCAATCTTCCATTGGGCACGGTTATCTAATTTATATACATGCGTTAATCCGTTTTCAATTACCAAAAGGGTATGCTCTTTTATCATATTATTCTTCCTCATCCACCCTTGTTATTTCATTAAAAAACCGCTCTATTTCCGGATATTTACGATATTTGTTCAAAATATCATACGCATAGTTAAGCAGTGCATATTGGGAGACCTCACCATCTTCATCCGGATCATATAGGCCTTCTAAATCTGCACTCTCCGTAATAAAAATGATCAAAGCTTCAAAAACATTCTTCGCATATAGTTCTTTCATGTGGGCTCTGCGAAGCATCTCATCAATATCTACGCGATACATATTTAAATGAATTCCTAATGAAATTATCTTTTCTCTCGTTGGAATCCATTTCCTATTTTGGATTTCTGAAACAGCTCTTTTAAGTGATGCTGACCACTTCTGTTCATCAGCAATACCATAAATGGGTGAATTCGCATACATTCCATCAATTCCAAAAAGCCCGGATTTTTCACTATCCTCCGCCCCATAAAACAATGCATGGACATAGGCATATAGACGATGATAAGTATTCTTAAATGTTCCAATATTCTCTGAAATGAATTTTACCAGCTCAACCTCAGCCTCAATATCTGAGACCATTGCCCCGAAGTATTCAGTATCTATTTCCACTTCTTCCGGAGAATTATCTGTAATACTCTTCTCTAATTCGCCAAGTATCCTTCTATACTGTTCACAACGCTTCTCGTTATATGTATTGATTACGAACAAACAAACACAGTCGGAAAGAATTTTCGGATACAATTCCTGATAAAATCCGTACTTAGTTAGTAACTCATTTATTTGATTCAGATCGTATCCGGCAACCAATCCAATGCGAATCATATTCTCCCTAGATGGAATAATTCCCTTTAGCCACGAGTCAAGTGTTGGCCTGGAACATCCAATTACTGCTGCCAGTGAAGTTTTTGAATACTTTGCTTTTTTTAATAACTGTCCCTTCAGTAAATCATCGAATACTTCTTTACTCTTTTTCTCCCAACGAGACTTCTGCTCGTAAAGATTAGAGATTATTTCATCCAGATTCATCAAGTCATCACAGCTTTCCAGCATGGATGAAACTATTTCTGTATATTCATAATTATTTTCGTTACTCATCATAACTTTCCTGGCTTGAGCCATCATCCGAATTCATGTCTTCGTCTTCTGTAGATGTTGTAGGTCCAAAAGTAGTTGAACTATCAAATCTGATAACCGGCATATTGTTATTGAAATATTTACCAACTGTAAACAAAAGCAATAAAAGCACCATTACAAAAACAGTCTTCCATTTACGCTCTTTTTTCTTTTTGTTAACAGCATTAATGAGTTTTTTTACATTTGTGCTTTCCAGATTAAGATCTTCTATATATCTTTGTGCAATATTTAATTTATCCAGATCATAGGGGTAATGGTCAGTATAAGCACTGGATAAAATTCTCTTTGCTTCTTTGACCTTTTCATCATTATCCCCTGGGCTATCTATGAATTGTTGCAGTGAATCTGCTCCTTTGGGGATACTTCTGTATACTCCGATACCATTTATCCTTGCGTATCCTTTCCAGAAGGTTCCAACAGGATCATTCATTTTTTCCAGCTTGCACGCATATTTATATCCTTCGCTTCTTTCCTCCTGGCTCTTTCGTGGCTTTATATAATACTCTGCAAGTTCTGCAAAACCTACCCTGTTATTCATTGCAACAAGTTGTTTCATATTGTAGAGATAGTTATTATCATCCTTGATATTCTTGTAAAATAAACCGAGCTTTTCCAGGTTATATTCTTCCCCGCCGTTTCTTATTTCCAAAGCTTTAAGAAGCGCTGATTTATCTTTTACTGTTCTGACCATTGAATCTATCTTCTGATCCAATGTAGCAAACTGCATCTGATCAATATTAAAATTGTCAGATGCTGCCGGCATTTCTTCCATATCTGCTCCAAGCATTCGTTCAGTGCCCAGATCTATGCTATCAAAGTCAAAATCAACCGCAAGGCTCAGGTCATATCTATAATATTCACTGCCAGTTAATTTGATAGCAAAGGAAAAAATCAAAGCAAAATTTTCTTTTTCTCTAATCTTTTCTACTTCAACATCTATATTGGTAATTTCTCTCGGAGAACAAACTATTGTCTCTTCCACTTTTAATGGATCATGATCCATCTTGGCAAGAACAACATTATCTCCATATGTAATCTTTCCTTTGCGAAAAGAAATAGTATCCGCCAGATTATTGCATAACACAAACTTAAGCATTCCCTTTTCATAATCTAAGCTCGAAAGTACAATTTTGTATGATTGCTGTTCATCTACAACAAAGTCTTTTATATTTTCTTCGACAGTATATTTCATGTCACACTGAACCTCTCATATTGCTACAATCATCAGAAATCACCTGTATTACAATAGGCTCGCTAAGATAGTAATGTTTATTGGCATACTTTTCTTTAATATCTTTTCTTGACCTATAAAATGAATGCAAAACACTTGCCAGAATAACGATTAGAATAAACTCTGCTGACACACAGAAGCCGCCTAACAGAAGCACGAACCACAAAGATGCAATTATGGCCAACATCTTTAAAACTCCAAATACAGAAGGAGTAATGTATGCAAATTCTATCTTATCTACCAGATTAGCGAATAAATTCCCGAACTGGCTTTCAAAAAAGCGAGTAATAGGTGCATTACTTTCAATGTTTTTTTCAATAACAACAGTGCAAAAGCCAACAGCCCCAAGAAAAAAAGCAACGATACTCCATACATATCCCATCTTCTGGGCAAATTTATAACAGGGATAAAGTCCCAAAATAAGTGCTATAGCCAGCATAAAATCATCCTTTCAAACAAGCATTCCATTAAAATCTTCAACCAACTTATCAATATTTGTAATATTCTTTTCACCTATGTACCTGGTAATAACAGTACCTGCAGGAATACGAGATTTATATTTTTCATTGTCAAAAGAAAAAACAACCTCAACTGAAATATCAAGTCTGTTTGCCAGATATGGCAAAAGCTCATGGAGCATTTTTTCTCCATATGTAGCCTCATCTACCGTTATAGTCGCATTCTTTTTGGCACTTACTATACTGTCTCTTAATTGTTTAAAATATTCTACTCTTCCCATATTCATAGCCCTTTAAAACTCAACATCAGTTAAATCTTCTCCAATTATCTGATTTAACTCAGTTTCAGAAACTTCACTTAGATCGGAATACATACCTGCTATACGCTTATGCTGGTTTCTGACTATTTTCTCATATAAGTTTCTTACATCACGGCCATTGGCAAATCTGTCTGTTTTCTGCGCACAGTATCTGTTAATCTTTTCTTTTGCAGCATCTTTACAGCTGGGAGTAGGTATAAAACCGGCTTTTTTGCATGTATAGTTAAATATTTTCAGCATTTCTTCAGGTGTATAATCCTCAAAATGAATAAATGTATTAAAACGGGATTTTAATCCGGGATTTGATGATAAAAATTTATCCATCTTACCTGTATACCCGGCAACTATCACTATAAGTTTGTCTCTATTATCCTCCATGGATTTGAGTAAAATATTTATTACTTCACGACCATAATCATTGCTACTTTCTGTATCAGACAGCGCATACGCTTCATCGATAAAAAGAATTCCGCCCATAGCCTGATTGAGAATTTCTTTTGTGTTTCTCTCTGATTGCCCAATATACGCGCCAACCAGCTTTGACCTGTCTGCTTCAACCAGCTGGCCCTTTGCAAGTATTCCCATTTTCTTATATATCTGGGCCAGCAGCCTTGCCACAGTCGTTTTACCTGTTCCAGGATTTCCTGTAAAAACCATATGAAGAGACATATCAGAGTTTTCCATACCTCTGCGCTCTCGTTCTTTCCTGACCTTTAATAGCTCAAGCATTTCCTGAACATTGGCTTTTACACCATCAAGTCCAATCATTTCATTCAATTCTTTAATGAGATCTTCCAAGTTTTTTTCTCTTTCCTGTTCAGGCTTCTTTTCTTCCTTCAAGTACCAAAACTTTTCAAAAATGGATTTATTATCGATTCCCTTGTAGTTCACATTCCTACTCTTTACATATTCTTCAAGTGCAAAATATGTAGTTTTTATGCACTCTTCACGTTTTTCACCATTTTGTCTTTCAAGGCATATGAAACAATCAAGAATAGTCATGTATTCTTTAAAGAAAATAGTTGTAAACTCATCATGTCTGTTATTATCCATCTTTAAAGCAAGTAAAACGCAGTATGGAATATCCTCCAGGCTCCCCGTAACATCCTTGGAGATATTCTCATAATTTGCTCTGCATACTCCCTTTATGAATTTTCTATAGCCCTCAACCCCCTGGGTAAGCTCATCTTTGTTGTTTATAATATGTTCAACAAAAAACATCTCAGAACCAGAAAGCTCATCCTCATAACTTGATGTGATCTCAACCAACTTCTTTTGAAGTTGAAGATCAAAAATAGCTGCCAGGCTAAGATTATCCAATCCTTGTGGCTTAATTATCTGATTCTCGTAATCAATACAAAACCCCAAAAGTTCATTATATGCATCATATGCTGCATTAAATATTTTTTCCTGTCGACCTTCTAACACTTTTTACCTCATTTCTTTAAATCCTGATATCCGCCTGATCGTTTTGTTCTTCTTTTTTAGAATCGTCACGTATTTCTAAACCTTTTAAGCTATTTAAAGCATTTTTCAAGCCTTCTTTATCTTCATTTAATATGGCCTCATATGCTTTTTGGTTCCAATAATTCGCCTTTTGTTCATCTTTATATCTGGCATTTTTATTGTCTTTATAAAACCTATAATATTCCTCTTTCTGCCACTCAAAGCTTGACCAGAAAACTTTGTTGTTTAATTCATTGATCTTATTAAAAAAGTGCTCTCTTATTGAATCATTTTTCTCAGCCAGATATCTGTTTTTCAAATTTTCAAAAGTTTTCCTGTCACTCTCGTTTCCATATTGAGCTATATTTTTTTCTACCTGTGATATTCTTTGTAATTCCTGTTTATTCTGTGTGTTTTCCTTGGTATCACGCTCTTTTTTTATGATTTCCGATTCAAGTTTACGAAGATTATCTAAAAGATTCTGCGCATCATCATTATCAAATTGATCATCTAATTCTTCAGATTTTTGCTTAATCTTCTCTAACTTCTCAGAAAAATCATCCACTTCATTTCCTTCATTTTTAAGTTTCTCGATTTTTCCTTTGGCATGCTGTATCTCATCTCTGGCCTTTTCTATTTCTTTCGAAAAACTGGTATATTGCGTCTGGCCACCCATTATCTTTTCTTCAGTCAAAATAAAATCAAACTTAGGGATATATGCCGAAACAGTAACTACCCTGCTTATATCAACATCTATAGTAATCTCTACCTCTTCGCCTTCAATCAGCGCTCTTGGTAAATCCTTTGAGTTCACTTTTATATCACCAATCAGATGATTAGCCTCGGGATTGTATGTATCTTCTCCTTCATATACTTTTAATGTAAATACATCCTCTTCTTTGGGATTCAAAGTTTTGTTTAGTCTGTAGTTTCCACGTCCTGTACTTGGAAGTCTTGTATTTTTCCTTAATAACCAGTCAACTATATTTCCCGAGCCATCTGCGGTCATGATTCCCATATTGAAAGGAAGTGGTGGTGCTGCAAGCTTTAATCCCCCACCATAAGTAATAGTAATTGGCTGAACATTAAGTCCAACAACTGTTCCAGTACTATCTATAGCACTCATAACATAGGTATTCTCACCATTTGCGTTATAAATACTTACCTCATATTCAAATACTCCTGCATCTATATCCAGAAGTTCTAACCAGCCACCTTGCCATAAACCGTTTTCTCTTGAGCTAAACTTTATTTTATCTACAGATCCCGGAATATAATTGGTTAATCTTCCAATAATAGAAACGTTATTTTCAATAGTACTTTCATCATATTCAAACTCCGCTCCTATGACGTCACCATTATTCTGATAGTCTGCATCAAGATCATCCGCAGTTTCAATATAATTCTGAGATGCGAACATAGCCGCACCCATAGCTACAACTGTCATTGGGTCACAAGAACAATCAAGATCAACTTTAAATTCCTCCTTGAGTTTTTCACGAACCAAAGGAATATATGTTGAACCACCTACAAGTATTATCTTTGTAATATCGCTATCCTTTAAATGTGCTCCTATAAGTGCATCTCTTGCTATATCAATAGTTTCATCAACTATTTCCTCGATTGCTTCATCAAACTGTCTGCGTGTTATTTCAAGTTCAAACTCAATTTCTTCATCGTTATCATCTTTCACATCAAACAATTCAAATATAGACTGCTCGATTTTTGATAACTCTATCTTGCATTTTTCAATTTCAAATAAAGCCTTAGCTTTAGCCTGACCATTAAGGTCTTTTACGATTTGATATTTATCCTTAATTGCGGGAAGAACTATTTTTTCATAGATAGCCCTATCTATATCCTTTCCTCCCATTCTGTTATTACCCTTATTATTTATAGCAGCCAATTCACCATTTTTAGTTGACACTACAGCAACATCCAAAGTTCCTCCGCCGTAATCAAAAACAAGCCAGTTTTCTCCGACATCACTTGCCTTAGCGCCATAAGCAACTGCAGCCGCAACCGGCTCCTGTAAAAGTATCACTTGCTCAAATCCGGCTAAGCCTGCTGCTTCCTTGGTAGCCTTTATCTGTAATTCCTGAAATGCCGCAGGAACTGTGATTACTGAAGTGGAAACGCCTTTACCGATTCTTGCCTCCACATCTCTTTTTACAACTTTTAATACTTCTGCAGATAATTCAATCGGAGTCATCTTTTTTCCTGATTCCGGAAATTCATAAACTGTATCAGTTCCCATGTCTCTTTTGAACTCTTTTTTTACAAAACGTCCATCCGGATATGTATAAGCTCTCTGTCCTACAGTTATCCTTCCGGTCCTGCTTACCTGCACTACTGAAGGTGTAACATACATCCTGTCTGTATTATTCTCAATGACCTCAGGTTTATTTTCTTCATTCATTATTGCTATACAGGAATTTGTTGTTCCTAAATCTATTCCACACTCGTATTTAGCTTTCATCAGTCACATTCTCCTTCATTAAAAGCACTTTGCCAAAATGTACTATTGTCTCTCCTAGAAGTATTGTCGGCTCAATAGTCTGCTCAATAATTGCCTTGTCACAGTTGAGATATTCATCCTCATCGGCAACAGAAACAGGCAGACCTATATCATATAGCTGGCCATCATATCCAATAAGCTGTACTCCCTGTTCATTCAGATAACGCTCAATTTTTCTAAGTGAACTATAGGCAGAAGTTTTCTTATCTACTTCAGTCTTATCAACCCATCGTTTTAATCGCCAATAAGCAAGCGCCAGTTCTACAATTTCCATAATTTGATCACCCCATAATGTTATTACCGGTTATAAGCTTTGCTGCCTCTTCTGCACCGGATTCTGTACCATCATTTTTAATCGTATAAACCCAGGTATTTCTAAGTAGATTTTTCTTATATCCGGCTGTTTTTAGTATATTTTCGATATCTGCCTCTGCCTTGCACGGAAGCGATACTTCCAAGGCATTACGCCCTCTGTTTCTAAGAGCGGTACTGTTCTGAACTCTTGGCACATATTCTTTTATATCGCCTGTACGATACTCAATCATTTGTTCTTTATTATTTATATTGAACTTTATAGACACACCTTCAAAAAGAACAGGAACATATCCTCCAAACATATCTTTGTCTTTAACTGACAGTTTTAATTCAAAATAATCCTTATCTGTCCCGGTCAAAAATGCTTTAGGAAAACATGTTTTAATGCTGTGTAATTCTTTAGACTGTATATCCGTTTTCCTGGATTCACCTACATTATTGCCATCACCACAAAAAATCTGTGATTCCAAAATTACAGGAACCGTATTTCTATTTGTAGCCCAGAGAACTATTTCAACTTCTTCCATGTCATTTATCCTGATGTCCTTGAAATATACAGAGCATTGAGAATTCTTCAAAACAATCGGGTTTCCAAGCAAGTCATAACTACTATATCCATGCAGCGTAAATGAATTAGTTGCATTCTCATCAAGCCATTTTATTGCACTCTTAACCCCCAGATCAGCTGCATATTTGATATACTTTATTCCTTTTTCTTCATCCTTAGGCACACCCTGTCCTTCATAGGTAAGCTTTCCCAATAAATAAGCACAATCAGGGTCTGAATTGCAGCCTTTAGAAAGATAAAATACAGCCTTCTTATAATCCTTCTCAACGCCAATACCGTTGTAATAGCATTTGGCAATATGGTAGCAACTTTGGATATTTTTCCCCTTATAGGCTTTCATAAGCCAATACCAGCCAACGACGTAATCTTTTTTACAATTAGAACTAAGGATTTTCTTCCCTACATTTAGCTGTTCGTCTTTATCCGTCAAATAACTGCCATATGCAGAAAATGCACGGTCAATTTCTTTCTGAAAAATATCTATGCCTTCTGAATCACCATAAATATCAAGTGATAAGAACATATATACCATAGAGTTATAGTAATTTTCTTTTTGTGAAGATTCTAAAGAATTATAGAGCAAATATGCTTTTTTCATGACATCTGCCATCTGTTTTATATCACTGATTTTCTCATAGTAATCAAAAAGCTTTCTATAACCGATAAACTCATTTCTTCTTATCAGCTCATCAAATACACTTTTGGCATCTTCAACTCTGTTGTTATCAAAATAGTATTCTGCCTTTTGGCACAGTTCATCTACACTAAAGTATTCCAGTGGTGTATCCAGATATTCAATACCAAATCCTTGCGTCCAGTTGTCTTTATATTCCGGAAAAAGCAAAAAGTAATAGCAAAATAATTTTGAATAAAAATATGCTGCTTCCTTCTCAAATGAAAAATTTGCTGCATCCTGAAGCTTTACTCTACAATAATTTATATATGCTAATACAGTATTTCTGACTGAATCTTTTATAATATCATTAGCTATATGATTCTCTATATATTCATATGTATTCCAGTTATGTGCATCATATTCAGAGAGTACTCTCAGCAGTTCTTTTGCATCTTCTACAGGTATTTCTACATACCTTCCACTGTATATTGCTTGGATACCATCATTAACCTTTTTCACATCTACTATCGATTCTTCCGCCCACCTTGTTATGCCATTTGTAATGTGGTTCAAAAGAGCTTCAGTAACTGTATTATAAGAATCAGTTGAATCCAAAAGATTATATACATTGCACATTTCTTCAATAGAAAGGGCATTTATGGCACTTGAGCATATTCTGATCATTTCATTTGAAAGACCATTTAGATCAGCTCCAAAATCAAGCAATTCTTTTATTTTTTCATTATTGCCCTGAAGCGTGTTTTTGATATAAGAAAAGATTCTTATCCATCCGTTACTATCAGAAAATGAAGCATCTTCAACTAAAAGATATAAAAAATGCAGGAGAAATATGTCATATTCATCCGAATCTTTTAACTCAGTCTCCTTAATGTCCTTCCAGTTGTCACTTAACTTGTAAGACTTTTCCCCATATTCAACTTCTGCTTTTGAAAACCATAGCCATCTATAACTATTATTTGCGATTCTATCAAAAGCAACCTGTATCGTTGATTGCGATCTTTCGGGATTCTCAATTTCCCCCAGATTGAATTCAGTTTTATATGAAGACGCCACCTTTAATTGCGCAAATCTTTGTATTTTTTTTACCACGCCTGACGCTTCACTCTCTGTAGCCAGGCTACTAACCCCAAGTACAAAATAAGGATTGTCCTGCAATAATGCTTTTGCACCGGCAGGAAGCATACTGATCTGAAAGTCCATCTCTTCTCTCCTAAAAAACTAATGTTGCGCTCTTGTTACATAAAAATGCATAAAAAAAACGATGCTAACGCATCGCTATCTACAAAAATGCAACTGGCTGTCCTTTCGGACCCTATAGCTTTGCGTCACCAGATTTCTCTGGCTTTGCCAAATATAATTATTTTATATCATTCAATAAAGCATAAATAATTACTCGTCAAAAAGCGAATGTCATTATACAACATAAACCAAATAAAGTCCACATATTTTTTATAATTTGGTTTCAAAAATTTGACCAAAATTTTATAGACATTTTATAAACCATGTAGTATAATCACTATCGCTTTTGTAAAAACATATATCCATTTTTGTTTTTTTGATTAAATGTCATAGGGCAAAATTAGAGAAATCTAATGACGCAAAGCTATAGGGTCCGAGAGGACAGCCAGTTGCACCTTACTTGATAGCGATGCGTATGTATCGCTATTTTTTTGCTCCATTGTACAAAAAAGCAAAGAAAGCATGAAGACAGAAAACTCCAAAATGCATAAATTTAGGAATATGAGGTAACCATGCAAGCTACTGAAACTTGTAAAAAGAGAGCATTTCATACTTTTTTTCACATTTTGGAAATAGTCGTCGCAGTATTTCTATATACGGTATTCTTTACAATTACAGGAAAGGGAATTCCTTGCATATTTCGTTTGATCACAGGATTAAAATGTCCCGGGTGCGGCATGACACATGCGCTATCTGAAATACTTCAGGGGAATATCAGGAATGCATTATCATATAATGCCCTATCTGTAACTATCTGCCCTATAATTGGTTTTTATCTTTTATATAAAGAAATCAATTACATCAAAACCGGGGATAAAGAATTAGGCATCATAGAAATACTGGGTCTGATTGTCTGTTTCTTGGTCGTAACCTGGTACTTTTTGTACCGTAACAATTTTATCTAGGGAGAATATTATGTATTGTATTCATTGTGGAAAAGAAATAAGCGATGGCAGTAAATTTTGCAAATACTGCGGTGGGAAGCTTCCTGAAGGAAATGCACCCAAATTAGACAATATCATTGATAACGCAGGTGATGATATTGGAAACGGAATCGATGAGGCCGTTAATGATTTAAAAAATGCTATAAATGGCAGCAACAAAGCCATCTCTAACACTGTAAAGCAGACAGAGCCGCATGTTTCAAATATGCATCACAATTGGAAAGACTATCTTACTCCGGATAACATGGAGCGTTTAGCAGCATTAGTACTTGTTCTGCCTTTGTTTATGTTTGTTGTTAATGCTGTATTAACAACAGTGTTTAGAATATTCATTCCCATCCCTTTTATTGGTAAGCTTTTTATGCTTATATCAAGACTTGTAAGACTTGTTTTTGTACTGGCTTCAGCTGCCGGAGTTGCAGGCATAGCATATATTTTAGTAAATAATGAGTCAAAGAGAAACATGTGGTCATACATCACTGCCGGTGGTGTTGCATTATCATTTTTATCTTGCTACGGAATAATGCACAGATGGAAATTCGTTCCCGTTTTATTTGGACTTGTTTCACTGGTCTATGGAATTGACTGTATTTCCCGTGTAATCCTTCAGGGAAAAGGCATTGAATCTGAGCCGGTGGTCAATCAGGATCTAGAAACATATAAAACCTGGTACGAGAATTATAAAATTGAACATCTTTCAAACAAGGATAACACACCTAAGTCAGATATTAATAATGTTCCATCAAATCGTAATGATTCATATTTCGATGGAAGTGGATTATCACTATTAGGATTGTATATCTTAACTTCTATAGTTTGCACTATAACTTGTGGTTTAGCAGCTCCATGGATGATCTGTAAGATTCTCAGATGGAGAAAATCACACACAGTCATCGATGGAAAGAGACTTGAGTTTAACGGAACCGGTGGTTCTCTATTTGGACATTGGATCATATGGGAAATCCTTTCCATTATTACATGCGGTATATATTCTTTCTTTGTACATGTAGCATTAAAAAAATGGGAAATGGAACATACTACTTACCAGGATCAGACAGTTTGTGCCGGATCATTTGACGGTAACAGTTTCCAGTATTTTGGATATGGTCTCTTACAGCTTCTTTTATTAGTTATAACTTGCGGATTGGCTGCTCCTTGGACAATTACTATGATACAGAAGTGGGAAATGAAGCATACTTCTATTGGTGCTGACAGACTTAAATATGAAGGTTCAGCTTTAGGACTTTTAGGTCAGTACATTATAATATTCATCCTCAGCGTTATTACATGTGGTATTTACTCACCTTGGGGCACAGTCAGACTCAACAAATACATCTACTCACATACTCACGTAGACTGCTAAGAATTATATCAATGCTACAAGTAGATTATTATAAGGAGTTCCTATAATGAAAAATGGAAACGAAATGAGTAAAGAAGAATTGCGAAGTGCATTACAACACGCACGTGATGAGCTATCTAACAGCTTAATAGCAAGCGACTTGCATACCCAGGAGATGGAGCTTAAATCTGACTATGAGTATAAAGCTTTATCGCTTGATTTATTAGATGTAGTAGATTTTTTTGATGCCATAAAATGGTTCTTCGCTGGTTACTTGGGTTTTGGTGTGTCATCGATGCTCATTCTAATTATATTAGGATTTGATCCAGAATTATTAAATTTAATACTCCCTCTTTCAGTAATAGTTGGAATACTTTGTCCTATTGTCATACCAAGAATTGCAGATAAAAAACTTGATAAATTAACCGAAGAAACTGCAGAAAGACTCCGAGAAATCAATCAACAAAAGTATGAATACATATCACAACATTTAGATGTATACGGATTTATCCCTCCAAAATATGTCGATAAAACAAAGATAAGCAAATTAATCAGTTATCTTGATAATATGCGTGCCAATAACCTTCAAGAGGCATTAAACCTCTTAGAAGCAGAAATGGCTCATAATTGTGAGTTTTAAATTTTAGTCAACACTATATTTTTATGCAATAATGAAAACGTACCAGCAAATTGGCGTCTCTCGCCAAAAAACACTGGTACGTTTTTTATTAATTATCTGAATCTATCACTGCACTTTCTTTAGAACAAAATCATCTATCGTGCCCCAACTTGCAACATTGGATTTCACCGATACTCCTATTTTAAGAACGCCGTCCGTGACCTGGATGTTTGTTATGACCGGATTTTTCCACTGAGCCCAGCTTGTAACAGCAAATTCTTCTGTCATTTGCTTTCCGTCTGAAGTTTCACAGAAAAGTTCCATTTTTGCAGTATCGTCGGTATCGCCACCCTGGGCAAAGCACTCAAGCTGATATGTTCCTGCTTCAAGGCCTGAAATTTCCTGAGATGCAGTGAATTCGATGTCTTCTCTTCCATTCCAAAAATGAAGAGCTATGCTTCCATCGTGAGCATCATCTTTTTTATTCTGATAGTCAGTCGGATTTGTTGCATTTGCGTAGTCAATCTTCCACATAGAAAGATCTTTATCCTCAAAGCTTGGATTCTTAACAAAGTTTTCTTCTTTTACCTCAAGATGGCAGATTACTCTGCTGTTTTCTTCATTTTTCAAAGTACCATGGAGCGTTATTTTTCCTCCCTTACTTGTATCTAACTTTGCAAGATCAGCCTCATCCCACACTATCTCGATACTGTCCTGTACAGAAGGATCATTGTAAATAACAGGAGCCTCTGTCGGAAGTTTTACTTCCTCTCCTACCTGAACTGTAATTTCAATATCAGGAACAGACTCTACTTTAAGTCCTGCTGAATGCCCCTCATATACGTATTTAAATACATTGAGCGACTGCAGTGGATATCCCTTAAAGTCAAACATTGCCTGATTATCCCACGAACATCCACCATAATATTTGCCTGCATCATTTGGGTCATAGTCCTTGGCAAATCTGCTTGCCCATCCGCTTCCATATTTTTCCCAGATAGCATTATTGGTATTTTTGCTTGAACCTACAGGGATCCACACTCCTTCCCAGTAGCAAACTCCGCAGGCTCCACCTTCATTTGCTGATGCTATGATATCTCTTATCATATGCGCCTGTCCTTGAACCGAAGCAGAATATCCGTCTATGAGATCTTTTTTTCCATCAAAACTGTTTCCTGAATCATCGCCATCACTGGTGGTATATGGATAAGATGTCTCAACAAGCATTACTTTCTTTCCATATCTGTCGATCAGCTTCTTTACGACGTTCTGCATATTTTCAAGGTCGCCGTGCCAATATGGATAGTAAGACAGCCCCACTATATCATAGTCAATGCCGTTATTTTCAAGGTTAGAAACGAGCGCCGGTACCTTTCCGCCGCCATCTTCAATATTTGTATAATGCACTATTATCTGAATATTTTTGTTCCTATCAGCAGCAACCTTTCTCACAGCTTTACTTCCGGAATCTAAAAGCCTGGTCACATTGGGTAAAGAACTTTCTCCGGACATTCCGTTGTTTATTTCATTTCCAATCTGCACAAAAGTAACATTTACTCCCGCATCCAAGATTTCTCCAAGAGCCTCAGTGGTAAACTCTTCAAGAGCGCTGCATTTTTCATCAATATCCATGCCTTCCCATGCTTTTGGAGCAAACTGCTTCTTGGGATCTGCCCAAAAATCTGAATAATGAAAATCAATCATTACCTGCATTCCGGCATCAGTCGCTCTTTTTCCAAGAGTAATTGCAGTCGTAACGTCATTGTTTCCGCCGCCATAGCCATTCCCCTCAGCATCGTACGGGTCATTCCATACCCTAAGTCTTATACAATTAACTCCCGCTTCTGCCATGGTCTTAAATACATCAGCTTCTTCACCCTGAAAGTTATAGTATTTCACACCACTATTTTCTTCAACTAAAACCGATGACGCATCCATTCCGCAGATAAAATCTTCTGGGAGATTCTCTACCTTCTCAACGAAAATATCATCCTCATTTGCGCCTCCTTCAGCAACAGCTTCACCTAAATTAGTTTCATCATCGTTTACTGTAGCTTCAACATCGTCCTTTTTTTCACTTTCATCTGTCGTTTCACCATTTACCATCCCCGAATCAGCCGCAGCATCCTTCTCTTCGCCCTGTTCATCCGACATAGCCCCCTCAACATTTGCCTCTCCAATAGTATCCGCTGTCGCAGCTTCCTTCCCACATCCGACAGCCATTCCGGCAATTATCGCTCCCACCATCACAGCAGTACCAATCTCAATCAATTTTCTCTTTTTCATACCCTTTCCCTTCCTATAATTCCAAGCTCATATTTCAGTATTTATTAGCTTTTTGTTTATTGATATGCCACTTTCACAAGCTCAAAAGGATTAGCAAGTTTGAGCGTCACAGACAGTTGTGGGAATCAGCCTGAAAATGTGCAGTTCTCGGACGAGGAGATGATTTACAAAATGAAGAATCAAAGGAAGGTCGACTGTTTTGAACAGCGCTGAAAGGAGACCTTCCTTTGATTCTGAATTTTAGTAAATCACGACGCAGACGAAAGCCAACATTTTTAGGCAACTCCCGATAACTGTCCCCTACGTTCTGCCCCCCTACATTCAAATTATCCCCCTCAGTAATCCATTATCCTCTCAAGTTCATCCATCTGCTCCCCGCAATATTTTACATAAACTTCAGTCATTGCATCCCTAAAACGCTTCTTCTCCTCCAAAGAAAGCTCAATAACTGTTATCCCACTCTTTTCCGCAATCTGCCTTGAGCTCTTTTCCCGCTCAGCCCAAAGCTTTCGCTCATAAAGTGCAGACTCTCTGGCACAATCTGCAATTATACTCTTATCTTCTTCAGAAAGCTGGTTCCATATGGCGCTTGAACATATCTGCAGCTCCGGAACTCTTGTATGCTCATCAACGGTATAATATGGAGCCACAATATAATGCCTCATAGATTCATATGAAGGCCAGTTATTCTCTGCTCCATCAACCATCCCCTGTTCAATTGCCGAATACACTTCAGAATAAACAATCTTGGATGGAACTGCCCCAAGCGCCGACACCATATCCGCCATCATTGCAGACTCCTGAACCCTTATGTTCATCCCCTCTATATCTTCAAGCTTTCTTATTGGACGGATACTATAGAAATTTCTTGCCCCTGCATCATACCAGGAAAGTCCTTTAATTCCATAGCTTTCAGTCTTATTGAGGTATTCATCCCCAATTTCCCCGTCCAGCACTCTCCACATATGCTCGGAACTGGAATACAGATAAGGCATCTGCAAGATATTCATGTCAGGAATTATTTCCGCAAGCTGAGACAACGAAACTCTGGCAAAAGCAATTCCTCCATAGCGCATCTGCTTTATAACTTCGCTCTCACTTCCAAGCTCGGCATCATATTTCACAAGAATCTTTATTCTTCCACCTGTCTTTTCATAGACAAGTTCAGAAAAATAGTCCGCCCCCAAGGTTGTGGGATAATTTGCTGTCTGATTTTCCGCATAAAAAAACACATATTCAGGTGTAGGCCCAGTATCTTTTTTCACATTAATTGTAGCCAAGACTACTATCAAAACAATAACTAAAACTGCAGAAATTAATGATAATACTATTACAAGCTTTCTTTTCATTTCCCTACAGCCCCGCTTCTGTATTCACTTGGCGTCATTCCCACCATCCGCTTAAATACTCTGGTAAAATAATTTGCATCACGAAATCCGGCTTTATTACTTATATCTTTAATATTGATCATCGGATCTGCCAAAAGAAGCTTTGCCTTATTTAAGCGATATTCATTGAGATAGGTGATAAAATTTTTGCCAAAATTCTGCTTAAAAAGCTTGCAAAAATACACCTCAGAATACCCAAAGGCACTTGCGATATCCTGCAGAGCAATGTCATCCCTGAATCTGCTATCAATAAATTCACCGACTTTTTTTACAAAAGCATTGTTTTCCAAAAGCGCGTCTGCAGGCTCTCCTTCAACAGAAGGACTTACGTTTTCATGCTTTTTATCACAATGCCCAAAAGCCTCCTCCAAAACATTTATAAGTTCTTCTCCGGAACAGGGCTTTAAAAGATAGTCCAAAGCCCGCACTTCGATTGCTTTTTTTGCATAGCTGAATTCATCAAATGCTGTCAAAAAAATAATCCCCGCATCCGGATGCCTGTCCCTGATAACGGAAGCTGCCTCAAGTCCGTTCATTCCGGGCATTGCTATATCAAGAACTGCAATCTGGCAGCTCTTTTCCTCATATAACTGCACTGCTTTAAGTCCGTTTTCAGCAAGATACACTTCAACCTGCTCAGGAAAAAAACTCATAATTTTCTTATTTACAACCTGTCTCTCGATAGGTTCATCATCTGCCACAAGAATTCTGTATTTATCCACTAGTCGTCAACCCCATGCAAAGGTATACAGATTGTCACCACTGTACCTTCATTCTTTTTGCTAACGATATCAAGGCTTCCTTCATCGTACATAGTGCGAATCCTTCTATTGATATTTCCAAGCCCGATACCTACCGCTTCGTTACCGTCAATTGTTTCCTTCAAATCCTGAAGATTTTCCCTTATATCGGATAATAATTCATCATCCATTCCAACTCCGGTATCCGATACATCTATAACAAGTTTCCCGCCGTCTTCCCTGATAGCAACCTTTATGCTCCCGCCTTCAACCTTTGGCGAAATACCATGAATAATAGCATTTTCCAAAAGAGGCTGGAATGTAAACGTAGGAACTATAATCTTGTTCTCATCTACCATGCAGTCAATGCTAAACTTAAGTCTATCACCAAACCTCATCTGCTGAAGATACATATAGTCTTTGGATATCTTAAGTTCCTGATAAAGAAGAGCTTCTTTTGAATGATTCTTAAGATTATAACGGAATATCGAACTTAAAGCCTCTATCATCTGCTCAGTTGTCTCTGCACCCTCAAGATTTGCATTTCCTGCGATCACATTTAAGGTATTAAAAAGAAAATGCGGATTTATCTGGCTTTTTAGAAGCTCAAGGTTCATCGCTTCCAGTTGCTTTTCTATCTCAAGATTTTCCATCTCCTGCAAATGAAGTTTATCAAGAGCCTCTCTTTTTTCCTCCATAGCCTTGATGTACTCACCGGTTGCAAATTTCATCTTGTTAAAAGCGGCCACCATATCTCCAAGCTCATCCTTATTATCAACTTTGACGTCATCGATAAAAAAGTCATTGGCCGCAATTTTCCTTGATGCATTTGCAAGCTTGATTACGGGCACTGTCACGCTTCCGTTTAATATCCTTGATATTTGAAGAATAAAGAAAAACAGACAAACACTTAGTATAGCAGCAATAAACGGCGCCCTTATAGCAATGGGGCGAAGCGCGCGATAGCTCTGATTTCCCTCCTGCATATTGGATTCCACAAATTTCTGAGCGTACCCTGCAAGATACTGCTGCATGCTATAGACATCGTACATTTTTTCTATATACATATTTTCAGAAAGATGATCTGTAATGACCTGATTTCTGTATGAGCAGTACACCTCATAAGCGCTTCTGAGTGCCTGAAGCTGAGCGTATCTGTCATCCCCAAGCTTCTCATAATTTAAAGGCATCGCATAGATAGCTTTTTTTGTAGCACTAACGCTCTCTTCCCAGGTTTTTTGGTCAACTTCTTTCGTTCCGCGGATAAGTCCGTCAAAAAGATCTATCTCCCTGCCAAGTGTAGTCACTATCTCACCACATTTAGAATTAGCCTCCATGACATCATTAAAATCAACCATAAAAAGCTTTACTATCCATACATCAAGAAGAAGCGCCACAGAAAGCGCCACAAAAACACTTGAGGAAAAAAGCCGTATTTTATTCTTTATTGTTAAGTTTTCCCAGATATGCCTCATTTTCTTCATCTGATATGACTGCAAAGGAAATTGTAAAATTCCTCTTTTTCTTTTCCCAAAACTCTGTTAGTAAGCATGTATCCGTGTCTGTCATCTGACATGATAACGATCATATTTTTTTGCCTTATCGCATTCGCAATCTTTTTCCAATGGATATTCTCGCTCTTGTTTCCGGTACTTACATGCATACCGCTCTCATCAAAAGAAAGCTCCATATCTCTTGGCAGATCTTCGAGCTGCCTTGCGCTTGCCCCTAAGATTGCAAGTGGCTGTATTACAGGGAAAAGAAAACATCCAAGAAGCATAAGAAGTTTAAAGAAGTCATTGGCAGATGTAAAAAATCTGACTGTCATATAGATCATAGCAGCTGTGAAAATAATATTTACCAGCCCAACAGATGATCTGTATGTTCGCTCCATTGCCATTTTCCACAGATCTATTGCTTTGACATCGCAAATATACTTATATTTCATACGCTCCCCCTATATAGAAAAAACTGATGACTGAAAAAGCGGTCATCAGTTTTTGTAGTTATATACAATCATTTCATCAACAGTTCCGGCAAGAACATGCTTATCTCAGGAATAAATGTAAGAAGCATGAGAACCAGAATCATACATAAATAAAATGGTAATGTTGCCTTTACTACTCTCTCCATCTTGACCTTGCCTACTGCAGAGCCGATAAACAATACCGCTCCAACAGGTGGCGTCAATAACCCGATACCACAATTCAGCACTATCATTATACCAAACTGTATAGGATTAATGCCAATAGAAGTAGCAATCGGAAGAAGTATCGGTGTAGCAATAAGGATGATCGGTGCCATATCCATTATGCAGCCCAGAACAAGCAGTATCAGATTTAACAAAAGCGCTATGAGGACCGGATTTCTTGTAAGTCCTATGATGGCATTTGCTGCAAGATCCGGAACATGAAGTGTTGTCAGGCAATATCCGAAGATACTTGATGTAGCGATAAGAATAAGCACGATTGAAAGTGTATCAATGCACTGCTCTAAAGTCTTCCATACCCCCTTGAGGTCAAGTCCTTTATAAATAAACACGCTGACTATTAGAGAGTAAATAACAGCTATAGCTGCTGACTCAGTAGCAGTAAACACTCCGCCGACAACTCCCACAACTACTATGATAACAGCTGCCAGAGCCCAGAATGAAACTCCAAGCTGTTTAATGAACTTCTTAAAGCTGAACTTATCTCCCTTTGGATAATGTCTTTTCTTAGAAATGATAAAAGAACCTATCATAAGAGATGTCGCCAAGAGTGCCCCGGGAATATATCCTGCAAGGAAAAGACTTCCTACTGATACTCCTCCTGCGCTCATTGCATAAATGACCATGTTGTGGCTGGGAGGAACAAGCAGGCCCTCGCAGGAGGAAGTAATTGTAACAGCAGTTGAAAAATCATCATCGTATCCCTGCTCGACCATCATAGGGATAAGGATGCTTCCAAGCGATGCAGTATCAGCAGCTGCAGAACCTGAGATTCCGCCAAAAAAGTATGATGCCACGATATTTACCATAGCCATACCGCCCGTCATCCAGCCAACACACGCATCAGCAAGAGCTATCAGCTTTTCGGATATTCCACCGCTTCCCATGATGCAGCCCATTGTAATAAAAAACGGTACTGCCATAAGGCTGAAAGAGCTGATTCCTTTTACCATCTGCTGACAAACGGTAGTAAGGGGAAGCCCCTGATACAAAAGGCAAAAGATAGATGACAATGCCACTGCATAAGCAATATGAAATCTGAGAAAAATCATAACGACAAAACTTATAAGTAATATCGCGATAGCAGTTGTATTAACAGTCATTTATTTTCCCTCCTCCCTGATAAAAAATCCTTTGATGTGGTTATAGATTGCCTCCAGTTCAAAGATTATCATTGCAAAACCTGCAACGGGAATAGGAAAATACATCCAAAATCTTGAAAGCTTCGGGAGTGAAACGTAAACGCCCTTACTTCCTATGTTCTTTGCATATTTCCAACCGACTATAAGCATTACAAAGGCAAGCCCCATAATGAATATATCAGCCAGAAGGTCCAATATTTTTATTAGTTTTTTGGGAAGATAGATGTCAAACGCTGTCATGCGGATATGCGCTCCACGCCTTATGGCAAGCGCTGCTGACAAAACTGCCATGTATGACATGAGAGTAAGGACTACTTCTTCACTCCAGGAAGGATCCGGAATAAAAGGGATGTACCTTCCAAGAACGCTCATACTGGTTATCAGAATGTCCGCTATCAAAAGAAGTTTGCATATAAACAATACAGTCTTATATGTTCCGTCATATACAGGCTTTAACTTATCCACTGTATCAAAAAATGATTTCATATTACCTCATTCCTTAGTTTAAGTATGTTGTACAATACTCCTGTCACTACACAACATGCACTGACAGGAGTACTGATTAAAGTGATGTCACAGATTCAGACTTTTGACCCTGACATCATATTATTTCATATCAACGATCTTCTGATAATAATCTTCAAGTCCCTTGATATTGGCATCGATAACAGGCTTAACTGCTTCCTGCCAAGGAGTGATATCATCAACTTCGATGATTGTTACACCGTCTGCCTTAAGCTCATCAAGTACTTCTTTTTCCTTCTGCTCTGAAATTGAGCGGTTGTATTCGGAAGCAACTTTTCCAGCTTCTTCAATAGCACTTTGCTGATCTGCGGAAAGCTTGTTCCATGCCTCATCTGTGATGATAACCTGGATAGCGCCAAGTGTATGTCCATCGAGGATCATGTAAGGAGCAACTTCAGGGAATGCATTTGACTTGTAGTTTGCGATTGGCTGCTCAGCTCCATCTACAACACCTGTCTGAAGCGCTGAATAAAGTTCGCCGAAACTTACAACTGTAGGAGAAGCTCCAAGTCCTTCAACAAGACCGTTCATGATAGGGTCATTTGATACGCGGATTTTCTTTCCCTTAAATGAATTAATATCTGAAATCTCATATGTTGTGAAGAAGTGACGGAAGCCCTCTTCTCCATAAAATAATCCTCTAACGCCACTGCCGTTGTCTGAAGGCTCCTGAAGGAATTCCTTGGCAAGGTCTGATGTTGCAAAGTTCCAGAAATGTTCTCTGCTTGTAAATATATATGGAAGTGAAAGAAGCATTGACTTCTGTCCGCCATAGCTTGTGAGCGCAAAAGCTGAAATTCTCGAAATATCGATAGTTCCGCCACCGCCAAGCATTGTATCAAGGACATCATTTTCTGAACCAAGTACTCCACTTGCCTGAAGGTCGATCTTTACTGAGCCATTTGTTCTTGCCTCAACCTCTTCCTTAAACTTCTGATCTGTCATACCAACAATTGTGTCAAGTGGGTTAACCTCTGCCATAACAAGAGTAATGGCATCTGCTGCCGGTGTAGTCTCCTGTGCAGTTTCCTGAGTGCTTTCTGTCTTTGTCTCAGTTTCTGTTGCTGCCGGTGTCTCTGTAGTTGCCGGTGTTTCAGGCGCAGTAACACCGCATGCTGTCATTGATAAAACAGTTGCTGCCGTAAGGACCATAGAAATTAGTTTCTTTTTCATTAAAAAGCCTCCCTCTGAAAATAAGAACGTGCTAAATTGCACACCATAGAACTGTCAGAGTTTTTTTCTGACAATTCAATTATAAGACAGTTATTTTTATCGAAAAATCGGATATTTTTATCATAAATAGCATTTTTTAAACATTTTATTCAAAAAGAATAAAATTATCTTTTTTTCAAACTATAATAAATGTAATAATCCCTTTATGCTTAACAAATGGTACGAGGTCAGTTTAATAGTTCATAATGATAATGGAGGATAAAATGAAAACAACAAAAGATCAGATCTGGGTACATGGAATAGAAATCGACAAAACACCTGCAGGAGACGGTGTCGAAAGAATAGTAAAGAGCTATACTGATGAGCTCATGGTTGTAGAAAACCATTTTAAAAAAGGTGCTGTCGGCGCGCTTCACAGCCACCCTCATACCCAGATTACGTATGTTGTAAGCGGCAAGTTTGAGTTCAGTATCGGTGATGAAAAAAGAATAGTTGAAGCAAGTGATACCATGCTAAAAAAAGACGGCATAATCCATGGTTGCACCTGTCTTGAAGAAGGAATACTTTTGGATATCTTTTCACCGATGCGTGAGGATTTTGTATGAGACAGCATAAACTTAAGTAGCAAATTACATTATTAGAGACAGCAAAAAGAGGAAACAGCATACTTACATGCCGTTTCCTCTTTTATTCTTTCATATATTCTTTATGCTGTAACACCTTCTTCTTTCATTCCGGTGTACAGGTGATAATATCTCTGTTTCTTAGCTATAAGCTCATCATGTGTTCCCTGCTCAACAATTCTGCCCTGCTCAAGAACAATGATACAGTCACTGTTTCTTACAGTTGAAAGTCTGTGAGCAATTACAAAAGTAGTTCTTCCCTTCATCAGTCTGTCCATACCATCCTGAACAATCTTCTCAGTTCTGGTATCGATTGAAGATGTAGCCTCATCAAGAATAAGAACCGGCGGATCTGCTATGGCTGCACGGGCAATTGCAAGAAGCTGCCTCTGACCCTGTGACAGGTTAGCCCCATCTCCTGTAAGCATTGTATCATAGCCATCAGGAAGTCTCTTGATAAAGCTGTGGGCATTTGCAAGCTTTGCTGCAGCGATTACTTCTTCATCAGTAGCTCCGAGTTTACCATATCTGATATTGTCCTTAACAGTTCCTGTAAAAAGATGTGTATCCTGAAGAACAATACCAAGTGAACGCCTTAAGTCTGCCTTCTTTATCTTATTGATATTGATGTTATCATAGCGGATCTTACCATCCTGAATATCATAAAATCTGTTGATCAGGTTTGTAATAGTTGTCTTACCTGCACCTGTAGAGCCTACAAATGCTATCTTCTGTCCTGGAAGCGCATGAAGCACAATATCATGCAGAACCATCTTTTCATCTGTATATCCAAAGTCTACGCCATTAAAGGTAACATCGCCCTCCATCGGCTGATAAGTTGTAGTATCGCTGGCTTTGTGATAGTGCTTCCAAGCCCAGTGACCTGTGTGATGATCAGCTTCAACAACCTCACCGTTCTTTTCCTCAGCATCAACAAGCATTACATATCCGTCATCTGTCTCTGGCTTTTCATCCAAAAGCTTAAAGATACGCTCTGCTCCTGCCAGGGCCATGATGATTGAGTTAAGTGTCATACTTACCTGGTTGATAGGCATACTAAAGCTCTTATTAAATGTAAGGAAACTTGCAAGTGCTCCAACTGTAAATCCAACAGCCAAATTATCTGAAAGAGCAATTGCACCACCTATCATCGCGCACAGAACGTAGCTCGTATTACCAAGCTGTGCATTGATAGGTCCAAGTGCGCCTGAATAAGCATTTGCCTTGAAAGAGCTCTGGAACAGTTCCTCATTAAGCTCATCAAACCTCTTGATGCTCTCCTGCTCGTGGTTAAATACCTTTACAACCTTCTGGCCTGTCATCATCTCTTCAATATAACCATTCAGCGCACCGATATTTTTCTGCTGAGCCACAAAGTTTTTTCCTGAAGACTTTGTAGCCTTAGCTGAACAGAACAGCATAACACCTACCATCAAAAGAGTTACGATAGAAAGTGGAATACTCAAAACCAGCATGGATGCCAGAACGCTCACAATTGTTATTGCAGAATTAAGAAGCTGTGGCATACTCTGGCTTATCATCTGACGAAGAGTATCAATATCATTAGTGTAGATAGACATTATGTCGCCATGAGCATTTGTATCAAAATACTTGATTGGAAGACTTTCCATGTGCTCAAAGAGTTCTTCACGGAGTCTTTTAAGTGTTCCCTGGTTTATATAGATCATTGTCCAGGACTGTATAAATGCTGCAATAACACCGATTGCATAGAAACATGCAACCCTCGCCATTGCTCCAAGAAGCGGACCATAATCACTGCTGTGACTATCAAGCATGGGCTGTATATATGAATCAATAAGTGTCTTTGTAAAAAGAGTTCCCTGAACACTTGAAAAAACAGTTACTACGATACAAACTGCCACAATGATCATATGTACAGGATAAAACTTAAAGACATAGCCCATTATTCGTTTAAAAAGTTTCCCCGGATTTTCAACCTTGGGTCTTGGCATTCCGCGTCTGTTACCGCCTCTGCCTTTTATTTCCTTGACTTCTGCCATTTCTTTTTTCTCCTATTATTCTCTATACTCAGCCTGCCTGGTCAAAGTCAGCATCACCGCTTGCGCCGGTCTGTGACTCATATACTTCACGATAAATATCATTAGTCTTAAGCAGTTCCTCGTGACTTCCGAATCCATTAACTTTACCATCGTCCATAACTACGATTCTGTCACATCCCTGAACAGAACTGATTCGCTGAGCAATGATAAGCTTTGTTGTTCCGGGAATTTCCTCAGCAAAGGCTTTTCTTATCTTAGCATCTGTTGAAGTGTCAACAGCGCTTGTTGAATCATCCAGGATCAGGATCTTAGGCTTTTTAAGGAGTGCTCTTGCAATACAAAGTCTCTGTCTCTGACCTCCGGAAACGTTTGTGCCGCCCTGCTCAATCTCTGTATTGTAACCATTTGGCATTTTTTCGATAAATTCATCTGCGCAGGCCATTCTGCATGCTCTCTTACAATCTTCTTCAGTTGCATTCTTATCGCCCCAACGAAGATTATCAAGTATTGAACCTGAGAAAAGAACATTTTTCTGAAGAACTACAGAAACCTGATCTCTTAAAGTTTCCAGATCATAATCTCTTACGTCAACTCCGCCGACCATAACTTTACCACCGGTAACATCATAAAGTCTGCTTATCAGATTTACCAAAGAAGACTTGGCTGAACCGGTTCCACCGATGATTCCAATTGTTTCTCCGGACTTGATTTCAAGATTTATATCCTTAAGAACAGGTTCTTCGCTTGTCTGGTTATAGGCAAATTCCACATGTTCAAAAGTAATGCTTCCATCCTTAACTTCTTTAACAGGATTTTCTTTATTCTTAATAGATGTGTCTTCCTCGATAACCTCAGCAATACGCTTTGCGCTTGCAGATGCCATTGTCATCATAACAAAGATCATTCCCAGCATCATAAGGTTCATAAGGATTGACATACAGTAAGTCAAAAGGCTCATAAGATTACCTGTAGTAAGCTCGCCGCCAACTATCATGTGCGCACCAAACCAGCTCATCAAAAGGATACACGCATATACAGTTGCAGACATTACAGGGCTCATGAAAACAAGGTTTCTCTCAGCCTTTACGAACATGTTATAAATGTTCATGGCAGCTTTTTTGAACTTGTCATTTTCATAATCTTCACGGACATATGCCTTTACAACTCGAATAGCAGAAACATTTTCCTGAACACTTTCATTGAGTTCATCATACTTTTCAAATACCTGTTTAAAGTACCTGGTTGCTCTGTTCATGATAAAGAAAATGAAGCTTCCAAGGAAAAGAACTGCCACAAGATAAATGCTTGAAAGTCTTGCGCTTATGGTAAATGCTGCTACCATAGCTATAACAAGTGATGCAGGCGCTCTCATTGCCATTCTCAGGATCATCATATATGCATTCTGAAGGTTGGTAACATCAGTTGTAAGTCTTGTTACAAGACCTGATGTTGAGAACTTATCAATATTGGCAAAAGAAAATGTCTGAATGTTATCAAACATTGCTTTTCTAAGATTTTTTGCAAAACCTGCTGATGCATTTGCGCCAAAATACGCACCGCCAAGTCCTGCCAGGAGTCCAAGGATGGCAATTACCACCATCAGTCCTCCGGTTTTAAAAATCACGCCCATATTATTTCCGTAAATACCATCGTCAACAATCTTTGCCATAAGAATAGGGATTACCATTTCACAGATAACCTCACCTATCATACAAAGAGGAGTAAGTATGGACGGGAGCTTGTACTCCTTAATCTGTTTCATTAATGTCTTGATCATAAATAAAATTTCTCCCTTGTAATTTGTTAAAGAAACTCTTTTATACATAAAAAAAACTAATTGAAAAACTACATTTTTTCCATGTTATCCACCACTCTGTCCAAAAGTTTCCGAAGCTGCATTTTTTCTTCTTTCGTAAAGCCGTCTACCATATACTCATCGGTATGTCTCCTAGTTTTCCGGTCCTTTTCTATAAAAGCTTCTCCTTTTGAAGTAAGAGTGATATTTCTGTACTTCCTGTTATCAGGGTCAACCACAACCTTTAACATTTCCTTCTCTTCAAGCCTTTTTAGCAGACCTATTGTAGTCGGATGCTTGATACGAAGCGCATCTGAGATATCCTTCTGCGTAACCTTACAGTCTCTGTGCTCCCAAAGGTAATGCAAAAGAATAAGTTGAGAAAAAGTGATATCTTCCTCTTTAAGACGTCTGTTTAACAGTGCAACAAAAGATTCATGAATGCACTTAAACTTGAAGCTGATAGGCTCATGTTCACGATCGCGGAAAAATTCCCTTTCTTCCTTGTCTCGATTCATCTTCACCTCTCTTTTCCTTTCACATGTAGCTAAGTACATATTACATAATACGTAGCTTACTACATATTGTCAACTCATATATTGCTATTTAAAAAATTTTAAGGAATAGTTTAGAAACTTTAACAAATAGAATTGTAATTAAAAAGAAAAAGCCCTCCTGAAAATCGGAGGGCTGAAAATGCAAAACGAACACATATAAACATCATAATAATCAGTATCAAAAAGCTTTGATTGTAATTTTCTGAGGCTGAACCTGTCTGGCTTCTCCCTTTCTTCCCCGGCTCACAATAGTTTCACCAAGGCTTATCATCTGTGCCTTCGCAGCCATAGCCTTCATGATCTGTTTGGCAGCATCCTCGTAATCTTCAACTGCCATGGGAATAACATAGTCGTGGTTTAAATGCTCAGTAGAAAGAATTGCTGCACGATACCTTGATTCATAACGGATTCCATAAAAAGTACAAATCTCAGTATTGAGCATCCCGTTACTATCTGCGCATTGCATTGCGATATACATAACATCCACCTCTCTATAAATGATTATATATAATGATGTCACGGATTGTTCAAACTTTCGACTTTGACATCATATTATAATTCTATGCTTAATTCCCCATAGATGCAATCAGTGCATCAATTTCTGCCTGAGATAACATTTTCCCGGGATCTGAAGCAACCGGAGCCGCAGGTGCAGCTGCTGCAACAGGTGACTGTACCTTGGTGGTAAAACTAAAGCTACCTGGCTGTGGTGAACTTCCCATTATGCTGGCTAAAAGCGCCTGCTGTTCAGCGTTAAGTACGTTAGCATCCATAATCTCACTACCCTTTCAACATCCGTGTCAATACAGTAACATAAGATTATTCTAATCATAGCCCTAAAATAAAGTCAAATAATCTTTTTATAAACAATTCATCGTATTAATAAACTTGAATTGTAATAAATTAAGCAATACATATTGTCTTCATATACTATATCGGATAAATTGAGGATTTAATTAACCTTACCTTTTCCTGTCTTACAGATATCATTTAGACAGCAATGCTCGCAGTCAGGTCTCCTTGCAACACATACCGCGCGACCATGGTCAACAAAACGATGACAAAGCCCATTTCCTTCTTCGGGTGGAATTATCTTCCAGAGCTCTTTTTCAACTTTGAAAGGTTCCTTTATATCATCAACAAGACCAATGAGATTACATAGCCTTATGCAGTGAGTATCAGTAACTATAGCAGGTTTACCATAGACATCTCCAAGAACGAGGTTTGCGCTTTTCCTTCCAACCCCAGGAAGTTTTAACAGTTCTTCCATGGTGTCAGGCACTACGCAGTCATATTCATCTCTTAACATCTTCATACATGCAGAAATATCCCTTGCCTTAGAATTTCCCAGTCCACATGGCCGCACAATCTCTTCAATCTTTTCTACGGGCGCATCTGCCAGCGCTTCCACCGTCGGATACTTCTCATATAATAAAGGCGTGATCATATCAACTCTTTTATCTGTACACTGAGCTGCCAATCTGACACTTACCAAAAGCTGCCATGCTTTGTCATATGCAAGCGTGCACTCAGAATCAGGATATTCTTTTTTTAATCTGTCGATCACTTCAAGAGCAAGTTTTTTCTTGGTCATGTAATAGTTTGTCTCCTAAATTGTAATAATGAAGCCGCAAAAATATATCATTTGCTAAGCCAATTTAACAATCACCTTTTTTAAAGTAACACATTCTCTTCATAAGAGACAATATCAAAGACCAATCTACTTGTATTCTTGTTCGATTTCCATTTTCTTCTTTTCACGGCGCCTTTTAATTGTTACTCCATCATATATAAATAGAATAAAACCAATTACAGTAAACGCAATTCCTATATATATTTTTAAATCACTCATACGCAATTCCCAATATTCACTCTATCCATCCATTCTCTACAGCTTCGCTATACATCGCATCCAAATAGTCCATTTCTAAATCTCCTCCGATTTTTTTACTATTCTTGTACTTTGTTTTTGCCGTTTCGTAGCAGTATGCAAAAAAAGAATACTCTCTTTCGTTTACTTCTTTATTCTTCTGGACATCCACCTCAAGATATGCCATTCGTTTATATGCCACATAATTGTCAGGATACTCATTCATCAGTTTCTCAAGAATTTCTTTTGCCTTATTATAATCGGCTTTTTGTTCATATAAAAAAGCAAGATTTACATAATTTGTGTAATCCTTCCACCCCCTACTTATAGATTTTTCCAACAACTCAATACCCTTTTCTGCAAAAACAGAATCTTGCGTTAGCTGGTATAAGTCCACATAGTTTTGAATCTGTGACTGAACAACTTGAAGTTGATAGTCTCCAGGAAGATTATTCATGGCTTTATTTAAAACGCTTACAGCTTCATTTAACGAGGTCTCATTTTTATTTTCTGTAATGATTAGCTCATTAAGCCCCAAATATGCCCTTAGCAGAACATCATAATCACCTGTAAGTAAAGCTTTTTCTATACAGGACTCATAATTCTTTTTCGCATCTGAGTAATTATTTTGAGCCAGATTAACTTCTCCCGCCATAAGATCCATATCAGCTCCGGACACACTTTTTTCTTCTGCTTCCGAAAGAATTTCTTTTGCCTTTGCAAGCTTTCCTATGACAAGATATGTTTCTGCCAACTCACGATAGCAACTTGCATTTGTATATCCCTTAGAAATCGCTTTTTCCATAGACTCTATTGCAGACTCATAATCAGGTTCTTCACAGTTTTTAAGACTACTTCCATAAATATAGTATGCCGTTTCTAAATCAGTCTGCACTGATAAGACCGGATCATCTAAAACATTTTCCTCGAGATATTCTATCGCAGCATCATAATTCTTCTGCGTATAAAGAAAAATCGCCTTATTCAGGTACACATCCAACTGTTTATTATTTATCTTAACACACTCATCATACAGTTCATCAAACTCTTGAGAACTGATTTCATCGCCGTTCTGAGCCTTTCTTATCATTTCCGTCATCAACTCGATATTTCTATCATAAGTAGACAGATTATCCATCTTCCGAGAGTTAATCCCATTAAAAATCAAGGCAACACCTACGCTCATCATAAATATTGCAACGCAGAAAAGAAGATTCTGCTGCCGTATTAGTTTCTTATATCTATTATCAAGTTTATGTATTTCATTTAACGCTTTTAAAACATCCGAAGAACTCTGAAATCTTTTATCAGGTTTCTGTTCCATCGCATGTTCCAAAATATAGCTAAATCCTTCTGATATTTTCGGATCAATAGAATTTGCTGGCGGTATTCTTCCTTCTTTTACCTTAGGCCTTACGCCAGTAAGAATATGATATATAGAAGCTGCTGCGCTATAAATATCGGCCCTTTCATCTATATAAAAATCTTGTTTATGATCTGTATTTACATTTTCGTATCGAAGCTCATCTTTGTCTAAAAAAGCTTCCTCTACAAGAGAAGTTTTTTCATAATCATCGTTGTTTTCTGCTTCTGCTGATATAATCTCAGTTTTTTCATATTCAAAATTCTCATCACTCTGTTTTGTTTTCTGTTCGCGTTTTCTTTTAAAACCTTCTACCTGCTCCGGTGCTGAGTAGTCATAGGAAAAGCCATCAATAACAGCTCCCTCACCATCAGCAATTCCAGAAATATTAAAATCAATAAGACAAATATTGTCTTCAGGAGTAAGCATGATATTATCCGGCTTAATATCACCATGAATTATCTTTGGCTTCCGAGAATGAATATATTCAAGAGTTTCAAATAACTGTCTTGCATATTTAAGCGCTTCTTTTTGCGAAAAACGCCTTCCGGTATCCATCAGTTTCTTGAACGTTGTCCCCGGAATATAGTCCATAACAGTGTATATACCATCATCAAGCTCAACAAAATCAAGAACCTGCGGAATATACGAATGTCTAAGATTTTTTAAGGCATCAGTTTCAGTCCTCTTATTCAGGACCTCTGCTGCCTTTTCGTTCATCTTCTTAAGCACAACGTCTTTACGCAGATTCTTGTGATATGCTTTGTAAACTGTTCCTCCTGAGCCTTCTCCTAATTGCTCCTTTATCTCATAGGTCTCAAGGAATGATTTTTTCTTATCATTTGAATTCAAAGTCGTCTCCATGGGGAATATAGTCTTAGTAGATTTATGCTATGGTTAAAAAAAATAAATGTTACTAATAAAGTTTTTCCTCCTCATCACCATATTCATATTCTTCAATCCCATCTGTTTCTTCCTCTTCTCCGTTATTTTCATCTGTTTCTCCTCCATCACCAGTGTTTTCTCCGTTATTATCTCCCCCATTATTTGTATTCCCTCCGCTATTTTCTTCTCCATTACCGGTGTTTCCCCCGTTATTATCTCCCCCATTATTTGTATTCCCTCCGCTATTTTCTTCTCCATTACCGGTGTTTCCTCCGCTATTTTCTCCCCCATTATTTGTGTTTCCTCCGCTATTTTCTCCTCCATCACCGGCGTTTCCCCCGTTATTTTCTCCCCCATTATTTGTGTTTTCTCCGCTATTTTCTCCTCCATCACCGGCGTTTCCCCCGTTATTTTCTACCCCATTATTTGTATTTCCTCCATCTCCTTTTTCCTCCGGAAGAAAAGGACAATCACATTCTTTACCACTATTGCAACCACAGCCACAATTACTAGCAAGACAGCCACAGCCACATTTGCACAAAAGTATCACTACTTCCAGCTCAGACGTTGGTGCAGGTGTTGGAGCAGATGTTGGCGTTGAAGCTGGCTCGTTACTATGAGTCGTCTGTGGCACATCTTCTTTAGCAGAATTAGCTACATGAGTTCCACTATTTTGCGATTTATTTTTCTCTTCTTCCTCTTCATTGCTCTGTTTTAATGCTTTTTGAAATTCCTCCCATTTCTCCAAATCAGACTTACTGTCTTTCTTTGCAGTTGCTTCAGCAGTCTCTTTGACAAGAGTCTCATCAATTTCTTTTTCCTCAGTTATTTCTTTCTCCTTTACCAACTTGGCTGTTGCAACAACTTTACCTTTTTCAGCATCTTCAGCCTCTTCTTTCTCTTGGACATGCGCAAAATCAACCAGCTTTGCTTCATATATATCATACGAACCATCGCCTTTTTTACTTGAAGTTATGCATATTCCAGAGCTATCTTTCTCCTCATCATTTCCTACAAAGACGTATTGTTCACCCTCTGAATTTCCGATGACCAAGTATCTACCATCACCAATCTCCATCTTAAGAGCATCACTATCATTATCCAAAATCCGTTTGAATTCATCTGAACTCATGAGTTTGGCAATTTCATCCCAATTATTCTCTTTGGCAAGTTCTAACAGCTTATCCAAATAAACGCTTATATCATTTTTTATTATAGGGGGATCTTGATCTGGTTTTGAATCTTCATCATCGTTTTCTGAATTCCCATTGTTAGAAGTCAAATTCTCACTGCTATTTGTCTCATATGTAGCAATGCTACTCTCAACTTCACTCTTTTCCTCCCTAATGGCATCAACCACTCCTGAATCAAATGCATCCGAATAAACAAGCGCTGCTTCGATCTGAGCAAGATACTTCTCATACTCTTCTTTAGATTCTGCTTTGTTTGCATTTTCTACTATTTCATTAAGATGAGCAGTAATAGCCGCTTTGATTTCTTCATTATCAGGATCCAACTCGAGGGCTTGTGCAAAATAGGCATACGCCTGCTCATAATCAAGCTCACTAAGATAGGTTTCACCGGCAGCCAATACTTTCTCGGCTTTCCGCTCCGGACTAGACTGATAACCAATAATGCCTATAGCTATCATAGCTGGCAACGTCACAGTCGGAATGGCTAACAACGCTATTTTCCTGAATTTTAAAACATCCATGTTAAAACTCATAATAAGCACCTCCATGTAAAGCAGCAAAAAAGCAAGTTGCCAATAATAGCAGCACTATAACCTTTAATAGGTCTCAAAAAATGTTCTTTGTAAATACAATCCTCCATACGTTTATTATAAAATTAATGCCTATATAGTTATCTAAAACTTTAATTAAATAAGCATTAAAAGAATGTCTTGCAAAATCTTTAAAAATGATGTAAGCTTGCAAAGTCGGTTTTCAACCACCAGAATGTGATTGCCTTCAGCTTTCACATTTCCCAAACAAATAATAAAAAATATGTTAGTATTAATGTGGTTAATACCTTTGGTGTCTTTTCTGCATTAATGCAGAAAGGAACAAATAATTGGGAATTAAAATCAAAAAACAGTATATTTTTAAGAAAATCAGATGGCCTTGGGCTAACAGGAAATATAAGGATACCGTATTCAGGCTCTTGTTCAAAAATGATAAGAAGGCTCTTTTAGATCTCTACAACGCTCTTAATGGTTCACAATATAACGATCCGGATGCCCTTATTATCAACACTTTAGACAACGCTATTTTTATGGGGATGCATAATGATCTTTCATTCATTATTGATACGCACCTGAATATTTACGAACATCAATCAACTATATGTCCTAACATCCCACTAAGATGCTTATTTTATGTCAGTAATCTATATTTACAGCTAATCGATGAAGATAGAATATATGGGAAATCACTATTGAAGATACCTGCACCTCATTTTGTAGTATTCTACAATGGTACGGATGAAATGCCCGAAACAAAAAGATATATCCTTTCTGATATGTATGAGGATAAATCCACGCCCCCTGAGCTTGAACTTACAGTTAAAGTCTTCAACATTAATCAAGGAATGAACACCTCTTTGATGCATAGCTGCAAAAAGCTTAATGAATATTCTATCTTTGTTTCCAAGGTTCGTGAATACTCTGAAACATATACACTAACCAGAGCTGTTTCAAAGGCCATTGATTATTGCATCGCAAACGATATACTTAAAGACTTCTTGATTCGCGAGAGAAAGGCGGTCACCATGTATAGTTTATATGAATACAATAAAGCTGGACATATGAAAGTTCTCAAGGAAGAAGCCTTCTCTGAAGGCGTTGAACATGGTAAAACCATTGGCAAAAAGAACGGCATTTCTGCAGAACGTTCCCGTATCATTACTTCCATGGCAAAGAATGGCGAAACTCCTGATAAAATTGCTAAATTATGTGATTGTTCTTTAGATGAGGTTCTAGCCGTACTAAATCGCTCTTGATTTTTTAAGAGGGTGCCAGGTAAATCTGATGCCCTCTATATTAAAATATACCTTAAGCAAAAACATTTCAAAGATTATTGTACTGATGACAATATACTAAAAGACTTCTTGATTCGCGAGAGAAAGGTGGTCACCATGTATAGTTTATATGAATACAATGAAGCTGGGCATATGAAGGTTATCAAAGAGGAAGCCTTATCTGAAGGCATTGCAATTGGCGAAGAACGTGGTGAAGAACGCTATAAAGCTCGCATCATTTCTTCCATGTCAAAAAACGGCATGACTCCTGATGAAATTGCTAAATTATGTGATTGTTCTTTAGATGAGATCCTAGCCGTACTAAATCGCTCTTGATTTTTTAAGAGGGCGCCAGGAAAATCTGATGCCCGCTATATTGAATTGCACATTTAACCATAGGCATTATCCCAAAAAGCTTAGGCTGTACTCATTACTTTTTCTCATTCTTTCATTTAGTAGCACCTTTGGTGTAATTTTTTGCATGATGAATATAAATTTTTCCATTGTTGCTCTTTTCAGCTCCGGTATTATTATCCCCATTAAAAAAATTAGAAATACTAGAATTTTGGGAATTTCCACCACTCCAAGGATATGTCTTTTTTTCGACAATATTTCCATTATCAATACCCGTTGATTGATATACAGTAATTCCATTCTCATCCCATCCAGCAACTATAAACCAATGTTCTTGTTCCCCATCTACTAGTTTTATACAATCTCCAACATGAATATTATTCATAATATCTTCTGAATCATATATTTTGCATTCAGCACAAATATCCGCGCTAGTTCTGTGATAACCATACATTTCATACCAGATATACTTCGTAAACGCACAACATCCCCAACAACTATGATATTCATTTGGAAAGCTTTTCCCTTCGTTTGTGGCAAAAAGTTCATCTAACTTTTTTTTCAGTTCAAGGTCTTCGGATGTATTATTATCATCTCCCCGTTCACCTTCTGGCTCTTCCGGTCGATCTGGTGGATTTGTTTCATCCCCACTGCCGCTATCTGATCCTCCTGTTATCGGATTCCACATATCTCCAAGTATCGAACTCCACCCCGTTGTTCTTGCTCCACTAGCAATAATTCCTTTTCCAATACCAGCCAAGATTTCATCAAAATCAGTTATCCATCCTGGGAGTCCTATAATAGTTCCAATCCATGGAAATATTTTTCCCATGATTGTAGGCAGAGTTTTAATCAAGTCAGAAATCCAATTCTGCAACCAATTACCATTATCATTTTGTCCATTTTGAAAGCCTTGTTCAAATTTGCCCTTTGATATATTGTTAATAACATTATTCTCTGCCTCAGAGTACAAACTGGCAACAACGCCACAGCTTGCACCATAATTATCTACTTTGTATCTACATGTTGCAACATTATTACTACAGTTACGTAACGCTGTATCAACCCCTTCATATCTTTTTATGTCACTGCTAAGATTATCTTTGATAGCATTTATCTCCTTAGCAAGAGCTTTCATATTCATACTAATGTTTAAATACTTATTATCTGCATTTCTTAAAGCATTCGTATCAACAGAATATCTGCTCATCCATATGCCTCCATTAACGCCACTTTCCAACACCGATTCAGAAATCGATAATAATCTTTTATCATGCATTTTTAATTAATCGTAATCATATTATCGATTAATGAGATACCATTACATATCCTTGTATTTTTCCCATTTCTTATTTAATCACTTTGAAAAACACACTACTCCATTTATAGCATTCTTAGGGAATGTTTTATAAAACTCTTCCAGTGTAAGCTTTATCATCTCCCCTTCTTTCTTTGCTGCATTTCCCGACAATGCCCCCCAATATGTATCGCTACTGTCCATAAAATAAATATATCCGTCACGAATTTCAGAAATCATAAGCACATGTCCAGCATCACTATTAAATATCTTTCCATCTTTATTAAAAGAAACCACTATATTACTTAGATTCTCTCCATTATGATTTTCAATCAATTCAGAAAGTGCATTTTTTCCACCTATGGCTTCAACACTATATCCAGTAGATGTTTCAGTCATTTTACTATATACATCATAGTAATCTTTACCTAGAGGCACTCCCGGCTCATTATCAATAATTCCTCGATCTTTCAATTGTCTATATGTAAAGGAACTGCATTTTCCTTTAAATGATTTTCCTCCATTTCCATCTTTTAGTCGGCTATATCGCTCCCTTAACTCATCCTCTATCCTTTTATTAAACTGTTCATCTGTTTCATAATCATTTTCTATTTTTTCATCTTCTTTTTTAGAATCTTGCATTAACGAGGAATCTGAATTATTTCTTTCATTACCACCATCTGAATTTTCTCCTGTTACCAACTCCCACATATCTCCAAGTATCGAACTCCACCCCGTTGTTCTTGCTCCACTAGCAATAATTCCTTTTCCAATACCAGCCAAGATTTCATCAAAATTAGTTATCCATCCTGGGAGTCCTATAATAGTTCCAATCCTTGGAAATATTTTTCCCATGATTGTAGGCAGAGTTTTAATCAAGTCAGAAATCCAATTCTGCAACCAATTACCCTTATCATTTTGTCCATTTTGAAAGCCTTGTTCAAATTTGCCCTTAGATATATTTCTAATAACACTCTCTTCGGCTATCATATACTTATTTGCTATGAATCTGCCGTGTATGCCATACCGATCAACTTTATTCCAACATTTATTGATATTGGAACAACAATTGTCTAAAGCAGCATTTACACCTCCATACCTTTTAATATCGCTGCTTAGATTATTCTGTATTGTCCTTATTTGTCCAAGAAGGTCATTCATTTCTTGCTTGATTTCATCACATTTATCAGCTGCACTTATTAGTTCATCCGTATTAACTGAATATCTGCTCATCTGTCAGCCTCCATAAATACATTTCACCAAGATGCCTGTATTATTATCTGGAGCGCCCTTGCATAGAACATTCTGCTTTATCATCTCTAATACTGCATCCATTTGTGCATCATGTTTACTTTTTCTTGTCGTTCTGACTATTTTGTTCAGTTCTTTTTCTGCAATAACTTTATACACCCCATCTGTGCATAAGAAAAAAACTGTTCCATTATCAATACTGCCTGTAACACGGTTACATATTAAGCTTTCTGCAATTCCGACCGCTTTTGTCAATTTGCCGTTATCGGCGTTGAAGCGCTCATCCCCTGATTCATTAATCCATACATCATCTCTGGTAATCTGTATTATTTTTCCTTTTTCAACTTTGTAAGCCCTGCTGTCTCCTGCTGAAATAACACAATACTCCCCATTCTTGATTAAAAGAGCTACTATTGTCGCACCACAAATTGAAGCTTGGTTATATTCTTTGTAGATTTTTAAATTTATACTATCTACAACTTTTTCAAATTCATCAAAAATCATCTGTGACAACAGCATTTTCTTTTCATATAAGCCTTTAAGCCATTTTTCTATCGCCTTTGTTATTTCACCTGATGCCACCTCTCCTTTAGAATGCCCTCCCATGCCATCTGCAATGCAGAATAATGAGAAATTCTCGCTTCTGAATACAAAGTAAGCATCCTGGTTTTCCCCATCTCTTCTCCCTTTGTCTGAGTATGCTGAATAAATAATCCCTATTTCTTTGTTCTTATTAAGAGATAGAAACCACATAGGTATGTCTCCCTATCGTAATCTTGGAATTTGTAACAATCAGCTGACGAATTCCGGGTTTTAATGCAACTCCGTTCACAGAAGAATGATTTTTAACATCCTTTAAATCTGTAATATAAAAAGTTCCATCTTCAACAATAACCTTAGCATGATGCCCATGGACAGCCGTATCATCGCTAAGAACTATATCATTATCAGCTTGTCGTCCAACTTTGATCTCATTTATAAGTTCACACCTAAAAGATCTTGAGGAATCTGCTGCATCCGTCAAAGTAAATCTATACTTTTTCACCTCATCATCAGTTCCTTCCGGTGTCATCAATACAGTCCCATCTCTGACATGCTTAGATTCATTTGACATTATTTCTGTCCTATCATATTGCTGTTCAGGCTGAAGATTGTCCGACTCCGATATGACTTCTGGCCTTCTCTTCTTTCTAAAAATAATGATAATTATCGCAGCTACAATTATTATCGCTATGACCACAAATGCAATTAAACCCAATGTCAAAATCGAATTTGATTTTTCTTCTTCGACAATCTCAACTGGTTCACTTTCCTGCGGTTGAGGTTCAGGTTTTGGTTCCGGCTCCGGATCAGGCACAGGCTCAGGTTCAGTTTTTGATCTAAATGGTGTATCCACAGCAAAAATAATTTCTGTTCCATCAGTAAAAGTCAGCTTACTGTTCTGTTTTCCGCCAATCTTCGCCTCCTCAGGAATAGTGATCTCATATACAGTCATATCCGCATCCTTTGCGGTAGTTTCTGTAATAATCCCAGTTTCCGATTCTTCAAGCATAAAATATTCACAGGACGCAAGCCTTGAAATAGCAAACATATTTTCAAGTTCTGAATCATTTTTTCCTGTTTTGATTCCAATTGTATAAATCGGATATTGGGATTCTTCTATTTTTTTATTTAACTCTTCTCTGGTAACTCCTATAGGCTTATTATCCACACCATCTGAAAAAATAATAATCCTTGTGTACCCCTGGTATTTCTCACCATTTAACTCATCAATAACTGAATAAAGTACATCAGTAAGATATGTTTCCTGATCTTTATTCTCAATTGAATCCACCACATTTTTAAGCGAAGTATAATCATTGGAATACTGATCAGATAAATACACTATATTTTCATCGAAAGTTGCCAGCCTAAACTTCTCGTTAGGTCCATGCGCGTCTATGATAGCCTTTACTTCATCCTTAACAAGGCTCCTATAATTCTTAGGAATAGAAAAAGAATTATCCACCATAATAAGCGTACGTATATCATAAGCATCATCTGCTACAAGATAACCAAGTATTTCTTCAGTAATCTCATTTCCAATCTGATATGAAACAACCTGGTTTATAGCTGCATCACGAAGATAAACCTTAACCTTTCCTTCATACGTTAAGGCAGTCATCAACTTAATTGGAGATTCTGAAAAAACTGTTAAACTATAGCCTGTAAGAAAAAGAATAATTACAAGCATTGTCGTTAAACTTTGTATTTGCTTTAATAGTTTTCTTTCCATTTCTATTCACCAATCACAAAAATAGTATTCGTAAATGCTATACCGTTGTCTTATAAATTTGCACAAAAGACAGCGCCAACGGTATTGTCTTGAACTTTTATAATACTTCTCATAAAAGAATCAAAACCCTACAGCAAGGACGCTGTCTTTTTGTATTTTTCAATTATTATCCCTGTACAAGATTAACATCTGCCTTCAGGCTATTTGCTCTGGCTTCATTATCACTTTCTGCCGTCTCATAATTCTTAGCAATTTCTACAAGATCAGTGTAATACTCATGGCACATATCGTAGATTACTTTCATATCATCTGTAAGCCCTTTAAACTGATTACTATACTTACTCTGAGCAGTTCCTCTCCAGCAACTGATTGTGGAATCAACAAGCTCCAGCATCTGATCAGTAATCTTTTTGATTTCATTTGCATGCTGATCGAAGTTATTAGCTTCAGTCTTCAAATCATTAACATCAGTTATAGATAATTCTGTTAATATCATAATAATTCCTCCATGTTCCCTACGAAAAATCGCAAAAACCTACTTCAGACAACACTGCTAATAAACTTTTTATTCTATTTTTGCAGAACATACGCTTAATTACTTGCTATCTGCTTATTCATATCCTCTGTTCTATTATATTCGTCAAGAATCTGCGTAAGTCCTTCTACATACTCATCAATTGTAGTAGCAAAGCTTTCAAAATTCGGATACTCTTTCCTAAAATTCTCCTGGAATGAAGTGCTGGCGTCACCTCTCCATTTAGTTGTGAGATTTGTCTGCTCCGTATTGATATCATTAGCTTTATTGCGAAACTCTGTGTTCAACCTTCGCAAATTATTGATCACCTCCTGAATATCATTACTGCTCTTAACATAAATTTCTGCCATTTGCATTTCCTCCTTGTACTCTGATATTGATTACATACAATTTATAGTTGCAAATTCATCAAAAAACTAATCTCTTGCTATCCTGATAGCATTAAGCTCCGCATCTCTTAGTCTTTTGGCAATATCTTCTATAGCATCAGCAGTTTTCCTGATTCCCGCTGACGTTTCACTAATTTTCCCTTGAATTGTTCTTCCCTTTCCTATAAATTTCTCCGAATTTTCTCCATCCCAATTGTTATCTATTAAGTTAATTACGCCTCCAAAATCATCATTATTATCGTCCAATTTGTTAGCTATCTTTCTAAGATTATTCACTGCAGCCATGGCCTTTTTAAAATCCATTTTTATCTGCCATTCAGTTTTTGTCACTATCATAAGCTATCCCCCTAACCAAATAATTGGGCATCCGGACTCAACATTGAAGATATAGTCTCTGCCATTTCTTCACCTGCATCATATATTCCTGCCATAGTCATGATACGATCTGGGTATGTACCTAGCCTGTCAAGCATTGAAGTGATTTTTCCAAGCTTATCTGTATAATCCGCCCTTTGCTTGTTGCCTGCTTCACCATTCCAATAACCTGAAGTATCGTTTATCTTGTTAGTCAGCTGCATTATATCATTTCTCATATTGTTAATATCTGTGTCAATATAGCCTTTTTGCACTTTCAACCTATCAGTGCTCACATTAAGCGTTATCTCAATCGCCATAACTGCCTCCTGTTAAACCGACATTTCTTCTATCATATTTGAAATATTGTTTTCACACTGCGAATATTCAGTATGAGCAAATTCCAATTCAGACAAAACCTTCTTAAAATCATCCAACATCGCAAAAGTTTTACTCTTATCAACTTCAAAAGTTGAAAGAAAATCGTTATGAGCTTCACCTTCCCACATACTATTGAGTTCACTCATATGTGTGATCATCTCATTAAAATGATCTGTTAGTTGTTGAAGATGAACCCTGTACTCATCTATATCACCATTAAAGGATTCAAGATTATTAGCCATTCTTTCTGCCATTCCATCACTCCTCTCTAAATAATGAAAAGATGCCTCTTACATCAAACTAGCACCAACCTTGTCCCACTTGTAACAAAACAATCAATTAAAGTATTTTTCCCCGGAAGCATAGATGAATTTCTGGTTGAATACAAATGCATATCCTTTTTATCGCCCAAAAGATTGCATTTTTCTTTCTGTTCGATCATTTCTACAATCTCAGAAATCACATCCTCTATGATTACTTTTTCGTTCAAGCTAAAATTGTATGTTTTATCCACAGACGGAACAAATACATCAACTAAAACCATAGATACCTCCTACCGTCCTTTGTATAGCGGAATTACAACTTCTTTTACCGATTCTTCATTATCGAGCGGAAGCATCGCTCTGCCTGGCGCTTTCGGAGCATCAAGCGTTTTTCTATCATGATTGTCAAAATTCATGTTTGCAACTGATGTAGAATGGACCATGCCGCCCAAATGCATTCCTTTTCTATCTCTGACAAAAAGCTTGTAAAGATTAATCGCCGTAACAGTACCAAGATTATCCTTATCCACCGTAGCAAACCAATAAATATTGTGAAGAGCTCCTCTTTCTATTACCATCTCCATATTCAACATCACATTTGCTGGAACATTCTCTTCTGTTGGTCTTTGCATCCTCTCAACAAACAACGGCAGATTCTCAATAAAGATAAATATCTTCCTATATTTCTGCATAAACTTGAATATTTCGCTGTCTTGGGCATTTCCTTTCATCAGTTCAGCTTTATCTGCATTTCTTGTAACAAGATCATTCTTTAACAGATTACTAATAAATGATGCCCATTCCACCTCGCTTTGTATGCATTTTGCTCCCACATTGTCAGCAAAGCCTTTAAGATGTTTATCAAAATCTACGATCACGGCATTTCCACCTTTAACAATCGCTGAACATGTAAGAATTTTAAGTGCATTGGTCTTTCCTTTTTTCTTTCCTCCTGTTATAAGATAAACATATAGCTTGCTCAGATCTATGCCATAGCTTTCTGCAAACCTTGTTTCATAGCCAACCGGCAAAAGATTATCCGTTTCAAACATGGTTCTGACTTCAGGGCTATCAATAAAGCTATTCCATTCCGGTTCTGCTGGAATCTCAGGAATTTTCCTTGCACTGTCATTTCCACTTTTCTCCCAGACATCCAACATATCTTTCGCAATTTTTGAAGCTTTCTGATTCATGTCATTTTCGTTATCTGCTTCAAGCATAATAGCTGTCTGAAATTCTAAAATTCGGTCTCCTACTTTTCCAAGACCACGCCCCTTAACTCCCGATTCTGGATTTATCCTCACCCTTGGAACGCGCAAATAATTGCTATAATCGTATACATTATTTAATTCCAGGCATATTGGCATTCTAAAGTTCTGAGCTACACTGTTGGAAATTTCTCCGCTCCCTATTCCAGTAGCAGACACAAGCATAAATATTCCACAACCTGCTCCTTCTTTTACAAGTTTTTGTATTACATGAATATAAGCATCCCCTGTCTTATTCAGGAAAGAAGCATAATTATCAATAACCAAAACTATGGCCGGAATCTTACCTTGTCCATGAGCCTCACAGTATTGCACAAAACCAATATCTCCAAGTACTTCCTTTCTCTCATTCAGAATACGCAACATGAGCGAAAACAATTTCTCTATACGCTCATTTCCATCATTTTCTTTTACAATTCCACCTATATGCGGTGCACTTTCAAAAACAGAAAACTTTCGAGCGCTAAATTCAAGAATATAGAAGTTTACTTCTGCAGGCGAATACTTCATCATCATTCCAAAAACAAAGGTTTGCAGGAACGTACTCTTTCCAGATGTTGGAGCACCTAAAAGAATAATGTTTCCCATCTTTGCTATATCAAGAACAAATGCATCCTGCCTCTGATTTTCTGGATCATCATACAATCCCATACATATTTCCAGTCTTGAGCTATTACCATGTTCTTGCCAGGAAATACCGTTAAACAGTTCCTCAGTATCAAATCCTGGACCCTTTGGCAGCTGGGAAAGATAAACAACACTTGGAAGTAAAGGCAAAAACAGACTAAAATCATGATTAAATCCATTTTTCTTAGCAAGATAATCAATATATCTGACAACTGCCTCTAATTGCGTATGTTCAGGTTGCTGTGGAAGCTTCTTTTTTGCATTAGTAAACTCACTCTCTGCTTTTAATATTGCTTCCGAATCATAGCCATATATACCTATCTCCTCTAGAAGAGTAATCAGATTTTCTCTATTGTTATCTGTATTTGAATAATCAATTCCTTTTGAAATCAGGTTACTAATGACTTTCTCTGCAATCTGTCCTTTTTCTATTCTTGAAAGATTTGCAAGCCTACTGCTATCTTCGCCTACAATTGGTTGTATTGCATTTTCAAGCTGTTCAAGCCAAAGTTTCTTTTTTTCTTTCTGTCTGACACTTCTTGCATGATTGCCCTCAAGCGAAGGTATTCCATTAATTTCAAGCATAGTTGCAACGCCTGTATTGACATCTGCCTCATCATCATAATAGGTTGCGCCCGAAAAGCCTGACTGAAATAATTCGTACAATTCATCATTTCCAACTTGCAAGTAGCATCTACCTGACTGTGTAAGATACGCTGCATCAGGCTTATGAAGCATATCCATTGAATCCTGCTTGCTCTGAACACGAAGACATAGTTTAAACCTAGAGTTAGACCATATATCATCACTGACACTTCCAGCTGGTTTCTGCGTGGCCATGATCAAATGAATTCCAAGGCTTCGACCAACTCGTGAAATACTCACTATCTCTTGAATAAACTCTGGTTCTTCTTTTTTCATTTCCGCAAATTCATCTATAACAATGATCAGATGCGGCAATGGCACCGTTGCCTCATTATTCTTGTATACCTTGGTGTAATCTCTGATATCCTTTACTCCAAAGCTTGCAAAAAGCGCTTCTCTTCTATCTTTTTCACTTTGAATAGACATAAGTGCTCTTTGTATCTGATTTCCGGAAAGATTCGAAATCTGTCCGACCATATGTGGCAAATCAATAAAAAGATTCGCCATTCCACCACCCTTATAATCGATGACAAAAAAGCTCACATCGTCAGGACTAAAATTAATTGCCAACGAGAGCATATATGTCTGCAACGTTTCTGATTTTCCGGAACCTGTTGTTCCCGCAACCAAGCCATGCGGTCCATGGTACTTTTCATGGATATCAAGAAAGCACGGAACTCCTCCAGCTTTCTGTCCAACAAGCGCCTTCATGGATTCGTATGTCCTGTTCTTTTTCCATCTGTTCTCGATATCAAAATCCTCTAGTCTCTTCGCGCCATACATTTCAAAGAAACTTATAGATACCGGAACATCTCCTCCAACCTCTATTTCCTGTACTTCTACATTTGCTATTTTCTCAGCAAATGCAGATATTTCTGATACGTCAACCTCATCAAATTCTGTCTTGATTCTGTCCTCGTAGTCATCTGTAGTTCTATAGCAACCACTATAATTCTCATCATTCTCAATAATATACTCACATTGATTTGGCAAATCCTCATATCGCTGAGCCATATATATACATGAAATGCCATATTCAGGACTAGGGCTAAGCACATATTTAGATATTATTTCTCCCTCCATAAGTTCGTGAGAAGCCAATACCACAACGTAATAAGGCTTGGGTACAACTCCCTCACAATTTCTTGATGAAGAGTCATCAATTCGTTGTCTAAGAATTCTATTTAATTCGTAAAAAACTTCACTTGCTGACTCTTTTCCATTTGCAACATATCTAAATGTCTTTGTCTCATTCCAAACATGAGGTAGCCATTTGACAAAATCCCATTCTCTGCCGATAACACTTTTCTTTTCATCATAGATAAAAACAATTTTCACATCCGTATATGAATTATTGGCTGCAATCTGCGCTATCAGATTTCTGACAACTGTAATTCCGCCTTCCATCCTGCGGCCACCAATAACTCCAACCAATTTCTCTTTAAAAAGATCAACGCAGATTGGAACATCATGAAGCATTGAATAACTCTTTTTCAAATTGGCTGGAATCTCCGTAAGAGAATTCTCAGACATTGTAAATTTCTGCTCCGGAATTTCAATTTCCACCTGAAACGGTAAATCACCTATTCCTAACCTATGTGTGAGAAAATCACTCTGTGTAGCATTTCTGCACCACAAAAGCATATTTGAAGCATTATAACTGCAGCACTCTTTTGCCGAAACATATCTGTCCCTTAAAGAATTTGTATTTTTCTCATATTTTTCTTTTATTATGTTTTCCTGCTTTTTTAGATATTCGCCATACTTCTTATTTCTCTTTTCTTCATATTCCTTATATTCCCGGACCGCTTTACGTATGCCGACTATTCCACGTATTGCACCTATTGTCGCTGATGACACGCTAGTCACAAGGCCTATGTACATAAAAAGGCCACGACTCATCCCCGAAACCTGGGATGCATATATCATAAATGCACAGCCAAGAAGCATTGGCAGCGCCATAACCATAGCCGAACCAATAGCTGCCAACACACCTCTGTTTCGCACCTCATCTTTAGGAGTCGGAGGATCATCAATCTTTACGGTATCATCCTCAATTCTAGTTAATCTTCGAGGAGACCTGTGAAAAACAGTTGTCAGGCTTTTTCGATTTACTTTCTGGAGCGGTGCTGATTCTATTATTATCTTTTTAAGTATTCTTTCATCAACTACAGCTCCACATTCCGAAACATTGATTGCTATAGCATCACCAAGAAAAACAATCCTAAGTCCAAATATATCAATGCAATCTCCAAATTTAAGATTCTCTGAACCTTTTACACGTTTGTTATTCAAAAAGCTTCCATTGGCGCTTTCATTATCTTGAAAAACAAAGCTTTCTCCACTTTGATAAATTTTTGCATGGCAAGATGAAACCAACTGCTTTCCATACATTCCAAAACATATGGTACTTGATTCGTTTCGGCCGATTGTAATCTCACTTGTTACATCTTGCAAATCATATTTTTCATATACAGAGAAATAGTCATCACTTATATTAATGCTCAAAGACAGGATATGTTTTTTATCTTGCAAAAGCCTAAATTCATTATTTCCAAATTGAACGAACTCATCTAAAGACTGCAAATAACAGTCGCCATTGCCTGTGAGCAGCTCAATATCATAATCATCCGATGGTGCAAAAAACCATCTATTATCACTGATTTCCAATTTAAGTTCAATGTTTTGTGGAATATTAAAAAGACTCTCTACCAATAAAATCGAATAATCTGCATCATTTATGGCAGGTAAAAGAAATCCCTTGAACGCATTATGGCTGTAAACAGTGATAATTGTGCTCATAAACTCTCCTGTATTATAGAAACCATTGTTAATAGAGGAAAAAGTTAATGTTCTGCTCTGTAGTTATTTGGTATTTAGTGCGCTTTTAGCTTAGATTTTGCAACACACTGTATAATACTTTTCGTCAGAGTTTGTCATAATACTCTTTTATTTTTTCTACAAAAACTTTTCTTTCATCATCTTCATATCCCCTGAAAAACACTTCTTCTATTGCATCATGATTAAAGAAAAACTGTGATCCGTCTCCTAGATTTCCCTCAGGATAAACTACACCTATGTAGTCAAACTCTGTCTCTGATGCCTTATCCACCTGTTTAACTCCGAATACCATTGCTTTTTTAGTTCCTTCTTTGAGAAGAACCACTGAACCGATTGGTAATAAATCATTGATATTGTTTTGCATTAGTTTATTCCTTTCTAGACTTTGCTAAAATAGTGCAAATGACCTGTTTTCATCCAATACCATTCTATTCCTGATCAAATACTCTCCTCGGTGCTTTAATTCTTATGATTGTCATTTATCATTTATCTATAAAGCAACTACACTTCTATTATAAATTATTGCTTATGTAGTTATATAAACCTTTAATTAAATAAGCATTAAAAGAATATACTACAAAAATTTCAAAAATCTTATTTTTCCCATAAAAAGTTATAAGCTCTCAGTCTTACAATAATCTTATGCATCTGCAACTTTTTTAACTAAGTAGGCAGTATATTGTTCTTTTACTTTATGTAATTATTCTTTGAATGCCCATACAATTTATGTAATATACTCATTGGAGGATATAATGGGCATCGAAATCGACTACATTAGTATTGGAAAAAGAATACGCTACTATAGAAAACTCAAAGGCATGTCTCAAGAGTCACTTGCCGAAAAAGTTGATATTTCCATAACACACATGAGTCATATTGAAACTGCCTCCACAAAACTAAGTCTGCCCGTTTTCATTGCTTTAGCCCAAATATTGGAAGTAAGCACCGATCAGCTTCTTCGTGATACCGAAAGCATACATGAATATTGTAAAGATATAGAAAATATCATGGCATCATCTTCACTTTTAGAACAGAAGGTTATGTACAATGCGGTTCAATCCATAAAAAAATCTTTTAATGAACCTTAAATCAGAAAATACATTTCCTATAGAAATCTATTCGCTAATATTGATGTACTATACATCTGCAAAAACAAAAGCACCTCATTATCAACAACGCATTGACAATAGAGCTGCTTTCATATTTTCAACTATTTATATTTCTCACTAATATCCAACTGGCTTTAAGATATATTAAGCCTTACCAATCCCACATAAGTAATCCTTGATATTCATGTAGTTTATCCCATCAACCACAGTTGACTCACCATTATATAACACATTTTTTGATTTTATCTCACCGTATTTGAACTCTGTCTGTTCGCACATAGAGGAATTGACCAGATGTTTATACTGGCTGGAAACAATTTCGCTGCTGTGTTTTATCTCATAGATCTCACAGGTACAATTCTTCTCATCTGCCACAACCATATCAAATTCGCCAATAGGAAATAATAGTTTAAAAGCTCTTTTTCCTTTTGTTAGAACTATATTGGTTTCTAAAAGAATCATCTCCTCAAGCATCCTTCCGCGTACTTCTTCTAGTATCCTCTCACACGCCTGATGCTTTATTTTACCGGAATACTGGCTAAAGTTTTTATCTTTCATAATAGAATAAACAAGAGCTTGAGCCTGACAATATCTCATTCCCGGCTGTGAAAAAATTATATTTTCAATCTTTTCAGCAGAAGATATCGTTTCGCTTGGGCAATCGACTATCAGATCCAAAATAAACAAATACTCTTTAATCTCACTAAGATGAGCATCTGTTATTTCAACTTTAGCTTCATCTTTATTTCGAATATCCAAAATATCCACAAGTCGTTCAGTAATCTGTTTTACATCAATATCCTCAAGAACATCAGTTGTTCCTTCAATAGCTGCTTTTTTTCTTGAAAGCTGTCTTGCGCTCCCAAGGTCATGTGAAACAAAATCTTTAGTTAAGACTGAAACTAAAAATCTATGGTTCATATCTTCAATTATACGGTTAATTGCACTTGTTAGTTCTCCTGCCTCATAAAGATTTAGTAGATTCCTAAAGTGTCCACCGTTTTTATAGCACTTAAGACTATGTTGAATATTTCGTACAATTGCAGTATCGATATATCTTCTTGTAGACTCATCATCCCTGAAAGAAAGGCCTTCATCACGTAACTGCAGATCATCGAAATCATTTTCTCCGGCCTTTAATGTTCCACCATAACAAATATACTGATCAATATCAGATATATTTAATAACCGGCTGTATTCCCTAAACGGAATAAAAGTAGTATGAATCATATACGCCCTATCATACAGTTCTTCATCCATAGTAAGCGCAAAGCCAAGTGAATCTGTACCAGACAACACTATTTTCATGCCCATTATCCCGTAGACATCAGACAATAACGATGCTGTATCCACAAAGTCACTCATCAAAGTTACTTCGTCAATAAATACAAATCTAATCCCATTTTCATATAGTCTCTTTAAATCCTTATTGAGCATCGCCATATCATTTGATGGAAGAATTTTTATATATGCAGTTTCATCTATCGGCAGCTCAGATATTGCCTGAAAAATCAGGGTTGTTTTTCCGGTTCGGCGAAGTCCATAAAGCAGGCATATTCTGCCATCTGATTTTAAAGATAAAAACTTCTTTATTCCACAAAGGCACTCTCTGGCTTCATATTCTCTCACAGAAGAACACATTTCCACAAGTTGTTTGCCTAGAACCACATTAGTCTTATAATCTTTTTCATCCTTCGTATTTATCACATACTTAGGCGCATCTTCCATAACAATAGCTTGATTTCCATGCTCTACATCAGCAAACCTGCTTTCCAGTTCAATCAGTTCCTTAAGCCGGTCTCTAAGTTCATTTCTCTTTTTTACCTTTGTAAGAACTTCAATTTCATCCTTAGCTCTTATATACTTACTCTGTTTCTTACTATTTTCATACCATTGCAAATACATTCTTTTTTTGCCGCGAATAACCTTGTATGTAATATTCCCCTTAGGAAGGGCCTCCAGCTCATTTACTATCCTGCTAAACTCATCATCTATCATAAGTATTCCTCTATACAAGAAAGAATGTCGCACGTGTGCGTATCCATTTCGAAGCGTTTTTATTTCATATGTAATGCAGAACAATTTCCTATAAAATCAATATAGCAAAAAGCAACCCTGTTATCAACTACGCAGTTGATAACAGGGTTGCTTTTATCCCCCAAATACTAATTCTACAAAACTCTCTATAATAGATGCCTTATACAACAATTCGAGCCCAGCCTTATATTCCAGGCTGGGCTCTCTCAATTCTCATAATTCTTTACTGCTCAATTAATCCTTCTTTGCTTCGCTTTCAGGGAAAATAATCTTGTTAACGAAGAAGAATACCACCATACTTACACCGCCGTTAAGCACAGTTGTTCCAATATTGTAAACAAAAGCCGGTACGAACTTGCCTGCTACTGCTACCCAGATACAGTTAATTGAGTTTACGATGCAGGTGATAACAATAAATGCTAGAATATACCATGCAATCTGCTTACCGGGCTTATCGTGATTGCGGAATACAAACAGCTTCTGAATTGGGAAGTTAATGCACTCACCAATTATCATAGCAATCATGTAAGCTGTAAAATATGCAAGTCCGCCATGTGCCTGGTCATAGCCAAGGATATTCCACTGGAAAGTTTCTCCGGCAATAGTAAGAGGAATTCCCGGCCATCCAAATGATCTGTCACCCAAAAATGCAAATGCCGCAGGCAGGAATGTTAAGAGAAGATACTTAAATACTGTAATAAGATTACTTACTATTACAAATAATCCTCCCTCTCTTACCCACTTTGCCACAGCAGGGTGTTTTTCCACAAAATCGTTCCAAAATTTCATAAAACTTCATCCCTCCAAATTATTTTATCTTATTCTCATACTGCTTATTCAGCTTTCCATTGCGGAAATAGCCACTAATAACTTTTCCAAGTCCACCAAAGAAATGTCCGTTTACAATCTTTACTATTCCGTCAACCATATCCATGCTAACAGCACCACCGGTCATCTTGGCCATAGCTCTGAACGGCATATTATAGATGAAAAGAATATTAAGATCCGGCTTACCACTGTCATCTGCTTTTTTCTTCATTGCAGTAAGGCGTTTATAAGCAAATCTTGCCAGACCGCTCTTTGCATAATACATCTGACAAATAGCATCATTGGCAGTAAGCTCACCGCTCCATTTTCCATCAGGGATGCTTCTTCCAAGGAGCTTTTCAAACTCTGAATCTTCAACAGTCTGAATCTTTCCTGTGTAATATGAAGGAAGGTCAGATGCGTTATATGGAAGATTATCTGTTGTGGAGGCTCTCTCAATTTCTCCGTCAAGTCTTATATCTGCGCTGCTTGCTCCGATAAGAATCTGATACTTGCCGCCTTCAACTTCCCACTTGTTTGTATTCACATTCCAGTAACGGAAGGTCTTATCATCAAAAGCAATCTCAACCTTCTTACTCTCTCCAGCTTTCAGGAATACTTTTGCAAATCCCTTAAGCTCTTTCTTAGGTCTGAATACCTTTGCTCCGGGAAGCGAAACATACATCTGGACAACTTCTGAGCCATCAACTCCACCGGTGTTTTTAACTGTCAGACAAACCTTATCCTCTTTTATCTCAAGATTGCTATACTCAAATGTTGTATATGAAAGTCCGAAGCCAAAAGGATAAAGAACAGGAATATCTGCTGTGTCATAATATCTGTATCCAACATAAAGACTTTCCCTGTACTCAGCTGTTCTCTCATGGCTTGGATAATAACGATAAGCAGGTGTATCTTCATGTCTTCTCGGAATTGTCTCTGATAACTTACCTGATGGATTGACGCCACCTGTAAGGATATCAAGAACAGCTCCGGCACCGGCCTGACCATTGAGGTAACAGTGGAGTATTGCCTTGAAATAATGATGCCATGGCATTTCAATAGCTGAACCTGCGCTTATAATACCCACAAGATTCTTATTTACCTGTCCAAGTTCCTGTAAAAGATTTATCTGATTCTGAGGAATTCTCATATGAGTTCTGTCCATTCCCTCAGATTCACTGTCTTCATTTAATCCAAAGAAGAAAAGAACTACGTCTGCTCTTGCTGCAATATCAAGAGCTTCTTTCTTGGTTGCTGCATCCTCTTCTCCAGTTCTTGAGTATCCTCTGCTGCTTCCAATTACCTGAAGATCATAATTTCCAATAAGCTCAGAAATAGTCTCTACCTTTGTAGGATTTACAAGTGATGAACCTGCGCCCTGATATCTTGGAACAAAAGCAAAATCACCAATAATTGCAACCTTTGCTCCAGGCTTAAGCGGCAGGATCTTTCCTTCATTCTTTAAAAGAATTGTACTTTCTGCAGCAGCTTTTCTTGCAACAGCATGATGAGCAGGCTTATCAAAATCATCTGCTTTGCCCTGTGCATTTACATAAAGCGTCATTACTGCATCGAGGAGTTCATCAACCCTGGCATCAACATCCTTTATGCTTATCTTTCCACTCTCAACTGCAGCAATAAGCTCTCTTGCAGAATCAAGACCTGGATTAGGCATTTCCAGGTTAGAACCTGCTGCCACACCCAGAGCATGATCATTAGATGCTCCCCAGTCAGTAATTACAATTCCATCAAATCCCCAGTCTTTTCTCAGGATATCAGTCAAAAGATGCTTATTCTCGTTGGCATATGTTCCATTAACCTCATTGTACGCTGACATTATGGTCTTAGCCTTGCCTTCTTTTACAGCAATTTCAAAACCGGTAAGATATATCTCTCTTAAGGTACGCTCATCAAGAACAGAATTCATAGCCATACGACGGAGCTCCTGAGAGTTCACCGCAAAATGCTTAGGACAAGCATATACACCCTGAGACTGAATGCCTCTGACATATGATGCCGCCATTTTACCTGCCAGATATGGATCTTCAGAAAAATACTCAAAATTTCTTCCGCAAAGAGGACTTCTCTTAATATTAAGACCAGGTCCAAGAAGCACATTTACACCTTCTGCCATAGCCTCTTCGCCGAGAGTTCTACCTAGTTCCTCGCCGAGCTCCGGATTCCAGCTGCCGGCGATAGTTGCCGCTGTAGGGAAGCATGTTGCAGGGAGGGATGCATTAAGTCCCAAGTGATCTCCTGCTCCGGCTTGCTTTCTTATACCGTGAGGTCCATCAGAACAAAATATTGAAGGTATTCCCAACTTTTCAAAATCTCTTGTCTGCCACTCACCTTTACCACTTAGAAAAGCAGCCTTTTCTTCAATTGTCATCTTTTCAATGATATCTTGATATTTCATTTTTTCCCTCGTTTCACTGACTATGTATCACCACAACACTACTGTGCTGATTTGATCAAACATGAATAGTAATGTCAAAGTAGTACAATCGTCTTTTATTTATATTTTAAAAGCCCTAATGCGCCGACAGGCTCATATAAGCCTGCCAGCACATCGGCCTTAAAAAATATCTCTGTTAATGCTATTTCATTTTTCTATTGCAAATGGCATTGTTTTTACTATTGCCGTTTACTATAGATCTGATTTACTGCTGTGCTTTAGCAGCTGCTTCCTCTTTTTCCTTGTTCTTACCAAAGTTCTTGATAAAGATGCACATAAGAAGGATCATAAGAGCGCCAAAGATTACATCTGCAACGATCATGATAACTTTCCAGGAAGCCATACCAGTCTTAAGATTCTCAGGAGCATAAGCGCGGCTGTTTACTACTGTGTAAAGAATGTTCTTGGTAGCATCTCTCATAGCCTGCTGAGCGCCGTTTGTATCTCTGAACTGAACATTGTTTGTAGCTGTAGGATAGTTTACAAGCATACAGTCTGTACCATTTCTGATAGCCTGGTCAGATGACATGTAGCCATAAACTCCAAAGTAGTCAGTAAGTACAAAACCATTAAAGCCCCACTCATCTCTAAGAACTGTCTTAAGAAGTTCTTTGCATCCACCTGCCCAACGGTTACCAATGTAGTTGAATGAAGACATTACAGATGTAAGTTCAACATTCTTTACACTGATTTCGAATGGCTTAAGATAGATTTCACGGATTGCCTGCTCATTTGACCATGTGCAGAGCATATCGCATCTGTTACCTTCTTGGTCATTCAAAGCAAAGTGCTTAACATAAGCATAAACACCGTTTGCCCATGAACCCTGTGCTGCCATTGAAGCTATAAATCCTGAAAGAAGTCCATCTTCTGAATAATACTCAAAGTTACGTCCTGCAAAAGCAGTTCTGTGAATGTTCATAGCAGGAGCATACCATCCTGATACATCCATTTCATTTGCCATCTTACCAATGTAATCACCGAACGCATATGCGAGGTCCTTATTGAATGTAGCTGCAATTGTTACACCTACAGGGAATCCAAGTGAACCTACGCCAGTAAAGTTATTGTTGATGGAAGCAGGTCCATCACAGTCATTTGTACGAACCTTTTCAATTGATGCTACAGAATTTGTCTGATATCCACCAAGAGAAATAAGGTCATTCATATCATCAAGTGTCATTGAGTTAAGAAGCTCATCCCACTTAGCATCATCCTTTGAAAGTCCACGAAGATCTTTAAGCTTAAGGCTTGTAGCAGCTCCTGTTGTAACTGCTGCTGCATTTGGATCTTCATCCTGTGCTGTAGCTTCTGCTGTAAGATAGTTGCTGATGTTGTAGAATGTAGCCTTAACATCTGCAGGCATATCATAGTTTGTAGGAGCCTTTGTAGCTGATGCATAGTTTGCAAAACCATCTGCTCTTGAAAGGTACTCAAGTCCGCCATTTGCAAAATCAAATGCGTTTGTTGCTGTAACCTTATCTGTTGTTCTCTTGTTTGTTCCATCGTAAGTTACTGTTGTACCAACAGAATATGTTCTGGAATCAATAACGTTGTGAGAATCCTTATTGATTGAGATCTCATAATCACCGGCTTCAAGAACATATGCCTTAGCATTCTGGTAATCGTAAGAAGCCATAAGCTCATCATCAAAAGAAATTGTAACTGTCTCAGAAGCGCCCGGCTCAAGCTTTGATGTTTTTTCAAAAGCAATAAGGTTTGCTGTTGCTTTCTCAATTCCGCCGTTCTCATAAGGAGGATTGTAATAAACTTCCACAACTTCCTTACCTGCTACAGAACCTGTATTTGTCACTGTTACGTCAAAAGAAATCTTTCCGTTAGATTCTGTGATATCTCCCATCTTCTGCTCGAAGCTTGTGTATGAAAGACCATATCCAAACGGATACTGAACAACATCGTCATAATTGATGAGACCTTCTACTGCTGCTGTCTCATAGAACTTGTAACCTACATAAATACCTTCTACATAGTTTACAAAGCTTACATCTGCCCTTGTTTCAACACCTGTAAAGCCTGTTGAAACGTAAGCAAAATCATCCATATTTGTGTAGTTGAAGTCACCAAAGTTGTTCCACCATGGTGTTTCCTTCATATTGTAAACATAAGTATCAATTGTTCTGCCTGAAGGATTAACTTCACCTGTAACGATCTCGCCAAGAGCCTTCATACCAACATGGCCCATACCTGCTGCCCAAAGAACAGATTTGATTTGTGGGTGATCTTTGATAAATCCAAGTTCGAATGCATTTGCGCCGTTGTAAACAAGGATAACCTTGTCAAAGTTAGCACAAACAAGATCGATCATTTCTTCTTCTCTGTTTGTAAGCTGAAGATAATGATCACCTGCATCCCAGTCATTTCCTTCATTTAACGTATCATCATATGTACCTGCTGTATAAGTTGTGCCATCCTTGAAAGAACCATCTACAACAGCCGGCATATTTGTAGGAAGATCAGCTCCCTCACCGCCTGAACGGCTGATAACGATCATAGCTGTGTCAGAAAAGCTCTTTGCATTAGAAATAAGTGAATCTGTATAAAGAGAAACATTTGGTTCAGGAAGTGTCCAATCCTGATTCCACATTCCAACTACAGGCCTGTCTGCCTTATAGTCTGTATAGAACTTAGTAAGTTCTGAGTTTGTTTCAATACCTGCATCTTTTAATGATGAAAGAAGATCGATTGTTGCGTAAGCATCATTAAGAGCTCCTGAACCTGCTCCTCCTAAAATAGGATTTGTTGATGCCCATCCAAATACATTAAGCTTTGAACCTGTTGCAACAGGAAGAGTATTAGCATCATTTTCAAGAAGAACGATACCCTCTCTTGCAATATCCTGTGCCAGTACAGTGGATTCATCAGATGTCTTTTTACTGATAGTACCTTTTCCACTTACAAGGTCAAGCATTGTGCTCATAGGTCCTGTGAGGATCATATTCACACACACCACAATACCTGTCAGCATAGCAACAAGTGCTGTGCCACGCACAAGTTTCTTAGTTGATTTCTTAAGTTTCATAACTGCAATCATAACTACGATAGCAACTGCAACTATGATACCTATTGCAATCAAATAAGACTTGATTGAATTGATGACGTTAATAACGTCGCTCATGTTGATAGATAACATAATAGAACCTCCCTTAACTTTTGGTTACACAGCGCATGGTCAGTACGCCGTGAATTAGATATCCGCCACGTTACAGCGGAACTTACAATAACAGATTAGCACAACAAAAAAAACGTGCCGTTTTTGTCACAAACGGTACGTTTTTTGTCATAAATGGAATTAACAGTGAATCTTTTCTGTCAAAGCAGTAACAAATCACACTCTTTCAGAGTGCTTTTTCACCTTTTCACTATACATGTTATCATCCATCTTTTTAAAGAATGTATCAATGGTATCCCTGTCAGGATCAAATATGGTGTAACCCATGGAAAGCGAAAGCTTGTACTGTCTTCCTTCAGTCTCATTAAAAAGCTTTAGTTCATCCCTTAGTCCCTGAATCAGTTTTTTCATGGACTCATCATTACTTCCCTTCATCAAAAGAATAAACTCATCACCCGCAAACCTGATTGGGATTGCCTTGTCAGTCTTTCCAAGCCTAATGATCCTGGCCACATCGATAAGTGCCTCATCACCAACAGAATGACCATAGGTATCATTTATCTCTTTAAAATAATCCACATCTATCATCACTCCGCCAAGACTGGCCTTTGGATCTTTTGAATATATTTCAAAAAGATAATCCAGATAAGTCCTGTTGTACAATCCTGTAAGCGTATCAAGATAGGAAAATTCATTTTGCATCGACATATATATAGAAGTAAGTCCTATCGATATCGATACCCACATCAGAGACACTCCGTAAAACAGCACCTGTAAAAGGCATCCCGCTGCAATTGGGCCAAGCATAAGCGGAAGCGGGAAAAATCTGACCTTGTCATATCTTTCTTCATATTTTTTTATCACATAAATACTATAGATGAGATATCCTGCCTCAACAAGATAAAACATATAACTAAACGGAAGCCTGTGGTATACATTATTATCATCTATAAAAAAGACAACAGGATAAAAAAGATTAATAATAGTCGACAGGGCCATTATAAATCCTGGGATAGCAGCAATGCGATAAATCCTTCGCAGTCTGCTCTTGGAATGATACAGTTTATAATCAGTATACTGGCACCATGCAATCGCAAATACCGGATTTGCAATAAAGCAATACGTATTGCCAAAAAGATTTACAAGCCTGCAAATAATGCCTTCCCGCCCATCACAAAAAAACATCCAAAAATCCACAACACAAGCTACTGCAGAAAGAAATGCAATCAATGTAAATAGTCGGAATTCTTCATAATTTGTAGCTCTTCGGATATGGCTGCTGAAAAGCATTGCAATCAGCAGCATAAGTCCTACAAAATCTGCAATTGCTATGGCAACAATATTCATCAAAGCCCTCCCATGGGTATGAGTATCTTAAGTTCAAACCAATTATCCTTAAGATCAAAATTAAGAGTTCCATGATATTTTTCAACAGTGTATCTGATACTTTTAAGTCCAAAGCCATGATTTCCCTTATCAGCTTTGGTTGTCTCAGGATATCCGTTCTTTATTATAATATTGTTTTCGCAATAATTATTTACCTGAACCAGTACAAAGTTCTTTTTCTGAGAGATAGATAAATGAATAAGTCTCTTCTCAGGGTCATCAATAAGTGACACACTTTCTACCGCATTATCCAGCGCATTGCCAAAAATAGTACAGATATCGGCGACATGCATAAAATCAAGGACATCGCCGTCTGCCACACAGGTAATCTTTATGTTATTGGACCTGAAATTGATCATCTTACCGGCAATCAGTGTATCAAGAACGCTGTTGCCAGTTTCAAGTTCCGGACTGTAGGATTCAAGTTCCTGCTCCAGTGAATCAATCCACTTTTTTCTCTCTTCATCACTCATCTCAGCCCTGAGCCCTGCTATCTGGTGCTTAAGGTCATGATATTTCATATTGATGAGTTCAAAAGTAGACTGATAATTTCTGTACTTATCATATTGCGCCTTGAGCATTGAATGGATATTTCTAAGTTCTTTTTCCGCAAGAAGTTCGCAGATTCTGCTCTGATACACGTACAGTATCATGATTCCCGCAATATCAACCAGCGTTCTTATGTAAAAGATATCCGCCGTAATCCCACCGGAAAAAGGCGTATTTCTAAATACAAAGCTAAGGTTGCTGAAAGCAAATATCGCAACGGCAATAAGAACCGCTGCAAGCAATTCATGATTATTTATCTCCAGCTGAAATATTCCTCTGGTTATGCTCACTTCCATATAGTGAGCCCACGTAAAAACAAGTGTATAAATCGCAATAAGTATCAGAACCTGAATAACAATAGAATCTGTAATATTCCTGAAAAAGCATGCAAGCTGCCATTCAAGAGAAGCCGCAAGTTCAGCCAAAAGGAATGCCCTTGCGCAGTAATAACCTATTACATTTCGGCTGTCATCACAGGTAAAAGCCATAAATGCATACATGAACCCCACTGCAATAAGCATACAGGGAATCCACCAAAAGACCGGCAGTCCTTTGGTAAGCACCAGAAACATACTCTGAACTATAAGGCATAAAATTGAAGACAGGATAAAGTCCTCATTTTTAATCCTTCGCCTCATGACAAGGCAATAGGTAAGGCATGCCAGCCACTCGGCAAGAGCAGTGTATATTCTGGGAATATCATAATAAACGTTTTCCATATTTTCCTTAATATTATGGCGAATCTACCATATAATCAGTAAGAGCCGTCATAAAATCATTCTTTCTCGCCCTGCTGATAAGCAGCTTTTTTCCGGCAATAATACAACAGCCGTTTTCCACGCCATCCACAAATTTTAGATTAACAAGATATCCCTTATTGCTTCTAAAAAAGCTGTATGGAGTCAGTTGTTCTTCGAAATCCCCCATCTTGGCCCTTACGGAAAACTGCCCGCTCGTCGTGTAAAAAGTAAGGTTATGCCCCTCACTTTCGATGTAAAAAAGACTGTCAAGATTCAGCTTTTTTACACCGGATGCCACCTCAATAGTGATTATCCTGGAATTTGACTTTTTTATCTTGCCGAGAGCTCTTCCAAGTTTTTGGGAGAACGCAAAATAACTCACCGGCTTTAGCACATAATCAAGCGCATCAACCTGGTAACCACGGATGGCATAGTTGGTCATATTTGTTATAAACATGATCACTACTTCCTGGTCGAGCTTTCTTATCTCTTCCGCCGCCGTCATGCCATCCATAAGTTTCATCTCTATATCCATAAGGATTATGTCAAACTGTCCGGAATAACCGTTTGTTATCTCATCTCCATCGGAAAATCTTGTTATCTTAAAGTAATTGCCGCTCTCTTCCTGATATTTATTTATAAACTCAGTCAGCTGCTGCGCGTATGAATCTTCGTCTTCTACAATTGCAAGCCTGATCATAAAAAACCTCAACCTGTAATCATCTATTCATAAATGTTCGAACATTTATACCGTTAACCTCAATATGATCATCAACCGCAATAACAAGGCACTGCCTTCCATCAATTATCCTTGACTCAACAAGGTCCGTACGGTCCGCATCAACCTTTATCACAATGTTTGGTGCTGCAATGTCAAATTTCTTTTTATTTGCAATATTGTCCACAAGAAAAGGACAATCCTCCTCACCTGCACATTTTTCATAGTTCTCGTCAAAATATCCCAGTCTTTCTTCTGAGACGCCACTGTCAGACAAAAGCTGCTTAACATCATTTTTGGTAAGTTCCAAAGGCTCCGGATCATCCTTGTGATCTTCGATCATCTGATTTAAATTGTCGTGAACGTTTTTCATGATGTCATAATCAGCATCATCACCAATTGTATTCTGAACGACCGCATCAAAAATATCTTTCTGTTCAGGCGCAGACATAGGCGCTCTTCCGCCAAACATTGCCTCAACAAACACAGGCTGAAGATCATCAGGTTTCTTGGTGAAATAGAGCATGTTATGAATATCCATGTCTCTTTCTATAAACGCAGGAAAAAGAAATCCCTTGGTAGGTCCCTCGACAACCCAGTCGCAGTATCTCTCTTCGATGACATTGTCTTTTTCATTATAACCAAGTCCTGCCTTGGAGCGCTTAACAGGACAGATGCTGCAGAGCATATAATCATAAATCTTCTCTGATGCATCCTCCATCTCTATTCCATCCCTTGTAATTCCGGGAATATCATATACAGCATGGACAATAATAATATAATAATTCTCGCCATTTTCATAATTGGCTATTATCTTGTCATAAAACTCATCAAGAAGCGCATCGTCTTCAAGCTTTGAGTCCCTTAGCTTCAAAAGAAAATCTTGGGTTCCCCCCGGCTGTTCCTGGTCTAGAGGGAACTCAAGACTAATGAGATTCTTGCCAAAGGTACCTGCAAGGGTATGCTGGAAAATATCCAGATATTTGAACATTTCCTCATCAGGAAGCTGTCCGAAAGCCTTTCTAAAAGATAGTCTCTTGTTCTTTTCATGATCAACATAGCATCCGCAAATGTTATCAATAGTACACCTGTCAGGTGTAAACTGCTTTTTGATTTCTAATGTTTCTGCCTTATTCATTTTGAATACTACTTTCCTTTACCTACAAATTTTTGGCACATATCTACTGCAAACTGCACCGGATATAATTGTACCATAACAGAATCGATAAGATCTCCTATCGTCATCCTGAAAGCTATTTTAACAAATTTATCATAAGTAGTATCAAACATTTTTTCAAATACTTTAATACTGTCAACATCAATCTGATTTACAATCGGAGTACTTATATCTGTAGCAACGCCAAGCATCGATGAAAGCGATGTTGCACTTGTTCCCATCATCTGGTTCATTGCCTCAGAAGCTGCTGAAAGATGAAGTTCCGTTATTTCACCTGATGTATTTGTTCCATCACCGCCCATCATAAGGTCAGTCATAACTTTTACATCATGCTCTTTAAGCACAAGGACATTGTTTCCCTGAAGTCCTTTTACAAAATGAATCTGCACAAAGATACAGGTCTTTTCATAATCATCAAGTGCTTCACTTCGCTTTATCAGCTTAACATTCGGTGTTGTGATCTCAACCTTCCTGTTAACCATCATGCTTAATGTTGTCGCAGAATTACCCATACTGATATTTGCAATTTCACCAATAATATCAATCTGTTCCTGTGTCAAAACTAATTCTTCCAAAATCAGCACCTCCATAGGTAAAACGTAGAAAACTTCAATATTATTTTAATTTATTATATGTCTTTTTGTAAAGAATGTTTACGCTATATCAATAAAGCTTAATTGTTTTTTAAGAATAATTTTAGTGAATGAACATGATTATCTTTGATTGTTTGTTTTTGCTTTGTGATTTTTTATAAAAATTAAATTGGTTTTTTGTGATTATTTTTGATTGATTTTGATTATCTTTAGTGTTATTATCCTTCTATGATAGGTTAGTTCGTTGATTTTTTTCATATTATATGTTTCTAATTACAATTCTTTTTACATATTCACAGGGGAAAAAATGCTTACTCAGGAACGTCGCGATTTAATAGTTTCATTTATAAATGAAAAAAGTGTTGTCACCGTTGCAGAACTGATGGAGGAATTTGACGCCTCAGCAGCCACGATCAGAAGAGATCTGTCTGCACTGCACGATGAGAAAAAGATTGTAAAAGTCTTTGGCGGAGCAACTTCCATTGCTCAAAGCAGCGTAAACACCTTTGAGCCAACTGTTTCAGCCAAGGCTTCGCTTAATATTGAAGAAAAGGATGCGATAAGCAAATATGCTGCATCACTAATAAACGATGATGATTTTGTCTATATTGATTCCGGTACTACTACGCTTGAAATAATCAAGTATATCACTAATACAAAGGCTAAATACATCACCAACGGAATAGTCCATGCAAAAAAGCTTTTGGAAAAAGGGCTCAGCACAATGATTATCGGAGGCAGATGCAAGCCAACAACAGAGGCTGTTATCGGACCGGATTGTATAGAAACTATCAGCAAATATCATTTCACCAAGGCTTTTATGGGCACAAACGGCATTTCACTTCAGGCAGGCTACACAACTCCCGATGTGGATGAGGCCCTTGTAAAGCAGGAAGCTGTAAAGCATTCCTACATCTCATATATTCTGGCTGACCATTCCAAATTCGGAAAAGTAAGTTCAGTCACTTTTGCAGAACTTCCAAGCTGCTGCATCATAACAGACAGAGAAGTAAATAAAAATTTTAGTAACAAAACAGTAATCAAAGTAGTTTGATTAAGAGGAGGAACTAAATGATCTACACAGTTACCTTTAACCCTGCGATTGACTATGTTGTTCGCATGGGAAAAGAACTTCTTCCGGGAATGACTAATCGTTCAGATTCCGAGGAATGCTATTTTGGCGGAAAGGGTATCAATGTTTCCACAATCCTAAAAAATCTGGGATTAGAGAACACTGCTCTTGGTTTTGTAGCCGGCTTTACCGGTGAAGCAATCAAGGAAAGTGTAAACAAGAAGGGAATAAAGGCTGATTTTATTGATCTTCCTGAAGGAATATCCCGTATCAACGTTAAGATCAAGGGTTCAGAAGAAACTGAAATAAACGCTCAGGGTCCTTCTATTCCACAAGAAGCTATTGATAAGCTCTTTGAACAACTTGACCGACTTGTTGATGGCGATATTCTCATCCTTGCAGGAAGTATCCCAAGTTCACTTCCAAGCGATATTTACGAAAGAATTCTTGAAAAATTATCGGACAGAAAGGTTGACACTGTTGTTGATGCCACTAAAGATCTTTTGAAAAATGTCCTTAAGTACCATCCATTTCTCATAAAGCCAAACAATCATGAACTTGGCGAAATGTTTGATACAGTGCTTAAAACTGATGATGAAATCGAAGAACATGCCAAAAAGCTTCAAGCACTTGGCGCAAGAAATGTTCTCATTTCCATGGCAGGTGACGGAGCAATGCTCATCACAGAAAATGGTGAAAAATTCAGAGTCGGTGTACCTAAGGGCCAGGTCAGAAACTCAGTTGGGGCCGGTGATTCAATGGTTGCAGGATTTGTTGCAGGATTCCTTAAAAACCACAGCTATGGCGAAGCTCTTAAGATGGGAACCGCAGCAGGAAGCGCTACTGCTTTCTCAGACGATTTGGCTACAGGAGAAGATATCTTAAGTCTATACGAAAAGCTTTAATGATCTACTTAAAAATCATTACACACATAAATGGGGAAGCACCCCGTATAAGGAGGGACTATGAAAATCACAGATTTACTAAAAAAAGATGGCATTAGCCTGAATGTCAGCGCTGCTGATCAGAATGCTGCCATCGATGCGCTCATTGAGCTGCACGAGAAGGTTGGAAACCTCAACAATGTATCAGCATTCAAAAAAGCCATTCTCGCAAGAGAGGAAAAAGGCTCAACTGCCATCGGAATGGGAATAGCTGTTCCTCATGGCAAATCATTTGCTGTTTCCACTGCCGGCGTTACAGCCATCACAATTCCTTCAGGAATCGACTACAAGTCACTTGATGGAAATCCAAGTAAGCTCTTCTTCATGATTGCTGCTCCGGACACTGCAGCAGACACACATTTGGAAGTTCTTTCAAAGCTCATGACCCTTTTGATGGATCAGAACTTCTCAAATAAGCTTATTGAAGCAAAGACTCCTGATGAATTCTTAAAGATCATTGATGAAAAGGAAGCTGAGAAGGACAAAGAAGAAGCTGCAAAGAAAGCTGCCGCTCAGGCTGCTGCTCCTGCAAGCACAACTGCAAACAAAAAGCTTCTTGGTGTTACTGCCTGCCCTACAGGTATCGCTCACACATTCATGGCTGCTGAAGCACTTGAACTTAAGGCTAAAGAAATGGGTCTTTCCATCAAGGTTGAAAAAGATGGTTCCGCAGGCGCAAAGGATGTACTTAAGGCAAGTGAGATTGAAGAAGCAGATGCGATCATCATCGCTTGTGACAAGAATATCGATATGGGTAGATTTGATGGAAAAGAAGTTATCATCACCTCTACCAAAGAAGCGATTCACAATCCTGAAGAGCTTATCAAGAAAGCAACATCAGGACAGACCACAGTTTATCATCACACAGGCGCTGTTTCTAAACAGTCTGATGTATCTAACGAATCCTTTGGAAGACAGTTCTACAAGCACCTTATGAACGGCGTTTCACACATGCTTCCATTCGTTATCGGTGGTGGTATCCTTATCGCCATTGCATTCCTGCTTGATGATTACTCAATCGATCCAAGCAACTTTGGTACAAACACACCTGTTGCTGCATGGTTTAAGACTATTGGTGGCGTTGCATTTGGCTTCATGCTTCCAATCCTGGCTGGATTTATCGCTCAGAGTATCGCTGACCGTCCAGGTCTTGCAGTTGGTTTCGTAGGTGGCGCTCTCGCAAGTAGCGGCGCAACATTTGCTGCACCCGGAGGAGATGTATCTTCTGCTTTCCTTGGCGCTTTGGTTGCCGGCTTTGCAGCAGGTTACATTGTTAAGCTTCTTCAGAAAGCATTTGAAAAGCTTCCACAGGCACTTGAAGGAATCAAGCCCGTACTCATCTACCCTCTCTGCGGTATCCTTATGATTGGTCTTGTTATGTGTCTCATCAACCCTATCGTTGGTGCGCTCAACACATGGATCACAGGTGTCCTTGAAGGAATGGGAACAGGTTCAATGGTAGTACTTGGAATACTCCTTGGAGCAATGATGGCAACAGATATGGGTGGCCCTCTCAACAAGGCAGCTTATGCATTTGGTCTTGCAAGCCTTGCAAACCAGAACGAAACAGGTCACATGATCATGGCAGCTATCATGGTTGGTGGTATGGTTCCTCCAATCGCCATTGCATTTGCTACTATCTTCTTTAAGAAGAAATTCACTCCTGCAGAAAGAAAATCCGGTCCTGTAAACTTCATCATGGGACTTAGCTTCATCACAGAAGGCGCAATTCCTTTTGCTGCTGCAGATCCTATCAGGGTTATCCCTTCACTTATGGTTGGTTCAGGTCTTGCCGGTGCTCTTTCAATGGCATTTAAGTGCACACTTAGAGCTCCTCACGGTGGAATCTTCGTATTCCCTGTAGTTGGAAATGTTGGCATGTACCTTGTAGCTCTTCTTGTTGGTTCAGCTGCCGGCTGCCTCATGCTTGGGCTCTTAAAGAAAAATGTCGAGGAATAATTTCCTCTTCACCACTTGTTTTTTATAGAAAGGAATAAATTAATATGGTATCACAGAAAATCACAGTAACTAATGAACAGGGAATGCACATGCGTCCGGCAACTCTCTTTTGCCAGGCTATGACTCCATTTTCCAGCAGCGTAAAGGTAAACTTTAACGGAACATCATTTGATGGAAAAAGCGTAATGATGCTCATGGCTGCATGCATTAAATGTGGTTCAGAAATTGAAATCGAATGTGATGGTCCTGACGAAGCAGATGCTCTTAAAAAGGCTATTGAACTTGTTGAAAGCGGCCTTGGCGACTGATTTCATAACACCTTGCTTATATAACGGAGGAAATAATTATGGTTAAGGGAATTGCCGCTTCCAGAGGTATTGGAATTGGAAGTATTTGCGTAATTGCAGAACATGAACTTACATTTGAAAAGAAAAAAATAGAAGATACTGAAGCTGAAAAAAAGCGTTTTAATGATGCTATTGAAGCTTTTAAAGAAGAAACTACCAAACAGGCTGATGACATCAGAAAGCGTATAGGTCCCAAGGAGGCTGAAATCCTTGAAGGACATCTTGTAATGATCTCTGATCCCACAATGGCCGGTGAAATGACCAAGATGATCGAAGCCGGTCAGTGCGCAGAAGCTGCTGTTGAAGCAGTATGCGACATGTTCATCGGAATGTTCTCCAAGATGGACGATGAGATGATGCGCCAGAGAGCTTCTGACATCAGCGATGTAAAGGTAAGCATGTTAAAGCTTCTTCTCGGAATCAAAGATGTTGAGATCAGCAAGGTTGCAAAAGGCACTATCCTTGTAGCCAAAGATTTAACTCCATCCATGACTTCACAGATAGATAAAGATAATGTTGTTGGAATCATTACTGAGATTGGCGGAAAAACTTCACACTCCGCCATTCTCGCAAGAGCTCTCGAGATTCCCGCTGTACTTTCCGTTCCTGATGTAACTACTTTGGTAAAAGACAAAGATACTGCCATCGTAGATGGAACTGAAGGAATAGTTTATTTAAATCCTGAGGGCGATGTTCTTTCACAGTACATAATCAAACGTGAAGATTTTATTCGCAAGCAGTCTGAGCTCAAAGGTTTCCTTGGCAAAGAAACTGTGACCAGTGATGGTGCTAAGGTAGAGCTTTTCTGCAACATAGGAACTCCAAAGGATGCCAAAAAAGCCGTTGAATGCGATGGCGAAGGTATCGGACTTTTCCGTTCAGAATTTCTTTTCATGGATAATAATCATCTTCCAAGCGAAGAGGAACAGTTTGCAGCCTATAAAGAAGCCGCCGTTACTATGGGTGGAAAGCCTGTAATAATCAGAACTCTCGATATCGGTGGTGATAAGGATATTCCTTATCTTAACATGAAGAAGGAAGACAACCCATTCCTTGGATACAGAGCTGTCAGATACTGCCTTGGAAACAAGGACGCCTATATGATCCAGCTTAGAGCTATGGTAAGAGCCAGTGCTTTCGGCAAGATCAAGATCATGGTTCCTCTTGTAACCTGCGTGGATGAGCTCCGTGAAGTCAAGAAAATGGTTGCAGAGATCAAAAAAGATTTTGATGCAAACAATATCGATTACGACAAAGATATCGAAGTAGGATGCATGATGGAAACTCCTGCCGCCTCACTTATTGCAGATATTTTGGCAAAAGAGGCTGACTTCTTCTCAATAGGAACCAATGACCTCACTCAGTATACCATGAGCGTAGACCGCGGAAATGCTGATGTTGCTTATCTTTATTCAACATTCCAGCCTTCAGTGCTCCGCTCTATCAAACACATTATTGAGTGTGGAATAAAGGCGGGAATTCCTGTTGGAATGTGTGGCGAAGCTGCTGCCGATCCACTTATGATTCCGCTTCTTATATCCTTCGGTCTTACCGAATACAGTGTAAATCCGGTTCTTGTACTGACTGCCAGATGCATAATCTCCAAATGGAGTAAAGAAGAGGCTGATGCCCTCGCCCAGATAGTAATGTCACTTGATACAGAAAGCGAAATTGTAGCAGCACTCAAAGCTGCATCTAAAGAGTAAAAAAAATGAGTAGGTGACAATCAGCCATCCTACTCGTCTCGCGACCCGCATGCTACGAAGTAGCAAATTACATTATGCGGGTCTGCGAATAAGAAAAGATGCCATAAATGGTTGTGATATTTAAAACCATTTATGGCATCTTTTCTCATCCATATGATTATTTTTCAATGACTGTTATGTTAATGAAACATAATCAAATACTATTTATATGGAACATATTTCTTTGCATTGCTAAGTTTTGCATCATGTCATATTACGAAGCATCTCTATCGCTGTCTGAGGATGTCCTGACTGAGGTGTGGAATAAACATTATCATATTTAGATAAAAGTCTTTCTCTCATCTCCTCAGGATGATTGTATAACTGATCCATTATCCTATCAAAGGCCTTCTTCCATTCGCCCATTTCGTTACCTCCTTGTACACTACTGAACGGATCGATTCTAAAAAAACTGTACTATGTTATCGCCCGCACCAGTAATCAAACTGTAACTTCAACTCCAATCACTTACAGAAAACATCATGTATTTCGTGGTTTTCTATAAATATGCTAGCGATAAACATAGTACTTAATTTTTCGAATAAAGGCAATGGAAAATTGCACAAATAATTGTGAACATTCTGTGTTTTTGAAACGAAATATCAGTTCAAATTAAATATCTGAAGATTTAATTCCTTCTGTCTTAATAATGAACTTTACGCTGCACTTCTCATCAGCGTTTGCTCCTGCGAATGAAGTATAATTTCCGCCTGCTTCCTTGATTGCTGAGAGCTTATCTGCAAAGTCTGTAAGATCACCGTCAAATGCCTCATAGAGCTTTTTGATTCCCTCTTCATCAAGCTTGCATACACCATCAAGAAGTTCAACTACACCATCATCAAGTTCAATAATGCCATCATTGAGCTTTCCTGCGCCTTCATTAAGATCCTTAGCGCCATTCATCAGCTCGCCTGCTCCGTTATCAAGGTCATTTGCGCCACTGTTAAGCTGATCAGCACCTGATTTAAGATTACCTGCGCCACTTGAAAGCTTTCCTGCTCCATCATTAAGCTGACTTGCACCATCACTAAGCTGCCCTGCGCCGTCGCTAAGCTGCTTTGCACCGTCGTTTAATTTTCCGTTATTAGCTACAAGCTGGCTTGTTCCGTCATGAAGCTGTGAAGCACCTGTGCTAAGTGTTCCAAGACCTTCGTCAAGCTTCTGAGTTCCTGCATAGAGCTGGCCAAGACCATCTGCAAGATCTTTATTTCCTTCAGAAATCTGCTTTGCTCCCTCTATTGCTGCATTTACCTTATCCAGTGATTCCTGATTAAGAGGAACATTCTCAAGTTCAGCATTAAGCTTTGAAAGTGTTGAAACCACTGCTTTTGATGCACCTACAAGCATTGAGTAGCTGGCAATTGCCTGAGTATGCTGCATCATCAGATCACTACCCATAATCTCTTTCTGAAGATCCTTATCTGAAGAAATCTTCTTCATGATAGCTGCTTTAAGTGTCTTATTTGACATAAGCTTAGCCATGATATCTTCATTGGAAAGAACCTTTGCCATAACCTTCTCATCGCTGAACAAGCCATCAAGAAGATCTGTATCGCTAAGGATGAGACTCTGAACCTTTTCATTCTTGAGCATGCTGCCAACAAGCTTCTTATCGCTCATGATCATGCCGATTACCTTCTCATCACTGAGAATCTTACCCATGAGCTCGCTGTTTCCGAATATCTGCTTCTGAACCTTCTCATTGCCAAGCATCTTTCCTACAAGCTCTGTATCTCCCATGATCATTCCAAGCACTTTCTCATCGCTGAGCATCTTACCCATAAGATCTTTGTT
>NZ_FOKR01000003.1:81328-395348 GCF_900112195.1 Butyrivibrio sp. YAB3001
ATCTTCTCATCAGATAAGATTTTGCCCATAAGCTCGCTGTTTCCAAAGATCTGCTTCTGAACATCTTCGTTTCCAAGCATCTTTCCTACAAGCTCTGTATCTCCCATGATCATTCCGATTACTTTATCATTACCCAGCATCTTTGCCATAATCTGCTTGTTTCCAAAAATCTGTGCCTGTACCTTCTCATCACTGAGCATTGTGTCAAGAAGATCTGTATTTCCAAGAATTTTAGCCTGAATATCAGGATTTGAGATCATACTGTCGATAAGGTCAGAGTTGCTGAAAATCTTCTTCTGTATATCAGAATTTGAAAGCATGCTGCTGATAAGCTTATCATTTCCAAGAATCTTAGCCTGCACTGTAGGATCTTCCATCATAGCGCTGATAAAATCAGAATCACTAAGAATCTTAGCTTTAACTCCATCATTTGATAAAACAGCATTAAGGATATCTGAGCTGTTAAGAACATAATTCATAACAAGCTTTTGGCCATCTTCAGTGTCAAGGAATGCTGCTATCTGTTCTTCTGTTATACCGGTATTGCCTTCGCCGCCCTCAGTCTGAGCCACAGTATTCTCACTATTCTGAACATTTTCACCTTCGCCTGCGGTTTCTTCTGTATTTTCTTCTGTAGCTTCTTTTTCTTCTCCATCGCCGCTTTCTTCTGAATCTTCGCCTTCGGAATCTTCGGCTTTATCAGATTTATCTGAAGATTCTGACTCTTCGCCATTTTCTTCATCACTGCTACTATTATCATCTTCTGATGTTTCGTTTGCGTTTTCCTCAGATGATTCTTCAGAAGCTTCCTTTGAGCCTTCCACAGCTTCACCTTCGTTATCACCTTCAGAGCCTTGGTTATTATCAGCTTCTTCAAGGTTAGGATTCTCAAGCTCTCCACCTTCGGCATCTGTTATATTTTCTTCACCATTCTCGGATTTTGTAACAGTCTCAGTCTCTTTTTCTCCAAGATACTGCATTGCATAATTTCTGAGAGCAAATGCCTTCTCCTCATCAAGCTTTCCTTCTGAAAGAGTTGTAAGCGCATCTGCAGCTGCTTCATAATCATTGCTCTTTCCAATAAGGAAATTGTAAGCTGCTTCATATCCTGTCTGCATTGTCTTGAGGTTCTGTATCTGAGCCATGATCTCAGTAGCTCCCTCAAGCTTTTCAGATACTTTTGCAAGTCCTGCATAGAGCTGAGCTGAACCGTCCTTTAACTTATCTGCTCCTGCCTGAGCCTTAGCAAGATTATCTGCTATCTGCTTTGAGCCATCCTTTGCGCTTGCTGCTCCCTCAGAAAGCTTTGCAGCGCCATCATTAACTTTTGAAACTCCATCTGTGTATGCTGTAACGCCATCATACAAACTCTTGGAACCATCGTAGAGCTTACTTGCTCCATCGTTCAAAGAATTGGTTCCGTTTGCAAGCTGAGTTGTTCCATCATAGAGCTGCGCTGCGCCATCTGCAAGCTGACTTGTTCCATCATGAAGTTTTACTGTTCCATCCTTTAACTCTTTTGTCCCGTCATAGAGTTTATCTGTTCCGTCATAAAGCTCTTTAGAACCATCACGAAGCTTTGTTGTACCATCCTTTAACTCTTTTGTTCCATCAACGAGTTTGTCTGAACCATCATTGAGTTCTCCCATATCGTCCTTGATGTCACTAATCTTATCTGAATCGCTAAGAGATGTCAGACCGAAATCTGCAAGGAGGTCTGAACTTGCCATTGTTACAGTCATTCCAAGTTCAAAATCTGATGTATCTGCTGTGATCTCAAAAGAATTTGAAAGCTTGTTTTCAAGCTCTCCATCATCTTCAAGCTCATCCCATTTCTCATCTGAAATATCAAGGCTTTCTTTAAGTCCTGGAAGTGCAACACCCATGACAATGTACTTTCCACCATCGGAAATAATCTTACCATTTGAGATCTCAACATTTGAAAACTTGTCAGAATCAAGCATCATTCCTGATACCATCGCAAATGGAGTGTAAACTTCTATATCTTTTCCGTCGACATTAACTACCTGTTTGTCCTTATTCTCATACTCAAAACGGATTGTTACTTTTCCGCTCTTTCCTGCAAGTTCAGCAGGTGTGATTTCTTTTCCATCAAGTGTATAAGTAATCTTCATATCTACAGGAAGTGCCTTGTCAGTTGTTCCCTGATAATAAATATCAGAACCTTCAGCCTCCCATGTCAAAGTGCCATCACCATTATCCTTAAAGGTTTCTGTACCTTTTACATTTACGATATTCTTAAGCTGTGTAGCATCTGAAAGTTCAGAAGAAGCTGTTGCATTCTTGAGCCATTCACTAACAACTACATCATTAACTGCACCATTTGCATCTGCTGTTACGTATACAGTCTCAACCTTACCTGACTCTCCCTCACTTGTATGTGACGCAGCTGTCGCAAGAAGTGTGCTTTCAAGTTTTTCCTCTGCCTGAGACTCGATTGCTGTTTCCTGCACTGTGCTTGATACATTATTTGAGCCGCATGCAACTGTCATAACAGCCATCATGCATGCCATAATTACTGATATTGATCTTAAAAGATTCTTCTTAACCATAACTCTCCTCTTTTCTCGACAGTATTGTCATTTTATTTTGCAAATATTTCGTTCACGTACGACCATATCGCGGACCTATTTGCAACTGAATCATTTTTATAATTTCATCTAAGAAGTCATGCCACTTTATGTCTATGAATAAGGTCCCCACCGTGATGATGCGGCTTATCATCATTTACATGCATTCCAAACGTGGTTTTCATGATAAGTCCGTCGAATATCATATACATGGCAGGCAGAACCAGGATAACTGTAAACATACTGATGATCGCGCCTCTTGCCATCAGATTACATAGAGAACCAATCATATCAATACTTGATATCATTCCTACTCCGAATGTTGCTGCGAAGAAACTAAGCGCACTAACTATAACTGACTTCATGCTTGTTGTAAGAGCGATCAATGTAGCCTCTTTCTTATCATGTCCTGCATTTCTCTCATTCAGATATCTTGTTGTCATCAGGATTGCATAATCAACTGTAGCTCCGAGCTGTATTGTTCCGATAACAACTGATGAAATGAACGGAATTGTTGTCTTTGTATAGAATGGAAGACCCATATTTACAAAGATTGCAAATTCAATTACTGCAACCAGGATAAATGGCAGTGATGCGGACTTTAGAACAAATGCAATGATAAGGAAAACAAGTCCGATAGATACTGTATTTACTACCTGGAAATCATGATTTGTAATGCTTATCAGATCCTTTGTACAAGGTGCTTCACCTACTACCATAGCTTTTGGATCATAGCTCTTTACTATGCTGTCGATTGATGAAATCTGAGCATTTATCTCATCGGAAGCTATCTTATAATCAGTTGTCAAAAGAACCATCTTCCATTCATCACTCTCAAGCTTTGACATAACATCCTCAGGAATGAATTCCTTGGGAAATGCAGGTCCGAACACTGAATCTGTGCCGAGTACTGAAATAATTCCATCAGTGTTCTTAAGTTTTTTTATCATCTGAGTCATTGATGCTGAATCCAGGTTCTTATCTACAAGAAGCATGTATGCTGAATTCATATCGAATTTCTCATCAACCTTGTCTGCGCCCTGAACACTTTCAAGACTCTTAGGAAGTGTCTGAGTAAGATCGTAATATACGCTTGTGTGGTTATTTCCATAAATAGCCGGCATCAAAAGAGCCAGGAAAACAATAAAGAATACCGGATAAAACTTTGCAACCAGCTTTGGGGTCTTAACAAACTCTTTCATTAAAGGTTTATGCTTTGTTTTTTCAATGAGCTTGTCAAAAACAAGGATCATGCTTGGAAGAATTGTTACACAACCAATAACTCCGAACACAACGCCCTTAGCCATTACCACACCAAGGTCAAGACCAAGTGTAAAGCTCATAAAGCAAAGTGCAACGAAACCGGCTACGGTAGTAATTGAACTTCCGATGACTGATGTAAAGGTTGCAGAGATTGCATTTGCCATTGCATCTTTTTTGTCATCATTATGCTCAAGCTCTTCCTGGTAGCTGTGCCATAAGAAGATTGAGTAATCAAGTGTAACTCCCAGCTGAAGTACTGCACTAAGTGACTGGGTTATAAAGGAAATCTCTCCCTTAAATACGTTTGTTCCCATATTGTAGATGATTGCCATTCCTATACTAAGCAGGAAGAACAAAGGTATAAGGTATGAATCCATTGTCAGTGAAAGAACTATCACTGCAAGAAGTACAGCAATTCCTACATATATAGGTGTTTCTCTCTCTGCCATGTTCTTGGTATCAGTAACGATTGCGCTCATGCCGCTCATGAAGCACTGTTTATTGGAAATCTTTCTGATATCTTCAATTGCCTGCATTGTGCCGTCTGAAGATGTTCCTTCATCAAATATGACAAACATCATTGTGGCATCGTCTGCGTTAAATGCCTTGTACACATCATCGGGAATCATCTCCATTGGAATGGAAAGATCCATAAGTGAGTCATACCAGAGAACGTCTGAAACATGGTCAACCTTCTCAATGTTAGCCTTTAAAGTTGCCACATCTTTCTCCTCCATGCCTTCTACAACATAAAGAACAAAAGATCCTGTTCCAAACTGATCAAGAAGAATGTCCTGACCTTTCATTGTTTCAATATCCTTGGGCAGATATGTCAGGATATCGTAATTAACTCTGGTGTTAAAATATCCAATTGCTGCAGGAATAAGAAGTGCTATAGCTGCAATCAGGATGACATATCTAAGCTTTACAATTAAATGTGAAAGCTTGTTCATAACTTCCTCCTCTTCCTTCAAACGCATTTCATATTTTAATTTAGCGCTTGAAAACGTTTAATCCAACAGTTCTAACTGATAACTTTTTTCAGAGTGTCATTCTATTTCTGAAAATAATTATTGACCGTTGGTCATTTTCTATAGTATGGTATAACATATAAATGACCAACGGTCAATAATTTTAATTTATATTTTTTCTCAGTTCCTTTTTTGTTAGTAATGAATAGGGTTTTACTATTCAATAAAAAAGGGCGACATGGTAATATAGGTAATTAGAAAGAGGTAAGAATTAAAAAAGAAAATGGGAAAAGTAGATCATAATAAGAAATTAAAGATGGAAAATCTTCTCAACACTTCCTTTGAGTTGTTCACTTCTCAGGGAATCAACAAGACTTCCATATCAGATATCGTTAATAAGGCAGGAGTTGCCAAGGGAACTTTCTATTTATATTTTAAAGACAAATATGATATAAAGAACCGTCTAATCTCGCACAAGTCCAGTCAGCTTTTCATGCAGGCTTACAATGAACTTCAGGAGGCCAATATTTCCGGTTTTGAAGAAAGACTGATTTTTATAATGGATCATGTTCTTGACGAACTTGAAGCCAATAAAGGCCTGTTGGCTTTTATCCACAAAGATTTAAGCTGGGCTGTATTTAAAAAAGCCCTCACCACTCCTATGAGTAGTGAGGACGTAGATTTTGGTGAAATATATCGTAAAATGATCGAAGAATCCGAATTCGAATTTAGTGACCCTGAGGTCATGCTTTTTATGATAATCGAGCTTGTTGGCGCAACAGGCTACAGTTCAATCATGTATGGCGATCCCATTTCCCTGGAAGAGTTAAAGCCTCATCTTGAAAAGAGTGTTCGCAGTATTATCAGTCAGCATGTAACAGGCCCCAAGAAAAAGGCTTAAATCAGCTAAGATTTTCAACTTTAAGAACTTCAAAGCCTTCGGCCTTTCCTTTAAGTTTGATTGTTCCGCCAAGGGAGGTTACTTTTATTCTGTCCTTAAGCGCGTCAGCAACTACGCGGCTTATATAAACTGTGCCTCCCGGAGCGTTGGCTTCAAGTCTTGCTGCAGTGTTTACGGTATCACCTATCGCTGTATAATCCATATGTCTTTCAGCGCCCATATTTCCTACAACTGCAGGTCCATAGTTTACTCCAACGCCAACTCTTAGTTCTTCTCCGATTTCTTCTTTTAACTCGTCAGAAACTCTTTTTGCCCCTTCAATAATGTCCATTGCCGTCCTGACTGCATTATAAATTGCATCATCCTGCGGAAGCGGAGCTCCCCAGAACGCCATCATAGCATCACCTACAAATTTATCCAGAGTTCCATGATTTTTTTCAACACAGCCACTTGCCATAGTCAGATACTTATTAAGGATAAAGACAACCTTCTCAGGTGTCAGTCTCTCTGACATAGTCGTAAAGCCTCTGACATCAACGAAAAGAACCGCAATATCGCAGGTTTTCCCGCCAAGTCCGATATTTTCCATGCCCTCTTTCATGATTTCCTTAACTATTTCCGGAGCAACATATCTCTCGAAGGTCTTTGTGACTTTTCTTTTCTCAAGGGCCGCTCTTACATAATGTACAATAAGTGATGCCACATACATCAGGATAACTCCAAGGGGCATCCAGATAATATGCACTATAAAGCCCTTAAAATAAAGAATGTACGACACACCAAATGATATTATCAATAAGAAAGCAAGAAAACCTGTAGCAAGTTTCACCGGAACCATAAGGAAAACTGTTATGGACACAAGCACCGCGATAAACATAAGACAAGCCTGCAAAATATCCGGCATTTCCTTCTTATAATCTCCGCGAATAAGCGCCTCAATAACATTTGCCTGATATTCAACGCCATACATTTTCTGGGCTCTGGCTATCGGTGTAAAGTATTCATCCTGAAGTCCTGCTGCATACGGTCCTATTAGCACTATCTTGTCAGCGTAATAGTCGGATGGCACCTCGCCGTTTATAAGCTTATATAGATTCATGCCGTCATCATAAGTTCCGGGCTCCGAGGAATAAGAAAGATAAAAATGTCCTCTTTCATCAACTTCAGGATCTGTTAATACCATCCCATTTTTCTCACAGTACAATCTTGCTGCTTCGTGAGCCATGGAATAAATTCTTCTACTATTACCTGAGCTATCCTCGTAATCAAAATATAAAAGCGAGTGACGAAGTATACCATCCATGTCATACATGGCGTTGATATGTCCCTGAGTAGTTACAAGAGCCAGTTCTTTATACGGTTCTTCATAGTTAAAGACCATGTGCCCATGCATCTGGAACTTGCCATTTTCATCCTCGATAAATCCCGAGCCAAATACTCCTGCAGATGCTACTATGACATTTCCAAGATTACTTGCCGCTTTTGCCAGATGCTCATCTGCTTCACTTTCCGTATCTCCTATATAAAGCGCATCAATTGCAACAACAGCAGGTTTATTATCGGGAGCAGATGAAAGAACTTCCAGGGCTTTTGCCATTACATGCCTGTCCCAGGTATTGTATGCACCCAGTTTTTCAATAGTTTCATCATCTATCCCGATAATCACCACTTCAGAGGACACTGCCTGCGGCTTTTGGAAAAAAGCATCCTGCAGCCATTTGTCAGCTCTGTTAACCACCTTGAAATATACAGCAATGGTATACAAAACAGTCAGTATAAAGAAAAGAATGGCAAAATTACGGTATTTTGGTCGTTTAAAATAACTTCTTATCTTCATATTTTATGGTTCCTGATTTGCGTTAGGGTCATCCGGGTTATCCTGCCAATCGTCTGGATTATCCTGCCAGTCGTCTGGGTTATCCTGCCAGTCATCAGGATTGTCCTGCCAATCATCAGGGTTATCATTCCATGGCTCATCCTTATGAGGATTTTCATCAACAGGTTCTACAGCATCCTGATTCTGCTGCGGCTGCTCATCGCTTACGTTTTCTGCTTCACTAGCCATCTGAGCCTGCCTTGCAGCTGCTTCTGCCTCGGCTGCCTCTCTGGCTGCCGCTTCTGCCTGTTGCTGTTCACTAGCCCTTAATGCTTCCTGGAATGCTTCCCACTCCTCAAGTTCTCTCTTCTTTCTCTCTTCTTCGGTCTCCTGAGATGCAGCTTCACTTGCAGCATTTACGCTATCCCCTGTAACTTCCTGGGTAGCAGGTGCTGTCTGGGCTGTATTACCAGTCGGAATATTCACATCATTTTGTGTTCCTTCATTAGATCCGCTATTTGCTTTTCCTGTTCCCTTTTCATCCGTCTTCTTAGAACTATCACCAGCAGTATTATCTTTCTTCTCAGAAGTTTCTGCCTCTTCAGCCTCAGCTTCTGCATCTGTCTCCTCTACTGCGCTTTCATCTTCAGGCTTTACGTCCTCTGCTTCCGGTTCAGCTTCCTCGTTTTGCTCGTCAGCAGTTTCTTCAGCCCCGGCAACCTCTTCATTCTCAGCTGCTTCGTTTTCATCCGTTATGAATTCTCCAGGATCCGTAGCTGTCATAGTTTCAGGAATTTCTTCGATTCCCATGATCTTTTCTGCTGACCATCCTGTGTTTGCACAAACCTTTTCCATAAGAGTTTCATTTTCAATCAGTCTGTCCTTGATTGCCTGCTGAAGATCATCTTCTGTCACGTTTTCAAGTTCAAACATTATACTATCGACAGTTCTGTCGTTATAGAGATAAACTCTAAGTCTCTGACCTGCCTCAACATATATCTCTTTGACCTCACCTGTAACCGGATTTGTCCCTATAACAAATACCTTACCATCGGTAATATAAAGAGTTTCATAACCATCTTCATCACAACTTACGTAACCGGATGTTCCTCTTATTCCAACTACCATTGTGGAAGTTTTGATATCAAATGTCTCGTCAGCCTCAAGCTTTTTGGTTACCTCAAAGAAAAGACTTCCATCTGTAAGCTTTATATTTAGCTTCTTTCCCTTTTGGTCAAACTGTGCACGGCTGCTGTCATTTATCGTGACAATCTTGGTATCATCAAGAGCAATTGCTGCAAGGCTCTCAGTATCAGTATTTAATACGTTTCCATTGGCAAGTCTTAAGTTGGTCTTGATCGTTTTTTCTTTTTCCTTCTCAAAGAGCTTAACAACTCCCTGAGTTTTCAAGAGTCTCATAGTAGTAGCTGAAAGTCTGTTGCTAAAGAAAAAGAGAAAAACTGCTGCCACTCCTGCTAGCACAGCCGCTGCAATTATCGCTATCTTCTTAGCTCCTAATTTTCCGTTTTTCATAGGCGCTCCTTTCCGGATAGTGGTATTTACTGATCCTTAACTTCCTTTTTTGTCCCAGGCTTTGCTCTCTTTAAATAGTTCCAATATATTCTTATCAATTTTTCCTTCTTCGGCCATGTTATCCAAAATGCCAAGTGCCTTTTCCGGTGGCATTGGTGGCTTATATGGCCTGTCTTCCGCTGTCAGAGCATCATATACATCAATGATCGTAAGGAATCTGACCTGTAACGGGATATCATCTGCTTTAACGTGCTGGGGATATCCTGAACCATCCAGAAGTTCATGATGCGCAGCAGCCCATTTCGGAACGTTGGCATATATCCCTTCAAAATTCATCTTATCAAGCATCCTGCCTGTGTATACAACATGGCTCTGCATGATATTTCTCTCCTCATCAGTGAGGGTTCCTTTTCTGACAGTTATTGCAATAAGCTCATCTTCCGACAAAAGAGTCTGTTCGCATCCATTTTCATCAAGACATTTTAGCTGTGAAGCCTGCTTCAGTTTTTCTATCAGATCATCCGGTAAAAAACCTTTCGTATCACATTCTTCTATGAGCTTATAAGCATCTCTTAGATTCTTTATTGCTTCATCGGCCTTTTCTTTTTCTTCAGGATTTTTTAACCCTCTTATCTCTTCCATGAGACAGGCAACTGTCACTCTGTTCTTGACTACTTCCTTTTTCTCCCCAAGCCTTGTGGCTTTGTCCATAACTTCAAGCGGAATGACCAGTTTGCCTATATCATGGAGCCATACACTCATCAAAAACGAATCTGCTTCTTCTTCAGTAAGAGTTCTGTTGTCGTGATGCTGGCCTATATATTCAAGAAACTTTCTGGCATATCCCACCATACTCTTTGTATGATTGGCATTGTAGGAGCTTCTGGTATCAATTGCTTCTACCATTACTTCCACGAAAGAATGTAATGTATCAAGTACCTGCGCTGCCAGTCTTCTGTTGGTAAGACTTACTGCTGCAAGTGAAGCAAGAGCGTATATTATATCTTCTACTTCTGCCGGAAATGGCACCACTTCCTTTTTCTCATTCTGTGCATTTATCAGCTGAAGCGCTCCAAGAACTTCCCCTTTATCATCCTCAAGCGGTATTACCAGCATGGATTTTGTCCGGTAATTGTTCATTGCATCATATTTTTTTGCTCCGGAAAAATCATACTCAACAGATTCATAGACATCCGGTATATTTATCTTCTTTTTATCTAGCACTGCGCATGCACTGACATACTCTCTTGTAAGTTTAAGGGGCGGCATCGTCTTTCGCATATTTGACGAGGCGTCAGGAAATCCACTTGCTCCCGTATATGTATTATGAAAAAAGAGCTGTTCTCCCTCTCTTACATAAACCGTTCCCGCATCGCAGGTACTTATTGTGATAGCCTCCTTTAAGATCATATCAAGCAGTCTGTCTATGTTTTTTTCTGCTGATAAAGCAATTGCAATCTGTATAAGATGGTCGGCCGAAAACGCTTTCATTTAATGATAGTCCCCCTCTTTTACTGCATCTTATTTAAAAAAATTATAATTGCGATTCAATCATATTTTTTATCATATAAGACGCCAGAAACGTTGTTTAATAGTAGTTTCATGATTGTTTTAGATTGTTTATGCGGTGTTAATAATTGCTGTTCACGCTCAAAATCCATATAAAATGAACAGCGAAACAAATTTTCATGGGGATGTCCTATAAGAATATTATCGGCTTGATTCAGCATGCAGATTATTCCTTCATTTATTTTTTATAAATCCGTAATTTTACGGTGATTTTTGCCGATATAGCAAATGGAAGTATTGAAATCAAATTTCACAACCAAAGAAAAAAAGGTCAAAAATGGAAAAAATATCAAACAGAACATATCACGAATACACTTCTTCTGTCCTTGAAATACTTGCTTCAAATACTCCAAAAGAAAGCGAAGAAGAAGGACGAATGATGGCCAGAATAATGGCAAAACTTCAGTCTGGAAAGAAACTTACGCCAAAAGAAATGGACTATCTAAGAGCACATAACCCAAGGCTCTATGCACAGGCCTTGCGTATTGAGATCATAAGAAGGGATGTTGAAGAACAATGTAAACATGCAACCTCAAAGAAACAGATAAATGATATCCAATTTACTGCCCTTTCATCTGTAAGTAAAAATGATCCCTACAGGCAATATATTCAAGCCGCAATACAGTATGCAATTAAAGAATTTAAGGATAGTGATGCTTACAAATTACTTCCGGATGAGAATGATGAAGAAAAAGAAAAACAGCTTCACTCTGCCATTCAAGATAAAGAATGTCAGGAGAAGCTGCATGAAATCGGAAATGAATATTCTTTTATCATAAAAGCAAATAAGGGCTGCCTGCAGATTGAGAAAATTGCGGTTGGAATTTCCGATTACTGATATTGATAAAAATCACAGACACGACGAGACTTTTGGAACTGTGCAATCTAACGTTCTGATTAAGTCAAATAATTTGTACCTCAATTTCATAAACTACATCTGAAAAGCTTGACGATACCCGTATGCGTTATCCCTCAGCCCAATTTCTCATCATACTGCGCGCGGCATCCACCGATGTATTTAGGGCGGACTCTGGCAGCTGTAATATGAGCCTTACCAAGTTCATGATTATCAAGTCTCACCGGAACAGCAACTTTTTTAAGATGCATGCCGATAAGTGTATCTCCGATATCAAGTCCCGCATCAGCTCTGATTTCTTCAACGGCAACAGGATCTGCAAAAGTCTGATAAGCAGTTGTTGCAAAAGAGCCGCCTGCCTTGGGCTGCGGTATAACATTTACTATTTCCTGAAACGGCACTGCATCTCTCTCTATGATTATCGCTCTGTTCAAATGTTCACAGCACTGGGCTGCAATATAGATTCCACGGTCTGTAGCCACCTTATATATTCCTGAAAAGACTGCCTTTGCAGCATCCAGATTAGATCCTGTGCCTATTCTGTCTCCGCAAACCTCTGATGTGGAACAACCCACAACAAGTATCTGTCCTTTCTTAAGTCCTGCTTTTTCGCATAACTCCTCAGTAATGGCTACAGCCTGATCATATAATTCTTCAAACATCTGTATATTCTCCCTTCACAATAAGGAATTTTACTCGCTTTTCAAATAAAAATCCACTGAATGCTCGTATTTTTATTCATTGACAATGACAAAATCCATCCTATAATAGTCGGTGGTGTAAATATAGTTTTTTGTTTTGAAAGGTAAAAAAATGAAATATATCAAGCAGTTCCTTATCATTTTAGCCATATCTTTTCTTGGCGAAATACTGAAAATATGCCTTCCGTTTCCTATACCGGCAAGTATCTACGGAATGGTGCTTCTTTTTATCGGCTTATTATCCGGAGTAGTAAAACTAAAGGATGTAAAAGAAACCGGAGTTTTCCTTATTGAGATCATGCCTGTCATGTTCATCCCTGCCGGCGTAGGTCTGATGACCAGCTGGTCAAATCTTCGAGCAATTCTTCTTCCCGTGAGCATTATTACAGTTGTCACAATAATTACTGTAATGCTTGCAACAGGCTGGGTATCACAGATAATTATCAGAAAGGCAGGTAAAAAGAAAGATGAATGAACTTTTTCAAAACTCGCTGTTTGCCGGAGTAACACTTAGCCTTACTGCATATATGGTAGGCGTTTTATTAAAGAAAAAATTCAAAATAGGTTTATTTAATCCACTTCTTATTTCAATTGTCGTTTCCTGTGTGGTCCTTATAGCAGGAAAAATTGACTATGAAGTTTATAATGAAGGCGCCAAGTATTTAAGCTACCTGCTTACACCTGCGACAGTATGCCTTGCAATTCCCCTTTATGAGCAATTAGAACTTCTGAAAAAGAACTATAAAGCCGTCCTTTTGGGATTACTTGCAGGAACAGTCACAAGTCTCACAACAGTATTAGTGCTTGCCAGGATTTTTAATCTGTCCCACGAAGAATATGTTACTTTACTACCCAAATCAATCACAACAGCGATCGGTATGGGTGTTTCAGAAGAACTTGGCGGCTATGTCACCATAACCGTTGCAGTTATAATCATAACCGGTGTCCTCGGAAACATGTTCGGTGAACTCATCTGCAAACTTGCAAAGATTGAAGAACCTATATCAAAAGGTCTTGCTTTCGGTGCAAGTTCACATGCTATCGGAACAGCCAAGGCAATTGAAATCGGTGAAGTTGAAGGTGCCATGAGTGGCCTTGCAATCGCTGTTTCAGGAATATTTACAGTTATTCTTGCTTCGCTATTTGCGAACTGCATCTAAATACAGATTTTTAACCTCATTTATTTTATTATCTCAAATACTACCTCATGGGCATATTTATCTTTTCCAAGCTGCTCTTGTTTTATCGAATGCTTTTTGTCATCATATTCGATATGAATCAGACTGTACTCACCACTTTCGTAGTCATAGCCATCGCCAGCATCATCATAAAGGTCAAAAGAACCATCTGCACCCGAAAAAGCAAGAACTTTATAAGGGGCATCTTTTCTCTCATCAGTATATTGCATGACTTCAACTGTCGGAAGGATTGCTCCTGCTTTTATAAAAACAGGAATATGTTCAAGATCAACTGAAATCTTAATATTTCTTCCGCCTTCGTATGATTTTTTCGTATACAGATCGTACCAGAGCCCCTTTGGAAGATATATATCTTTTTCCGTCACTCCCTTGGCTGTTATAGGGCACACTAAAACCTCATTTCCATACATGTATTCATCGAATGCTTCCAAAGCCCCTTTATCTTCAGGAAAAGAAAAAGCAAGCGGTTTTACAGGCATGATTCCTTCAAAAGTCACCTTGGCTGCCATAGAATAGAAAAACGGAAGAAGCGTATACCTTAACTCAATTGCCTTTTTGATAGCATCAAAATACACAGTGCCGGGTTCTCCGAAATTCCATATTTCCCTTGGTGTATCTGTTCCGTGAGACCTCATCAGAGTAGTAAATCCCGCAAATTGAAGCCATCTTACATATAGTTCTTTGTAAGCATCATCTTCACAACCTCTGTCATATTCACCATTCCAAAACCACTGACTTCCTCTTTTTACAAAAAAGGCTCCGATATCACTATTCCAGTAAGCTTCACCGCAAATCGTATAATTTTGCAGAATATAGACCTGTTTTTCCAAAGTCTCCCATGAGGCGCTGATATCCCCAGACCAGGTTACGGTAGCATACCTGTGCTGACCTGCATAGCCTGAACGCGTAAGGTTCAAAACTCTTTTACCTGAAGCCTGTCTTTGATGCTCATAAATCCCCATGGAATGATATAACGAATAAACGTTGACATCCGCATCATCAACATATTTTTTATACTCATTGACTGCTTTCTTCGTCCTAAGTTCTTTGTCCGGTCTGACCTCGCCTTCCCAGTTTGCATCATAAGGCTCCGAGGAATCACACCACCAGGCATCAATTCCATATTTAAAAAGGCCTTCATACGCCTGCTGCCAGTATACGTCTCTTGCATCAGCGTTAAAAACATCGTAGACCGAACCATCTCCTAGCATAAGTCCTTTTTCAAGAAATTCCTTCTGATCAGGACCATTTCCATCCATATTTGGCCATATAGAAATCATGACATGAGCTCCGAGAGCATGTATCTTGTCTATTACTTTATCGATATCCGCATACCTGCTCTTATCAAAGCTCTTTTGGCCCCAAAGGCCACCTTCCCAGTACTGCCAGTCCTGAACGATAAGATCAAGTGGCACCTGCAAATCCCGGTATTTCTGAACAACGTCAAGAAGCTCCTTAGCGTTTTCATATCTTTCCTTGGACTGAGCATATCCAAGCGCCCACTTAGGCATCATTGGCGTAATTCCGGTAAGGCTCCTATAAGCCTTATGTATCTCATCAAGCTCTCCCGCAAAAAGATACATATCCAAATGATCCGCGCAGTCCACGTATATTTTCACAACTGAAGTCTCAGTATTGTCAAATCGCATATACGAATTATTATCAACTAGGCATGCAAAGCCTGCGGTGGAAACAAAGAACGGAATCGAGATTTTTAAGTTTTCCTGATAAAGAGGCAGATCAATCCCGTTAAGGCATCTGTATCCCTCTTCATGACTTCCAAGGCCAAAGAGTAAACCATCAGAGATTTTCAAAGTTATGACTGCATGCTTTGAATTTCTGATAAATTTCTTTTTCCCTTCGCTGAGCGACACCTTAATTCCGTCAACAGTCTTACGGGTAATTGTTTCCTTTGAAGTGCTTCTGGTAATCTCATAATCCTCAAATTCCGGCTCATACACTGTCAAAAGAACTTTCCCATCATTCTCAATGCTGTATCCGCTTCCAATCTCATCCTTACTTACTGTCTTGCTAATCCCATCTTCGCAGACAACAATGCTGCTTTTCTTGTTATCACCAAAACTGAAACGAGTCAGCCTGGCTTTGTTTGTACCTTCCCCATCATATTCCCATCTTTCCCCTAATTCGTTTTGTTTTGCCAAAATTTTATTCATCTTATCCGTATCCATACACTAATCCCATCTCCCAATAATTCCGTAATTAAATATCAAACAACTATCTTCATAGTATAACATTATAAGACGGTTCTAAGAGATAAGTTTTTATGGCAGATATGGATTTTAATATGACAGCTATAGTCTTTGAGTAGTCAGTCAACAACGTGAACCCGAGATTTTGGTTTGCATAAGTTTAATGCAAGAAATAAGGCTAAAATAGCTTGCTCTGGGCTGTATAAATCAGAGAAAATCGTGTATAGTAGATTTTGTACGGTATCGACAGTTTTTTCTTACTACGTCCACTGTACAGATTACTGATGAAAGAGGCTTGCGATGTTATCTAATTTATCAAATTATTCATTCCCGATTGTTACTGCTATTTCTATATTTCCGCTCGTTTTTTGCTTGATTTCAATTCCTTTTCTTGTGTGGAATTATCGCAAATATAATGGATTGTCTGTAATGAGGGCCACAGTTATTTTTTCTTTTGTGTTTTACATGATGTGCGCTTTCTTTTTGACACTTCTTCCATTACCTACGATACAGGAGGTTTTGGATAGAAAACCGGCTACCTTTAATAATCACTTGTTTAACAACATAATATCAACTATGTCAGCAGCAGGATTTGTTTCATCAGATTCGAGTACATGGTTTATTGGCGCTAATTGGAAGAAACTCCTTACTTCAGCAATGCTGTTTCAGATCATTGCAAATATTATTATGCAGGTGCCACTTGGATTTTATCTGAGGTATTACTTTAGAGTTTCATGGAAAAGAGCTTTATGGATAGGTTTCCTGATAAGCATGTTCTATGAGATGACGCAGCTTTCCGGTGTTTGGGGAATATATCCATATGCGTTCCGATGTCCGGATGTTGATGATCTTATGAACAACACTTTGGGATGTATGATAGGATTTGCAGCAGCTCCGATTTTGATGCGTTTTCTGCCATCTGTTGAAGAAATGGATATGATTGCTGCCAAGAGAGGCGAAAGGATGGAGATTATCCGCGCCTTTACTGCATTTGCCGTTGACTGGTTTGTATGCAATCTGATCAACTTTTTTGTGAATTATGTGGCTTATCATTATTTTGCCGGATTTATCCATTCAGAATTTTTACAGGTGGAATTGTTAAAAATCATACTTCTTGCAGGTTACTTCATAGTACTTCCAAAGCTCTGGGAGAAGCAGACCATTGGAAATGCCCTGGTTAAGGTGAAAATAGTTAGCGATAACAAGAATCAGAGTGAGGTAACGGCCAAAAATCTTTTATATAGAAATATTATTTTGTATTTTGCAGAGCCAATGGTGGCAATCATATCAATTATTCTTATTGTAAGTACTGCAAGTTGTTACACTGGAGTTGATTCCACCAATTTCCAAAGGACAGTTTTGACATCAGCCTGTATAATATTTTTCCCGATAGTGTTTATTGTTCTTATGAACAGCATCGCCAGAAAGGGCGGCCTGCCACATAATACATGGACGAATACACATTTGGAACTTGATAATTGATTGAGGCTTCTGCTCGCGGTAACCCTAATAATCGATTTTCAATATTTATATATCGTTTTTCGATATTTTTATATTGACAATCAATTTGTAGAAGGATTATTATTAACCCATGGAATTCCATTTACCCGTTGGAGGAGAATATGAACACTAAGCAAAAAGACAATAACTTCAAAGCAATATCAAGCATCTTTGTCACCAAGGCATTTATCGTCATAATGGCTATAATCGCTGTTATCATGTGCATTTGGGGGACACCTATCGTAAGAATAGTCATGACCAAGACTACACCTCTTGTCGATGACCGTTACAGGTTCTGGATATTGCTCATTGGCGGCTATATCTGCGCAGGACTTCTATTTCTTTTCCTATACCTGTTGTATAAGCTAATTGTCAGAATTGAAAAAGGCGAAGTATTCACCACCGAAAACGTAAAGGCTCTTAAGAGGCTTAGCGACCTTGTTCTCAGCGCCGGAGTCATTACCTTTTTCATAGGCATAACCTGCACCTATATGATATTCATCATCACCGCAGCTACTGCTTTTGTAACTCCCATTATAAGAGTTATTGGCCATGCATTTGCAAAAGCAGTTGAAATGAAGGATGAACTTGATTTTACAGTGTAAGGGAGAGAGACATGATAAGAGTTAATTTAGATGTTGTAATGGCAATGCGCAAAATTGGCGCAGGAGACCTTGCTGAAAGAGTCGATATAACCCCTGCCAACCTTTCAATACTTAAAAACAACAAGGCAAAGGCCATCAGGTTTTCCACATTAAATGCAATATGTAAAGAACTAAACTGCCAGCCGGGAGACATACTAGAATATGTTCCGGATGAAGAAGTATAACAAAAAACTTGCTTTAGACTTACAATAGCCACAATTACCAAAACAAGTAATGTAATCAGCAAGATAATACAAGGAAATGTAGTTATATTGGAGGATAGTATGGAAACAACACAGAACAGGCCCATATACAAGGCCGCCGCAATAATCAGTTACATCATAGGTTTCATTTACCTAAAATATATGTGCTTTGGAGACAGCTTCTGCCGTAGTGATTTTTTCAGAATGCACTTCGGACTTAGAATACTCATATTCGCTGTAATATTTGTAATATGCACCGAACTGTTTGCACACAAGTTGGGAATAACCTACAAAGCACTTTCAGAAAAAAACAATTCCAAGGTCGAACCATTTATCTATATGATATGCATCGCCCTGCAGTCCATAAGTCTTGCAGTTTGGCATTATCACGATGACTGGGAATTTATACAGCTTCTATTTTGGCATTTCACCATAATTTATTATGTTCTTGCAAGAACCGGGTCTCTTGCCGCAGGAAGAAGCGGAATACTTTTCCTTCTCGACTGTTTTCAGGGATTTTTCACTATCCCACTCTCAAATATCGGGCTCAGATTTACATCAATTTTCAAGAAAAATGAAACTGATAAGTCACCTGATGAAACCATTAGTAAAAAGAGCTTTCTCACTCTTCAGCATGTTATAACTATAACCATAAGTCTTTTTATCGCCCTGATTGTCTGCCTGATTGCCTATTCTCAGCTTGCAGATGCTTCAAAAACTTTTGGAAAACTTGGCGATAAAATGTACAGCGATGTCATTGAATTTATAAATAAGGGGTTTTTTTCATCTCTCTATGACAACATCGCCTGTTTCCTCTTCTCGATTCCGATCAGCTGGTATCTCTTTAGCCTGGTTGCCGGTGGTTTCAAGAAAGGAAAGCCCTACTGTACAGATACTCAGTTTGAAGCTGAAACAAGCACTCTTCACAGATTGCCTAACTATTCAGCATTTATAATCATAGGCAGCGTATGCATTCTCTATACAGTTTTTTTGGCAACCTCTGTTTATGATTTCATATATCACAAAGGATTATTTGCTGCGACTGCCCATGAAGCATCAGTACGTGCCGTTGGAAGCTTTTACAATCTTATAAATGTAGTTCTTTTAAACTTCGCTATTCTCGCCGGCTCCTGCATTTTCTCAAAGAAAGCCTTATGGGAAGAAAAAATTAGCAGAATCCTTGTTACAATCCTGTTTGCATTTGCCTTCTGTTTTGCAGTTTTAGCAGCCTGCAACCTGTGCGGCGTATACATTGCGCTTTTTGGTATTACTCCAAGAAGGATACTTTCATCCTGGGTTGTCATGAACATCATCATCTGGTGCATACTCATGATCATTCGTTTTTACAAAAAAATACCTGCCGCCCAGTATGGAATCATCTTAGCGGCAGTATCTTTTTCAATCATAGTATGTTTTAAGTTTTAAGCCTTGTTGCCCCGTCTGTCGATTATTGTACCTGAATTATTCACGGCTTGGTAATTAAGCCGTGAATAATTCAGGTTTAGCATAAAATAGTCTGCTCTACCTCTTTACTTATCAGTTGAAAGACCTTTCTGAAAATGGATTAAAATAATGCAAACAGCCACCCAGGCTGCCAATGCCAAAATATTAATCAATTCCAAATCCACTCTATACCACACTCGAACCAGTATCTTGTTCATATGATAAACAGGATTAACATATACAAAGTACTGCAACACCTTTGGCATCTTATCCACAGGCATGATCATTCCTGATGCAAACAATACATATTGGAATCCAAGTATAGTAAATGGCATTACCTGCCTGCTATTCTTAAAAAATCCATGAAGTGTAAGGCTGAGGAGCATCATGATGACCACTGATATCAAAAATGCCAGGAAGAACATGACCATGTTATCGGATAAAGGAATCTTGAAAACGAAAACTGCAATTGCAATCATTTCAAAAAAGCCAAGAACAGATATAAGGATTCCTCTGAGTGAATATGTCAAAACCAGATTGAACAGACTTATTGGAGACAAAATGAGTCTTTTGAATATTCCGCTCTGTTTATCGGTCACATACTGAGTTCCTATATTAAAAAAGACTGTCAAAAAAGAAATAAGAATCATATACATCGGAATATACTGAGCAAATCCGTCTATATTACCATAGGACTTAGCCATAGATCCTGCATATACCACAAAGAATAGTCCCGGTAAAAATAAAATTGGCAATGCAAAAAACGGCTCTCTAAAGAAAATCACCAAATCATACCAAAACTGTTTCCAAATACTTTTTACTGATAATCTCACTGCTTTTCTCCTCCTTCAACAAGCTTAAAATACGCATCTGAAAAGAAATCAACATTAAGCTTTTCTTTTATCTTTTCAGGAGAATCGTTTTCTACAACTTTTCCTTTGTTAAGCACGATCACTCTATCGCAATACTTATCAACTTCTTCCATAGAATGTGTGGAAACCAGAATAGTTTTATCTTTCTGGGCGCCTCCTTTTATTTTGTCCCATACCAGTTGGGTTGCCTTAGGATCAAGACCGGTTGTAGGCTCATCCAGGAAAATAAGATCCGGGTCCTGAAGAAATGCAATTGCCAGAAGAAATCTCTGTTTCCAGCCACCTGATAGTTTTTCATATTTTGAGTTCAGATAAGGCTGTAGTTCAAAATAATCTACCAGTTTTTCTATTCTTTCTTTTCCTACTGCATAGAAAGATGCAAACAAATCAAGCGCTTCCTTCAATTTTATGTAATTGTACATTCCGCCTTCCTGGAGCATGACACCGATTTTTCCACGGATATCATCCACATTCTTCTGATCATCTACATCTTCTCCAAGGATATTCACTTTTCCGGAATCAACTTTTCTGATTGTCATTAAAATCTCTAATAATGTTGTCTTGCCCGTTCCATTTGGTCCTACAATTGCAACTGTCTCTCCGGAAGGTATTTGAAAGTCAATATTGTTTAATACTGTCTTTTCACCATATTTTTTTGTTACATTCTGCACATTGATAATACTCATATGCCTCGCCACCTCAAATCTTTCAATTTACTTTGCGTAATTTTTCTAATGCCTTAGGCATCTTGGGCTGATAAAACCAAAATGCACAACTTGTATTTGCCTGCGTTATTGCTACCTTCTTAGCCATATTGATTACTGCTTTTCTCCCAAAATCTCTCATTTTTCATACTTGTTTTTTGATTTTTAATTTTTTTATTTTTGAACAGTCGATCAAGTTCTTTTACAGATTAACAAATAAAAAAGGATTATGGCTTTTATTGCCATAATCCAAAGTTTTTTTGCTATCATCTAAGATAAAGCATTGTTTTTACCCTAAATATATTGTTTTCATCTGATGTTTCCATAATACCATTGTACTTCTCCACAACTCTTCTTACGTTCTGAAGTCCGAAGCCATGATTGCCACTATCAGCCTTTTGTGTCAAAAGATTACCATTATTCCATCGAAGTTTTCCTTGAAAAGGATTTTCCATAGTTATGAACATCTGGTTCTTTACCATTTTAATGGAACAATCGATATTCCTTTTATCTTTGTCAATCTTGCTGCATGCTTCTATAGCATTATCAAACAGATTTCCGAGAATAACAGTTATATCATAATCATCTATACCCATTGTTTCAGGTATGCTGGTTTCTATATTCACAGAAACATCCTTGAGTGAATTAATCTTATAATTCAGGATACTATCCACTGTAGGCTGTCCTGTATATACTTTGGGAACAGCCTGCTTAGTCTCTTGCTGAAGCCTATCTAAATACTCATTCAGACTGGAATAATCCTTCTGCGCCAGATAAGAACGCATTACCAGAATATGATTCTTAATATCATGATAGATACCTCGAACTCTCTTTTGTGAATCCATGAGAATATCCATTTCTCTAAGATAACTTTCTTTTTGTTCCGTAAGTATAATATTTCTAACTCTTTCTTTTTCTGAATTTATCAGAACATCATAGATATAGAGAATAATAAAATCCACTACTGTCATCAAAAGCGTAGCCTGTACAAGAAATTCTGCCTGCATCTGATTTGAAAGCATTATCATGAAATATACCAGTACCAGTTGTATCAGAACAACACCTCCCCAGCATCTCCAGGGAACATAATCACTACTTTTCATAGCGCCAAACTTCTTAAAAACCTGCACATTAAGTGCCAAAGCAACACACTGAAAGATTAATGGCATCTGCGATGCAATTCCTTGCTTTTCCCAAATATTATGAGGAGTAAATTTGCAAAACATCATTGCCATACATTCTGAAGCCACCATCATCACATACATCATTACAACCATTATGACATTGTTTCTGATTTTTTTCTCATATAATCTTGAAAGCAGTAATAAGCCAACCAGGTTCAGAACCATCATTACCATTGGTATTCTAATAAATACATATACTGCACATATCATTATGTAATAAATGAAGTACGCCGCAAATTCTTTATAAATCGGAATACTTATCTGCTTATCATTACGAAAAAAACGTGCAATACTAAATGTACATAGAGCATAGGTAATCAAATAAACCATAAGCATGTTAAATTCAATCATCCTACCATCCCCATTTCACTAATTAGTTTCCTTACTTCTTTTCTCTTAGCCTGACTTATTTCCAGCTCCTCATTGTTATCCAGTACCAGCCTGTCATAATAAAACTCCGACACTCTGTTGTAATTTACAAGAATTGATTTATGGCAATAAAAAAAACTTTTATCTTTCAGTTCTTCATACACATCCTTCAATGATGCATAAAACTCATCCGTCTTTGTCTTTGTGACAATAATAGTTTTCTTAAGACTACTCTCAAAATACAAAATATCATCTAATAAGCATCGCACTGTTTGGCCTTTTTTATGATAGACAAACATCTCTCCGCTTCTATTCATTGAGTTTTCAAGTTTATTCATCACTACTTCTAAATCCTGATAACTAACAGGTTTGATCAGAAAGTCAAACGTATTCACTTTAAACAAATCCATTGCATAACCGCACTTAGAAGAAACATAAATAATTTTAAGACTATAATTATTTAATTGCTCACGTACACGAACACCCACCTCTACTCCATCAATATGCGGCATCTCTATATCCATGAACAATACATCCCACTTTTCTTTTTTTAGTTGATTCAGAGCATCCTGACCTGAATATACCTTCCTGATAACAAATTCTTCCTTATTAGTAATTTCGTACTGTTCCAAATATCTTTCAAGGTCATCACAAAAAACAGGATCATCATCACACAATAGTATCTTCACTTTTTTCCTCCACATACTTGTCCATACATCCCCTCTAATTTCCCTAAACAAATACCACGAAAAATTGCAAATAATTATATAAACCAATAAACTATTGAAGTTGTCAGACTTTATCATTTTTCGACTATTATTTATTATGTGCTTTCATGTCGCTTATCACATATTGCTATATAATGCTCACATATTGCTATTTAGATAATTTTGATATGCTTCTTTCCTCTTCAAAAAAATACCTGCCGCCTAGTATGAAATCATCTTGGCGGCAGTATCTTTTTCAATTATTGTATGTTTCAAATTCTAACTATTACTGAAGTACTATTCCACCATTAGGAGAAATTACCTGTCCTGTTACGTAAGGAGCTTTCAGAAGGTATTCCAAAGCCCCTGCAATATCCGAAGTATCTCCGATATAGCCTTGTGGTATTGTGGATGCAAGCGCTTTTAACTCATCCTGATTAACTCCCCTTAGCATATCTGTCATTATCATTCCAGGCGCTATTGCATTTACTCTGATGCCTCTTGCAGCAAATTCTAAAGCAAGGGCTCTGGTAAGACCTATGATACCTGCCTTGGAAGCGCAGTAATCAGCCTGGTTAATAACGCCAATAAGTCCACCTATAGAAGAAGTATTAATAATGCAACACTGATTATCTTTGCTGCTATGATTTACCATATACGGCAAAACCAAATGAGACATATGAAGAAAGCTCATCAGATTGGTGTTTATAACATTCTCGTATTGCTGCCTTGTAATATCAATAAAGTTACAGTTATTTGTAATACCGGCATTATTTACAAGCACATCTATATTGTCCCCAAACTTATCAACAGTAGCTTTTATCAGTGCTTCGCAGTCCTCATATTTACTGACATCAGCCTTTACAACAAGTGTATCAACCTTATAATCTGCAGCAAGTTTTTCTGCAATATTATCAGAAAGAGCCTTTGACGATTCACTTCTGTAATTGACCACAACATTGTAACCCAATTCTCCCAGCTTATAGGACATTGCTTCCCCAATTCCTCTGGAGCCACCGGTAATAATCGCTGTTTTCGCCATCTTCGCTATACCTCCTATTCATTAGTATATTGTTATTTAGTTTGTTATATTATTATCATATCATAAATAAGGGCAGGAGGCATTAAACAACTGCTGTACTCATATCAGTTCTCGCTTCATTTACCTTAGGCTCTTCCCTTAAAGTTGATGTCTCTGTTGCCGCATTATCATTTGTATTCGAGCCACACGCTGTTACTCCCAGCATAATAGACACCAATATGACGATTGTAAATGCTATCCTTATCTTCATATATTTTTCCTTTGAAGGATATGGAGCAGCTCATACGAACCGGAAAATTTGACCTGTATCTCACCAGGCCCATTAGGCCCTATGCTGTATATGGTTCTGCAGCAGTTTCAGATAATAAATAAAGCCATTCAGAAGCATTTCAATCTGCCTCCAAATGGCTTTAATTATTTTCGCTGAACGGCCTGTTTATCTTATGTATTATCAGTTCAGATGCCAGATATCGCGGTTGTATTCTTCAATTGTTCTATCTGATGAGAAGAATCCAGCCTTTGCGATATTTGTGAGCATCATTCTCTTCCACTTATCGCGCTTCTCATAGTCTGCAAAAATCTCGTCCTTCTTTGCAATGTAGCTTTCAAGGTCGATAAGAGTCATGAACCAGTCCTTGTTAAGAAGTTCTTTGTGTAGTCTCTCAAGATTTTCCTTGTGACCAACCTTAAGGCACTGTTTGCTTACAATAAAGTCTACAGCCTCTTTGATCACCTTACTCTTCTTGTAGTAATCCTTTGAAACATAATCAGCCTTCTTGTAATGCTCAATAACCTCATCAGCGCTTACACCGAAGATATAGATATTGTCATCACCAACAAGCTCATGAATCTCAACATTTGCACCGTCATCTGTTCCAAGAGTTACTGCTCCGTTAAGCATAAACTTCATGTTACTTGTTCCGGATGCCTCCTTGGATGCAAGTGAGATCTGCTCGGAAACGTCGCATGCAGGAATAAGTCTCTCGGCATAGCTTACATTATAGTTCTCAACCATAACAACCTTCATGTACTTATTAACGTCAGGATCATTGTTTACAATTTCCTGAAGAACAAGAATAAGATGAATGATATCTTTTGCTATAACATATGCAGGAGCTGCCTTAGCACCAAAGATAAATGTCAATGGTCTTGTAGGCTTCTTGCCGCCCTTGATCTCAAGATATTTATGAATGATGTAAAGGGCATTCATCTGCTGTCTCTTATACTCATGAAGTCTCTTTACCTGAATATCAAAAATAGAATCAGGATCAACTTCAACATTTTCATGTTCTTTAAGATAAGCTACAAGTTCCTGCTTTTTGCCCTTCTTGATTTCCTCGAGACGGTCCAATGTCTCCTGCTCATCAATGTGCTCAAGAAGCTTTTCAAGTTTCATAGCATCCTTCTTGAATCCATCTCCGATTGTCTGTGAAAGGAAATCAGCAAGCGGATGGTTGCAGGAAAGAAGCCATCTGCGGAATGTTATACCATTTGTCTTATTATTGAACTTCTCAGGATAGATCTTGTAAAAATCATTAAGTTCACTGTCCTTAAGAATATCTGTATGGATAGCAGCAACACCATTGATTGAGAATCCGTAGTGGATATCGATAAATGCCATATGCACTTTCTTATCCTTGTCAATGATCTGAACCTTAGGATTCTTATATTTAGCCTTTATTCTCTTATCAAGCTCCTTGATGTAAGGAACAAGCTGAGGAACAACCTTCTCAAGATACTTAAGTGGCCATGTCTCAAGAGCTTCAGCCAAAATAGTGTGGTTTGTATATGCGCAAGTCTTGCTTACAACATCAATGGCATCATCTATGTTGAATGCCTTTTCCTCAACAAGAATTCTGATAAGTTCAGGAATAATCATTGTAGGATGAGTATCATTGATCTGGATAACAGCATGGTTATGAAGCTCATGAAGATCGTACTGACGCTCTTTCTGCTCTCTCAAAATGAGCTGAGCTGCATTTGATACAAGGAAGTACTCCTGATAAATTCTAAGAAGATTTCCAGCCTCATCAGAATCATCCGGATACAGGAAAAGAGTGAGGTTCTTATCAATCTTAGTCTTGTCAAAGTCAATTCCCTCTTTTACAAGGCTCTCATCAACTGACTCTATATCAAAAAGACGAAGCTTGTTAACTCCTGTGTCATATCCGACAACATTCATGTTGTAAAGCCTTGATACAACTTTCTTTTTGCCAAAAGAAACTTCGAAAGTAGTATCTGTCTTTTCAAGCCAGGACTGCTCTTCGATCCAGTCATTCTTCTCAGCTGACTGAAGGTGATCTTTAAATACCTGCTTAAATAGTCCAAAGTGGTAGTTAAGACCGATTCCTTCACCTGCAAGTCCCAAAGTTGCAATTGAATCAAGGAAGCACGCTGCCAGTCTTCCAAGTCCGCCATTACCAAGTGAAGGCTCAGGCTCGCACTCTTCAACTGCTGCAAGTGTCTTTCCATTCTTTTCAAGGATTTCTTTTACCCTGTCATATACTCTTAAATTGATAAGATTGTTTGAAAGAAGCTTACCAATAAGGAATTCCATTGAAATATAATAAATCTTCTTCTCCCCATTAGAAACCTCGGCAACATCCATAAGACGAGTTGTCATTTCAAGAAGGACATAATATGTCTCATGATCAGTACACTCTTTCAGACTTTTGCCAAACTTCTCCCTGGCAAGCTCCTCAAGCTGTTCCTCAAGGTTTGTAACAAGTACATCTCTCTGCATGTTCGTGTGCTTTGACATTTCGCTTCTCCTCTCGTTATAAAACAAAATACATCTTTTCCAAAGGGTTTGGAAAACGTTTTCTTCATCTGATACAAATACTCTAACATAGGAAAACGTTTTCCGCAAGCATAAATTTAATAATGTTCATTATTGCGGTGAAACTCTGATTTAATCAGCATTTCTTTAGCAGATTATATCCTCATACTTCATTCTAACCAATGTATGGGGCATTACCACATTCCTTCCGGTCTCTCCCATAAGAAGTCTGTTAAGTTCTTCAACGGCGCATCCAGATATCTGGACAAAATCCTGTTTAACAGTATTCATCTGTTTTCCTACATAACCCATTAGGATGATGCCGTCAAACCCACATACAGGTCTGAAAATATCCATATCAATCAGTGCCTTCATTGCGCCTATTGCCATAAGATCCGATGCGCATACAACGCAATCATTATTCTTGGAAAAACGCATGGTAAGCTCTCTCGCCCTAAGTTCAGAAAACTTTCCGTTTCTCACAGTGAGCTTTAACTTTTTTTCCTCACAGAGCTTTTTTATCCCCGCAAGTCTCTGGGCTGTAACATAACCATTTTCTTCTCCTGCAAGATAAAGAATCTTCTTGCATTTATTATCTGTTATTGTCTTCTTGGCTATATCGTACTGAGCCTTGGCATGGTCTACTCCAACTGCTGAAGTAGTCTCATTTACCATAGGAGCATCTATCACAACAATCTTAAAGTTTCCGCTCTCAATCAACTTATGCAGGACCTTATCCTTGGTCGTAAGGCCATAGATTATTATTCCTCTGATACCCTGGGAGGCAAAATAGTTGTTGACCTCATCCACAGTCATATCCTCTATCATCGACGTAAAAACTGTAATGACATCAAGCTGCAGTTCTTTTGCTTTGTGTACAGCTCCTGAGATATACTGCATATTTATCTCATCACTTGCAGATATATTAAGATTAAGATTTAAAAGAAGCGCCACGCGCCCGGTCTTTTTTGATGACAATGTAGCAGCAACTGCATTGGGCACAAACCCAAGCCTCTCAACCACCTCATTAACCTTCTTTTTTGTCGCCTCACTGACATTTGGATAATTATTAAGCACCTTGGAAACAGTCGAGATTGCAACGCCTGCTTCTCTGGCAACATCTTTTATCGAAACCATTACAATTTCCCCATTTATTCCTTTTTTCGTATATTCAGAATACGCCCAAACGCGACTCTCTCATATTTTGTGAATTTCAAAGCTATAATGTTTAGCATGCAAGCATGAACACATTATGCCCCTTTAAGCCCTGTCACCATAGTAAGTCACAAAACTGCCCTGAACTTTTTTACTCTCATAAGTACAGCTGTCAGCCCTCTTATAAAGTTCCTCAAAAGTAAAGATATCATCTTGCTGATAAAAAGCAACTCCCAGACTGACACATATTTTTCTGCCATTAATCTCAGGGAGATTGATATCATCTATGGCTTTCATAAATCTTTCTATGATAGGCCGGGCACTTTCTTTATCATACACAAGTGGCGCGTACACAGCAAATTCATCCCCGCCAAGTCGTAAAACAATATCTCTTTCTCTGAAGGAATGCTTCATGCAGTCTGCTATTGCAATCAGCACGCAGTCCCCTGCTTCATGGCCGAATGTATCATTAATGCTCTTAAACTTATCGGCATCAAAAAGAATAAACATTCCGCCTTTATTTAATCTAAGGAGTTTTCTTATCTTGCTCTCTCCGCTACCTCTGTTGTTAATTCCGGTCAGCCTGTCGGTCTCAGCAAGATACTGCATTTTATCCCTGAATCTCTTTTCATCATCTATAAGCTCAACTGCCCAGAGAACATGTAAAAGCTTCCCGGAGCCATCTCTGTCAACTGCAACAAATCTGCCTCTGTACCACAAATGCTCATAGTTCAGAAACTCAATAGAAATTGTATCTTTTGTGGCCATTCTGTCTTTAAGGGTACTAAGGTCAATAAATTCTGTAATCTCATCCAAAGACCTGTTGTCTATAACTTCCTGCATCGCTTCCATAAGAACCTTTGAAGCCGCAGTTTTTTTGTCACCGATCACTTCATTAGCCCTATAGTCGTGGCACATTATCTGCTCAAAAGTATCTTTTTCAAGATCAATCTTATGGAGCATAATATAAATCTGCGATAAGGCATGCAAACTGTCGTAATCACTGTCAGCTTTGTTTCTTTTCTGATTGAGTTTGCGCACAATAAGAACTATAACCAAAATGCCGAAAACAAAAATGCACCCTCCCCAGATAACCAGGCGGGTTATTGGCTCATAAGCTATCGCTTTATTGGTTATTACCATTGAAATCCAGCCATATTTTATTTCATATTGTGAAACAAAGAATTCCTTTGATCCAACGTTTATAAGAAACGATTCACCGTTACTTTTTTGCCAGGAAGAATAAATATTTTTCCTGTTAAGGTCCGTTTCACTTGAATAATCCAAACCAATCTCACTGGCCTGACTATGAGAAATAACGTGTCCTCCCTTGTCAATGATCATAACTGCGTGATCTTCATCCTCATCAAAAGATGATTCTACAATTCTTTGAATTCCTCCGGCATTGATGTCAGCAGCCACAACGCTCTCGCCATCACTCAACAATTTGGCAACAGTAACTATAAGGACATTTGTCCTGGCATCAATATATGGTTCAACCATAACAGTCTCACCGCCAGCTTCCAGCGCTGTCTTGTACCATATACGTTCTGTACACTCATACCCTTCATACGGAATCCAGTTATAACCATCATTATAACTGCCATCTATATAACCATAGATGCCATCCGTATCATTTGAAACAATATTGGACCTGTCTGCCGACTGCCTCTCAAGATAGGCATGAATCTCGTCGTGGGAAGCTCCCGATGCCAAAAGGTCCTCAACTCCGGAAGCTGCCGTCTCAACAAGCAGTTCTACTTTTCCAAGATAATCATCAAAGGTTTTTGATATTTCAACAGTCTTTATTCTATCTTCATACTCTATATTTTTAACCAGTATCTTGTAATATGCACGGAAAAACAGAAATATGATTGTAAAAAACAATATTGACCATACAATAAATTCCATAGCAGCAATCAAACTATGGCGCTTAAGCATATGTTTTACTGTAGTCAATTTTTTCTTCATTGATGAACCAGCTCTCTATACAAACTCTTTTAAGTGGCATGTAACGCTTTTTCTGCCTTTAATTACAAACCGGATAAAAGTGTTATTTATTAGCTTATAAAACTCTTCAAAGTCACGCATTAATTATATATTCAATCAATGAATTAGTCGTAAAAAAGGATACTAATTTAATAAAAAAATAATAACTTTTACATCAAAATCTAACAATAAGAATGCTTATATTCTGATTGATAGGAATGATATATTACTATCCTGTAAAAACATATTACTATCTGATTGAGTTTAATATTACATTCCATAGTTCTGTCGTAGGCTGAGGCTGATAATGGATTCCATCTGCGGGATCAATATAAATACTGTCGTGCGAGACTATGTATGAATAAAGATCAATAACCTTTACACCATTATTATTCGCCCAGTTGATAAGAGCATTATTGAAATTCTTTTGCCTGTCATTGTTATAATTTGTCCTGTCAAAGTCGTTTGAAAGATAACTATCTTCAGTCGGACCTACAGTACATACAATAAGCTTTTTTCCCTGCTGCAAAAGGCTGTTATAATATGCCTCATATGGTGCAAAATTACCATAGTCATTGCAGCCCATCCAGGAAATAAGCGTGTCAAAATTGTCATATCCAAGACAACTTGCAGCTGTAACCATATAATCACTCTGGCATGCATCCTTGCAAAAGACCCTTATGCCGTCGTGTTCTTCGTCCCAAAGTTCATTAGTTCCTCCGTTGAACATATCTACCGACCTTGAATCTCCGGCAAACATGATTCGGCCATAATCTATTTTTGTATTTTCCTTTACGTTTTTTGTGTCCTTGCTATCTGTCTCAGATTTCTTCTGATCATCTTTTGATTTATTATCTGTATCACCGGATTCCTTATCTGCTGAAGTCTCGTTCTTAACGTCAGAGGAGGCTTTTTCTTCGCTCTTTTCTTTTATTGTTATTTCTGAGTTTTTTTCAGTAGCACTTTCCTTTGTATCATCACTATCTTGTGACACTGATGTCGTATTGTCTTTTTCCACGTCAGACTGAATATCATTATCATTCACCGATTCGCTGTTGTCAGAGCTTTCTGAAACATTAACGCTGTCTGAATATTCAGATTCATTTACATCGCTTTCATTGTTGCTTTCTGCTGCAGCATTGGAAACTGATGATTCATCACTAGTGCTAATTTCGACCGTTTCAGACGAATTAGTTTCACTCATCTCTGAAGCTGTAGTATTCTCTGTATATGCCGAATTTTCTGTCGTTTGTCCACATCCAACCATCAAAACAGTTGCAACCATCAAAAATGTCAGTAATCTTTTTTTCATAGAATCCTCCTGTCATCGAACTATCCTACTCATCCTGTATAGTCCGCACCAAACACATTAATGTGCTCTACTCAGCTCAAATAATATAGGCTAGTGTATTTTGATTACACCAGCCTATATTATTCTAATAGATATTCAATTGTTTAAGCAATTCTATTTTTTATGTAAATTTTAATCCTTGCTGATTACTACCTTTGTTCCCTTATGACGCTTGATTCCACTGCAAGCTCCTGCGCAGATCAGTTCTTTTACGAAACTATTTGTGATATCACGATAGCTTGTCTTGCCATCCTTTTCGTAGTTAAATACGATTTCATCAAAGTCATCGCATTCATAAATTATAGCCATTGAATGACCATTTTCTGCCTTGATAAGAATTATTATCTTCTGCTCAGTCTTAATCTCGGTGTATTCAAATCCCTCTCCATCAAGGAAATTCTTCAGGTCATCAACTTCTCCTGTCAAAGCTTCCGCTGCCTGTGCCATATCAAATTCTTCAGGCGTCTGGTTGTCATCATCGTCGTTAAACTCATCAAGATAAAGTTCTTTTTCATTGATCCCTTCTACTGCTACATCCCCCATTGTAGTATCCTCCCCCTCAATATTTTCTTCTAGCATTTCTGTAAGAGCAATCTCATCTATTGGTATTTCTTCAGAAGCTATTTCCTCCTGTGGAATCTCTTCTGTCAAAGCAAACTCTTCAGAACCAACTTCCCCACTTGCCATTTCTTCTGCAGGAATTTCTTCAACAGGTGGCTCTGTAATGGCATCAAGTTCCTTGCTTAATATTGCATCAAGATTCTCCGCCGGTGTCTCTGGAGCCTCCTCAGGCATTGCCTCTACTGAAATATCTGGTGTTTCTTCTATCGGAATATCAGGCATTACAGGTTCTGCTGAAATGTCTGGAATAGGTTCTTCAGCTGCTGCCAAGGTCTCTGCAGCTTCCATTGCTGCCATTATTGTTTCCATATCAGCTGGTGCTTCTTCCGCTGCCTCAACCGGCATCTCTGACATTGTCTCCGGAATCGGTGCTGCTTCTACCGGCATCTCTGGCATTGCTTCAGGTATTGGTGCTGCTTCTACTGGCATTTCTGGCATTGCCGCCTCAACTGGTGCTGCTTCTACCGGCATCTCTGGCATTGCTGTTTCCACTGGTGCTGCCTCCGCTGCTGGGGCTTCCGCTGCTCCCATTGCTGCCATTATCGCATCCATATCTGCCGGCGCTTCTGCTGCTGCCTCTACCGGTATCTCCGGCATTGCCTCCGGTATCGGCGCTGCTTCTACCGGTATCTCTGGCATTGCCTCCGGTATCGGGGCTGCTTCTACTGGCATTTCTGGCATTGCCGCTTCAACTGGTGCTGCTTCTGCTGCTGGGGCTTCTGCTCCTGCCATTGCTGCCATTATCGCATCTATATCTGTCGGTGCTTCTGCTGCCGCTGCCTCTACCGGTATCTCAGGCATTGCCTCTGGTATTGGTGCTGTATCTACTGGAATTTCCGGCATTGCTGTTTCCACTGGTGCTGCCTCTACTGGCATTTCTGGCATTGCCGCTTCAACTGGTGCCGCCTCTGCCACTGGAGCTTCTGCTGCTCCCATTGCTGCCATTATTGCATCCAAATCTGCCGGCGCTTCCGCTGCTGCTTCCACCGGTATCTCTGGCATTGCTTCCGGTATTGGTGCTGCTTCTACTGGTATCTCCGGCATTGCTTCAGGTATTGGTGCTGCTTCTACTGGCATTTCTGGCATTGCTGTTTCCACTGGTGCTGCCTCCGCTGCTGGGGCTTCCGCTGCTCCCATTGCTGCCATTATCGCATCCATATCTGCCGGTGCTTCTGCTGCCTCTACTGGGATTTCCGGCATTGCTGCTTCCACTGGTGCCGCCTCTGCTGCTGGGGCTTCCGCTGCTCCCATTGCTGCCATTATCGCATCCATATCTGCCGGCGCTTCTGCTGCCGCTGCCTCTACCGGTATCTCTGGCATTGCCTCAGGTATCGGCGCTGCTTCTACTGGCATTTCTGGCATTGCCGCTTCTACTGGTGCTGCCTCTGGTATCGGTGCTGCTTCTACTGGCATCTCCGGCATTGCTGCTTCCACTGGTATCTCAGGCATTGCCTCTGGTATTGGAGCTGTATCTACTGGAATTTCCGGCATTGCCGCCTCAACTGATGCTGCCTCTGCTGCTGGGGCTTCTGTTCCTGCCATTGCTGCCATTATCGCATCCATATCTGCCGGCGCTTCTGCCGCTGCCTCTACTGGTATCTCTGGCATTGCTTCTGGTATTGGTGCTGCCTCTACTGGCATCTCTGGCATTGCTGCCTCTACTGGTATCTCCGGCATTGCTTCCGGTATCGGGGCTGCTTCCACTGGCGCTGCCGCTGCTATCGCCGCCTCTGCATCAACAGTTTCCTTCATAATCTGATCTAAGTCAGGGAGATCAGCAATAGATCCCACTTCTTCCTTTGGTGGTTCTTTCTTAGGAATCGGTGTTTCTTCCATGGCAGGAGCAGGTTGACTCAAGGCCTCTTCCTGCTTCATTGCCGCTAAGAGGTCATCCACATTTACAGTTGATAGATCCTGTCCATTTACTAAATCCTGGGTGCTCATGCCGTCCATGCTGATTCTCCTTTCAAACAATCTTTATTTTCTATCTCGGCGCATGTTAAATCCTACAAAAAGCGTCTATCTCTATTATCGTTTATTTTTGTTTGATTTAAAATAAATTTTCTATAAAATCTAATAATATTTTATTCAATATTATCTCAAATAACGTTTTTTCATATATAATTTCATAGTAGGATTCGTTCATAAACTGAGGTATGCTATGTTAAGTATATTATCCTATTATTGGCCAAGACTAATAGCCTCTGTACTTTTTGGTTGCTATTCCGCCTATTCCCTTCAAGGCAAATATCAGGGGATAAAACTATTCATCCGCTTTCTAATATCGATTCTTTTGTCATGCACTGTTATTTCAATGCTATTTGAGCAAATAATAGTACATTCTTTTTCTATGCTAATAAGGCCATTTTTATCAGTCTCCACAGAAGAAGTAAATGCAATATACATGATCTATTGGGTTTTACTGGATCTTTTTTCCTATATCATTCCTATTATCCTGTATTCCAAACTAGTTCATGAAAGAAAAATAATAGCCGCTACGGTTTATTTACAATTTATTATTCAGGATAAAGTCACTCTCACAATCTCTAATTCAGCAACATCATATTTCTTCATTTACATTTTAATACTTGCTTTTCTTTCACTGATTCACAGACATGATTTAGAGTATATTTCCAATCATAAAGAGAATATGAATTGGAGATCTGTTCTGCACTATAACATGGCGCTTTTTGTACTGTTGGATATCTGCTATGGGGCTTATTACATTTTCCCGGGACTCGGCACAAACATCTTAAACATTCCTACCCTTTGGTTAGATGCCATTGTTTTGGTGTCTTGTTTCTTTGCAATCAGTTTTTCAAAACTTAATATTGTCGTTTCATTGGAACACCAGAATAAGATTGAATACATGCGTAAGTTCCAGGAAAATCAAAGTGATATAATCAGAGATTTTGCCACAATTTCAGAAGCCAAGTCAGGTGAAACAGGTCAGCACATAAGAAGAGTCTCAGAATACAGCGCACTCCTTGCATCCAAACTCATAGATGACGAAACAGACATCGCCTATGTAAAAGTTGCCTCAATGATGCACGACATTGGCAAGCTTATGATTCCCAATGAAATCATAGAAAAGCCTGACAAATTAACAGATGAAGAATATGAAATAATGAAGACACATTCAGCCTACGGCGATTCTCTTTTATCGCATAATCAAGGGAAAATAATGACAATGGCAAGGACGATTGCATACGAGCATCATGAAAGATGGGATGGAAATGGCTACCCACGTGGATTAAAAGGAGAACAGATTTCTATCTACGCTCAGATTGTTTCGGTAGCTGATGTATACGACGCCCTGACCAGCCGCCGTTCTTATAAAGAAGCCTGGCCAGCCATAGATGCCAAGGTGGAAATACTAAGGCAACGCGGTCACCAGTTTTCACCCAGAGTCGTAGATGTATTCAATTCCTCATATGATGAAATAGAAAAAATAAGGAAACAATATGCGGACTAATATGTTTTCCAGGATTGTTCATAGACAGCACAGCCCCAAGGTGTCCATTTGGAAATGTGAAAACAAGCATTTCCAAATAGATACCTTGGGGCTGTGCGTAATAAAGGCTGCCACACTAATTAGTGCGACAGCCCCTGTATCTGACTCATAAACCAAACTATTAAACAATACCCTGAGCCTTCATAGCCTCTGCAACTTTAAGGAATCCGGCGATGTTAGCACCTGCAACATAGTTGCCTTCCATTCCATACTTCTTAGCAGCATCATCAATGTTGTGATAGATGTTAACCATGATCTGCTTAAGCTTTGCATCAACTTCTTCGAATGACCATGAAAGTCTCTCACTGTTCTGGCTCATCTCAAGTGCTGAAGTAGCAACACCACCTGCATTAGATGCCTTACCGCAAACAAAGAGAACACCGTTCTTCTGAAGATATTCAGTAGCCTCGATTGTTGTAGGCATGTTAGCGCCTTCACATACAGCCTTTACGCCATTTGCAACAAGCTGCTTAGCATCATCTAAAAGAAGCTCATTCTGTGTAGCGCAAGGAAGTGCAACATCACACTTGATCTGCCATACGCCTCTACCTTCGTGATATTCAGCTGACTTTCTAGCAGCTGCATACTCTGTAAGACGAGCTCTCTTAACTTCCTTGATTTCCTTAAGAAGTTCAACATCAATTCCTTCAGGATCATAAATCCAACCTGTAGAATCAGAACATGTAACAACCTTTGCACCAAGCTGCTGAGCCTTTTCAATTGCGTAGATAGCAACGTTTCCTGCACCTGATACAACTACTGTCTTACCACTAATATCAGATCCGTTGCACTTTAAGAGCTCTTCTGTAAGGTAAAGAAGTCCATAACCTGTAGCCTGTGTACGTGCAAGTGATCCGCCATATGCAAGGCCCTTACCTGTAAGCACTCCTTCATATACGTCTCTGATTCTCTTGTACTGACCGTACATAAAGCCGATTTCACGTCCGCCAACACCGATATCTCCGGCAGGAACGTCTGTATCTGCTCCAATATGTCTGTAAAGCTCTGTCATAAAGCTCTGGCAGAATGCCATAACTTCTCTATCTGATTTACCCTTAGGATCGAAGTCAGAACCACCCTTACCACCGCCGATTGGAAGGCTTGTAAGTGAGTTTTTGAAGATCTGCTCAAATCCAAGGAATTTGATAATTCCAAGATTTACTGAAGGATGGAAACGAAGTCCTCCCTTGTAAGGTCCAATAGCTGAATTAAACTGTACACGGAAACCATTGTTAACCTGTACCTGTCCCTTATCATCTACCCAAGGCACTCTGAAAAGAATCTGTCTTTCTGGTGTTACAAGTCTTTCAAGTAAAGCATCCTTACGATACTCTTCTTCATTAGCCTCGATAACAACTCTAAGAGACTCAAGTACCTCCTTAACTGCCTGATGGAATTCAGGCTGAGCTGGGTTCTTCTCTACAACATAATTGTAGACCTCATCAACGTATGACATGTTTTCTCCTTCCCGTACCTATGGCACATAAAAAATTATTATTATGATTAGTTAGAACAAATAGTTGCGTTGTAACTCGGAGCGTTTTTATGAAATATTAATCTCTTAATCTCTTATTCCATAAAAAACGGCGCAGAAACCCTATCGTTTCTGCGCCCCATTGCGCATGCATTTCTGCCCTGATGGTTATTATAAACTTTAATAATTTAAAGTGCAAGAGTTTTTTTATTCCTCTGAACCTTGTAAATTTGAAGCGCTTTGTTCCACCTTTTCATCACCTGACTCAGAAGCAGAATCTGCTTCCGCTTGATCCGTTCCAAATTCAAGCGCAATACCCGCATCTATTGGTGTAGCTTCTTCTGTAGTTTCTTCCGGAGCTTCCTGAACCGGTTCTGCAGTTAATTGAATCTCATCATGTAACTGATATGAATTCTCATTATGAGCTGATGTACCCTCATACTCACAAACAGGGCTATCTTCATCACCGGGGAATTTGATGCCATTGCTCTTCCTGATAAAATCCATCATATTCAGCATCTTAAGTGTTTCTGAGTGAGGCATCTCCGGACATTCGATCCATCCTTCTGAAAGAGCCTTAACACAGGCTAATATCTCATACTCATAGCCGGTATTCTGTCGTGGGCTCTTATAGCTTGCAATTTTCTTATGGGTATTGTCATAAACAACTATCTCACCAATATTGTTAATATTATCTACCACAATATACCCCTTGGTACCATAGATAACACCCTGTCTGTCACTGTTAGCCAAAGCTGTGGCATTTAGAACTGCCATTCTTCCATTCCTATACCTGAGTGTAATGCTATCCTGCATATCAACACCGAGATTGTTATATGTACACATAGATACAATATCTGTAACATCATTTCCAAATACCATTGAAGCAAAGTTCAACGCATATACACCAAGATCAAGCAAAGCTCCTCCGCCAAGTTCAGGCTTATTTATCCTCTCCTTGGCTGATACGTTATATCCCAGATTTGCTGTGAGCATAGTTGGTTCGCCGATAACATTACTTGCAAGCAGTTCATTAAGCTTGCTTCTTGAAGGCATATATCTGGTCCATATAGCTTCAGTCACTAAAACGCTTTTTTCTTCTGCAATTTTAAAAACCTGCTCAGCCTGTTTTTCGCTAAGCATAAAAGCTTTCTCACAGATAACAGGCTTTCCTGCTGATAAAGCCAGTTTTACATTTTCAAAATGCTCTGAATGCGGTGTCGCCACATACACAAGATCAACTTTTGGATCACTTACAAGTTCAGCATATGAACCATATGCTTTCTTAACTCCATACTGAGAAGCAAATTTATCAGCATTCTCTTTGGTGCGTGATCCTACAGCATAACACACAACTCCCTTGGTTCCCTTTAGAGTATCAGCCATAATTCCGGCAATTCTGCCAGTACCCATTATTGCAACTCTGGTCCGTCCAAACATAATTATGCCTCCTGTTACCTAATAATATGACTATCGGGTAGACTATTACTTTTTATTCTACCCGATTACAATCATGTGCCTTCTGCACTATTTATTACTGTTCACTCGCTATGAGCTTGCTCCAGTAACCACCATTTATTCTTTTGTTAAAAACTCTGACTTGATATAGCCTGTCTTCTTTTTGTACTCAACTTTAGCCCAGCCATTAGCATACTGTTCAATAACGTTGATAGTATCGCCTTGATATATTATAGCAAGTATTTCTGAATCTGTACTCTCGCTCTTACGAAGTCTGACTGTATCAGAAACTTCCATTTTACCGGTATCTGTTGACTTCACTTTAGAAGTAGTAGTGGACTCAGTAGCCTCTTCCTTTTGAGATGTCTCAGTGGCACTCTCATCGTTCTCATTAGCATCTTCAGTCTCAACGGAAACTGTAGTAGTTTCCTCACCAACAACTTCAAAAAACTCTGTTTTAACAAATGCAGTTCCGCCATTGTACTCTATTTTGCTCCATCCATTTGCAAGAGCTTCCAACTGCTTAAATTCCTGTCCCTTTGTAGTCTTGGAAATAATGTCAGCTGTCTCACTGTCTGAACTACGAATGTTAATTACATCAGTAGCCCTTATAGTATGTGTTGTAACTGTAGATACTTCTGCAGCAGCATTCTCGCCAGCTTCTTCAGATTCATTTTCAGCTTCTTGCTGTGTTTCAGCTTCTGCTTCTTCCGTGCTTTCTGCCGTGCTGGCTTCTGAAGTAGCAAGTGCCTCACCAACTGAAACCTGTAGCTCTGCTCTCATAGTTGTAAGAAGATCTGCAAGAGCCGCATCTGTGCTTACCATATCATTGTAGCTTGTTGCAACTCTATTGTTCAGGTCAATTACATCTGCCTGGAGATTAACCTGTCTAAGATATTCAATATCATCTGCATCAGCTATATCACCATTGATATAAAGCTTACCGGTGTCATCAGTGCATATATAAAATGAATCAAGTCCGGGTATTGCCTTTTCATAGTCATAAAGTTTAACTTCATTATAGACGTAGGCAACATAGCTTCCCTCAACAGGTCCCGGTTTGGTATATACCGTGATATTCCGGAATTCGTCTATATATCCGGCAGCCTTGACAGCTTTGATGAGCTCTGTATCATCAAGTCCCTTGTAAATAGCTTCAATCACAGCTGAATCACCATTAGCTGATGCTGTATAATACTGGCTTATTATTTCATTAACCTCGGGATATGCGTTTTCTTCCATCTCGAGCTCAGGTATCTCAACCTTTGTATCATTCCCGCTTTCTATCTTGACACTGACATTTTCCTTAGCCCTCTTATTAGCACTAAGAGCAATCACAACAGTCAAAACAACTGCCAGAACAAATACAACAGGCATCAGAAATTTTTTATTATCTCCCAGCATAACAAAAATGCTTTTTTTATCATTCCTAAAAGAATAGGAATTCTTTCTTTTATTACTCATTAAAAAACCTCTATTCATAGTACTTATCAGGATTTATTATATCAGAAATACCTGAAACAAAAATAAAGAATATGCACCCGACAGGACTCGAACCTGCATTAAAGGCGTCGGAGGCCTACGTTCTATCCATTAGACTACGGGTGCATACGCGTACCCGAATATAATAACATAACGCACCTGCTATGTCCAATATCACTCGGTTATAACACTTATTTTTTTAGTTTCTGCCTCATAAAAATATGCATTATCACTTAATATTTCCGTGTTGCTAACCACACTTCTGTTCACCTCTTTGACCATCCATGTAAGCCTTGCCAATGCGTTTTTATCAGAAGGCGCAGCCATTACTATAGTTTCATGAACAGATGAAGGAAGAATGACCAGATCACCGCCAAGTTTAGCTGAAAGTTCATCTAATACTCCAGGGTAAAAAACAGCAGAAGCCCCCAGGGAGTTTTGCTTGTTTGATACTACAAATATACTCGATAACTCGCCGTATAATCCAGGATCATCGCCTTTCATGAATCCTTTGGATAGCGTCTCTAAAATACTCTGGCAATCGATTGGAGTAAGTTTTGCTGCATTTTCATATACATTTTCCCACAATTCCTCCTCGGAAATTTCCCATTTATTTAAATGCTCTTTTTTGATTGTTATGCAGCCATCACCAATCCTCTCGCAAGAGACAAGGCACAGCGGCACAAATGCCAGATCTTCAAACTCCCTGTATGGAATATCCATTAAAAGATTTTCATTTCTTTTTTTGTTAACAACCTTGAAAGTCAGTCTTTTACTTACTGTCGAAAAATCAAAGAAAAAGTCCACATCCATATCATCAGGAGGAAGACAATTTCTATACACTTCCATCACCTCATCTACTACTGTGCATATAGCACTTCCATTTGAATATTCATTATAGAAGCCATCTATATAAATAGTAGGTGCAATATTGCTGTCAGTTTTCCTGATCAAAAGAGCATGATACATAACTCCGTTATTCTTTGTTACCTGAGTATAGTCAACTGTATAGCCTTCACCTAATCTGTTCTTTACTTCTTCTTTAATTATATTTCCAAATTCTATTATATTCATACCAATTCTCCTTTTTCGTTAAAAAAAACAAAAAAAGACAACAGAATACCATTTTTAAAATGGTTCTCTATTGTCTTACTATTGTTTCGTTTATAAATTTGTTACTAGCTTATTGTACTAGTTAATAATAATCTATGTGTCAGATATAATCAGATATAAAATCAAACTCTTGAAAGATACTCGCCTGTTCTTGTATCAATTTTAATAACATCACCTTCGTTAACGAAAAGAGGTACTGCTACATTAGCACCAGTCTCAACTTTTGCAGGCTTCGTAGCACCAGTTGCTGTATCGCCCTTGAAACCAGGCTCAGTCTCTGTGATTGCAAGCTCAACAAACATAGGTGGTTCAACTGCAAATACATTGCCGTTGTAAGAATTAATCTTGCAAACTTCGTTCTCCTTTACAAACTTAAGGGAATCGCCAACCTGCTCAGATGTAAGTCCAATCTGCTCATAAGTCTCTGAATCCATGAAGTTATAGATATCGCCATCCTGATACAGATACTGCATATCCTTTCTATCAATACGAGCTGCAGGGAATTTCTCAGTAGGACGGAAAGTTGTTTCCTTAACACCGCCATTGATGATATCCTTAAGCTTTGTTCTTACGAAAGCAGCGCCCTTACCAGGCTTAACATGCTGAAATTCAATAATCTGACATACATTGCCATCAATCTCGATGGTCATACCATTTCTGAAATCACTTGCAGAAATCATAAAAAGTCCTCCTAAATTACTTCACATCAAACAACTAGTACATTTTAAACTATCATTTCCAATTTTTCAACTATTTTTTTATAATTTGAAGTCCCCAAACACACTGGTATCAGAAACGTGCTTTTTATAGCTGTTAATTCTTGAAGCATTATAGGTACTAATTTCGCTGATTCTGTTGTGACTAGCAATGCTCTTTTGAATTTCGCCCTGGATATCAACACTACCAAAAGCGTTTTTTATCTCAGATGCAAGAGAATCTATAACCAGTCCCCTGTTAACTGCTTTAGTCACCTGATCAACACCACTTGAAGTACTGCCAGAAGCAGTTTTCGAAGAAGACACGACAGATACTCCTGATACAAGATCCGGCAGAACAGACGCCATCAGGTCAGATGTACTATTCTCATCAGTCTCTGTGCCGCCAATTATCCCCGACAGATCGGACATAGCTTTTGTCACAGATGCATCCTCAGAAGCAGCCATCTTTTTATCTGAAATCGCCTTCTCGAGATACTTCTGAAAAATACCGGCCAGTCCCGAAGAGGCTGATGTTTCAGAGCTCTCAGAAAGAAGTTTGCTCGTATCGGATATGGAATATAAATATTCATTGATAGCACTGGTTATCTTCGATATATCAAATGACATTTGATCATCCTCCGACAAACATTATACCATAGTCAAACGCTATTAAAAACATTTATAATCCATATTATATAAATAATCCGATATACGAATTTCCGGCTATATATACTTGAATGGATTCTTTACTGCTGTTCAAACATCGGTATAGTGCGAAGCTTATGAAGATTTATGTTATGAAGTCTGTCTATTTTTGCTTTTTTCTCAGCATCTTCACACTCCCCGGTAAAGATATATCTGTCAAGTTCATCATAGGTAAAGCCAAGCTTATCTTCATCCGACATTCCGGATAACCCGTCTGAAGGAGTTTTGTGGATAAGTTCTTTGGGAAGTCCAAGGGCATCGCCTATCAATCTCATTTCAGTAACGGTAAAATCAGAACATGGGCTAAAATCTCCTGCCGCATCTCCATACTTTGTTGAGTATCCTACATAGTCCTCAGATTTATTGCAGGTATTAGCAACACGGCCTCCATTTGGCAGGGACTGGGCAATCGCATAAAGCGTAGCCATTCTCATTCTTGGAGGGGTGTTGATCTTCGAGTCTTTTGTAAGTTCTTTTACAAAAAGACCTGTATCGTCCGGATTTTCTTTTACTGCTTTTTCAATAGCACCATACAGACCTTCTACGGCTGCATTAATATTTACTATATAATTCTTGATTCCCAATAGCTCAACAACTTTTTTGGAATCTTCTATATCTTTCTGCTCGCCATTAGGCATTAAAACGCCTACTACTCTCTCTTTCCCCAAAGCTCTGACAAGCAATGCCGCAACTATTGTTGAATCCTTACCGCCTGAAACTCCCACAACAGCACTTGCCTTAGGTCCGTTTTCATTAAACCAGTCCTGTATCCACTTTATTATTTCATCAATCTTACTATTAGCATCAAAATTTTCTAATTGTTGGATCATACTCTTCTCTCCATTTTATTAGTACATAACCGTCTAAATCCACCATATTATTATCAATTGCCTCTGCAGAATTAAATATCTCAGATTTTTGTTTCGTGTGTCATTCTCCAGTCAATACATCTAAGCAGATAATCTACATATTCAGGATTCTTGCACATTCCTTTGCCCTTTATATCAGAAATCTTTGCCACATCCTGTCCGTTGCATCTTGTAGTCTTCATTACGATATTCAATGCAGGCACATCGGTGTCATTTGAAATATATGTTCCGATACCAAAGCCCACTTTTGCACGTCCGTTAAAATGTCTGAATAATTTATCAGCCGCCTCAAAATCAAGGCTGTCACTAAAGAGAAGTGTCTTAGTCTTAGGATCTATGCCAAGTTCTTCATAATGTCTGATCATCTTCTCACCCCATTCGATAGGATCTCCGGAATCATGACGAACTCCACTGAAAAGTGTTGCATAAGTAAGCTGGAAATCCTTTAGGAAGCAGTCTGTTGTAATTGTATCTGTAAGTGCTGTTCCGTTTAAGATACCGTATTCTTTTACCCATGCATCAAGGGCGTACCAGTTAGAATAAGCCGGATTGTGCTTATGATTACCCTGTCCTGTGCACATAATCCACTCATGAGCCATTGTTCCAACAGGTGTAACATTATACTTTTTAGCAAGATAAACATTTGATGTTCCAAGGAAAGTTGATACATTAAGGTCTGATTCAGCCAGTGTCTTTACAGCCAGATCCTGTGCCTGAGCCGAAAGTCTTCTTCTTAATCCAAATTCACTGAATACAGAAAGATATATATTTCCATCCTTAACTTTTTTAACTTTTTCAGCAAGTCTTTTCTTAAAACTCTCGAAAAGTTCATCATAGTTGTACTGCATTCTGAAATAAACTTCATTTACTATAGCAAGTGTCGGAATTTCATACATGGATGTATTGAGCCATGTTCCTTTTGTCTCGATATTAAGGCCACATTCAGCATTATCATCAATAGTGAAATCATCAAAACGAGCCTGCCAGAGACGCAAGAAATCAACATATGAACCTTTGATCCAAACTATATTTTCAAGATATGAAAGCTCATCTTCTGTAAATCTCAGTTCGCAGAAAGCCTTTATCTGCTTTCTTATTTCTTCTACCATCTCTTTAGTGAAATGCACATCCTTGTTACGGCATTTGAATGTCCAGGTTGTCTTATAATCACTAAACTGGTGATAAATAGCCTGTCCCATTGAAAATTTGTAAGCATCCTGCTCAAGTAATGATGTAATAATACGTTCCATACTTTTCCCCTTTTCTTCATACGTATTCTGCGATAAACGGCATTTTTTCCACTGTCGTTCGTTATATTTTTTAATTATTATTTAAAATATTCTCTTTAATATATCCTGCAAAAGAGCTTGCTACCAGGTCTATGTTTGTATCAATATCCTGCCTTATAATTGTGCCGCTTACAGGCCTTTTTCTTTCGCAAAGGTGAACCTTTATATGCTGCGGCGTTGCTTCAAGAAGCTGTGCATAATCCGCTTCCGAGGTATAATATAACAATTCATCTTCAGCCAGAATATAGCCCTTTTGAAAAAGATGCAGCAGCATTCTGTCAACCCAGTAGTTCCAGATCTGTTGCTGATCCCAGTGCTTTTTTATCTCAGGTTCTGTGTCCGGAAGAAGAGTTACAAGCACTTTCTTGTCATCCGCAAACTGTTCCTTAGCAAGTTCATATCTCTTTTCCAAAGGAAACATCGGATATCCCCTGTCCCCCTCATGGCCACAGCAAACAACGATCACCTTATCCATTTCTTCTTTCGCTATATTTACCACATCCAAATGCCCTAAATGCATAGGTGCGAAAGTTCCAAAAACAAGGCCTACTCTCATATCATTTATCCTTCCTATTTTTCACACTACCTGAACCTGACAGCTCTTCATGGTTGTAAGCGCTGCCTCATGCGCTGATGGTGTAACTCCTGCACAGCACTTTGCATCCACGGATACAGGTATCTCCCTACAAAATGCTTTTATCAAAAGAGCATTGCTGACTACACAAATATCAGTACAAACACCAATTAGTTCTACCTGCAGCTCTCCATCATTTTCCTCAGCTTCTTTTTTTATGAATTCTGCAAGTTCAGTACTTCCAAAGGTTGGTTTATTGTAGATTGTTGCCCCCTTTGTGAACTCTGTAAGCTCAGGAATTATTTCCCATCCTTCAGTTCCCTCAAAGCAATGTGGCACCGGTAAATTCTTCCCTTCCTGAGTTTCCATATAATTGTCATGGTGTGTATCTCTGGTAAAAATAACCTTGCCATCAAAATTCTTAACCTTTTCTACTACATTGGGAACGATTTCTTTTGCCTCTTTACTCCCCAGTGCACCTGTAACAAAATCATTCTGCATATCTACTACAACTAGTACTTTATCCATAATCCATCTCCTCCTATGTATGAATATGTATCTGCAGGTCTTCCTCTACCTATAGAAACTGAACCGGTCTTCTTTATAAGCCCATGCTCAATATAAGTATTCATTTGATATTTAGTAAAATTCCCTCTGTTAACTTCCATTCCAAGTACTGCCTGATATTTCTGCCTGAGTAAACCTGAAGTAAAGTTCTTGGTATCTTCCAGAAATTTAAAAATTATGTCTGTATATTCAAGTTTGCTTCTAAGCCTGTCTACCGCTATTTTCAGCATCTTGTCATGATCAAAACCCAGGTTCGTACTGATAAAACTCTCCTCCTCGTCCATAGCCCCATCTGTCTCATTTGTCAGAGGACAAAGTTTAAAGCTTCCGACATTTGAAGGTGTAATGCTAAACCATTTCATCCATGGCACCTTAACCATATGTTCATTTGGTATCACGCCTATATATGCTATTGAAATAACTCTTTCCCTCGGATCCCTGTTTATTTCTGAAAAAGTCTGTAGCTGTTCAGTATAGATATTGCTTTTTAACTCAAGTTTATCTGACAACAGCCTTTCTACTGCTCCCTCTGCCGATTCGTTTTCATGAATGAAAGTTCCCGGAAGAGAAAAACTTCCCTCAAACGGTTCCTGATCTCTCTTAGTCAGGCACACTGAAAGCTTCTCGTTAATTACAGAAAACAATAATAGATCTACCGTTACATAGGGATGCTTATAATCAGTCAGCATGATATCATCTCCATTCCCTTTCTATTTTTTGTTTCATTTTTTTATTTATTATAATACCATCATTTTCTCACTTGTCAATGATTATGTTTCATTTTTATATTTATTGTTTTATAACGTAAAAAAATCCCCACCGGAAAGCTCTGACAAGAGTTATCCGGTAGGGATTAATCTTTATTTCTTCTTATTAACTTTAACTATTTTACTTGTAACTATGCTGCCGTCCTGACCTGTAATTTCACACTTAATCTTAAAGCTTAACCATTTCTCCTTTACAGGCATTGTAAGTTTATTTGTAGTAGCACCTTTTACTGTTGATCCCCAGGTTGTTTTCCAGGTCTTTCCATTGTTGGTACTATACATCCACTTATAACTCTTTGCTCCTGTTGCTGTAACTTCAAAAGTAGCCTTTTTGCCTACTGCTGCTGTTACATTTACAGGCTGTTTAGTGATTGTTGGCTTTGCTTTTACCTTTACGATGTTACTGCTTATGGTGCTGCCGTCTTTACCTGTAACGTCACACTTAATCTGATAGTTTAGCCACTTCTCATTTACAGGCATTGTAAGCTTATTTGTAGTAGCACCTTTTACTGTTGATCCCCAGGTTGTTTTCCAGGTTTTTCCCTTATTGGTACTATACATCCACTTATAGCTCTTAGCTCCGGTTGCTGTTACTTCAAAGTTTGCCTTTTTGCCTACTGCTGCTGTTACATCTACAGGCTGTTTAGTGATTGTTGGTTTTGCTTTTACCTTTACGATGTTACTGTTTATGGTACTTCCGTTCTGACCTGTAACCTCGCATCTAATCTGATAATTTAGCCATTTCTCCTTTACAGGTATTGTAAGCTTATTTGTAGTAGTACCTTTTACTGATGAATCCCATGATGTATCCCAGGTTTTTCCCTTGTTGGTACTATACATCCATTTATAGCTCTTTGCTCCGGTTGCTGTAACTTCAAAGGTTGCCTTTTTACCTACTGCTATTGTTACATCTGCAGGCTGATTAGTTATTGTTGGCTTTGCTTTTACCTTTACAATGTTACTGCTTATAGTGCTTCCATCCTGACCTTTAACCTCACACTTAATCTGGAAGCCCAGCCATTTCTCCTTTACAGGTATTGTAAGCTTATTTGTAGTAGCACCTTTTACAGATGATGCCCAGGTTGTTTTCCAGGTATTGCCATTGTTGGTACTAAACATCCATTTATAGCTCTTGGCTCCAGTTGCCGCAACTTCAAAGGTTGCCTTTTTACCTACTGCTGCTGTTACATCTACAGGCTGTTTGGTGATTGTTGGTTTTCCTTTTACCATTACAATGTTACTGTTTATGGTACTGTCATCCTGACCTGTGATCATGCATCTAAACTTATTGCCGAGTACATTTTCTTTTACCGGAACTGTCAACTTATTAGTTGTTGTTCCTGTTTCTGATGCTGACCAATCTGTTCTCCATGTACTTCCATTATCAGTCGTAAACTGCCACTGGTAACTCTTTGCTCCTGTTGCAGCTACTTCAAAAGAAACATTCTCTCCAACTGCCGCTGTTACATCTACAGGCTGCTTGGTAATTGTTGGTTTTACTTTTACAATTACAGTGTTACTGTTTATGGTACTGCCGTTCTGACCTTTGATCACACATCTAAACTTATAGCCGAGTACGTTTTCTTTTACCGGAACTGTCAACTTATTGGTTGTTGTTCCTGTTTCTGATGCTGACCAGTCTGTTTTCCATGTACTTCCATTATTGGTTGTATACTGCCACTGGTAACTCTTTGCTCCTGTTGCAGTTACTTCAAAAGAAACTTTTTCTCCAACTGCTGCAGCTACATTTGCAGGCTGCTTTGTTATCTTTAACGGAGTATTATCACATGTAAACTCCTGTGTATAAATCACTTTTTCACTTGGAAGCTTATCGGAAGATGAAAAATCCATAACATGGAAGCATCCAACTGATACACCGACAAGCGCTTTTTCAACATCTTTCTTTCCATTTAAAAGTATTGAATCATAATATGAAGACTGCTTCCAATATCCCAAAGCATCTTCAGGAGTTTTTACAGTTGATAAATTAACGCTTAATTCTTTACCATCTTTCCATTTACCAGTCGCCAAGTACCAAAAATCACCATTTGGACGAATACTGGTATTTTGTACACTACACTCTAACGCTCTATTATCAGATTCTTTTTGTAAATTGCTGTTATACTTTAGCTCGCCAAGTCCATTTTCTTTACGGTACTTATTAGTAAGCTCAAATACTTTTTGCGCATCTTCATGGTCAAAATATCCTTTAACCTCTTTCACAGAGCCATCTTCATAAGTCACCTTATATGTTTCGTAAGGATGAATATCATATGATTCAATAAGTGTATTGCAATAGTTGCAACGCTTTTCTATACATCCCCAGGTTGTGCTTGTTGCTTCTTTGGTTGTAACATACACTGGTTTGATGCTCTTTCCGTCAAGGTATCCCGTATGTACGCAGGCACTTGGAACAATTTTCCACTGTGCATAAAGAGTTATTGTCTGATAATTGCTGGTAGCCAGATTACGAACAGTTGCTTTATCTTTATAAGACGTTCCGGTTCCGTCAGCTTTGGTATTCCAACCAACAAAGGTATTGTATTCCTTTGTCAAAGTACATGCGGGAAGCACATAACTTTGTGAGTTTACACATCCCGTCATAAGTGACATATGGCCACTTCCGCCATTGCTATTAAAACTAATGTAATAAGATATTTTTGTTTTAGGCTCTGCCGCAACCACATCACTGGTTAATGTTTTGCCGTCAACGCCTGTTACTACACATCTGAATCTGTAATCATAAAAATCTTCAGAAGTAATCTTGACCGATAAAGTATTTGTCTTATTTCCTGTCTGACTTGCACTACGCCAGGAATTAGTTCCTACTGTGCTATATTCCCACTGATAACTCTTGGCTCCCTTGGCAGTAACCTTGAAAACAGCAGTTTCATTAAGTTCAACAGTGACATTTACAGGCTGCTTTTTTAACTCTAAAGTAGGATTCTCCCTTTCAGAATCCACATCTGCGGTAGTAAACTGCTGAGTCCAGGAAATTTTTTCCTTAGGAACGCCTGATGGATCAGAAAAATCCAATGTATGGAAGCATCCTACTGAAGAACCAACGTAAGGTGTTTTACCATCATCTTTTTCCTTCAAAAGAATAGATTTATACAAGCTGTAACTTTTCCAGCAATCTATAACCTCTTGTGGAGTATCATACTCATTCGTTCTTAACTCTCCACCGTCTGCCCACTCATCTACTAATGTTTCCCATCCTTTTCCATCTGGGCGATATACATTTAAACCGGCTTTAACCTCAAGTGTCCTTAAATCAGATTCATCCTGAGTGCTGTCATTATATACAAGTTCATCAAGTCCGTTTTCCTTGCGGTATTTATTAGTAAGCTCCCATAACTCACGTGCAGCATCATGATCAAAGTATCCCTTAAGCTCTTGTACGGTACCGTCTTTTAATGTAACTTTATAGGTTTCATAAGGGTGAACTTTATGTGTTTCAATTAACTGATCACAAAAATCGCATATTTCCTCGTATTCGCCCCATTCAGTAGCGGTAGCTTCCTTGGTCACAACATATTTTTTCCCAATAGCCTTACCATTCACATGTCCGCTGTGTTTTCCATCTTTGCAGGCTTCTTTGTCAACTTCCCACTGGGCATAAAGAGTTACTGTTTCGCCATCAACTTTAGTAAGGTCCTTGACAACTTCTTCATCCCCATACGCTGTACCAGAACCATCTTTTTTTGTATTCCAGCCCTTAAAAACACTATATTTTCTGGTAAAAATATTTTTTCTAAGAGTGTATGGAACACCACTTTCAAAGTCGCTCTGAGTATAGACAAATGTTGATGCCCCATTTCCATCATACTCGATATTATAATGGATAACAGGTTCATCCTCTTCAGTGATAAAGTCCTTATCGCTTAAAGTAATCTCATCTAAATAACCGCCATACAAAGAGAGTGTGTCTGAATCGTAGGCATATTTTATATCCTGAGGTTCTGAATATGAACCAGAGCCATATATAACGCGCTTCCTATTGATAACATACCCGTTATTAACATCTCCGGACTTATAACCCTTCATGAAAAGAGCAGTATGCCCGCCCTCTATCTTATCTGTATCGCAGTTTGTTACATCGACAAGGTAATTAACTCCATTGAAGCTAACCACATTCCATCTATGACCCTCACCATCCATATCTCCTGTAACACAGTTAACTATTACATCGTTTTCAAAGGTACTAAGATCACACAAATACTGGAATGCTTTTGCGTAACCCTCACAGACTACATTGGTATCCGGATTGTTATCGAATACATAAATAAGTTCTCGTGGATTACTGTCCCTTTTTGAGGTAACATAATCCGCTGCATGATGATCATAGGATACCATGCTACATATTATTTCTTTAAAGGCAAGAAGTTTCTCATAATCACCAAGGTCAGCATATCTGTCTGCTATCTCTTTAGCATTGGTAGCTGCTATACTGGTAGCACTTGTCTTGGCAGTATCAGCCTTATAAACGTAATAAGAAGAAGTTGAACCCTCCTCAAAAACCGCATAGGCTGCAGAAACCTGTAAAGAAATACTATATTTTCTCGCACGTAAATATCCATCTCTGGTTGCTGTAGTATCTGTTATAGGCTTTGTCTCTCCTTCAGTGGAAAATGACTGTTGCGAAACTCCCACACTGAATGTTCTTCCAAACCAATATAAAAGCTCTGGATGGTCAGAGTACAATGCATTTACTACTTTTTTACCATCGAGATTTATTTGAGCATCCAATTCATCTTCAGCCTGTTTTTGTTTTGATTCATTAATCGTTGGAACCCAACAATTATCAGTAAGGGTACAATCATACAAATCTTCAACCAGCATTTCAGATTTATCTTCCAAACCTAATTCTGCAGGTGTAAAAGAATAATCAGTATTACTGGCATTTCCGCTTGCTATATCTTCTATCAAAGATAGTGCCTTATCATATATAACTTTTTCAGTGTCACTTAATTTATCATATGCCAAGGCTTTCCTAAAAAGCATTGTTCCGATAAAAGCATCTGAACGCTCATAATAATCCACACCTAATTCTCTGTCTACATATTTTGCAAACAGGTCATCTTCATCTCTCATATTATCAAGCTGCTGCTCTTCAAGCTCAATATCCACATATTCTTCAGAATCTATTGAAGAAGCGTCAGAATTAGTGATTTCTTTTTCTGAATCATCTTTCTTAGTATCATCTGTATCAGAATCTTCTTTCTTAGAATCTTCTGTCAAATCATCTGCTGTATCTTCTTCATTCTCTTCGTCTGATATGCCTTCTTCCTCCTCAGCATTTTCAGATGTCTCAGCATCATCTTCTGTTATATTATCTTCCGCTGTGTTATCTTCTGACGCGCTGTCTTCTGCTGTATTTTCTTCTGTTGCGCCATCTTCTGTTGTATTATCTTCTGACGTGTTGTCTTCTGTTGTGTTATCTTCTGCTATATTTTCTTCTGCTGTATTTTCTTCTGTTGTATTTTCTTCTAATATTTCATCCAGGAGTAACAGTTCTTCTTTATCACCGGGATTTTCCTGGGCAAATACCTGTAATGGATATGTCAAAGACATAATTCCTGCTAATATAATTGAGAGTATCCTTTTTTTCATGTCAATCCTTTCTGTCAATCGGCAAAGAAATAATAGGTGCATTGACGCAAATGCGTCAAGATTATAACACACTATACCAAAGGAACGTCAACATGTTTTCAGGGAATACCCCCAGTATTTTAGCCGTTTTTGAGATATTTTTTTACCAGTGATTTCAAAATTGCAAACTTTATTTCAAAACATTTATAGAAAAGCTCAACAATAAGTGTTATCATTTTTACGCATATATCATAAAAATACATTTGCATCTAAGGAGAGGCATTATGGCAGAACTACCAATAATTAAAGATCGTGGAAAAACAATAATAAGAACCAGTTTAGTAGGAATCGTTGTAAATCTGCTCCTAGCTGGCTTTAAATTCTCTATCGGAGTAATATCCGGTTCTATAGCTATTATGATGGATGCAGTAAACAATCTAAGTGACACTCTTTCATCTATCATAACTATAGTCGGCACAAATCTTGCAGGAAAGGCGCCTGATAAAAAGCACCCACTTGGCTATGGAAGAATTGAGTACATGAGTGCTCTTTCTATATCTTTGATAATACTCTATGCGGGCATTACTTCCTTTGTGGAATCCGTAAAGGCAATAATACATCCGGAAACACCAAACTATTCAACTATAGCACTTATAATTGTGGCAATAGCCGTAATTGTAAAATTGCTTCTTGGTCAGTTTTTTATAAGCACAGGCAAAGAAATCAAGTCTGAATCCCTTATCGCATCTGGAACTGATGCAAGATTTGACTCGATAATATCACTTGCTACTTTAGTTGCTGCTTTTATTTATATTTTCACAGGATTATCTCTTGAATCATGGCTTGCCTCTATCATTTCAGTATTGCTCGTAAAAACAGGTCTCGAAATGCTGCGTGATACCATGAGTCAGATTCTTGGAGAAAGGATTGATTCAGCAACCTCCAAAGCGGTAAAGAGTACGATTTTATCAATAGAGGGCGTAACAGGAGCTTATGATCTGTTTTTTAGCGATTATGGTCCTGACAGAGTTTTTGCTTCAGTTCATGTAGAAATCCCCGACACCTATACAGCTGATAAAATAGATATTCTGACAAGACAGATAACAGAGAAAGTTTATGAAAAGCACAATATCTCAATAATTTCTGTAGGTATATATTCAGTAAACACCAAAAATGATCATGCGCAAAAGATAAGAACAGACATTGCCAAGATTGTAAAAAGCCACAGCGGAATTCTTCAAATGCATGGATTTTTCATTGATTTTGAGAAAAAAATCATTCGCTTTGACCTTGTTGTAGAATTTCTTCCTAACAGACAGGAAGTATTTAACAGTACAATAAAAGATATTCAGACTCACTATCCTGACTACTCAGTATTTGCAAATATGGACGTAAGTTATAGTGATTAAATTTAAAATAGCTGTTGTACCTCAAATCAGGTACAACAGCTATTATTTATTTCTTTACTTAACAACAATATTTACGATACGTCCCGGAACGTAGATTTCTTTAACAATTGTCTTTCCTTCAAGTTTATCAGCAATCAGCTCTTTTCCTTTAGCGATTACTTCATCCTTAGGATCTTCCTTACCAATGTTAAGAGTTGCCTTTACCTTACCATTTATCTGAACAGCAATCTCTACTGTGCTTTCAACAGTCTTAGCCTCGTCAAACTCAGGCCACTTCTGCTGATAAAGATATCCTTCACCGCCAATTAACTGCCAGATTTCCTCAGTAATATGTGGTGCAACAGGATTAAGCAGAGTAATAAGTGTTCTGTACTCGCCCTTAGTAACTGCATTCTTCTTATAAAAATCATTGATAAGAGCCATCATTGCAGCGATTCCGGTATTGTACTTAAGGCTTTCAAAGTCAGATGAAACCTTCTTTATTGTCTGATGCATCTTAGTCTCAAGATCCTTAGAGAATCCTTCTTCAGAAGTCATAATATCCTGAAGCTTCCATACTCTCTCAAGGAATCTGCGGCATCCCTTAACGCCATCCTCAGACCAGCTTGCTGCAAGATCAAACGCGCCGATGAACATCTCATATGTACGAAGTGTATCTGCACCGTAATCTCTAACGATATCATCAGGGTTAACAACGTTACCCCTTGATTTACTCATCTTCTCACCATTTTCACCAAGAATCATTCCGTGAGATGTTCTCTTCTGATATGGTTCAGGAGTTGTTACTACGCCCTGATCATAAAGGAATTTGTGCCAGAATCTTGAATAAAGAAGGTGAAGTGTAGTATGCTCCATACCTCCGTTATACCAGTCAACAGGCATCCAGTACTTAAGAGCTTCTTTGCTTGCAAGCTCATTCTTATTATCAGGATCACAATATCTAAGGAAATACCATGATGAACCAGCCCACTGAGGCATAGTATCAGTCTCTCTCTTAGCAGGACCTCCACAGCAAGGGCAGGTTGTGTTTACCCAATCAGTCATTGCTGCAAGTGGTGACTCACCATTATCTGTAGGTTCATAGCTCTCAACCTCAGGCAAAAGAAGTGGAAGCTCTGATTCCTTAAGCGCAACAAATCCGCACTTGTCGCAGTGAACGATAGGAATAGGCTCGCCCCAATAACGCTGACGAGAGAATACCCAGTCACGAAGCTTATAGTTAACCTTAGCGTGACCGATCTTCTTTTCCTCAAGGAATTCAATCATCTTTTTCTTAGCATCCTCAACTGAAAGTCCATCAAGGAAACCTGAATTAACAAGCACGCCTGTAGCAACGTCTGTAAATGCTGCTGCGTTTACGTCTACTTCCTCTCCATCCTTGGCAACAACCTGAATGATAGGAAGATTAAATTTCTTGGCAAATTCCCAGTCTCTGTCATCATGAGCAGGTACAGCCATGATAGCGCCTGTTCCATAGCTCATAAGTACATAATCTGAAACCCAGATAGGAATCTCTTTTCCTGTAACAGGGTTAACAGCTCTCAGGCCATCAACCTCAACACCAGTCTTATCCTTGGCAAGTTCAGCACGTTCAAAATCAGACTTCTTGGCTGCTTCTTCACGATATACCTCAATTGCATCAAAGTTGTTGATCTTGTCCTTGTATTTATCAAGATATGGATGTTCAGGTGAAACTACCATATATGTAGCGCCAAACAAAGTATCACATCTTGTTGTATATACTGTAAGCTTATCTTCTGTTCCGGCAATCTCAAAATCAACCTCTGCTCCGGTACTTCTGCCGATCCAGTTCTTCTGAGATACCTTAACTCTCTCGATATAATCAACACTGTCAAGACCATCAATAAGCTTGTCAGCGTACTCTGTGATCTTGAGCATCCATTCGCTCTTAACCTTACGAACTACAGGAGATCCGCATCTCTCACAAACACCATTTACTACTTCCTCGTTTGCAAGACCTACCTTACAGGATGTGCACCAGTTAATAGGCATTTCCTTCTTGTAAGCAAGACCTTCGTTGAAAAGCTTAAGGAATATCCATTGAGTCCAGTGATAATAATCAGGATCAGTTGTGTTAATCTCTCTGTCCCAGTCAAAAGAATATCCAAGAGAATGGAGCTGCTCCTTAAATCTCTTAACATTATTGGCTGTAACGATCTTAGGATGTATATGGTTCTTAATAGCATAGTTCTCAGTTGGTAGTCCAAATGCATCCCACCCCATTGGATATAGGACATTATATCCCTGCATTCTGCGCTTTCTTGCCACAATATCAAGTGCTGTATATGGACGTGGATGTCCAACATGAAGTCCCTGTCCTGATGGATATGGGAATTCTACAAGCGCATAGAACTTGGGCTTGCTATAATCATTTGTTGCTGCAAAGGCCTTATTATCATCCCAGACCTTCTGCCATTTCTGCTCGACTGCATGGTGGTTATAAACTTCTGACATACTATGCTCCTTCAAAAACAATAAATTATTTAACTATCTCTCTACCAGGAAAAGCAATTGCTCCCTGCCGGAGTTCCAAATGGCAAATTGCCATATATACTACAAAATTTTACCACAGGTTATTTAGTTGTCAAATATACCTTGGAAAACTGTGTAAGTTCACATTTATCCACTCTATAAATTACATCTGTAAAGCTTCGCACATAAATATAGAGAAATAGCCCAAGAACCAGTGTTGCTGCAAGATAAATCTCTTTTTTCTTTATATCTCCATGTCTACTGCCAATAAAAAGAAATAGCAATAAGATTATCAGTGTCAATCCCCCTGATATCATAAGCGCAAAGGGAAGATTTCCTATCGTATCCTGCGTAACCTCTACTCCCGTCATATCAAAAGCAATATTCATGGAATAAAGAGAGTGTACATAACTGTCAACTCCATCCATCGCAGGGGAAATAAAACACACAAAGCAAACAAGCAGACATAGATGGCAAATGCCGGTAGCAAAAAGAAATCCTGAAATTCTTTTATCATTTTCCTTACTCATGCCTGAAAAAACAGCACTTATTCCAACAAACATCAGTATTGAATAACTGCTCTCCAGATACCTGCCAAATACCAGATGATCACACCTTTCAACCATCGTTCCATCCCAGTATCCATACAAAGTTTCAAAGAAAAAGAGTATCCCGAGAGCAAACGCTCCGGCGAAAAATAAAAATCCTGTTACAGAGATAATATCCTGCGCCTGCAGCTTACTTTTTTTGCCAAATAGAAATTTAGCCACCAGATAAATAATAACTACTAATCCCAAAAGGGTTATTCCAAATCCTGATGTTGACGCATTAAACAGCCAACCGACGATAGTTTTTGCTATAACCTTAAGGCCACTTGCAGAAAAGATTTTCTTATAAATCTCAATATCCAAAAACATGGCAAGTGTGTTATATTTTGGCTTAACTCCAAGATATACCACATTCTTTTCCCAGGAATCGATTATTCTATCAAGAAAAATAAATCCGCCTAAAGAAATAGCAAAAACTGGAACGCTGACAATACATTTTCTCATGCGAACGCTTATAGCCACAACAGAAATAACTGTTGCAATCACCATGACTATGCCCCTTTGATGACACATAAATGCGTATACAGGAGCACACGCCAAAAGTATGCTGTAAATAATTCTTTCTGCCCTTGTTATCTCTTCATCCGAAGCGCAGCTAAGCTTTAATATCAGTGCAATTACTATCCATGGAATCAGAAAAAGAACAGGTTCTGCCCAGGTATACTTGCTGTAAAGAAGAACCGAGGGCATCATTCCGGAAACCAAAGAAATCATCACAGCTATCCAGGATACGTTAAGTTCTATTTGTTTTCCAAATAAGCTCCAATTATGCCTTTTTGAAAATTCTTTAGTTTCATTAAAACCAAATCTATACTTTGTGCATATCCTATATATAAGAACCGGAACAAACGATGTCAGAGCGCTACCCATTATAAGCATTGCCCTATATCTTATAACCGGATTCTTAAATAACACAAAAACAGGCAGATAAAAACATGTCTGCCCGTATTTGTAAAAGAAGCCTTCCGTCGCCATAAACTCTCTGAAATCCACACCTGCAAGGAATGCAGCTGTAGACATGGTACCCAGCGCATCCTCCACAGGAGGAGCAGAAAGAAACAGCGCCGGAACAGCTGAAATTATGAAGTTAATTAAATAAATTATTAGTCCCATATCACTTTGAAGAATCCAAATCAGAATCACGCAAGTATGTACTCGTCACATAACTTCTGATTAAATACCATCATCCGCATCTTCCTCATCTTCAGCTTCAAGTTCTGCATCGTCCTGAGCTTCGTCAGCATTATCAGCGTCATCTCCTTCATCATCTGCCTGATCCTGTGCTGCTTCACCATCCTGCGCCTGAGCTTCTCCGCCGTCCTGAGTCTGATCTGCATTTTCCTGCTGAGCAGCATCCGCATCTTCCTGTGTCTGCTCATCTTCCTGCGTCTGCTCATCTTCCTGCGTCTGCTCATCAGCATTTTCTTCTGTCTGAGTCTCTTCGCCTTCCTGGTTTTCCAGATTTTCTTCACCCTCTGTAGTTACGCCATTTTCGCCTTCAAGTGTCTCCTCTGTTGTTTCTTCCTGCACTTCTTCAGGCTTTTCAATGAAGTATCTGTAAATCTTGGTTCCGCCATGTTCTATAGTAATTTTCTCTGATGCTCCAATATAAAGATAATTGTCATGATAAGCACCTTCCTCAGTATCGTTTCCAAACTTTGAAGGATCGATCACATCACCAATATTAACATTTATCAAATGTGACTGAGATTTATATTTCTTGGTGCTCTTTCCGGAATCAAGATAATTATCAATCTCATCTGAGATATCACGAACACGGTTGCCAAATTCATCTACAAGCCAGTCTTCGATAACCACATACTCACTTCCGGTTCTTCTCTCAAAGAGAATCTGAAGCTGTCTTGGGTAACTTCCCATAGCAGAAGTATCAGCCATTCTTGGCACGTAGTCATAGTTATAAGTGATATAATTGCTGACTTCAAGTCTGATGGTGCTTCCATCTGTAACACCTTGTGCAAAATCAGTAACATTCTCCTGCACAAGTTGTCCATCCACATAAAGGTTAAGAGCAGCCATCTTAGAAGTATTAGTGCTGACTTTTGCATCAACCTCGCAGTTAAGATTAACAACAGGTCCGAAATATCTGTAAACTGTTGTTCCTGCACCATCTACTGATTCACCTGCAGAGCCCAAATATGCATATCCTTCAATATATGAATCTGCTGCAGTATCACTTCCCCATGAAGAACCATCTACAACTTCTCCGGCTGTTACCATAACAGTTCTTGGAAGTTCCTTGTATTTTTTCTTACTTTTTCCATCTGCCAGATATTTATCAACCTGTTCAGTTATATTTCTAACCTTATTGCCTGCTTTATCAATAATCCAGTCTTCACAGGTAACTTCAGTATCCCCGTTTTTACTCACAAACGAAAGATCAACTTTTGTAAAGTTACCATCCTTAATTCCGACAACGTCGCCTTCACCTGCAAACTCATATGTAGGGAACACTCTGTTTAATACAATCTTGTACTGGCTGTTATAAGGAACCTTATCACAGTAATCGGAAACATTTTCAGCCACAAGCTCTCCATCCACATAAACATCGAAACTTGCAACCATTGAATCCGTAAGGTCTTTAGCTGATGGCTTGCTGCCATCCACCAAAAAGTTCACATCGATAACAGGATAGAAATATCTGTAAACCTTTGTTCCATCTCTCTTGACCTTAACTGTACCGGAATTTCCTACATACATATATGAAGAATGATAAGCCTTGTATGACTTGTCATTTCCCCATTTTTTAGGGTCAACCTTAGAACCTGCTTTGGTAGTTATTGTTCTGTCCTGTACCTTGTACTTCTTGGAACTCTTGCCGTTTTTAAGGAACTTGTCAACCTCTGAAGTAATATTCTTTATTCTGTTTCCTTCAGCATCTACAAGCCAGTCCTCACAAGTAACAGTTAATTGATTGCTCCAATTGGCTTTATAACTTAAATTTCCAAGTTTACCACCACTGATAACAAGATTTGTCTTGGCCTTTTTTCCATTTGAACCGGTCCATCCAACAAAACGATAGCCTTTTCTTGTAGGATTACCTATCGAAAAACTTCCAGTTGAGATTGAGTATGTCGTAACCAATGGTTCAGAACCATCGGCCAGATCCATTGTTATAGTATATGGCTTAAATACAGCATATAGCCCGCCAAACAGGACCAGTAAAAATACAATTACACATACCCCCATAAAAAGAGTACTGTTGAAAACATCTTTTCTTAACTTTTTCTTTACCAAAGCAGCATTATCAACGCTATCAATGTCACTTTTTTCTTTAAAAAACTTAAACTTTTTCATGCTCCGCTTTCACCATTTCTATTACCAGTTATGAATTTGTTTGTTAAAGTACAGGCCACTATATCCCATATTCTTAATAGCCTGGACAAATCCGTCATCCGCATTTATCACAAGTTCTGTATCACCCTGTGGAACAGAAATGTAGAAGTACTGCTTCTGATCTTTTCCAGAGCCCTGATAATAAGTTCCATAATATGTCATGGACTTATTAGCACCTGTTCCGTCTGTAACAGTAAGAGTTCCCTGAAGTTTACCTGCACTCCAGAGACTGCAGCTCTTATTATCAGCTCCCCACTGCATTGAATAGCTTACAGGGCCTGTAGGCTTAGCATTCTTGGCTTCCTGTGCCTGTTTTTCCTTCTCAGCTTCAGCCTGAGCCTGAGCTTCCTGTTCCCTCAAAGCTTCTTCCTGCTGTGCCTGTTCCTGTGCAGCTGCCTCTGCTTGTTCAGCTTCCATTGCTTCGAGCTCTTCCTGTGTGACTTCTTTCACGTAAGATGAAACAGCATATACAATTCTTCCGTCAAACTCAAGTCTTGACCAACCATTTTCACCAATGCCGGTTCTCTTTGCAGTCTCACCCTGAGTAAGTCTGTGCACGATTTCAACATTATCACCCATGCTTGGCTCGGCACGAAGATTGATCTGATCGGTAGTTCCTATGACAGTCTGGTCTACTGTTTCGTAATTAGCATTAGGATCATATACTCTGTAATCACCGCCGCTTACTCCTGCAGGAATAGCATCTATTTCGTCCTCGGCAGGCACATCGCCGTTACTTTCTGCATTCTCATCGGGATTATCTAATGCATCGTCCATCAGATCATCACCATCATCATCCATTCCAAACAGACTGCTAAGCGCCGAATCAGTAGCAGGTACTGTCTGTGCCACATCTGTAGTATTTTCTGTAATGGCATCACCCTCGCCTGACTCATCAGAAGCTTCTTCAGAAGCAACTTCGCCGGTGGCAGCTCCGTTCTCAGCCAGTAAAAGCTGCTGCGCTGCATGCTGTTCTTTTGCCACTTTATAAATTGAACCTATTTCAGTATTTTTTTTGTAAGGTACGATCAGTCCATGAACACCAATTACTACAAGCACTATCAAAGAAGCTGCTGTAGCAGATGCAATGATGAGAACTCCCTTATGCAACAATTCATGGAAAGAAAGAAGACGCTTTTTATCAACCTCCTCTTCCTTTTCAGGTTCTACATCATTCTCTACAGGTTCTATCTCAAGAGCATGTCTGTCTCTATAAATGCCAAAGGCTGTAAAGATCATAAATATCGGAGTAGAAGCAGCGGAATATGGATAGAATAGACTCTGTATAATAAACAGTGTAGCTATCAGAACATATCCCTTATCAAGTTCATCAAGTCCGTCATGTTTCCATGCAAGAACGATTCTGTTTACAAGAACCATTCCAAGAAGGATCATTGCTGCTATACCCACTACTCCATATACATCAAGTACATGCCAGAGTTCTCCGTTTGACTTACTTATACTCTTCCAGAAAGAAGTTGCAAGACCTTTTAATGCCTTGCCGCCAAGTGCATCTCCAAGAGAAGCTCCTCTACTGCCAAATACAAACGCGATGGCAAGTATCATCAAAACTATGATCATTCCAACTCTGTACCACTTTGAAAAGCGCTTCATAAGCACTCTGTTGGCATCATAGTCCTTAGGAATCTTTTCCCAATAATTTGTTACCAAAAGTCCAAGCACAGCAATAACGATATCAATATAAATACTGTATTCAAGGTCAAAAGTCTTTGTTACACCCGCTGCATTAAAATATGTAAGAAGAGGGGCATTTGAAGCACAAAAACCAAACAGGAAAAGAAGTATCATATTCTTTTTCATGAAAGGAATTGTAGGTCTGCTTATAAACTGGATGCTCATAATAAACAAAAGCATCAGTGCATATCCAACCATATCCCCGTACAGGAACATAATAACAAGTCCTGCTGCTGCATGAACAAGGTAAACCTTTTCCATTCTCTTATCAGATTCAAGAATGTATAAAATTGATGAAGACCCTATTCCAAGAAGTAAAAGCGGCATAAGATATGTTGGCTTTGTCGCAAGGTTCTCACTGGCAAGAATAGTAGTTATTCCTGTAAAAATATACCTGAACAAACTAAGATATAGTATTCCTGTAGCTGCCACACCAAGCTGAAGGTAATACTTTGTTCCTCTTCCCAAAAAGAAAACACAAAATGTCAAAAGAAAGCATCCTATATACAGGTATGTATGTGGAAGTTCAGCACTGGTGGTAAATAGCTGCACAGCCAAAACAATCAAAAGTAAAAGGAACGAGGCGATCATTATCATATTGCCCTTGTTCGCCTTAACAATGCGCACCAGCTTATCCATAATAACCCTGTTGATGCACCAGAGTACCATGACAAGCACTAATATTCCGGACAAAACGTCCTTAAATGAAAGTCCTAAAACCACAGTATTATCATATATATATAATGGAAACAGGAATATCAGAAGCCTTATCAGATAATCAAGTATGAAGTTCTGCCCATCGGCAGGTTTTGGATTTATCCTGGGAAGTAGCTCCAGAAAATATTTTTTTAACTTAGGAATATTTGTCTTAAAATCAGTAAAAAAGTTCTTAATCTTAGTAATCATCAATTCACCCATCTAAATATAATAGTACGCCATTTGACCATACCGATAATATTCTATTTCATTCTTTTAATTGTTTCAACATTTTTGTTTATTCGAACGATAAATTATGTATAATCCCGCAAAGCCTTACGGAATTCCAAATAAAATTGACTTGATCCATGTAACAATTGCTTTAACAAAAAGACGGCTCTGATATCCGTTCATCAATCGGATACTCAAAACCGTCTTCTTAATAAGCGTTCCGTTTATTTTCTTTTTCCTGTTTTTACGTCAAAATAGTGATCTATTTTTTCCTTAAGCGGTCCCTTTCCCATACTCTTTAATATATAATCCACAGGTTTTAACTTCATTGCAGTCATTACACTGTCCCTGCTCTGCTGCCCTGTGAGGAACATTATCGGTATCTGTATCATTCCTTAACATCTCAAATATCTGTGGTCCATTTATTATCGGAATTTCATAGTCAAGAAGCACCAGATCCACTTTATTGTTCGCAAGCCATTTAATAGCCTTCATTCCTGAATCCACCATTGCCACCTGATAGGAATCCTTGAGCCACTCTCTTATAGTCTGCATGTAAGCAACATCATCGTCAATTATAAGAATGCTCTTACATTATCAGAAACTTCATCAATGTCATTTCCTATATCCTGAGTATTTCCGGCAGCTGTCTCAACGCTGTCAGCCTGAGATACAGCCCCTCTGGAAATCTCATCAACAGCCTGGCTTACCTGATTAGATGCAGTTGATGCCTGACTTGCAGAATCTGCTAGTTCTGAGCCTGACTGTTTAAGCTGATTGGACATATCCATAGTTGTTGTTATTACTTCGCTTAGTTTTTCGCTAATAGTCTTGGTCCCATCTGCCAAAAGACCTATCTCATCGTTCTTGTCTATCGAAGACTGGTCGATATTAAGTTTATGCTCGCCTCTTGAAAGATTTCCAAGTTCATCAGCTATAGCACGCATTTTTCCGGATGACTTATTGGCGATAACAATTCCAAAGGTTGATATCACGATTGTTATAACCAAAGAGATAAACGCCATCTGTAATATAATTCTCCTTAATGTATCACCAACCTCTGTACTTCTTCTTCCTGCAAAAACCATGCCAACAGCAGAACCATCACTATTCTTAAGCGGAATATAATAGCAATAGTAAGGCTCTGTAGCTCCTGCTGGAGTGGTGATAGTAAAGTATTCCTGTTTATTTGTGACAACAGTGCCATAAACAGCATCCGAAATATTGTACCCGGTTGCCTTCTTTCCTGCTGAATCCTTCATAGTTGTAATGACACGTTCTTTTCCATAGAAAATAGAGTATTCGATATCAGTCTTGGCTTTTAGCTTATCCATGATTGACTCGTACTCTTCCATGACGTCTTCTTCGCCTTTATAGACAATTCCTTCTTTAAAGTCCCAACTACCATCCCATACGTTGTTCATCTCACTGTCAAGCTGCTCTACAGCCACAAGAAGTTCTTCTTTGACCATAGACTTATAAGTCTTATCAATCTCGATTCCGCTGATAACAGTGAGTGATGTTGCAACTACGATAATTGCCGCTACCGCTGCAAATATCAACTTTTGGATCAGTTTTCCTTTACGTTCTCTTTTTTCCAAATTCATTTATTAAAAGAGTATAAAGAAACTCGAAAGATAAAATAACCGTGTATTTGCCGAGTAGTGAGGCATATACATCTGCACACCGAGCATATCCATAACGGAGCATTTTGGGAACAGGAGTTGTCTATTCAATAAAAGACCACCCGACAAATGAGGATTTAAAACACCCTCGTTTGCCGGATGGTCTTAGTAAAATGCCATTCTTATATTTACGCTTTATTCAAGCAACATCATATCAATCAGTTTAGCTGCAAAGAACCGGAAATATAATACTTAAATCCATGCTGTTTACAATAACTCTTAATTTCTTTTATAAGTGATGCATCAGTAGTATATTCCAAAAGATATATCTCAGCTCCTTTTGAGCCATATCTTTCCAGATAGTCGCAGGAATACTCTTTTGAATCCTTGTCTGCTCTTGAGAACTTATTTTCATCCCACAAAATCTTTGAATATACTGATTCCTGATTTATTCCGGTAATTACATCACTCCACTTTCCTTTTTTGGAACAATACGCATCAAGGAAACAGTCACCACCATTTATCATCACTTTTTTGCCTGTACCTTTAAGTCCCTTCATAATGATAGACAAACCATTTAAGATGCCACTCTTTGGGTAATTATAATAAACATCACAGTTATCTACAAAAAATCCGTCAATTCCTTTATCCATAAGCGATGGAGCCAAAGTCTTTAAAATAAAGTTCTGCCAGTTTTTGGATGAAACATCAATCCATACTTCTTCATCCCAGTGCTCATACTTTCCAAGTGCAAGCCCGGAGTACTTGGAATAATATGACCTGAAGTTCTCCAAAGACCCAACATTTATGTAACTGTAAACTATATGTCCCTGATTCTTAAGCCTTGCAATATCGGATGCGCTCAGATACTGTGCATCAATTACAACTATCTTGTAATCTGCCATCTTATCGATGATCTTATCAACACTTAAGAATACTCCATAATTATTTTTAAATGATGCTTTTTCCCAGCATGCATACAAAGTAACAGTTGCCCCGTTTTTGGCGGAAAGATTCTTGATCTTGGCTCCGTCAGCATACTGTTTACCGCTTCCATCTGCCTTAGTATTCCACCCTGTAAATTTATAGCCTGACCTTGTAAATGTACTTATCGGTAATGTGTATGTTTTACCATATTTGCAATTGCTAAGGGAATCAAGGCTTCCCGTCTTTGCTCCGTTTCCTGCAAAGCTTACAGTGTACTTATTGGCAGTCCACTTTGCATAAAAAGTCTTGTTTCCTTTGCTGCCCTTCTTTAGCTCAGTCACTTTCTTGGAATACTTGGAATCTGTATACCAGCCTGCAAAATTGTATCCCTTTCTGGATGGCTTTTGAAGTTTTATTGTCTCTGTTTCTATTGTATATTCAGACGGATTTTTGGAATTATTGGTTCCTCCTGCAAGTTCATAGGTTATAGTATATTTTGCCATCTTCCACATAGCATAAAGCTTCACGGTAGCCCCGTTTTTTGCAGAAAGATTTTTTATCTCAGCCTTATTGGCAAAAGACTTCCCTGATCCGTCGGCTTTTGTATTCCATCCGGAAAACTTATAGCCGTTTTTCTTATACGCATTAGCTGTAAGTGTGTATGTTTTATTGTACTTGCAGCCCTTCATATCTGCCATAGAGCCACTTGTAGCGCCATTTCCATCAAACACAACGGTATATTTATTTGCTGTCCACTTAGCATAGACTGTCTTATTTCCTGTACTGCCCTTGTTTATACCTGATATGCTATTTGTAAACTCACTGTCACTGTACCATCCTGCAAAGGTATAGCCCTTCCTTGAAGGCGCGGCAAAAGAAAATGTCTTTGTATTAACATAATAAGACTCAGGATTATCAGCACTATTACTTCCGCCATTTAGATTATAGGTGATCGTGTACTTAACCTTTTTCCATATTGCATAAAGTGTAACAGTTTCGCCGCTTTTTTCTGTGAGATTATAAAGCTCTGCTCCGGCATTATAGGAATCGCCTTTACCATCAGCCTGGGTATTCCATTTTACAAATTTATAGCCTTTTCTCTTGTAAGTATTCTTGGCCGACACTGCTGCTTCGCCAATTATGCACTCTGTATCAGCAATAGCATCGCCGTTTCCTCCATTAGCATCATAATGAACCTTATATTTCTTTTTAGCTGAAGCTGTAGTCTTTTGTTCCACTCTGTCAGCAGCAAGCACCACTGTATAAGGAGAAAACTTCTCAGCATCAAATACTACATTATTATCTTCAGTGAGCTCACATTCCACCACCTGTGCGCCCTCGTTCTCATCTATATGATAAACTTCAAGGTAAGTTTCCTCATAAGTTTCTTCTGCTGCTTCAACTGCCTTTTCCATAGCACGGTCAAGCTGTATCGAAACATTAACAGTTCCTTCTTCCGGTTCTACCACTTCTCCATCAACTGTAAAAGTAATATCGAAGGTGATCATCCTAAGAATTTCTTTTTCTTCATCCATCTCATTTTTAACAAGTTCTTCGATGTCTGCGCCTTCATCAGTCTCGGTTATTATTCTTATGGATGTCTCTACATTATCAGGAAGCACTGACGGCTCAGCACTAAGAGAAATAATGTATCCGCCCATCTTCTTTTTATACTCAAATGGCTCGTTTTTCTCAACAGATTCTTTTTCGTCTATTATTTCTTCTACTACTTCAGTTTTTTCCCAGTCTGCAAGTCCTAAAATAAATGAAACTTTCTCAGCTGCCTGCATGTCAAAAGAAATCACTCCCTCACTGTAGGAACTTTCAATCTCTGCAAGAGCATTATTCTCATCTACTAAATATATTGCAAGCTTTGCATTTTCTGATTCTGAAAGCTTCTTGTCTACGATTTCAGCCATTTCCTGCGAAAGAGTGACTTTCACAGAGACAATGCCATCAAGCTCTGAGTTATCAAATTCTACGACAAAACCCTCTGCAATAAGGATTTCTAATGATGTTTGTATTGAAACTTCTTCCGATTTTGCCAATTGTTCGGAATCTGATACATCCATAGAACTTTTAAGAGTCTCACTTAAAACCTCAGAATTGCTTTTCCCGTCAATTTCCGTGAACAAACTGACATTTACATTTGTCCCCGTAGGAATAACTCCTTTTTCAGCAAAAAGACTGATCTTATAATCCCCGTCTTCATAGTCCTGAGAAAACTCAGTTTCTTCTGAAAGCTGCTCTTCTGCTTCCTGCGAAGATGTCTCTTTTGCCTCTTTATCTGATTTTTTAATATTTCCTTTTTTAGAATCTTTGGATGTTTCTTTACCGGTATCTTTCTTTACTTCTTTATCTGTTTCTTTGTCGGTATCTTCCTTTAGGTCTTTTTCTGCTTCTTTTCCAGCATCTTCCTTTAGGTCTTTTCCTGCTTCTTTTCCAGCATCTTCCTTTAGGTCTTTTCCTGCTTCTTTTCCAGCATCTTCCTTTAGGTCTTTTCCTGCTTCTTTTCCAGTTTCCTCAGCTATTTCCTTGTTATCCTCATCGTCTGCGATTTTATCCTCTGTTTTCTTATCCTGTATGTCAGCTTTTTGGTTATCATCTTTTTTGCCGGTATCATTTAAATTATTTTCTTCAATATTTTTATCTTCCTCGATGCCGTCCTCTATATTATTTTCTTCTTTGTTATTTTCCTCTTTCTTATCGTCTATATTACTTTTCTCTGCATTACTGTTTTCCGAATTATTTATCTCATCCTCATTAGTATTCCGAGTCGTGCCATCTACTGATTCAGCATCTTTAACATCGTTATTCTCGTTGTTTTCTTCTGTTGGGGCTGTTTCATCTGCTGTACTATTATCTTCTGTCAGATTATTTTCCTCTGCTACACTATTTTCTTCTGTCAGACCATTTTCCTCTGTTGCTCCAGCTTCTGATATTTGATCAACATCATTGCCTGTAGTTGAATCATTATTATCAGATGGCGCAACCGCATCATCAACCTGCTCATATTCTGCTTTATCACTATATATTGAAAACGCTTCCGTATCATCACTGTTATTTTCTGATGCTCCTGCCAATTCACCATTCTCATCAGAATCAATTATGATATTTTCTTCGTTAATCTCAATATCAGAATCCACTTGAGCTGTAGTTTCAATTCCACTAGCCTTTACATCAAATGTCATAGAAGAAAACATGACCATAAACGCAAAAAGTGCACTCAGTAATCTCTTATTCACGGATAAATCTCTCCTCTCAAAAAAATTTCGTCTCCGCAAATATTCAATCACCAAATGCACTTTAGGTCAATTATTCTAATTGTAAAAAAACGCTAAATATATTTTTAAATTCGATAATTCATATAAGAAACTGTATTAAAATTTCATAACATCAAGGCCGGTTCATAAACAAACTATTAATAAGCTTTATTATTTGCCTAACTGAGCTGCGATATCAGCATCAACAATCTCTTCACCGGTCTTATCTTTAAGCTGTTCCATAGAAGCTGCTGAAAGACCATTATTAACTGTTGCGCACATATCACATGTACTGCACTTATCAAGTTCTTCTTTTGTAACTTTTCCATCACGAAGATCACGTACAATCTTGTTCTCATACATGCTGTACTTCTTCTTTGTCCAGAACTTAGCCTTATGGCGGATTACCCACCAGAGAGGCACCCAGATATACTTATGCATAGCAGGAGAAACTGAACCGATCATCCAGCAATCTCTGTCACAGCAACGAACTTTCTTACGAACTGACTCTGCCTCAGGAGAATTCCAAAGCTCATCCCAGCTCTGCTCATTAAGGTTACCCATTACTTCTTTATCCTTTGTTCCATTACATGGCATAACATCGCCGTATGGATCAATAAAGAATGTATCAAAAGACATATCGCAAGGAAGAAGTCTCTTCTGTCCATAAATATAGTTGATAAGTCCATGGTTGAAATAAGCTCTGAACCACTTCTTAGGGCTCTTGCTGGCAAGGAGCTCATTAACAAGGTTCTCAAAATTCTGAGCAACCATAGGACGATCCTTAATAATATTCTTAGCCTCTACAAAGTAAAAACTGTTATGAAGAGATGCTGTAGCAAATTCCATACCCATCTCATCTGATAACTTGTAAAGAGGAACAAGGTCAGGTGCATTCTTATCCTGAACTGTCATACCAAATCCAACGTCAGTCATTCCCATCTCGCGAAGTTTCTTAAGAGTCTGATATCCTCTCTGATAGCCATTCTCAAGACCTCTGATCTCATTGTTGGTATTCTCAAGACCTTCTATAGAAATACGTATTCCAATCTGTGGGAATTCTTTACACAGATCAACGATACGGTCTGTAAAGAAACCATTTGTTGAAATAACGATACGATCAGATTTTTTGTAAAGCTCACGAACAATATCTTTAATATCAGTTCTGATAAAAGGCTCTCCACCAGTGATATTTGTAAAATACATCTTAGGAAGCTTTTTGATTGTTTCAATTGAAATCTCTTCTTCCGGTTTGCTTGGTGCCTTATATCTGTTGCACATTGAACAACGCGCATTACATCTATATGTAACAATTACGGTTCCATTCAGCTTTTTTTCAGCCATTTTTCAATCTCCTCTTCAACATAAAAAAATTTATAACATAAAGATAACCATTTACTTACGCATATATCTTCATTATTTTTTCCAAATACTCATCTATAGTATCAAAGCTCAGATTCCTGCATGCATCATGCATTGCTGCAGCCATCGCATCATCCTGCCAAATCTTATGGATAGCATCACACAGTGCATCAACATCGCCGCTATTATATAAAAGACCTGTTTCTCCGTTGCGGATAAGCTCAGGAATCCCACCAATATTTGCTCCAATCACAGGTGTTCCGTAAAGCTGCGATTCCATAACGGAAAATGGACAGTTCTCATACCACTCTGAAGGATAAACAGAAGCTCTGGCCTTGCGAATAAGATCAGAAAGCTCATCACCACTCTTAAATCCAACATTTTTAATATTTGAAACACCTTCAAGCATATCCTCTAAAGGACCCTTGCCCGCAAATATAAAATCAACTTCAGGCATTCTTCTTGCAGCTTCAATGAGTGTTCCAATACCTTTTTCTTCTGAATATCTTCCAAAATAAAGAATGTAGTTTTCCTTTGGAACCTCAATCCACGGTATCGCATCAAGGAAATTATGAATTGCAACCGTCTTAGGTGCAAACAAAGGATTGCTGTCCAACTTGCTCTTCATAAATTCACTGCAACAAATAAACGTATCTATATACTTATAAGCTCCGTTCATCTTCCAAAAGCTTGCTTCCAAAGTACCAATGAAACTCTTGGCAGTACTTCCATGAATGCACTTTCCTTTTGTACAGTTCATAAAATGTCCACCGAGACACTTCTCACAGTTCTCATGTGTATTAGGATTGTTGCACATATGATTAGGACAAACAAGCTGATAATCATGGGCTGTAAAAACAATCCTGCATTTACGCCCTGTCTCTTTTCTCCACTTTACTATTTCCAAAATAATAGACGGTGTTAACTGATAGTTAAAATTATTAAGATGAACTACATCTGGCTTAAAGTCATTTAATACAAGCCTTATCTTTTGTCTGGCCTCTTTTGAATAAATTGTTTTAAGCGGATATGTCATTTTCTCCAGCTTGCCGGCATTATGAAAATCCATATCTGATGTGTAGGCATTAACTCTGTTTCCAACACATCTGCCCTCATGCTCCATTCCAAAATACTCTACCTCATGCCCCCTGGCTATGAGTGCCTCCCCAAGCTTAAATATGTATGTTTCAGATCCGCCGTTAGGATACAGAAACTTGTTTACCATGAGTACCTTCATTTGCATTCTCCTGGATAATTATCTTTAATGATGAATATCTCTACAGATAGTATTTCTTTACCTATAAAAAATATACAAAAACAAATCCTTAAAATTTTACCTTATGTGTTCAATATTGACAACATCAATATGATATAAAAAAGTCTATCACCGCAGCAAAAAATATATACAAATTGCGCTATGATAAAGTCATAAAGTAACGCTACTTTAATTTCAGCGCACAAAAAAAGCGGCAGATTATTATCCACCGCTCCCAAAGCAAGCTTAAGCTTAATTATGAAAGATGTCCGCCAAGCTGAATAGCAAGGCCTCTTCCATCAGTATACTGTCTGTCGTTATCAAGTTTCTCGCTTCTGCCATCCTCTGTCTTTTCGAAGTTGATTTCTTCAATTACTGCATCCAACCAAGTTTTCATATACTTATCCTCCAAAATATACTTTTATTAGTTCAGTTTTCCGTCACTAAACTCCCATTTCCACTGATTATCTGTTTCATCAAGATAATGCTTATCTGGAACCTGCCACTGCTGAGATCCTTCCTTTGTAGCAGTAAACTTTACTTCCTCAATAACTGGTGTATTCCATGCCTTCATACCTTTATCCTCCTAAAAAACTGTATATTACTTTAAAGACATTACAGATAATAACCCACTAATTATAACCCGTCAACATTTCTATCAATATTGTAACATTTATTCATGTATTAATTGTTATCTCCGATAGTCAGCAAAACTTCTTAATCTTTTCAATGAATATTCCAAAAGAATAGAGGTTTGACGCGCGATATGACGATGCCATATCTGCTTTATCAATCCCGTTCGCATACTCCTTAAGTAGTGCATCAATCTTATCCTTGTCAAGATAACGCATTACATCATCAGAATAAACTTTTTTTACCCATTTTTCTTTTACCTTCTCCCAGCTCTTTCCAAGTCTGTAAGAATTATCGCCACTCTGGCGACCACGCTGAAACATATTTTTCCTTATATCATCAGGCACTATCCCCTTCATGCCCACTCTTATAAGTCGTCTTTCATAATCAGCATTTGCATAGCAATAAATCGGAATCTTATAACACATATTTATTATTTTGACTGTCTGCATCGGATCTCTTGAAAGAATACCATTCTTAAGACTATCCTTAGTATCATATTCACCAATCTGCGAATAAGCTGGAATCAGATAAAATGCTTCCCTCATCCTCTTCATATTTTCATAAGGACGATAATGCATAAATCCTTTTCTAAGTCTCTTTGAGAGATCATACTTTTCACCCAACGCATGATTTGTAACATTATTAGAATAGCAATCACGCATTTTAGCATCAAAATACCATTTGTAATAACCAAAATGCCTTTTCAAAAGCGCCTTAAAAAACCTTTTTCTCGATATTCCATTGTCTCTGAACACATTGAATATACTATTAACTTTGCGGAAATCTAATTTGCCAAGATAATAATAAATAACATCTTCAAATTTACCCGCAGAAGCCGTACAATTTCCGGTAGATCCGCAAAGAATAATTCGCATTCCTCTTTCCCTTGCTTTTTTACTTATCTCATCTCCCCAGATCATATTCTGCTGAGATTTGCAAGGTAGCTCACACGTTTCTACGAAATCTTCTGCCTCCCAAAGATAATACCTTCCCTTGCTGTCCACAAATTCAGGAACAATATTTGAATACATATTTGCAATTTTCATCACGCCATCTGTTTCATCATAAAGAATACCCCTTGTATTCTTTACTCCTGCATCACTGTCCGGGACTGCTGTATAGCTATAAATCTTCCCGCCTCGCTCTGCAAGTATAGGCGCAGCATTACAAACGACTGTAGATGAATCAAGGCCGGAACTTAGCTGTGCTGCAACATCTGTCTGTTCCTGAAGCACATCCTGTAATGCTTCTTTAAATGTTTTCCTTACCAGTTCCTCGCTCTCTTCAAGTGTCATGTTCCAGTCAGTCTTAACGGTAGCATTGGGATCATAATATCTTTTTTCCTTGATCTTATAATCAGAAGCTTTCTCTTTAGCCACTGTGATATAAGTTCCGCAGATAATCTTTTCAATGCCCTTTAAAGCAGTTTCCTTCTGCTCTGTAGAAACTGCAGGTGATATCAATGATATACAATCTATAAGCCATCTCTCATTTTCTTCGAACTTTAGCAGACTCGCCTTTGGAATTGGGAAAAAGAGCGTAGAAAAATAAAATACTCCATCCCTCAAATGGTAGAAAAGGCATCTTTGAGAAAACTGGTCTACTGCAGCAAATATTTCATTTTTCTTCTTATCATAAAGCACAAAAGAAAAGAGTCCCTCCAAATGTTCCAAAGACTCTTTGCCCCATTTTTTATATGCTTCCAATATTATTTCACCATCAGGTGTTGTTGCATTAAGCCCAAGCTCTGATATTAGTTTTTTCCTATTATCAAGAACACAATCTGATGTAAGATATAGGTTATTTTCTTCATCATAAAGCGGAAGCTGTTCCGCCTCTGCATGGGGATAGAAAATTTGAAGGCCACAGTGCATGTAGACATTTCCGCTTATAAGTCTCTTATTTCTATCGATCTTGCATTTGGCATATGCCTCATCAAATCTATCAGCTATTTTTTCATCGATGGACCCGCCATTTAAATCAATTGCGCCATATATAGCAGACATCCTTATCACTCACCTTTCACTGTGCCTTCAATAAACTTCACAATATCCTGAAGGGTATCTTTATTCTTTGGCCTGGAAATCTGATAAACTTCAATACCAGAAGCCACTTTCAAACAATACTTCATATACTCAGGCGGAACTCCCCATAAATAAAAGCCCATATCACCTATATATATGTTACGCATCAAAAGCATGAGTTTTTCCTGACCGGTAACTTTTCTAAATGATAATTCATCACTTTCAGATAAAGCAATCTCAAAAATATAGTTTAAATCTGCACCATCAGGCATAAATCCATCTTTTAATCTAACTGCAAACTTATCCCTGTCCTCATTGATATAGATAAGTTCAGATAAATCATAGCCTCTTTTAATTGCTGCATCTCTGCAGAGTTTTTGCTGTGGGTATGCCATGTCAAGATGCGTACTACCTTCATTAAGTGTGACAGCACATACATCATCAGCAATAAACGAAAAACCATCACTTAAAAGCGCATCTGTTACTGTAGACTTACCTGCACCTGACTCGCCTGTAACAATGACTCCTTTACCATCCTTAAAAATACCGCCTCCGTGAAAAACAACTTTTTTCCTTAAAAGCATGCAATGTCCCAAACAAGTACCAAGCACAATTGACGGAGGATATAAGGGCGGTGCTCCATCAAATATTTTTACTGTTATCTTATCCTTGAAAACACAAAAATCCGCAACATCAGGAACTCTGAAAGCAACTGATTCTTTAGAAAAAGCACAAAGATTATCTCCCTGTCCTCTTTCCGGATGCATTTCTAGAACTTCCTCAGGAAGCTCCCCAAACACTATTCTCACATCCGGTTCACATGAAAAATCTCTTTCGTATGCCTCCGGCATTTCCAATTCTGATTCAATATTCAGACCATAAATCCAATACTTATAACTCACACAAACACTCCATTTTCTATATCTATCTTACATACAAAACTTCGCTACCGTAGCGTAGCCTTCACCATTGCCTCCGCTCACATAAAGCTCACCACATCTTAGCCAACAATGTGCAATCATTTTCTGCTGCTCATCTTTGCCTACACCCAGATACATAGTTGTCACAATACCTTTACGCCTTAAAAAATACCTTGTCGTCAAAGCTCTGACAAGGCATTTACTCTCCCAGGGAGTTTTATCCGCAATTCTGCTCACATCTCTGGCAACACTATATGCATAACGATAGTGCCAGGTGATATCTTTATCCGGAGACTCCTTGCCACTTATTCCCCAGTTTTCTTGCATCTTCTTAGCGGGAACAAGTAGCATCTGCGCTCTGTAAAAAGCTGTCAGACACCATATGGCAAGGGTTCTTCTCTTATGTTTATTATGCTTAAAAAAACCTGATAATGACATTTCTCTCACTCAATCAGTACAAAGAAACAAACTTGTACTCTTCCATTTTTTTGATAAATGCAAGAACAGATTGTGAGCAGGTGTCTTTGTCTACATCGTATATCTTAAGAAGTGTTTCAACGATATCAGAAATTGTAATACCATCACTTAAGTTATCCCAAATATCATTTCCACTTCCCTTAATAATAAAATACTTTCCTGTCTCAAAATCTATCATAACTTTTTCGCCATCAAGCTCTGTTACATCAAGGTGCTTTTCGATTTTGATCTTTTTCTCCAATTCGCTCATTCCCTATCTCCCTTCAAGTTAGTGTTTTGTTCTCAATCTTTATCTGCCTGTCACAATATGGCAAAACGGATAATCTATGAGTAATAATTACACAGGTTGGTCTTGGACTAATGCTCTGTATTCCCTTAAGTACAGCAAGTTCTGTCTCCGGATCAAGGGATGACGTTGCTTCATCCAATATTACAAATGGCGATTTTCTGACAAGGCACCTGGCAATTGCGATTCTTTGCGCCTGTCCTTCAGAAATACCATGTCCCCTTTCACCAATCACTGTTCCTATGCCATCAGGCAGTTCCATAACAAAATCATATGCGGATGCTGCCTTTAGTGCCTCATACATTTCTTCATCAGTGGCATCAAGCTTGCCCATCCTGATGTTTTCTCTGATTGTGCCGCTAAAAAGCGTGTTACCCTGCGGCACATACGACATCCACTCTCTAACTCCTGCGGAGGCAGCAACACTTGCGCCACCTTCTGAATTAAATACGATATCGCCTTTATAATGACTCATAAACGACATAATGAGTCTGATAAGTGTTGTCTTTCCAATTCCCGATTCACCTATGATTGCCACAAATTCTCCGGGCTTTATTTCAAGATCAAGATTTTCAAGAACATTTTCTTTATCATAGCCAAATGTAAGTCCCTTGACTTCAACTCCCATAGGGCCGTTTGGTTTCTCAACTTCTACTGCTTTTTCTATCGGAAGCTTCTCAATCTCCATAACTCGTTCTGTGGATGAGAAAATCTGAACAATTCTCGGAATCTGCTGTGCCAGCCCAACAATTGGAGCCTGTATCCTTGTTATAAGAACCAAAAACAGAGACATTGTTCCATAGGTTATAACACTCTTCGATAAAGAAATAGCTCCTACCGTAAATGCAATTATGTATGCCGCCTGAAAAGAAAGCGCCATAAAAGTCGAACTAAAAATACTTAGTTTGCTCTTTTTTAGTACCCAGTAAAATCTGTTATCTCTCAGCTCTACAAGTCTTTTGGTAGAATAGTCTTCGTTCATAAAAGACTTGACTATAAGAAGATTTGCAATGCTCTCCTGCATAAAAGATCTGTAAGAAGACTCAGACTCCTGTACTTTTCGAGTAAGGTATTTTAGTTTTTTACCAAGTATAAAACTTATGAGCGCTGCAAACGGACCAATAACAAGAGCAACAAGAGCAAGTATCGGGCTGTAGTAGAACATTGTTCCAAAAGCCACTATAAACTGCAATACAAGCTGTATTATGCTTGGAATCGTTCCTATGATCCCATCCGCTATATTCCCGGCATCACTGGTAAGTCTGGTCATAAGGTCACCTGAATGGTACCTTTTTGCTTCCATCCAGTAGGAATGAATTATCTGTTCATACAACTGTTTCCTGATTCCAAATGAAAACTTTTCATTCATCATTAGTGATATCAGCTGACTCAGCATATCAATACCAAGCATAGCAAATGTCATAACAGCATAAAGAACAAGGTATCCTGTAATATAACTCCCCCCGGTTGCTCTATCAATAATCTTCTTAGAAACAACTGCCATATATGTTGATATAAGTGTTACTGAGAAATTCAGTAAAAGAAGTAATATAATTTTCGGAAGATAAGGTTTAGTATATTCCTTTAACCAATAGTAATAATTTTTTTGATTTTTCCAATCTTTAGCCCAACTAATAAATCTGCTCAAAATATTTTCCTTTTTATTTCACATTTTTTTCACACAAATTCGAGTAAAATTTTATTTTTATTTAACATTTTTGTCAATAACAAATTCTAACAAAAATGTTAGAATTTGTTATTCACATTTCCTAATCAATAGCTGAACGTTTTTATTGATTGGAGTTTCCTATTGAACAAAAAAGCCAGTCAGCGAGAATACACTCGCCGACTGGCTTTCATAATTCATTATCAACTCAAAAGAGCAAAAATTACTTAAGAGTAACCTTAGCGCCTTCAGCCTCAAGCTTAGCCTTGATATCATCAGCTTCAGCCTTAGAAGCGTTCTCTTTAACCATCTTAGGAGCTCCATCAACGAGATCCTTTGCTTCCTTAAGTCCAAGACCTGTAAGCTCACGAACAACCTTGATAACCTTAACCTTGTTAGGACCAACTTCTGTAAGTTCTACGTTGAACTCAGTCTTCTCTTCAGCTGCTGCTGCGCCAGCGCCTGCTGCTGCAACTACAACGCCTGCTGCTGCAGATACGCCGAACTCTTCCTCACAAGCCTTTACAAGATCATTTAACTCAAGTACTGTTAACTCTTTGATAGCATCAATAAATTCTGCTGTAGATAACTTTGCCATTATTATATACCTCCATATAGTATAATTGATTGTTTTTCTCTAAATATTAAATGTAACTGATACAGATTACTCTGCTGCAGGTGCTTCTGCAGGAGCTTCCTCTGTAGCTGGAGCTTCTTCTGCTGGTGCTGCCTCGCCATCCTTCTCTGCGATCTGTTTAAGAACACGAGCGAAGTTTGTGATAGGTGACTGCATAGAACCAAGCAATCTTGAAAGAAGAACATCCTTTGAAGGGATCTGAGCAATATCTGTCATTGCTGCCTGGTCGTAGAACTTACCTTCTACAACACCACCCTTAATCTCAAGAGCCTTAGCCTTCTTAGCAAACTCATAGAGAACACGAGCAGGAGCTGCTGGATCTGTCTCAGATACAGCCATTGCGCTAGGACCATTGAGAAGGTCTGAAAGCTGCTCAAAATCTGTTCCTTTGAACGCGAAGTTCATCATCGTATTCTTGTAAACCTTATAAGATACGCCTTCTTCACGAAGTTTCTTACGAAGCTCAGTATCCTGTGCAACAGTAAGTCCGCGGTGATCTACAAGTACGACAGCCTGTGCATTTTTAATCTTCTCTGAAATCTCATCTACTACAGGCTTTTTAATTTCAACCTTTGCCATTTCTTTACCTCCTTATAGAATTAACCGCCGAAAAAACCTCTCAACGAAGACGTCGAGAGGCATAAAAGTCTTGATAAAACTTTTCCTCGGCAGGCGTTTGCACATTATGTTCCAAAAGGAACACCTGCTGTCTTCGGCACATTGTCTTTTATTTTTCTAAGACAACCTTGTAAAGATTATCATGTTTTAATTAATCTGTCAACTACTTTTTTACACTTTATCAATTCTTTCTACATTAAGAATTGCATCAATGTATAATCTGGCGCTCGCCCCTGTAACCTTATTCCAGTCAAATCTCCTGTAGCAATATTCCATTATCTCGTCATTTGTATGGTATATTTCAGGAGTCTCAATACTAGCCTTTAACTTCTTTGCAAGATCCTCAATGTTTGATTTTTCAAAATATTGAGCAAATCCCTTGCAGGTCTCCATATTTTCGGGAATATCACTTACCAGACATCTGCGTCCGTAACTCATAGCTTCAAGAAGACTAATAGGCATTCCTTCAATATCACTTGGAAGGGTATACAGATAACAGTTACTAAAAAGCTCAGCCAAAAGATGTCCTTGGACAAAACCGGTCATAACTACTCTCTCGTCCTTGGCTGCCTTTTCATAGACCTCCTGAACATAGTCGCTTGAATGGCTTCCACCACCAGCGATTACAAGCTTTATGTCGGTATCAATCTTTGAATATGCATCCAAAAGATAAGTGATTCCTTTTTCAGGAACAAGTCTTCCAAGATACAGGATGTATTTTTCCTTTTCAAGCCCAAATTTCTTGGCAATAATGTCAGGCTCCCTGAACTCTGTCTTATTTACACCATTAGGAATATAAATAGTTTCTCTGTTATAGACATCCTTAAAGTACTGCTGAACGTTTGTAGAAAGAACTATTACCTCGTCAGCATATTTTGCAGCGCACTTTTCACCAAACTTCAAAAACTTAGTTGCAAAACCGCCCCACTTAGCCCTCTGCCAGTCAAGCCCATGAATTGTAGCAATTGTACGGATTCCAAAAAAATGTGGAATGACCAGCATAGAGCATGGTCCCTCAGCATGATAATGAATAACATCATAATTTCCAAACAGCGCCATGATTGTAGCTATGAATGAATAAACAACTGCATTCAGTGCTTTCTTATCAGGACAAGGAACATTAACTATTTTAATTCCCTTATATTTTTTTAATTTATGTGCTTCTTTATCAGCATTCTTATCAGCAACATTATTACCCTTACGGTTGTATGCAGTAACTGAATGCCCCATCTGAACCAGACGTGTAGATAGCTCTTCAACAACTATTTCCACACCGCCTTCTCGTGATGGGATTCTTTTATGCCCTATCATCGCGATTCTCATATAAGCAGTATTCCTTTACAACTTTTAAAATGAGCCTTTTCTAGCTAACACCTGAGCAACTGTCTTAAAAATAATCTTAATATCAAGCCAGGTACTCCAATTATCAATGTACTTTGTATCCAGTTCCACCACTTCACTGAAGTCTGTAATCGAACTTCTGCCGCTAACCTGCCACATTCCGGTTATACCGGGCTTAATACTAATTCTTCTCCACTGGCGAACAGAATATTTCTCAACCTCATCCTTTGTCGGAGGTCTTGTTCCAACAACACTCATTGAACCAAACAATACGTTGAAAAACTGTGGAAGTTCATCAATACTTGTTTTTCTGATAAAATGTCCCACCTTGGTAATACGAGGATCATCCTTCATCTTAAACATCATATTGCCATGCATCTCGTTTTGCTTTTCAAGGTCCTTCTTCATTTCTTCAGCATCCTGTCGCATGCTTCTGAATTTCCAGATTTTAAAATGTCTGCCATTCTTTCCCACTCTGACCTGCTTGAAAATGGCAGGTCCTGGAGAATCAAGTTTAATCGCAATTGCAGTAATGATCATGATCGGCGATGTCAATATAATAGCAAACAATGAAAAGACGATATCAAAAGTCCGCTTGATCACCATAGATGTCCAGTTCATTGTAACAGTATGGAATGTATAAACAGGATAAGTTCCTATACTGCTCACATATGAATAAGACTTACGTCTGCGGAACGTATCGATCACTATTCGGCAGGTAACTCCCATTTCAATGCAGATATCAACATATCTCTGCAGATATTTGATATTCATTTCTCGTTTCTGCAAAATATAAACCTGATCAATATTGTATTTTCTTATAAGCTGTGGAAGTTCTGTCAATTTGCCAATATATTCAATAGACTTATCATCATCGTCAAAACTGATATAACCAATCTCATTTATCTGCAAAGGTGTTTTATTTAAAAAATATCTGAATTTATTATATGAATCCTTACTTCCTACATATAGCACTCTCGGAACGTGTTTTCTCATCACGATACGATCCACAATTCTTCTGAAAAACACGTTTTCAAAAATGATAAGTGCATATGAAATCAGCGCGAGATATACAAGAAATGGCATGTATATATCAACACTCATGGAATTAAACAGAACAATAACACCGCTCACTGTCGCAGCAATAAAAGACAGCGTTTCTCTTCTGATAATTCTGTCCATATAGAAAAATATAGTATTGTTATAAATATTCTCCGTCCTGTTAACCAGTAGGAAAATAAAAATACAAACAATATACAGCGATACGACTGCTTTCCAGTCTTCTCTGGAAAAGCCATAATCCCCACAGATTAAATATGTAATTCCAAAAGAAACAATAAGAATAAAAGAATCTAACAGAACATGTAAAATATCAAATGACGCACCTGTATTTGAACGATTCATTAAAATATCTCCCACCCACACGGAACTTATCACAAATAATTCATTAAATTGTCAAAGCTCCAAAGTCTCATAAAACTTAGCTTTTGGGATTATAGCACAAATCAGCAATAAACAAAATACCCATTTTGCCATATTCTTAACCGAATCTTGCTGTCCTTTAGTCAATTTTAGTCAATTAAAGTACAACTAAACTACGCCGGAAATAAAGTTTCACATTATTTTACATGGATAGAAGCCTGGCTAATATCAAACATTTCCTGGCAATCGTCATCTTCAGCTCTTTGGTATGTAACGGTAAAAACCTTGTATTTTGAAACAATTATAAATGCTGTCTGATATATTTTTTCTTCATCAGCATTTTTATAAGTCAGACTTATCTTATACCCAGGATAACCATCAATGTCTATCTTCTCAAAAGACTCAACATGGCATCCGACATTTTGTCCGTATTCTTTATTGTATGCGGCAGAGATTGTTTCCTGATATATCTCCTTTGTCAGGTTCTCCGGATCATATAAAACCACCTTATCGCCGGACTCTTCAATAGCCTTCTTTTCCCTGTTGGTCAGCACCTTATCTTCACCATTGTCGTAGACACTGTAACTGATAGTACAGGATTCCATCGGAAAATTTAAATGCTCAAAAAGACCTTTTTTTGTAGTCGCATCCATTTCCGGCGGAACCATAAAAGTACACTGTGTCGCACTCTTAAGATTATCAGAAGCACAAACCTTTAAAGCACCAATTCCCATAACTGTCATCGGAATCATTGCTGTAAAAAGAGCCTGCGCAATTTTTATCTTTATAGTTGATAGACCATGTTTTCTTTTTTGAAGCATTTTAAATCTCCATATCCGGGAAAATTATAATTACAAACTAAATTCCTGCCATCATCATATTTTTCATATGAATAGTACCACCCCATGTGCCAAAAGGCAGTATATATCCAATGAATAAACAGGCGCAATGCTTTTTTATGCACTGCGCCTACTAATTCAACCAGGAAACTGTATTAAAACTTACTCTGCTTCGTAGCTGTCAATAAGCTCAAGTGAATGCTCTTCATTCATCTTTTTGCACATAGCAACCAAAGCATCAAGCGGAACGTTCTGAATCTGCTTGTTAGAGCCACGAACATTGATTGAAACTGTTCCTTCTGCAGCTTCTTTATCACCGATTACAAGGATATATGGATCCTTGTAGTTCTTGAATTTCTTGATCTTCTCCTTCATGTTGTTGTCTGAATAATCAGCTTCAACACGAATTCCTGCTGCCATAAGAGCCTCTTCAACCTTCTTCGCATATTCGTTATGCTCAACACGAATAGGAACGATACCTACCTGATATGGGCTGAGCCAGAATGGGAATACTCCCTTGAAGTTCTCAATGATTATACCAATAAATCTCTCTAATGATCCATAGATTGCTCTGTGGATAACAACAGGCATCTGCATGCTGCCATCCTGAGCCTGGTATGTAAGACCAAAGTTATGAGGAAGCTGGAAGTCAAGCTGAACAGTACCACACTGCCATTCTCTTCCAAGAGCATCCTTGATCTGAAGGTCGATCTTAGGACCATAGAATGCTCCATCACCTTCATTTATTTCATATCCACCTTCACCATACTTCTCATCAAGGATTTCCTTAAGAGCAGCTTCTGCTCTGTTCCAAACCTCGATGTCACCCATGAAATCTTCTGGTCTTGTTGAAAACTCTGCTCTGTAGGTAACACCAAATGTTGAATAAATTTCATCAGCAATTGCTATAACGTCTGCAATCTCTTCCTTGATCTGAGATTCCATTACAAATGTATGATCATCATCCTGACGGAATTCCTGAACACGGAAAAGGCCATTCATCTGTCCGGATTTTTCCTTACGGTGAAGAACATCGTACTCACTGTAACGGATAGGAAGTTCTTTATAAGAATGATTTGTTCTCTTATAAGTCATCATGGCATTAGGACAGTTCATAGGCTTTGCTGCCATAGTGTCCTCAAGCTCACGATTATAAACAACTGAACCAGCCTGAATCTTAACATTCTTAGGCTCTTGTGTAGGTTCGTTAATATTTTCAAGAACTCCTGGAATCTCAGCATCAGCCTTAAGCCAGCCTGAAACACCGGGAACCATGAACATATTGTTTACATAATGAGCCCAATGTCCGCTGATGAGCCAAAGCTTCTTGTTATTTACAAGAGGAGCTGCAATTTCAGTATACCCATGGCGTTCCTGAACTTCTCTTGAGTATTTAAGAAGTGCCTGATACATCTTCCATCCTCTTGGAAGCCAGTAAGGCATACCTGGAGCTGTCTCGTCAAACATGAAAAGATCGAGCTGTGCGCCAATCTTCTTGTGATCTCTTTCCATTGCTTCCTGGATCATCTTAATGTGATGCTTAAGCTCATCCTTGGAAGGGAAAGCATACAGATAAATTCTTGAAAGTCTGTCTCTCTTCTCATCTCCTCTCCAGTAAGCTCCTGACAGAGACTTAATCTGGTAGGAAACATTCATGAGTTCCTGAGAATTCTCAACGTGAGGTCCTCTGCAAAGGTCAACATAGTCCTCACCAGTATAATAAACAGTTATAATCTCGTCTTCCGGAAGGTCATTTATAAGTTCAGTCTTGAACTTCTGATTCTTGAACATTTCAAGTGCTTCCGACTTTGAAACCTCTTTACGTGTCCAATCTTCTCTTCTCTTGATAATCTCGCGCATCTTGTCTTCAATAGTCTTGAAATCATCCTGTGTTACAGCTGTTGGAAGTACAAAATCATAATAGCAGCCATCATCGATCTGAGGTCCGATAGCATACTGAACTTCCTTGCCGTACAGTTCAATAACTGCCTTAGCCAATACATGTGCCATTGAATGGCGATAAACTTCTAAAAATTCTTCCTTATTCATTTTATTTCCTTTCTAGCAATGGGATCTGCACATATCCCAGGGCTGACGCGCAGCGCGCCTTGCTCCTACCTACCGGGTAATGCATATATATTGTTAAAAAGAAGTAATATAACTTCTCTGTGCAACAGATTAAAGTACCTCTGGCATCACATATGCCAAAGGTACTATATCTCAAATTATTTCATAACAGACTTCATGAGTTAAAAGCCCATCTTGTTCACTATATAAATATTATGCATTTCTGCCATGGCACTTCTTATACTTCTTGCCACTTCCGCATGGACATGGATCGTTAGGATAAACCTTATTCTCTTTTCTTACTGTATGAGAAGATTTCTCCTCTTTGTAAAGTTCCTTTCGCTTTTCATCATCAAAGATAGCCTTCCATTCTTCAAGACCATAGAGCCAGTCAGCGCCTGCGCCAACCATGTTCTTGTAAAGAAGTTCCTTGTCAAAGCCAAGGTTAACCTGTGTATCTTCAGTCATATCATCAATTGGATTCTGCTCCTTAAGGCTGTCATTGATACCATCAAGGAATCCAACCATGTACATAAGATCAATGCCGAACTTGTCAGCAAGTTCCTTAACTGTACCTGTAACTACTTCATCAGGATTCTTAAGAAGCTGCGCATAAATATCGCGTTCCTTCTGAAAATAGTCTGTCCATAATCTCTGAAGATCGCCCTTGTTGGCAGTCTCAGAATACGCCTTGTCGCGCCACTCTTGTAATAATGCCATAATCAATACTCCATTTCTTTTTTATATAAAAAAATATTTTTTACATGTCATTTTTTAATGCACGTACACCACATTTTAATATATTTGTAATTATATGTAAATACATCTTAACAATCCCTAGATTTCAACAAAAAAGGTGCTTCCTTCCCCGTATTTGCTCTCGCACCATACTCTTCCGCCATGCTGAGTCACTATACTTTCAACGATAGTAAGTCCCAGACCGCTTGATGGTTCTTTTGACGGAGTCCTTGCGCTGGATGCGGTGTATGTTCTATCAAAAATAAGCTCAACTTCCTCCTGTTTAATGCCATATCCGGTATCTCTGACATAAAAGCACGCTTTATCCGAAGTTTCTTTTACCCCGAGCGCTATCTCAGCTCCATCATCCGAATACTTATAAGCATTTGTAAAAAGATTATCCAGAACTCTGGTCATCTTATCCGTATCAAGCTTTACCATCCTGGAATAATCATCCGGAATTTCCAGGATCAGCCGTTTTTTCTTATATTTATCATCCATTTCAGCAGCAAAAAAATATTCTTCCAAAAACTGCTCAAGCGGAACCTCACAAAGCTTAAGTTTATCCTTCCCGCTATCAATGCATGTAAGATAATAAAGATCCTGGACCAGAACTTCCAGTGTTTTTGTCCTGTTATCCAAAAGCTTTAGCATATCCTGAAACTCGTCACCGGTAAAGTTAAAGCTTTTATCGTCATTCTTGAGTTTGATATAATCCACCGTGCTTCGAATCGCAGTAAGCGGCGCACGAAGATCATGTGATATGTTCTCAAGCATTATCTTTCGTTCATTTTCTGCCTTTTGAAGCTTCGCATTTGCTTCCAAAAGTTTTTTTGACAGCTCTTCCACTGTCCGGCTATCAACCCCCGGTTCCTCAAACCTCTTTTTATCCTGCATAAATGCTCCCCACTTCGTGCTTCAATATTTATTTCTGCCCTTACTGATAGAGCAATTTGCTCCATTATAAGTTTCTCCCGTAAGTCTCCATCACATCATTTGTGAACCAACTTATATCCCTTCGACCAGACTGTCTCAATAAGATTATCAACCCCTGTCTGATCCAGGATTTTCTTCCTAAGTCTGGAGACATTTACCATTACATTTCTTCTGTCAGTCTCTATATAACTTCCCCATAAATATATGCCAATTTCTTCAAAAGAAATTTCTTTGTTCGCGTTATTTGCAAGAAACAATATCAATTCATATTCCTTATTTGAAATAGGAATCTCCTCATTTCCATAAAAAAATTTATGCTGTTCCTTATCGATATAAAACGGATCCAGGTCGATTATCATGGAACTTTTTTGAGGAACAGTCTTAGCGTTTCTTCTGATATTTGCAACTATCCTTACATAAACCTCACGAAGGCTATACGGTTTTTCGATATAATCATCCGCTCCGGCTTCAAAGCCTTCAATCTTATCATCTTCAGATATTTTTCCGGACAAAAAAAGAATCGGCACATTAGTGATCTTCCTTATTCTCCTGCAAAGAGTATATCCATCAATTTCAGGCATCATGACATCAAGAAGGATGCAATCCGGATTAACGCTTTCAACCATTTCTTCAGCGCATGACGCTTTTGAACATACAGAAACCTTACAGTTCTTTTCTTCAAAAAACTTCTTATTCACTTCCAAAACTTCTGTATCATCATCAACTAAAAGCAGCTTATACATAAACATCCTCTTGTTACACAAATGCAATTTCTATAGTAAACGTCAGATAAGTCTGCCGTTTTTAGATAATCATTCATTATTGCACAAAACACGCAGTAAATGCGCGCTTCTGCGATTTCATTTAACAACATATACCCTTTTGAATGTACCATATTTTAGTGTTTTTTTGAATAGTTATTTAAGACTCTCACTGTTTATGCTATTCTATGTGTAATATTCAGTTGTGCGCAAGGCAGCTGAATGCAATTTGTCATCTATTGATTCTTGTGCTTAACCAAGGAGGAGCTTATGAAAATAACATTTACAAAAATGCATGGATGTGGAAATGACTATGTTTATATTGATGGCGCAAAAGAGATAATCCCCTCAGAAAAGAAGCCCGAACTTGCCAGGTTGGTTTCAGACCGCCATTTTGGGATTGGTTCTGACGGACTTATTTTCATAAATCCCGTTGAAGATAATAGCATCGATTTTGAAATGGAAATGTATAATGCTGATGGTTCCCGCTCTGAAATGTGCGGAAATGGCATTCGCTGTGTTGCCAAGTACGTCTACGATAACAATCTTACAGATAAAAAGAGTCTTGTTATAGTCAGCGCCGGGCAAAAGAAGTACATCGATCTAACCGTAGGCGACGACAACAAAGTATCATCTGTGAAAGTAAATATGGGAGCTCCGATACTTACGCCTTCCCTTGTACCGGTAAATCCCGCTCTTTTGAGTGATTCTTCTGAAGGCAATATAAAAGAGGATTACAGTCTGCTGACAAATAGCGAAAATACTGATCCTTCCAATGCTGAACTTATAAAAAATCAGCCAATCTTCGTAAAAGAAATAAAATGGAATGTAACCTGCGTATCAATGGGAAACCCCCACGCAGTTGTTGTTTTACCGGAAGATTTTGACCTGGAGAACTTTGGCATTGATTATTACGGTCCATTTTTTGAAAACCATGCTGCTTTTCCTAATCGCACCAACACAGAGTTTGTCAAAATAGACGACAGAAATAACGTACACATGCGCGTTTGGGAACGTGGAACAGGCGAGACTCTTGCCTGCGGCACAGGTTGCTGCGCCACAGCTGTAGCCTGCATATTGAATGGACTTTCAGATAATACCATAACCGTGCATGTCCTTGGTGGTGACATAGTCTGCTCCTGGGATGGACAATCTGAGTCACCTGTTATCATGGAAGGTCCTGCAACAACTGTTTTCACAGGTGAGATTGAACTATTATAATTAGGAATTTCCTATTGATTAAAAAAATCCGTTATATTGCAATGGCATTTTGAAACATCTAACGTCGTATGCAATATAACGGATTTTTTCATTTATACAATACCTATCTTACACTTTCCCCTTCTCGCGGGCGACAATGTAGATACGCTCACTTTCAGATGTGGGCTGCTCATGAGTATCAGCATCAATAGTAGTTACAAGTTCCAGTCCTGCTGCCTTTACAAAATCGCACATTTCTTCCAGTGTATATCCCCTCTGATAATGAGTTTCAACAGAACGTCTGAAAATCTCATCATCCTTGGAGCATCTGGCATAAATTGTAAGATCATATTCATTGATATGCTCTTCCTCATGATAGTAATTATCCCAGATAAAGCTGCAATCCTCACGATTTTCAGCTATTGTCGTATCTCCTATGATATCCCTGTACTTGTGAAGCGTATTAAAATCAAAGATAAATATACCACCCGGGAAAAGAAAATTATTGACCAGTTTAAAAGTCTCTATAACATCATCATCTTCCAAAAGATAATTGACACTATCGCATACGCTTATGATTGTTCCGGCTGTGCAATACAGGTCAAGCTCACGCATATCCTGTTCAAGATACATGATATCAAGTTCTGAATCAGCAGCCTTATGTCTTGCTATATTCAGCATCTCAGGCGAAATATCTGTTCCCATGATGTCATAGCCTTTTCTTTTCATAACTTGGGTAAAGCTGCCGGTGCCACATCCAAGTTCAACTATAAGGTTCTTCTCTTCTGCTATTGCATCCTCATATTCAATATCTGGATTTTCATTCGCTTCCCCATCAAAAGTGCAGTCTGAATTGCAAACATCTTGCATATCATTACTTCTGCATCCAGGCACTTCCTGATCTGATACCGGCTTTGAAACCCCATATTTATCAATTAGTTCCGCAATAAAATCACCCCATACATCGTATGGGGTTTCATCCATAAAAGTATCATAGACAGCTGCAAAATCTGTATAAATATCCATCTAATCTCCTTAAACAGTAATTCCAAACAGTGCTCCAAAACCAAGGGTGCACACAACTCCGACTATAATACCTGCAAGTGCAATTCCGCAGATAACCGCAAGAATAGTATTCTTAAAATCCATATCAAGAATACTTGCTGCAAGTGTACCTGTCCAGGCACCTGTTCCGGGAACAGGAATTCCAACGAACAAAAGAAGTGCTACGAACAATCCTCTTCCAGCCTTCTCCTGAAGTTTCTTTCCGCCTTTCTCACCCTTCTCAAGACAGAAAGTAAAGAATCCACCGATAACAGGCTTATCTTTTCCCCACTCCAAAACTTTTCTAGCAAAGAAATAAATGATAGGAACAGGAATCATATTTCCAATTGCGATCAAAATGTATCCCAGCAAAAGATTAAAGCCGGTTGAAGTATGCGAAAAACCATACGCAAAAGGAATTGCTCCTCTAAGCTCAATCAAAGGTACCATTGAAACAATAAAAACTGTAATGTACTGTCCTATAAGAGACTCTGTAAATATCTTTAACATGAATAAATTTCTCCTTGTCCAAATATTGTGCTACTGTAATACTTAATAGCTGTTTTTTTAGCCACAGCAATAGGGATTGTACCATTATTTCAAAATAATCACAACATCGAACAAAGATATTCAACAAAAAATTAACTTAAAATCGTTTTAAGTTCGGCAATAAGAGTATCCATTTCCTCATCTGTTCCAATGGTTATTCGCAGATATTCACTGATTCTTGGCGCATCCCATCTGCGAACGATAATTGATTTTTCTCTAAGTTTTTCAAATATTTCTTTACCTGATTTTTCGGGATGCTTTGCAAAAATGAAATTTGTCCTGGAATCACCAAAAACAAATCCAAGTTCTTTTAACTGAAGCTTAACGCGCTCTCTGGTGGCTATTATCATATTTCTTGTTTTCTCAAAATACTCTTTATCCTCTATAGCAAGCGCTCCCAGTAGTAAAGAAGGCTGATTCATAGTATATGAGTTAAAAGAAAATTTGACATCAGATAAGTACTTTATCAGTTTTTCGCTTCCAAATGCAAAGCCTATTCTCATTCCGGCCATGGAACGGGACTTTGAGAAGGTCTGCACAACCAAAAGATTCTCATACTTTTCAATAAGAGGCAGCACCGATTCTCCGCCAAAATCCACATAGGCTTCATCTACTATAACGACCACATCAGGATTTTTTTGTAATATTTGCTCTATTGCATCATTAGGAAGCATAATTCCGGTAGGCGCGTTTGGATTAGCTATAACAATTCCTCCATTTGATCTGAAATAATCAGCTGGTTCAATTTCAAAATCATCATTAAGAGGAATCTGCTCATATGGTATCCTATAGAGTTTCGCCCAGACATCATAGAACGAATATGTAATATCAGGGAAAAGAATAGGTTTATCAGAATTAAAAAACGTAAGAAACGCCATGGAAAGCACATCATCCGAACCAACGCCTACAAATATCTTTTTACTGTCAATATTGTAGAAATCAGCTATCTTCTCAACGAGCAGAGAACATTCCGGATCAGGATATTTTCTAAACTCAGAATAATCCATATCCTTTAGAGCTTTTGCCACCGCAGGTGCAGGAGGATATGGATTCTCATTGGTATTAAGCTTAATTATATTCTTTATCTTGGGCTGTTCTCCCGGTGTATAGGGTATCACTTTTCTGACAAATTCTTCATAACTCATAATTCACTCCTCATTTCAAAGTGCTATCTTTTATTAGCACTCTGTTACGTTAAAATTTGACTTCGCTAAATTAGTAAAATCATTCTACCTCATATTATGTCTTTTTGTCTATCATATTTATTTAGTAGAAAACACTTCATTTCTATAGAGCAAAATTAGCCGCCCATCACTTGCGCGATGAGCGGCCAATAAATATTTCTCATATACATGTTACTGAGTCACTATCTGATAAAACACACAGAAGTGTACATTTTTTGTTTGAAACAGCAACATCAATTCTCAAAGTATGCCAGCGCCGGCATCTTGATAAATACAAGGGTTCCATACTGTGTAATACTTACTACCACATGATTTACACGTACTTCAGGATTCTGTATCTGAACCCATTTTGTTCCCTGTAGCTGGAATACTGCGATGTTATCATTTTCCTGAACACCGGAGAGGAAGAAATTAACTCTTGCCGTCTGAAATACTGCTGTAGAACTAATTGTAACGCAGCTAATTAGTGACCCTCCAACCTGTGTTGCAAGCCTATTAGCAGAAGATAACGTAGATGCGCTTGGATTTCCAAGCATTATAGTCGCATTACTCTTCGCGCCGTTTATTTCCACATGTCCACCCTGGGAAATAGTATTTCCGCCATAGGAAACCGCATTATTCCTTATGTACTCAGGACTTCTTGTATCTCCTGCAGGAATGTATGTACCGGCACTATAACTACCTGATGCTCCACCGCCAGATGATCCGCCTCCTTCTGTTGCCTTAATAGCTTTCTTCAGATTCTCAATCTGCTCAACGGCGTTTTCCATGCCATCATTCATTTCCTGAATCTTTTCATCTTTCTTGCCGATTTCTTTTGACTGGTCATCTATCTTCTTATCTTTTTCGTCGATGGTATCTTTCTGATCCTGGATAGTCTTGTCCTTGTCAGCAATAGTATCATCCTTTTGCTGATAGTATCGTCCTTATCCTTTATTGTCTGTTCCTGCTCGTTTATCTTATTATCTTTTTCATTGATGGTATCATCTTTTTCCTTAATCTTATCGTCTTTATCCTTTATTGTCTGTTCCTGTTCATTGATCTTATTATCTTTTTCATTGATGGTATCATCTTTTTCTTTAATCTTATCGTCTTTATCCTTTATTGTCTGTTCCTGTTCATTAATCTTATTATCTTTTTCATTGATGGTATCATCTTTTTCCTTGATCTTATCGTCTTTATCCTTTATTGTCTGTTCCTGCTCGTTTATCTTATTATCTCTATCTGCAATATCTTTATCCTTGCCTTCAATAGTCTTGTCTTTATCCTCGATAGTCTTATCTTTCTCGGCAATTGTATCATCCTTATCTTTTATTGTCTTTTCCTGCTCGTCTATCTTACTATTCTTCTCATCTATAGTCTTATTCTTATTATCAATGTCATCAGACAGATTAGAAATTGTCTTCTTATCAGTCTTTGCCTCTTCTTCGAGCTTATCTATAGTCTTACTCTGCTCTCCAATAGTCTTTATATGATCATTAAGCTCAGTCTTAAGACTCTTTATCTCCTCATTTTTCTCAGCAATGGTATCAATCATGATATCAAGACGCTCTCCAAGCTTCTCAATAGCGCCTTCATTCTTTGTTATTTCCTTTTGCAGATTCTCGATTTCCTTCTTTTTTTCCTCCATCTGTTCGCCATGATTCTCATCCATCTGCCTTATTTCATCCTCAAGGTCATTTATCTGATTTTTAAGGCCTCTGTTATCAAACTCCAGGTCTTTGATTTCCTGCTGAAGTTTACCAGATTCTTCTACAAGCTTTTCCTGTTCTTTTTCCGCTTTTTCAAGAGCCTCTTTAGTCTCTTCATATTTCTCAATCCAGGCTTTGCCAATATCCTCCGCCGTTGGACTAGTAGATCCGCCTGTATTTGTAGCGAATGCACAAATACCTGATGTTACGAACATAACACCTGCTACCATGAGAGCCAGAATCTTCTTCATCATCGTTTGCCTCCATTTTTAAGACATTCAATCGTAACCACCGTAATCCACAAAACGGTCTATTTTTCCTGCCGGGTCGCCAATCAGACAGCTAACAACTATCACCTGTTTTCCGCTTGCCTTATCAACTGTTGAAAGGGTGAGTAAAAAGTTTTCAGGTCCTATCTGTTCTTCCCAGCCTTCAACTACATTTTTATTCATGCTCTTTTCTGATATCTCATCAAGAAAAGCCTGACATCCCGATGCATACGTAAAATCGTATTGCTCAAGAAGTCTTTTGTCGTCCCTGACAAACGCCGCAAAAACAGCATAGGTCAGTGAATTTCCATCCATATAAACATAGATGTTCTTGTGCTGATCAAAAAAATCTCTGTCCAAAAACTTCTGAAGTGGCGCAAACATTGTCCCATCCGAAGGACTTGAACCGTGCATGACCTCATTAAAGTCACACATATCGGTCATATTTGCAGCTTCTGTATAGATAGCTCCATTCTCACTGACTCTGCCAAGATAATCATGATCCTTGTAAAAAGAATCATCTCCCGAAGAACTTTGAAGCACCGGATAGTCTATATCCGTTCCAGGCACCCAAACCCATCCAAAAACATCGCTGTTTTCTGCCTTGAGTGACTGATATTCACTGCTGTATGCTGAAACCTTTCCCTGCTCAGCAACTGACGCAGTATCCTTTTTTTCAGTTTTTGAACACCCTGTCAAAAGAACCACCGTCATCGTTATTACAAATATTCTTTTAACAGTTTTCATATCTATGCTTCTATATCGACATATTTCTCTCATTTGTTTAGCCCACATCCTCAACTTTTTCATAAAAAACATCGATTATCGTTCTCTTAAGATCATCCTCATCAATGTAAAACTCTTCAAATTCCTCACCTTTAACGTTTTCACCGTCTATCATCATAAAATCTGTCGGATCAAAAGAATATCTGACCATATCCGGTGCAAGAAACGAAATTTCGTCAGCTGAAATATCCGTTACCATCTTGCTGTTAATTGCAGAAAACATTTCTATCGCTGCATTGGTGTTTTCCTCGCTTGCCTTTCTGGCTGCTTTGATGAAAGCATTCAGATACTGTCTCTGTCTTTCAAGTCTCCTGTCGCTGGAACCGTACACTGACGTATCCCTTGTCTGAACATAGGTAAATGCTGTCTTTCCATCAAGATGTACCTGTTCACCTTCCTTAAGCAGGCTGTTAAACTGTGTCATATCTTCAAGAACTGTAACATCAACGCCGCCCACTATATCGTTGAGGATTGGTATCGCGCTCATATTAACTGCCGCATAGCCATGGATCGGCAATTGATAAAAGAGATTTGATACAGCTTTTACCTGATATTCACAGGATTCCTCAAGTCCATTTCCAAACCCGTGCTGAACTGCTACCTGCGCTATAACTGTTGTAAGATATCTTCCATATTCATCATAGACATCAACATCAGTCATTGTATTTCTGTTTATACCGATGATCTTAATGGACTCGTTTCTTGGATTTATCACAAGAAGGAAAAGAGCATCTGCCTGTCCGCCATCCATTCCTTCCTTGACCTCTTTTACCACTTCATCATCCTTATCAATACCCATGATAAGAAATGTCTTGATATCCTCATTGTAATCATAGACACTCCCACCAAATCTCACCCAGTCACTCTCCCATTTCTGAGCATCTGCGGTCGATGCCTCCGCGCTTGACTGTTCAAGAATCGGTGCAGTGGTAACTGATTTAGATTCAAGATTTGTTTTTCCAAGAATTCTCATAGCCTCAAATCCAACAAGTGCCCCTGCCACAAATGTCATGAGCACCGCCCATACTATGAGTAATACCTTGCCTGCTTTACCCATCAGCAATTCTCCATAATAATATGATATAGCTATCAAAAGCCATAATGTTTGTCATGCAAGCATGAACACATTATGACCTTTTGCCCCTGTCATCATAATCTCAATTGCTTTTCTTTCAGTTTTCCTGTGAATTCTCACTACCTGTTTCATTTCCGGAATTACTATAAAACTCTCCCCCACCAAGATTTGGATGAGGTGCTTCCTCCACTACAGCATCCAATGTATCAATGCTAATTCCTTCATCTTCAATCTGCTCTATGTTAGCCGGAAAAACTCTTGACTGCTTAGCCACATTTCCACTGTAATCAGCAACAGCATAGTAAACAACTGCCGTCTGATCTATTTTATTAAGGACAACTTTTTCAACAACAATCCTGCTTGTAAGATCACCGTCTTTAAGATCATATGCATTGATTCCATTTATCAGGTCCTGATCTCTCGTCTGACTGTCATAGGTAAGATTAAGCGCAGAAAATCTAAATTCCGGCTCCTGCCTGTCACTTCTGCTGTAGGCAATTACTATGAGCGCTATAAGAATTCCGCTAAGTATTGTAAAAAAAATCCCCAGAATATTTCCCTTCACTTTTATGCTCCTGTTTTTAGTCTTTCCTCATGACTCCGGCAAGATAATTAAGTTCATCCATATCATCTTCATCCTGCTGTGCTTCTACTATGTTCCTGGGCTTTGGAATATCTATATTATCCTCACCGTATTTGCCATAGTATTTCCCGTAATACTTGCCATAGTACTTGCCATAATAGTTTCCATAATGGCCATAATAACCTTTTCCACTGATATCAACTTTGTTAAGGACTACTCCCAGCATTTTGGCTCCGGCTTTATCAAGCTGGTCCTTTACCCTTTGGGCAAATCTGTAACTAATGGTATTACTCTCTATAACCATCACAGTTCCGTCGCACTGTTTTGCCACAACTGCCGCATCAATTACGCTTCCAAGAGGTGGTGTATCAACGATGATATAGTCAAAAACCTGTTTCATATTTTCCAGTACTTTTCCAAAAATCCTGCCCCCAAGAAGCTCACTTGGGTTAGGCGGAACAGGGCCGCTAAATACAACGTAAAGATTTGGCGTATCCGTCTCACATATAACGCTTGATAGCCTTTCTCTTCCAACAAGACAATGCGTAAGTCCAAGTCGAACAGAACCGGTTCTATATCTGCCTACAAGAACTGATTTACGCATGTCAGCATCCACAAGAACAGTCTTTTTGCCGGCTTCTGCAAATGCCCTTGCAAGAGCCATTGCAACTGAAGTTTTTCCTTCTCCGGGAGTACAGCTTGTAACGGAAACAACTTTCACATTCTGTCCGCTGAATTCAATATTACTTCGCAAGGTCTTGTATGCTTCTTTTATCTGATAATTATTTTCCGACTGGCTAAAATGAAGCTTTGCGCTCTGCATAAATCCCCCTACTATTTCGCTTTCTTCTTTTTCTTATCTGAGTCCTCAGTCATAAGCGGTATAAGTGCCAAGGTGCTAAGGCCCAGATATCTTTCCACATCGTCATTGCTCTTTATCGAGTCATCAAGAAGATATCCAAGCACCGCAAAAAATGCCACTACCAATGCTCCAAGAAATCCTGCTATCACTGTCCATTTGGCAACGCTCGGGCTTGATTTGGTGGTCGGAACATTCGCGGTTTCCGCAACGTTAATGGCATCAATATCCATAACGTTTGTGATATGTTCACTTGCCACCTCTCTGATACAGTTAGCTATTTTCATTGCCATCAGAGGGTCCTCATCCTTAACAGTTATGGAAACAATTCTTGTATCAGACGGCGTATCAACTTTAAGAACCTTGTAAAGATCCTCATAATCAGTCTCAGTCAGATGAAGCCTTTGTATTACTTCCTCCAGAACTCTTCGGGACTTTATAAGTTCGGCGTAATCCTGCGTCAGCTGCGTTGAGATCTGCACATCAGAATATGTAACCGTCTGATTTTCCTCTTTATTCAGAATATAAATCTTGGTAGTAGACTCATATTCCGGATGAAGTACAAATTTGCTGATAAAAAGACCTGCAAGCGCAAAGAAAATACCTGCGCTGATAATAAGAAATGCTCTGCTAAGCAGCACCCCAAATAATTCACCAAGATTAATTTCAATGACATCGTCTCTTTTATTCATTGAATTTCCCAACTTTACTTTCTTTATCTACACCAGTACACTACATTACCTCGTTATTTATTACATTCATCGGATTTGTAAAAAAAAGTCTGTCACTATACTCTTCACCAAATCTTTTAGTGACATAATTTCTGCAGTCAAGCAGATTTGGCGCTCTTTTTTGAGTGTCATGGGCATCGGATGCAATAAAATGCACTAGTTCCTTCTTTAAAAGCTTTTTGGTAAAACGCGATATCCAAAAGCCATACTTTCCCATAATGCTCGATGCATTCACCTGTATATAACATCCCATCTTTATCAGATCTTCCACATAGGACATATGAGATACGATATCACTATATCTTTCCACATGCGCCAGAATCGGAATGAATCCGGCTGACTGAACCTGATAAATGCCATTATGAATTGCCTTAAATGGGTTAGTGGGATGAAACTCCACCAGAACATAATCAGAGCCCGCAAGAGTACATATTTTTCCTTCTTCCAGTTCTACTTGGGTCTCATCGCTATAATAAATCTCATTTCCCGAATATAATCTAATTTCAATTCCTGCTTTAGCGGCTTCTTTCTGGAGGATTTCTGTATACTTTTTATTGTGTTCAGGGCTGACATTATGATGCATAGGTTTATGATGTGGAGTCAGGATAATCTGTTCCACAGAGTTTTCCTTCGCAATCTGAAGCATTTTCAAACTGCTTTCCATATCCGGTGAGCCATCGTCAACTCCGGGCAAAATGTGACAGTGAATATCTATTGATGACTTCATATACCTTCCGCCAATATTCGTTATTGTGTTACTATGTATTTTTTGTAGCGCGTATAAATAACATTATTGCAAATAAATATGTATGTTTTAACAATTTTATTATACACCAAAAAAGAGCACCTATTCAACAAGGTGCTCTTGAGGGGTTCTCATATGTAACTATTGAAATACAATTGTCAGCCGGCTTCTTATGAAACATTCAGAAATGCGCAGTTCTCGGACGAGCAAGATGATTTTCAAAACGAATTATTGAAGATAGGTCGAATGCTTCGAACAGCGCTGAGATGAGACCTATCTTCAATCATGAGTTTTAGAAAATCACTGCGCAGACGAACACAAGCATTTCTGAATGTTCATAGAAGACGGCCGACATCCGAATTGCAATTTTCAGTTTCATACAAACTGATTTCTGTCCGGGTTGTATTCATATCCGATTTCTTTGAGTTTTGATACTATTGTATCAATTTCTTCTCTTGAAAGTTCCTGGTCATCTGCAAAATGTTCTAATGAAGGATAATTATCTCTTAATTTCATATTGATAAAACTTAGTAACATAACCGGATCCTGTGGAATCATATTATGTCTCCTTTCTGAAGAAGTTTAGGTTGCTATTGCCCTCGCTGTCAGTTTGCCGGAAACAACATCAAACTCAATTGCATCGTGAGGCTTTACTTTGTCTTCCAGTATCAGCTTTGCTGATAGTGTCTCAACATATTTCTGAATGTATCTCTTAAGGGGACGAGCGCCATAAATGGGATCGTAAGCATTGTCGATAACATAATCTTTGGCAGCATCTGTAAGTCTTACAGTGATCTCTCTGTCAGAAAGTCGCTTGTTCAGGTCAGAAATTACAAGGTCTACTATGCCACCAATGTTGTCTTTAGTAAGAGGCTTAAACATGATTATCTCATCAAGTCTGTTCAAGAACTCCGGTCTGAAATGAGTTCTTAAATCCTCCATCGTCTCCTTTTCAGCCTCTTCACTTATAGTTCCGTCATCGCGAATGCCGTCAAGAAGATACTGTGCTCCGATATTTGATGTCATTATAAGAATCGTATTCTTAAAGTCAACAGTTCTGCCTTGTGAATCTGTTATACGACCATCATCCAAAACCTGCAGTAAGATATTGAATACATCAGGATGTGCCTTCTCGACCTCATCGAAAAGGACTACCGCATAAGGTTTTCTTCTGACAGCCTCAGTCAGCTGACCGCCTTCATCATATCCTACATATCCGGGAGGTGCTCCTATAAGTCGTGACACGCTGTATTTTTCCATGTATTCGCTCATATCGATTCGAACCATGTTGTTCTCGTCATCAAAAAGTGCCTGTGCAAGACTCTTTGCAAGTTCAGTTTTACCAACACCGGTTGGTCCCAGGAAAAGAAATGAGCCAATTGGCTTTGTAGGATCTTTTATTCCAGCCTTGGATCTCATGATTGCTTCAGAAACCTTGACCACAGCATCATCCTGCCCTATAACTCTCTGGTGCAGTTCATCAGGAAGATGAAGTGTCTTGTTTCGCTCACTCTCAGTCAGCTTGCTTACAGGAATTCCTGTCCATCTGCTGATTATTCCAGCGATTTCTTCATCTGAAACTCTCTCATGAACCAGTGTTCCATCGGTTTCTTTTTCTCTTACCTGAATCTCTGCCTCTTCAAGCTGCTTCTTAAGAGCAGGAAGTTTACCGTACTGAAGCTCGCCTGCCTTCTCATAATCACCATTTCTTTGAGCAATTGCTATCTCTGAGTTGATGGTATCTATCTGCTCTCGCATTGCTGCAAGCTTATCAACAGCCTCTTTTTCATTTGCCCACTGAGCCTTTCTGGTATCAAAATCCTCCTTAAGCTCAGCAAGTTCTTTTTGCAGATTGGCAAGTCTCTCAACGCTCAATGAATCATCTTCCTTCTTAAGCGCAGCTTCCTCTATCTGCATCTGCATGATCTTACGATTAAGTTCGTCGAGTTCTGCCGGCATGGAATCCATTTCTGTCTTGATAAGCGCGCAGGCCTCATCAACCAGGTCAATCGCCTTATCAGGAAGAAATCTGTCAGAAATATACCTGTTTGAAAGAACCGCCGCACTTACAAGAGCACTATCCATGATCTTTACACCATGATAGACCTCATATCTCTCCTTAAGTCCGCGGAGAATACTGATCGTATCTTCCACTGTCGGTTCCTCGACCATGACAGGCTGAAAACGTCTCTCAAGAGCTGCGTCCTTCTCAATATACTGCCTGTACTCATTAAGAGTTGTAGCTCCTATGCAATGAAGTTCACCCCTTGCAAGCATAGGCTTAAGCATGTTGCCTGCATCCATTGCGCCATCTGTCTTCCCGGCGCCAACTATAAGATGAAGCTCATCTATGAAAAGAATTATCTCTCCATCTGAACCTTTAACATCTTCCAGAACAGCTTTAAGCCTTTCCTCAAACTCGCCTCGATACTTGGCACCTGCAACAAGAGCGCCCATATCCAGTGAAAAGATCTTTTTATCCTTTAAAGCTGTCGGTACATCACCACTTGCAATTCTCTGGGCAAGTGCCTCAACAACCGCCGTCTTACCAACACCCGGCTCACCTATAAGCACAGGATTATTTTTGCTCTTTCGAGAAAGAATCCTGATGACATTTCTAATTTCTGTATCTCTGCCTATTACCGGATCAAGTTTCTGTCTCTTAGCCTTTTCAACCAGCTCTGTGCCATATTTGTTAAGAGTATCATAAGTAGCCTCAGGATTGTCAGTTGTAACGTTCCTGTTGCCTCTGACCTCTGATAAAACCTGCAGGAATCTGTTCCTGTCAATATCAAATTCTCTAAGGATTTCCTTCACTTCTCTGTTAGGCTTTCTGATAACAGACATAAAAAGATGCTCAACAGATACATATTCATCTCCAAGAGCCTTAGCCTCATCTTCAGCTGCCAAAAGAGCCTTGTTAAGGTCTGCGCCAACGTAAGGATGACCTCCGGACACTTTCGTTCTCTTAGCTATTGCCTGTTCAATCCTGCCAAGGAAAGCATCCTTATCAATTCCCATCTTCTCAACAAGTTTGGCAATCAGACTGTCTTCTATTGTCATCAGCGCATATAAAAGATGTTCCTGCTCTATTTCCTGATTGCCATATTCAACAGCAACCTTCTCGCAGCCATTTACAGCTTCTATTGATTTCTGTGTAAATTTCTGAATATTCATAATTACCTCCCATCTTCCCTAGTACAGCATCCATAATAAGTGTCACATGAATCAGTCGTTTACTATATAAACATGCCATGTCCATCAATTTAAGTACTAGTGGAGTTATTTGTTTTAACGAAATTTTTCGAATGATAATTCCCATTCAAAAATGCATTGTTATTGTTGTTCTATTACAACTATAACAATGCATTCTTTCACTGTCAATATCAAAAAATATTTTTTATTTCTTTTCCTCAACTACTACAGCCTCAACATCAATCGCGTTCTTTTCCTGTTCCACGCGCTTTGCTGCTTTTCCCACTATAAGTGAATTAACCAGGTTTGTTCCACCGTCAACCATAAGGAAAATACCGATCATTGTAACAGCAATTTCTTTTGCTCCTGTAGGATTAAATAAAAGGAATGCTCCAAGTCCTACAGTAACCAGCGCTATGATCAAAGAAACCCACCATGCTCTTGATTTGTATCTTACAAGCGAAATCATCTGTCCCAGATTTCCAAGACCGCTTATAAGGATAAATATTCCAAAGAGTTTTGGGATAAAATCAGTAAACGTATCAGGGTTTAAGAAAATCCACAGTCCTACTGCTGCTATGATTATTCCAATAACAAATTCTGCCGAAGAGGTAATAGTCCTTGTTTTCTTCAAAAAATACCGTGCCACAGCAATTCCTCCCACCAGAATAAGAAGAGCTGCCAGAATTCTTGCCACAAGCCTGATACTATCACCCGTCCAGACCACCAGCACAAGTCCAATGACTATTGTAATTGCCGCCTCAATGATGTAACTAAGTTTTGTTTCTTTAAGTGCCTCCATACCTTTAACCTTCCCATAATTATATTTTTGCAGGCTGCGCCATTCCACATACTATGATAGTACAGCCCGCCCCGAACAACAAGTCAGCGCCGGACTTTTTTCTTTACTGTTCACTCGCTATCAGCTCACTCCAGTAATTATTTTGCGTATTTCTGTACAAGCACTTAACTTTTCTCACCTTTTGACCGTATCATCATATTATTGTAGAATAAGAGGCGAAAACAAAACGGTGTAATTTTAATTGGAGATTTGAAATGGTAATTAAGAATGTTAACTTAGAAACAGTATGCGGCATAACCAGTAAACTTCCGGATAATGCCCTTCCTGAATTTGCTTTTGCCGGCAAGAGTAATGTCGGAAAAAGTTCTCTTATAAACGGAATAATGAATAGAAAAAACTACGCAAGAACCTCCCAGGAGCCCGGAAAAACTCAGACCATAAATTACTACAACATCAACAATGAGTTTTATCTCGTAGATCTTCCGGGGTACGGTTTTGCCAGAGTTCCTGAGAAAGTCAAGGAACAGTGGGGACAGATGATAGAAAACTATCTCCATACTTCCAGACAACTTCTCAGAGTTTTTCTTCTTATTGACATAAGACATGAGCCTTCCGCTAATGATGTGCAGATGTACAAATGGATAGTCCATCAGGGATTCCAGCCTGTAATAATAGCGACCAAGGCTGACAAGATCAAAAAGAGTCAGCATGAAAAGCATTTAAATATGCTCCGTCAGGGGCTTGGTCTTCCGGATGAAATCCATATTTTCCCTTATTCCGCGCTCTCCAAAGAAGGCCGTCAGGAAATCTACGATTTTATGGACGAACTCCTTGCAGATGTAAATACTACTTCAAAAGACGAATGATGTTTAAGAAGCTTCCACAAGCACGTTGGGAAGCTTCTTTTTTTATTTCATTATCATTTTTTCAAAAACATATTGACATACTACGACAGACGTATTATATTTTACTATGACAGACGTAGTACGACAGTAATAGCACCGACAGGCGTAACATTATCTGTCGTAGCACAAGCGGAGGTGACTATATGATAGAAATCAGCAGTGATGTTATCCGCGGCTACAATGATACAATAATCCTGTATTTTTTGTTAAAAGAGCCCTCATACGGATATGAGATATCCAAGAATATAAAGGCAGAATCCGATGGCAAATATCTCATCAAGGAAACTACTCTATATTCAGCTTTCACCAGGCTTGAGAAAAACGGTTATGTAGAATCATTCAGCCAGGATGCCGAGAACGGTAAACGCCGAACCTACTATAGAATCACAGATGCCGGCAAAGCGTATTACCTTGACAAATGCGAAGAATGGCATTTGACAAAAGACGTAATTGAACGTTTCATTGAAAAAAAGTAAGGGAGAACAATGTTATGGAAACACTAAGAAATTATCTTGAAACAATGTTTGCTAATCTGCCAAATTCCTTGGAAGTAAACAATGCGAAACAGGAATTATGGACAATGATGGAGGATAAATACAACGAACTCATCTCTGAAGGCAAAACTGAGAATGAAGCTGTGGGGACAATCATCTCAGAGTTTGGAAATCTTGATGAGATTGCAGATGCTATAGGAATTAAGAACGTAATCGAAAACTATGAAACTCCTGATATCAGAATGATTTCTCTTCAGGAAGCCAAGGATTTTGTTTTTGATTCAGCACACAGAACTTTCATGGTTGCGCTTGCAGTATTTTTCTTTATCATAAGCCCTGTAGGGCCAATCCTTGGCAGTGAATTCAATGCCAATATGACACTTTTTAACACCTTTGGAAATCTCTTAGAAGCAATCGGCGTTATATTCATGTTCTTTGCAGCAGCCATCGGTGTCGGAATCATAATAGTTTCTTCACTTCAGATGAAGGAATGGGACTACATCAAAAGAACTGCTTGCGGTATCGACTATTCAACAGCTGAATATCTTGCACAGGAGAAGAAAAACAACGAATCCGAAAAGTCAATCATGGTAGCAATTGGAATCATTCTCTGCATCGCCAGCATTATTCCTGTAACTTTTTTCGGAATTCTCAATATCAGCCAGTTATTGACAGACGCAATTGGCCCTTCTCTTCTTTTCATAATAGCTGCTTTTGGTGTAATGCTCATAATTAACGCCGGTGGAAAAGACAAAGCCTATGATTGTCTATTAAACTTAAATAGTGAAAAAACCATTTCCGGCAACTATGAGAGCACAAAGAAAGCTGTAAAAAGATACAAAAACAACACCAAAGGTTACATTTCAAAAAATTATTGGCAGGCAGTTACATGCATATATCTTATCTGGAGCTTTTTAACCTTTGACTGGTACAAAACATGGATCATTTTCCCAATAGCATCATTTCTTAGAGGATTCATCACAAAGAATCATTCAAAGGAGGAAATCAAATGAAAAATACACCTATGACACTCTTGGTGATCATAACTATTGCTGCAATAGTAATCGGTCTTTTTATACATGTAATTGATTTTGGAGGAAGCGGTAATTCAATTAATAAAAGTGAAAGCTACTCCGGTGTCAAAAAAATTGTAGTAAGCGCAAATCTTTTTGATCTGACATTTACAGACACAAGCTCAGATAAAATCGAAGTTTGTTATGAAGGACTTGAAAAGCTTGCTCCTGAATTTAACTTCTCAAACAGTGATAACACACTTCAGATCAAGCAGGATACAAAAAATACAAAAATCAAAAAAATAAAAGATTTAAAAGGGAAAGCAAAACTTACTATCAAAGTTCCTCAGGGCACTTCATTTGAAGATATAGACATTGCTCTTGACCTTGGCAATATAAAAGCCGACTCTTTATCTGCAAAAGATATCGAAATAGAAGCTGATCTTGGCAACATTGAGATTGACGAATTAACTTCAAATAGCACTCAGATAAACGCTGACCTCGGTAATGTTGAAATCAAAAAAGCTACATTTGATGTCATGGATATAGATGCTGACCTGGGAAATGTTGACCTTGAAACCATAAAAAAAGTATCTGACTATTCTATTGAGATAAACACAGACCTTGGCAAGAACCAGATTGATGGAAAGAGCGTTGCTTCAGAATACGAAAGCAAAGGTACTGAGGGAACTATCAAAATTGACTGCTCTCTTGGAAATGTAAATCTCTATACAAAGTAAATATGTAAATATGTAAAAAATGCCCTGCAACAGTTAACTGTCGCAGGGCATTTTATTTCACACTAATCACTTAGCCTGTTTCAACTTTTTGGAATCGTGATGAACTATAAGCGGCTGACTTGTTCCCTCTACAGAAGCATCAGTTATAACACACTCACTGATGGTGTCATCAGATGGAATCTCATACATTACATCCATCATGGTCTTCTCCATAATAGAACGAAGTCCACGGGCACCAGTCTCTCTCTCATATGCCATCTGAGCAATCTTATGAACAGCCTCTTCCTCGAATGTAAGCTTTACATCATCAAAATCAAAGAGCTTCTGATACTGCTTAACAAGGGCATTCTTGGGCTCTGTAAGTATTCTCATAAGTGCTTCTTTGGACAATCCTTCCAAAGTTACTGTAATCGGCACACGTCCAACAAATTCAGGAATAAGTCCAAACTTTACCAAATCCTGAGGTGTTACCTCTTTGAGGACCTCACCGATCTCTCTCTCAGACTTATCTGCAATCTCAGCGTTAAATCCGATAGAATTGCGATCAAGTCTTGCCTCAACAATCTTATCAAGACCATCAAATGCGCCACCGCAAATGAAGAGAATATTGCTTGTATCAATCTGAATAAGTTCCTGATGTGGATGCTTTCTTCCGCCCTGAGGTGGAACACTTGCTATAGTGCCTTCCACAATCTTAAGAAGCGCCTGCTGTACACCCTCACCTGAAACATCTCTTGTGATAGACACATTCTCGCTCTTCTTGGTAATCTTATCAATTTCATCAATATAAACTATACCGTACTGAGCTCTCTCTATATCATAATCAGCGTTCTGGATAAGTTTAAGAAGAATGTTCTCAACATCTTCACCAACGTAACCAGCCTCAGTAAGTGTTGTTGCATCTGCAATAGCAAATGGAACATTGATGATCTTGGCAAGTGTCTGCGCAAGATATGTCTTACCTGAACCTGTTGGTCCGATCATGATAATGTTGCTCTTTTGAAGTTCAACATCATTTTTATCATCATTCTTAGGAGCAAGCACTCTCTTGTAATGATTATAAACAGAAACTGCCAAAACCTTCTTGGCTTCATCCTGTCCGATTACATACTCATCAAGGAAATTCCTGATCTCAACCGGCTTAAGAAGATTGATCTGCTGAGTCTGAGCAGAAACCTCATCCTCATCTTCAAACTCTTCCTCGATAATATCTGCGCAGATATCAACACATTCATCGCAGATATATACCCCTGCAGGTCCTGCTATTAACTTTTTTACCTGATCCTGTGTCTTATTACAAAAAGAGCACCTGATCTCTCCGGAATTCTTTCCTGCCATTTTTACTCCTTTTAATTACTTCTTATCTTCTTTTTCTGAAGGACGATTCTCGATGATAGAATCAATAAGTCCATAATCAAGTGCTTCCTGAGCTGAGAGCCAGTTATCTCTCTCTGTATCAGCTGCAACCTGTTCATATGTCTTGCCGCAGTTCTCAGCAAGCATTCTGTTCATCTTCTCTTTAGTCTTAAGGATATGCTTAGCAGCAATCTCAATCTCAGTAGCCTGACCCTGTGTTCCGCCAAGTGGCTGATGTATCATAACTTCTGCATTAGGAAGAGCCATTCTCTTGCCCTTTGCACCGCCAGCAAGAAGGAATGCTCCCATACTTGCTGCCATACCGATGCAGATAGTGCTGACATCACACTTGATATAGTGCATAGTGTCGTAAATAGCCATTCCGGAAGAAATCTCTCCTCCAGGGCTGTTAATATACATATGAATATCCTTATTAGGATCCTCAGCTTCAAGGAACAACAACTGTGCTACAACAGTGCTGGCAGAAGCTGCGTTAACCTCTTCACCAAGAAATACTATTCTTTCCTTTAACAGTCTGGAGTAAATATCATAAGATCTCTCTCCACGGCTTGTCTGTTCAATGACATAAGGTATTAAACTCATTCTAAACTTCCTTTCTGGATTTTATATAAACTGCTATTTGAAACGGTCTCTCAAAACAGCAGTTCTTATCTCTAAATAATCCCATACTATTTTATTATACTTCTGTTTAGCTTTTTTTTAAAGCATTTTACACTCATCCCAAAATCATACCTTAGATTTAGATTTTATACAATGCATTTTATAATTTTTTTATTTTCCATACACACACCGGAGAACGTTTTATAAAAAGAAAGCATTATTTTCTTATGCAAGAAAAAAGGGAACTGTGAATAAATAATCCACAATTCCCTTAAAGAAATCTAAAAAAGTTTTACCAAAAATTCTTTGCATTAAAAAGAATTAAGCTTCTTCCTCAGTCTTCTTCTTTCTTGTTGTTCTCTTTGGCTTCTCTTCTGTCTCAGCTTCTTCGTCAGCTGCCTTCTTTGTTGTCTTCTTAGCAGTTGTCTTCTTAGCTGCCTTCTTAGCGCTTTCCTTAACGTTCTCTACAAGGAAATCAGCTGCCTTCTGAACAGCAAGGTCGCTGCGCATTGTCTTAAGCTCAGCTTCGCCCATAAGGCTCTTAAGCTTATCAAGCTCCATCTTGTACTGCTCAGCCATCTTCTTGAGCTCTTCTTCGAAGTCTTCATCGCTAACTGTGATGTTCTCTTCCTTAGCAACAGCCTCAAGAACAAGTCTTGCCTGAATTCTCTCGATAGCCTGTGGCTTAACCTGCTCAAGCATCTTGTCTACAGTGTTACCTGTGTACTGAAGATACTGATCAATGTTCATACCCTGCATCTGAAGTCTCTGAGCAAACTCATTTACGATCTGTCTCTGCTGAGTTTCAACCATAGCCTCAGGAAGTTCCATCTCAGCATCTTCGATAACAGCCTTAACTACGAGATCTTCTCTCTTAGCCTTCTCTTCGTTTGTCTTTCTCTCTGTAAGCTTCTTCTTAACATCTTCCTTGTACTCTGCAAGTGTATCAAAATCAGATACATCGCTAGCAAACTCATCGTTAAGTTCAGGAAGCTCTTTAGCCTTGATAGCCTTAACAGTGCACTTAAATGTAGCTGCCTTGCCAGCAAGATCTTCTGCCTGATATTCTTCAGGGAAAGTTACATTAACTTCGCCTTCCTTGCCAATTTCAAATCCAACAAGCTGCTCTTCGAATCCAGGAATGAATGCGCCTGAGCCGATTGTAAGAGGATAATCTGTTCCCTTACCACCTTCGAATGCAACTCCGTCAACAAAACCTTCGAAGTCAAGAGTTACGATGTCACCATTTGCAACTGCTCTGTCTGTAACTTCTACAGTTCTTGCATTTGTGTTTCTCTGCTTGTCAATCTCAGCATCAACATCTTCATCTGTTACTTCGATGTCCATCTTAGGAACTTCTACTCCCTTATATTTGCCAAGCTTAACCGGTGGCTTAAGAGCAACTTCTGCAGTAAAGATGAAATCCTTACCAGCTTCAATCTGCTCAACTTCAATCTTAGGTGAAGATACAACTTCTTCTCCGCACTCTTCAACAGCCTTAGGATATTCGTTATCGATCAGCTCATTAGCTGCATCTTCAAAGAATACTCCCTTACCATACATCTGCTCGATCATCTTACGAGGAGCCTTACCCTTACGGAATCCAGGAATCTGGATCTTGCCCTTGTTCTTCTGATAAGCATTCTGAATAGCCTTCTCAAGCTCTTCTGCTGATACTGTGATTTTAAGCTTAGCCATGCTCTTCTCAAGCTTTTCAACTGTTACGCTCATGTTAATCTTGTTTCCTCCTAAACATTATTTATCAAAGCCTTAGCTTATTTTTCTCATACTTTTCATAAAGAAATGTATGCAATTAGCCCGTTTTAGGCACAGTCGATTGCCATTATACCATATCAACATACAATAATCCACATTTTTTTTCGAATAATTCTGCGTTTTCACACTTCTCATACGTGCAAAATAATGCAATTATCTTTTCATAATAATTTAATATTCGGTATTACGTCTATTTCCAAGCATATATGATACAATTTAATTACCGTCATAACCAATAAATCCGTGATTTTAGGAGGACAACTATGAGCGAAAAAGATTCCAAAACGAAATCCGCGTCAACAATCAAAGCAAAAGACAGCATAAAGACCAAACTGATCGTTGTTATGCTGCTTGTCACTGCCATTCCACTTATCGTTTCGACAGCAACAAGTTACTTTACATCTACACATAAAGCTAAAGAAGATGCCATCACTGCCATGACATGGGAGACTAGCTACCTTGAATCCGAATGGCAAAAGGTTATTGATAATAACCTGAACACCATTCAGGCTGTAGCTCTTGCCCCATCAACAGTAAGATACATGGAAAACCGCGAGAATCAAACATACATCGATGAAGAATTAAAATACCTTGAGTCAGTCGACAATATGCTGGCAGACGATTCCCTTACAGTTCTCACAGGTCCTGATGGAATGCAGGTTCTTAGAACTTCGGGAAAACTGGTTGATGTATCAAAAAGAGATTATTTTAAGAACTCCATGGCAGGTAAAACTGATATTTCTGACGTTATCACATCAGCTGCAACCGGACTTCGTCAGGTTACATTCTCCGCGCCTATCCGTGGAAGTGATGGTTCAGTCATCGGTATTGTTCAGAGAAACTACACCCTTGATGACTTCCACAAGATACTTGCAAGAGACAGCGACGACGCATTTATTGTTGACAAAACAGGACTTATCGCAGCTCATGCTCAGTATGAGATAACACCGGACAATGAAGAATCAAGAAGTTCTTCTCAGTTTATGACATCAGGCTTAAGTCAGGGCAATTATGAAACAGATACCGGAAAAGGTTATCGTGCATACATGAACTATAAAAAGAACGAAGAGTCACAGTGGATAATTGTTTCCGCAACAGGCACTAATGAGGTTAATGCAGCTTCACGAGCAACAGCCCTTATCGTAATTGTAATTGGAATAATCATGCTTGTAATTGCAGCAGCTATTTCCTTTAGAATGGCGCTCTCATTCACCGATCCTGTTAAAGATGTGAATGATTCACTGGCTCTTTTAGCAGACGGTCGTTTCTCCAAGATAGACGGATATACAGATAGAAAAGATGAATTTGGTCAGATTGTAAATAACACTAATGAAGTTATTTCAAAGCTGGATAACATTGTTGCCAACATTAAAGAATCCGCTACAACAGTAAGCCTTTCCTCAGAAGAATTGTCAGATATGGCTAACCAGATTTCCCAGACCGCAGAGGATGTATCAAATGCCGTACAGGAAATCGCATCCGGAGCTACGCAGCAGGCTGATGAGATTCAGAGTGCTTCTGAGAACGTTGGCAAAATCGGTGATGCTGTTGCAGATGTTCAGAACTCAACCGGAAATCTTTCAACCATAGCTCAGAAGATGAAGGAAGCATCAGAAATTTCCAGTAACTCCCTTGCATCCCTTCAGAATTCTTCTACTGAGATGACCGCAAAGATTGACGACATTTCAGAAACCATCTCTGCTACTCAGAATGCCGTTACAAATATAAGTGAAAAGGTTGAAGGAATCACCTCCATCGCCACACAGACTAACCTCCTTTCACTTAATGCAAGTATTGAGGCCGCTAGAGCCGGCGAAGCAGGAAAAGGATTTGCAGTTGTTGCTGAAGAGATTGGCAAACTTGCCGATGATTCCAAGCAGATGGCTGATGATATCAGAAAAGAAATGGCTATTCTTCTTGATCAGAGTAAGGCCGCAGTTACTGCCGCAGCTGATGTAAAACAGGGAAATATGGATCAGCAGCTTGCCCTTGGTGAAACGCTCGAAGCCGTAAACGGTATGCTTGAAGATATTGGAAATACAGTCGGCGGCGTTAAGCTCATTTCCGAAGGTGCAGACACTTGTGATAGTTCCAAGAATGCGGTTGTAGACACCATGAGCGCACTTTCCGCTATTTCAGAAGAGAATGCTGCTTCCTCAGAAGAAACCGGCGCATCCATGCAGGAACTTTCCGCAACTGTTACTACACTTGCAGGTTCTGCCGACAATCTTAAGAACATCGCAGAAAAGCTCAATAACGATATGTCATTCTTTAAATAATCACATATATTATTACAAGCCCGTCACACAGCTAATGTGGCGGGCTTTGTTATTGTCAAAAGACCTTCATCCATTCTATAAACTACATCTCCATACTTAAGCGTATCAAGTTCGTGGGTAACCATGATAACAGCAGTACCCTGATCTGCAATCCTTCTGAATAATTTCATTATCTCCTTTGTATTTTCACCATCAAGGTCACTTGTCGGTTCATCAGCAAGAAGGAGCGAGGGCTGATTTATAAGCGCCCTTGCGATAGCAACCCTTCTTAATTCCCCGCCGGATAATCTTGACGGATAAGCATTTTCCAAATGAAGTATCCCCACAAGGTCAAGCAGCTTTCTTGCGTGCTCTACAATTTCGCCATACCTCTTAAAAAGATAATATGGTAAAAGTACATTCTGAAGAACAGTAAAATTCTTTAACAGGCTCTTTCCCTGCATAATATAGCCGATATCCGAGTTTCTTATAAACGAAGCTTCCTTGTCCGGAAGACCTGTTATTTCTCTTTCATTTAAATATATCGAACCACTCGTAGGTTCTAAAAGCCCTGCCACCATGTTAAGGAAAGTACTTTTTCCACTCCCAGAGCGTCCTATTATGCTAATGAATTCTCCCTTAGCTACTTCAAGGTTTAAATCCCTGACAGCAATAACTTCACTGCTGCCCTGGGTAAATTTCTTTTCCAGCCCATTTATCTTAAGAAGCATTTATTCTCCCTCCCTCATTGTCAGATAGGTTTCAGCTTTACTTATCTTAACTGCCGATAATGCAGCAGATAAAGGCCCTATCAAGGTTGATACCAAAAGATCAATAAAAAGAATCCACAATATTTTCCAAAATGATGGCAAAAGATATGGCATTCCAAGCCTGTCACCTATGTAAACATTAAACGGAAAGATTATCAGCATAGCGATAACAGCTCCAATAACTCCGCCTGCAGCACTTATAACTACAGATTCCGATAATATGATTCCCGCCAGTTTTTTTCTGGTAGCTCCAAGAGTTCTTAAAATTGCAAATTCTTTCTTCCTCTCATTCGCCATAAGAGAAAATACAAGAAAAAGAGTAACCACTGAAGTTATCAGAAACAAAGAAGCAAATATCAGCATGAACGAAGCAATGCTCTTCATGTTGGCTGCCGTACCGGTTATCATATTCTGAGACTCGATTATTTTTACGCCGCCAAGTTCCTTTCGTATCGCTCTTATCAGTTTTTTCCTGTCATAGTTTTCATCAGCCCTTACAAGTATTGTTGAAATAGAATTTTCTGGGTCTGCATCCTCAAGAAATCTCTGGCCCTTATCAATCGCATCAAGGTACATACTGTTTATAGTATCCATTGTGGCATATACAGCCTGATCAAGTCCTGTTCCCGTGGCATCAAGCTTTGCCGCAACCTTATATTCAGTACCAAAAAGCTTTATATTTTCCCCGGATTCTACATTTATTTCATTTCCAATAATGACGGCTCCTTTTGTCAGGTCACCGTCATAAACCTTGCTTATCCAAGGCTGTACAGAGAAGTCAGTAGAAGGGTCAAAACCAATAAGCTGCACTCTGGCATCGCAGCACTCCGCATCAAGCGATGTAAGGAAAAACTGCGAAGAACTAAGTTCCACTCCTTCAATCCCTGCAACTTTCTGCTCCAGCGACTTCCCAAAATAAAAGCAGCTGGGTTCTCCTTTTAGCAAAACCGCTTCAAAGTCCCCTTCATTTTCAACAGGAACTATCATAATATCTGCTCCAAGCCTGTCCTTCATGTTGCGAAGACCGTTATTAAGACTTTGAGAAAGCACCGCTCCCGTAAAGAGAACAGCTGACAAAAGTGCCATCAGAATAACCAGCCCCAAAACTCTGGCAAAGCTGTTTTTAATATTCAAAAGAACTATTTGTGGTATCCCCATGCGACTGTTTTGCATAAGAAATCTGCTCCTTTTTAACACCTGTCAAAAGATATGCTACATTAGCAATTCCAAATACGATACCAATTGCTCCAAGTACCAAGAGTGCCGGCTTTGTCAGGGCATTGCACTGCATGTGCTCACCTCCGCATACGCCGATAAGCTTAGTTGGAATAAATACTGTAGCCACAAGAGCTGCTATTATTCCAAAATGAAGTCCAATACGGATCTGGCTGGATGCAAAGAAAAGAATGAGTACAGCTAAAAAAGCTATCACAAATCCTATGCCAAGCTCTGCCTGCGCTGTCCAGTGGCATTTCATAAACTTTCCATTCTCCATTGGGCCGCACACCGCAAAGATTGTCTGTGGACCAATAGCGATAAGTAACCCCAAAATGATAAAAATTACCCCTGATGCAATACGATTTTTCATTGTGTCTCCTCCTTGTGATTCTTATGATGTCCTTTTAATTTGCCATATTAATGCGATTTACTTCGTTACAAGTAGTTCTCGCAATTCAAAATCATTCCTTTGCTGTCAAAAACTGCTGTGGATCCTTAGGCGCTTCGATTTCTGTGATATCAAGTCCATCAGGCACGCCTGGCAAAAACAGATAACTGCTCTCAGCAAGTGCGTCCTTGTCAGTATCTTCTTTTAACAGGCCAATGTCCTTGGCATCATCAAAATTACGATAAACCGCTTCTTTCAAAGAAGTTAATGAAGTCGGATATGCATAGGTCTTAAGAAGATCTGTATTGACATTCACATCACCAACTGTATACCCCTGTGCCGCCTGAATCTGAGCAGAAAGCTCAGGATTATTGGAAATCCATACAGATGCTTTTTGGATTGCAATTACAAGTTTTGCAAGTGTTGCCGGCTTTCTTTCAATTGAAACATTACTTGCAAAGAGCACGCAGCAGTTCTCATCCTTAAGTCTCTCATCAGTGGAAGTATCAAAGATAATCTTTGTTCCTTCCTCTCTTCCCATTATGGCAGCCTTATAATCTCCAAGTCCTATAGCATCTACCGCCCCATTCATAAGAGCCTGCTGGATGGAATCTTTATCATAAACGATGAACTCTACATCATCACCTGAAAATCCTTCATAATTAAGAGCGCGCAGCGCAGCAATGTGCTGAGAACTTGAAAGCGCTGTTACTCCGATTTTCTTTCCCACAAGGTTCTTAACAGAATTAATACCACTATCTCCCTTTGTAACTATCGTTACACAACCTGTATGAAGACCGGATATAGCTTTAGCCTCAAGTCCATTGTCAAGGGGCTGCAACATTCCGGAAATAAGTCCGATAGCAACATCAGCCTGATCTGTTGATAAAAGAACTGCTCCCGTCTCTCCACCTGTTTCCACAAATTCATAATCAACGCCTTCAACCAGTCCTTCCTGCTCGTAAAAGCCAAGAAGATATGCGACCTGAGTCTGAACCTGACAGGTTCCTTCAAATGTACTGATTATCCTTATAGGCTCACCAACTCCTGATTCCTTGGCAAATTCAGCTTCAAGATCATAGTCTTCTCCTGCTGCCAGTGCTTCATCAAGGGCGCTGGTTCCTTCACTTACCGCTTCACTTGCGCTTCCCTGCTCATCACTGCTTCCACAGCCTGTAAGTGCGCTCAGTGCCAAAACACCTGTAAGTAACACAGCCACAATTCTTTTTTTCATAATTTCCTCCTTCCGAACCATACTCATTAAATGTTGTACTCAATCTCCACTGCCTTACCTGTGTAATCAAGAATCTGTAATATCTTTGATCTTAAATTCAAAAAGTCAACACTGTCTCGCTTTCGCCCTAAGGTCTCGTTTCGCCCAATCTCAACATCAACGATTGACTCTATCTTTGCAGGCCTTGGAGTCATGACAAAAATTCTGTCACTTAGATAAACTGCCTCATCCACATCATGTGTCACCATGATCATGGTGGTTCCTCTCTCCTTCCAGATGCGCAAAAGTTCATCCTGCATATTCATTCTTGTAAATGCATCAAGCGCACCAAACGGCTCATCCAAAAGAAGTACTTTGGGGTGATTCACAAGTGCTCTGGCAAGTCCTGCTCTCTGCGCCATACCACCTGATAAATGATGGGGAAGAGATTTTTCAAAGCCCTCAAGCTTAACAAGTTTAATGAACTCTGAAACCTCTTCCTTCTTTTCTTTATAGATTCCACGTGTCTTTAGTCCAAATGCCACATTTTCATATATGTTCAGCCACGGAAAGAGCGTGGGATCCTGGAAAACCAGACCTCTCTCATATCCGGGCTTTTTTATTTCCTCATCATCAAGGAAAAGAGCTCCCTGTGTCGGCTGAATAAGTCCGGCTACAAGCCTTAAGAATGTAGACTTCCCACAGCCCGATGGGCCTATCAGGCAGATGAATTCACCCGGCCTGATATCCACATTTACATTTTCAAGAGCAATAACGCTTTCTCCATTTGGGTCTATAAATTCTTTTCGTACGTTTTTTGCCGATATAGCACCGGTCTGTTTAGTCTCTACCACTTCACAACGCCCTCCTGCCATGATAATAATCTGTCTCTTACCTTGAACTGAATTGTAACCAGGATATAGCAGAAGATAGCAACCACGATAAGTCCCGCATAAACATTTGGATATGAGAGCATGGTCTTTTGCCAGTTTACATACCAGCCAAGTCCTGATTTACAGCCGATCATCTCAGCAGCCATAAGCGCTACAAAGGAAGAACAGGTCGCATTGAAAAATCCAAGAAAAATTGAAGGTGCTGCCGCAGGAACTGCAATCTTGAAAAGATTCTGCAGATTGCTTGCTCCGAGCGTTGATGAAACCTCAAAATAAGCTTTTTTCACACTTTGGATTCCCGAGCAGGTAAGGATAGTTATCTGGAACCATACGCCAAAGGCTATAAGAAATACTGCTGCCCCCTGCGCTGATGGGAATACCACAAGTGCAAGCGGTGTCCAGGTTGACGAAGGGATAGGCCCCAGAATTCGGATAAGCGGGTAAATCCAATAGTTTGCATTTTTACTCCAGCCAACCGCTATTCCGCATGCCATACCAAGAATAAAGCCTATCGTTATGCCCTTTATCAGTAGCAGAAATGAACTCCTGATACACTCAAGCAAAAGAGTTTTATCCTCAAAAAAGACATTGAATATTCTTGCTATGCTGGGAAAATACAGCTGTGGAAGCAGAAGAAATTTAGATGTCACAAGATCAAGTAATGTCAGAAAAATAAATACTCCACCTATAAAAAAGCCGCGATAGGAATATCTTTCTCTTAATTTTTCATTAAACAGGGATACCAGTGCCAGCAAAACAGTAACCACAAGTGCTATTATCAGAAAGTATCTGTAATGGGGCAGATCCGCATATTTTAGTTTTTTATTATTGGGAACTATGATATTAACTATAAGTGCAATCAGTACCCCTATGATCGGCGGTACTGTTTTAGCTTTAAAATTCATGAGTATCCCTCCTTTCCCGCCTTATTATGCATTGCAATATCAGATTCTGTAATCGTCCTTAAGATCATCCATAAGACCATACTCTACAAGGATTTCTTCCAGACGTTCCTGTGTCATTGGGGTAGGGATCGTAAACATTTTGTTCTCATCAATTGCTTTTGCCAGGCCTCTGTATTCATCTGCCTGTGCTGATTCGGGATTGTACTCAATAACTGTCTTTCTGCGAATCTCAGCGTGCTGTACAATGTTGTCTCTTGGAACAAAATAGATAAGCTGTGTATTAAGTTCTTTTGCAAAAGCACGAAGCAGGTCTTCTTCTCTGTCTACACGACGGCTGTTGCAGATGATTCCTCCAAGGCGAACACCGCCTTTAAGAGCATATTTCTGGATACCCTTTGAAATATTGTTGGCAGCATACAATGACATCATCTCACCGCTGGCAACGATATAGATTTCTTTAGCCTTGCCTTCACGGATTGGCATTGCAAAACCACCGCACACAACGTCACCAAGAACATCATAAAATACATAATCAAGTTCCTCAGTAAAAGCTCCCAGCTGCTCCAAAAGACCTACAGCAGTTATGATGCCTCTTCCTGCACATCCTACACCAGGCTCCGGTCCACCTGATTCAACACACTTTGTGCCGTTAAAACCAATCTTCATGATATCGTCAAGCTCAACATTCTCGCCTTTCTCACGAAGTGTATCCAAAGTCGTCTTCTGATGTAATCCTCCAAGCAAAAGTCTTGTTGAATCCGCTTTTGGATCACAGCCTACTACAAACACTTTCTTCCCCAGCTCTGTCAGTCCTGCTGTCAGGTTCTGAGTTGTGGTGGACTTTCCTATTCCACCCTTTCCATATATTGCAATCTGTCTAACCTCTTTTTCCGCCATTTCTTCATTCTCCTCTGTAAGTTCCCGCTTATTTTTATTGTTTTAATCCTGGGTCTGAAAATGATGTCTCTTAAAAAATTTCTTTATCCTCACCATGGCTGTCTCCACATCACCTTCAGCTACAAGCACCTGAATCCCGTTCTTGGTGACCATTCTCTCAGAACCGGGGCCAATCTGTTTTACCAATATCGCGATGACATTCCAGTCAAGTAGCGCCTGTATCTTGGTCCTTAGCATATCTTCATTGTGCCCCTGACCACATCCATCTGAATGAACCACCTCAATATCAGCAAGAGGCTTCTCTTCATCAGTCTCCTGATCTATTTCTATTATCCGAAAGCCTTTAGACTGGCCAAAATGCTCTGTTATTTCTTTTCCATCCAAAGTGCCTACTGCTATTCGATATGTCGCCATATATGCCTCCAACAGTTGTTACTTCGCGCTGTACCAATATCTGCTCTTTTCCACCGGAAGCTCTTTCCAAAGCTTTGTAGAAAGATATCTCTCACCGGTATCAGGAAGAATCGCCACAACTGTCTTTCCTTTGAATTTACTTCTCTTGGCAACCTGAGCTGCCGCATAAGCTGCTGCCCCTGAAGAAATACCTACAAGTAAGCCTTCTTCTCTTGCAAGAGTACGTGAGGTATCAAAAGCCTGTTCATCTTTTACCTTGAATATTTCATCAATAACATCAAAGTCAAATACCTTTGGTACAAAGCCCGCTCCTATACCCTGAATACCATGTGGTCCCGGAACGCCGCCGGATAAAACCGGTGAACCGTACGGTTCAACTGCCACAATATGGATATCAGGATTTTTCTCCTTGAGGAACTTAGCCACACCTGTGATCGTTCCACCTGTACCAACACCTGCAACTACTACGTCTACTTTTCCTTCTGTTGCTTCCCAGATTTCTTCACCTGTAGTTGTCTGGTGGGCTGCAGGGTTAGCAGGATTGTTGAACTGCTGAAGAATAATGCCTCCCGGAGTCTGAACCTGAAGTTCTTCTGCCTTTCTTACTGCTCCCTTCATACCAAGCGCCGCCGGAGTAAGAACCAGTTCAGCTCCCAGTGCTCTTAAAAGAGTTCTTCTCTCTTCACTCATGCTCTCCGGCATGGTTATCAGGATCTTATAGCCTTTAGCCGCTGCCACAAAAGCAAGTCCAACGCCTGTATTTCCACTTGTAGGTTCGATGATTACTGACTTCTCATTCAACAGCCCGCGTTTTTCGGCATCCTCAACCATTGCAAGCGCTATTCTGTCTTTTACACTGCTTAATGGATTAAAATACTCAAGCTTAAGCAAAAGCTTTGTCTCTTCGGAAAGTCCCGCAAGCTTTTCAATCTTACGGGGTCTTAAAAGAGGTGTCTCTCCGATGAGCTGTGTCAAATTGTCAACTATTTTAAGCGCCATGTCGCTATTCCTTTCTCTTTAAATTATTTGAAAACTTCCTTAGAATCTGTCGCCCTGTACGATATTTTCATTAGGATCAAGATTCATCCAGGTATCAGTAAGGGGATGTCCCACGTTTTTACCGATATTCTTGGAAAAATTAGTATTCTTGAGTGCTCTTGCTGCTCTCCTTGCAAGCTCGAAAGCTCCTGAATAGCCCATGTAGTTGATAGGTGCTCCAAACAAAGGAATATTCGGTATGCCAAGTTTTGTAACCCATCCATTAGCTCCTGCATGTCCGATATAGATATCGGGTTTAAGTCTGTTTAGAGTATTAAGTTCCTCTGCCGGCTGACCTGCTGCAACTTCAACAGTAAGATTTGGATCTTTAATATCGTTAAGAAGATTTTCAACAAATCTGTCAAGGTTATGTGCCTTGATTCCCACAAGTTCCATACCAATACTCTTATAAAAATCTGCTGTAGTAAGGATACGTGTCTCACCGCCTCCTACAAAGATTTTTTTGCCCTTAAGCACTTCCACAAACGGAGCAATTGCTTCCTTAAGTTCTGTTGTCTCCTGCTCTATGAGTCTTTCTGCCTCAGCCTCAAGATGGAAATGTGCAGCTATCTTTCTGATCCAGGTGTTTGTGCAGTTGATTCCGATAGGAAGCACATCCAAAAGGTACTCTGTTCCGTAGCGTTCTTTTAAGTGTCCAAGAAGGTAGTCATCGTGTGTAGCGCAAATGCTGACATTTAAAGCTGCTTCTCCAAGATGATCAAGTTCATCAACTGTTGCATTTAGCGGCACCACCTTGGGAATAAGTCCCAGTGCGCTTACAAGTCTTGAAAGTTCCACTTCATCTCCGTTACTGTTAGAGCCTACGTTGAAGATATTTACGGTTCTGCTGGTACGATACTTCTTGGCAAAATCGTATTTTATCTGAGCTTCTTCAGTAAGCTGTGGATACTCCTTAGGATCACGTATCAGATACTTAAGAATTCCATGGTTTGCAGCATCATAACCTGACGATACGAATCGGCTCTTGAAACCTTCGCAGTGGATTGGTACAAGTCTTGCAGAAATCTGAGATTCAAGTTCTCTTACAACTGCATCGATATCATCTCCGATGATTCCGGGAACACAACCATTAACGATGGCAATAACCTCCGGATGATACTCCTCCTCTGCATAAAGAATTGCTCTTTTTAATTTCTCTACGCCACCATTTACAACATCCAACTCATCCATATTTGTATGAATGAAGGGCTGTTCCTCTATAAGAAGGCCTCTTGACGCTCTGCTGGTGCTTCGAACTCCCGCCATTCCTGCCATACCTGAGCAGCATCCAAGTGGTGAATGAACTATTGTTATTGCTCTTGTAAGTGAATTTATGATTCCAAGTGCAAGTCCCAGCTGACAGCCACCACTCTGGGAGAATTTTCTGTTCTGTGCCTGAGCGCATCCGCTCTTGAAATCTCCCTTAAGCCCCGCACAGGAACCGCAATATGCTGTACAACCACCAACACGCTCATCTCTTACAGGTGGTTCATCAGCAGCTAAAAAATTATATTTTAAATTCTCGTTCAATAATTTCGGCATTTTCTTTTCCCACCTTCCTATCTTGAAGCTACCAGATTGGTAAGCAAATCTTCAACAAGTGAAAGCGCGCCTCTAAATCCCGCATAGCCTTTATTAAGAACTGCCCTGTTGCTAACAGGGAAGGCTACTGTAAGGAATCCTGCGCCGTAGTCTGTTGCAAGATTACGTTCAACAACACTTCCGATTATGTAAAGTGGACCAAGTGCATCGTAGTATTTCTGATTGTTGTTATATGGCCAGCTAGCACGAAGCTTCTTTTTCACAAGTCCATATTTATCTTCATATATGACAGCAGGCTTGGTCTTTGATGTCAGGTTTTCAAACTTCTTAGTGTAAGCAGCCTGTTTATCCTTGTCCTTAAGATCGTTAATAGCAACGAAGTGCGGAATCCATCCAAGTTCTTCTGATACAAAATCCACAAGTGGATATGCATAATAGCTATCTGTGATTGCAACTACATATCTCTGGAAGTCGAGGTCTGCCGCTACATCCACTATTCTTTCAAGATAAGAATAAAAATACTTCGTTTCTGCAGCTACCACTTCATCAACAAGTGCGCTGTCTATTCCAAGCTTTTCTGCCACGAGTCTTAAGAACCTTTCTGATGCCTTAGGACCGATTGGAAGCTCAGTTGTTACATATGGTATCTTGTGAACACTCTCAAAGGTCTTGGCTGTGATCTGTCCTGCTGCCTCTGACAGAACAACTGTAAGAGAAGCATCTCCATACTGCTTTATCGATTCTACTGATTCCCCGTCAGCAAAAAATGTATTTGCTTTTACGCCAATCTTTGCAAGAAGCTCTTTTAGATGAGAAATGTTTCCTCTGTAAAAGACATCATGTCCGGGAACAATTCCCAGAAGATTGATTGTCTTTGGGTCCTTTTCTTCTTTCTTTTCTATAAAATTCTTGACCAATGCGCTTAGCACTGCATCATATCCTCGAAGTGTAGTACCAAGAAATCCCGGTGTGTTAACTCCTATTACATTCTGATCGCGATATCTCTCTGCCACTCCGACAGCATCATCACCGATCATCTCTGTCTGACAACCTGTAACTACTATGTAGATATCCCCCTTAAGGTACTTCAAAGTAGCTTCGATCTGTCCCTCCAGCTTGCTCTCACCACCAAATACGATATGGCTCTGAGATATATTTGATGTTGGAATCATATTTCCGCCACAGTATCCAACGCCGCGGTATCCTGCAGATAAGTTGTAGGTTCCGGACAGTGCTGCTGCACATCCGCCGGATGCATGTACGATTGGAACTGCCTTAGGAATAGCAGCTATCGTAGAAAGCGCACCACCAAGCGCACAAGAAAACTTGGAGCGCTCTATAAAATCACTCATTTTCTGATCCTCCGTATTCTTTACCCAAACAGTTCCCAAAATCAGTTATACTTAACAATCTGAACCTTATCCTGCGCAAGTTCTGCTGATGAATTAAATATCTTGATCTCTTCAGGCTCTACAACAAAAATTGCCTTTTCCTCTGTAAGCTCAAATTTCGGAAGATTTTCTTTAATAAGAGCTGCTGCCTTCTCAATTCCCTTTTCACAGCCAACCTTTTTAGCCTTACCATAAACTGTCACATTTACGTAATTAGGAAATTCCTGACCCGGTGCCTCAAAGTAGATCGCAACATTATCATTCTTTTCGATCTGTGCAACTTTTCTTGCATTTGCCTGTGTGGAAAAATAAGTCTTCACCCCATCTGTTGCAATAGCACCAAGAATCCTTATGTCCGGCTTATTATCTTCTGTCACTGTTGAAAGAAGAATTCTCTTTGTACTCTTTAAATAATCCTCAATCTGTTCCTGTGTTAATGCCATAGCTTTCATCTCCTCTTTTCTTTTTTTGATATATCTTCTATGCCAGTGGCAAATAGAATTCTTTTCGGGTAAAAAAATGTATGAAAAAAGAGACTTACAGTCGTCCCACTTATATGAAGTGAAACAATCGTAAGCCTCCAGTTGTCTAGTCAGCTTTATTAACTTGTAGTGAATAATACCATAATCTCTCTTGTTCTAAAAACAAGTATTACTTATCGCCAGATATAATTATTGGTTTATCCTTATCAGTCTTTACTCGTTTCTTTTTCTGCAATGGCAAATACCCTGTTAAACTCACAGATAATGTCAGCAATGCCCTCAATTCCCACAGAAAGACGAAGCAATCTGTCTGTTACCCCATTCTTTTCAAGCACCTCCTGGGGCACATCCGCATGGGTCTGAGTTATAGGATAAGTTATCAAAGTCTCGGTTCCTCCAAGGCTCTCTGCGAAAAAGATAAGCTGCACATTGTTAAGAATAGAATGTGCAAACTCTGCTGAATCAACCTCAAAGGTCAGCATTGCGCCAAATCCCCTGGCCTGCTTTTTCATGATCTCATGGCCTGGGTGATCCGGGAGTCCCGGATAGATAACCCTTGTTACATGCTTATTAGTCCTCAGATAATAAGCCAGTTTAAGGGCATTTTCCTGGGCTCTTTCAAGTCTTACAGCCAAAGTCCTTATTCCTCTTAGTATCAGCCAGCTGTCAAAAGGGCTTAATCCTGCGCCTGTAGTCTTGTAAATAAATCTTAGTCTCTCATCCAGCTCCTGGTCCTTTACTACCACAAAGCCACCTATTGTATCATGGTGTCCTCCCAGGAATTTTGTTCCCGAATGAACCACTATATCAGCGCCAAGGTCCAACGGATTTTGGAAATATGGCGAAAGAAATGTATTATCAACGATCAGAAGAATTCCCTTCTCCTTGGTTATATCAGCTATTTTCCTTATATCTGTAACATTCATCATCGGATTGGTTGGTGTTTCCAGATAGACCGCCTTTGTATTCTCCTGTATGTAAGGTCGAATATCTTCCCGGCTCATATTAATAGCAGTATATGTCAGACCATTCTTTTTACTAATCTCATTAAAAAGTCTTATACTCCCGCCGTAAAGATCCTCGTCAATAATAAAATGATCTCCCGGCTTTAAAAGCTCCATTACTGTTGCTATCGCAGCCATTCCACTTGCAAAAGCTATGGCATCAAGGCCATTCTCCAGATAGCCCACAATTGATTCCAGCTGCTTTCTTGTAGGATTCTGCATTCGTGTATAGTCATACCCTGTGCTCTGCCCAAGTCCCACGTGTGCAAAGGTCGCTGTCTGATAAATCGGAAAGCTTATAGCTCCCCACTGATCCATCATACTTCTGTCAAGCTGCTGACACTTCGTATCTATACTACAATTCATTTCTGTACATCTATTACATCCGCTACAATCCATTTTTTCATCCTCATGGTCATCTTATTTTGAGACTTGAGCACTGCTGTTCATCTCGTCCAATAGTTTAATTAACGAATCTAGTTTTTTCAAGCTTTCATCCACTCTCCCGGGTATCTCAAAAGCAAAAATACCCCTCTCCTCAAGTTCGGCCCTTGCTCCATTTCCTATTTTTGCAGCCAGAACAAAGTTGCAGTCCAAAAGCCCCTCTGCGCCCTTTTTTAGCTTTTCCCCGTTGTGATATCCCCCTTCACAAACCGGTATCACAAATCTCTGCTCTATCTCCTCATAATTCCCATCACTATCAACATCAACTATCAAAAAGCTCTCAGCCCTTCCAAAATGCTGGTCAACATGGTGATTATCAGTTGATGCTATTGCCACCCTGTACGCTCCGTTTTTCATAACATCCTCCTCGTTCCTGTAAACAATTCACATTTTTATACCAAAGTAGTAACTTTCTATCAGCCATGTGAGAATGTATTTTTTACATTTAATCTGTTCTGATATACAAGCTGGCTGTATTCAGAAAGTCCCGGAACTCCAACGGCATCAGCGCGGCAATGTGCGCAATGTCTGAATACCTTGATATGTCTTTCAGCATCCTCTCTGGCTTTTTCTATCTGCTCACAGGTAGGCTTTGATATGTGGTTTAATTTATGTTGTGGAATCAATGGAATGATATTGTAAATAATAGCACCCGCATCCTTTACGGTCTTCGCGATTGTTTCTATGTGATGATCATTTACCCCCGGAACAAGAACCGTATTTATTTTGATGGTAACTCCTGCCTCAGCAACTTTTCTGATTCCCTTCAGCTGATTTTCTATTAGAATCTTTGCGCCTTCTACACCTTCTATCCTCTCCCCGTGATAAATGATGTAGTCATTAAGCTGCGCTTCTATCTCAGGATCTACAGCATTTACTGTGACAGTAAGCGTATCGATTCCTGTTTCTATCAGTTCATCAGCTCTTTCGTATAGCAAAAGCCCATTGGTACTCATACATTTTAATAGCTCCGGATGTTCTTTTCCTATCTTTCTGAAGGTTTCAAAAGCATAATCTGTCGCCAGTGTATCTCCGGGTCCCGCTATTCCGGCAACCTTGATACTTGGCACAAGCTCCAGCGCTCTTCCTATAAAAGTATTAGCTTCATCAGGTGATATTACCTTTGACGTGACTCCCGGACGCTGCTCCACATCATTGATTGTCCTGTCACAGAACTTGCATGATATGTTGCAGCCGGGACTTACCGGAAGATGAATTCTCCCGGCATTGAATCTGCATCCTCCAAAACAGGGATGATTTTTTTCAAGTGCCTCAAAACTTCTGGCCATAATACATCCTCCCTGTCTTCAATTTGTAAATCTAAGTTTTGAACTGGTCTCAATCTGCAATATTTTGCCATCGTGCACTGTAATTACAACGCTCCCATATCTGAGACCATTTACCTGCTCTTTAATTGCTTCCCATATTTTATCAACATCCTTTTGTTTGGGATGATCACTAATTGCCCTTGCCATGTCGTCTCCTCCTACCCTTGCCAAAGATTTATTGGTATTGATATTATCGGAGTCAGCACTCATTCGCAATTATGTTAAACTTATCGTCACCCTTAATGAGAATTTATCGCATCATAAAGTTGAACAAGTGCCTGTTCAATTATTTTCCTCGGGCTCGCAATGTTGATTCGCTCAAAAAGAGCTGTTTCCCTTCCAAAAATAATACCCGGATCCAGCCACAGTTTTGCACCATCCACTATTAGCTTTTCCAAGTCCTTGTGATTATCACAGACCTCAGAAAAATCAAGCCATACAAGATATGTCCCCTGAGGTTCGATCAAATGTACTTTAGGAATTTTTTCCTTAAGAAAGCTTCTTACAAAATCAAGATTCCCCTGAAGATACTCTCTTACTTCATCAAGCCATTCTTCTCCCTTGGAATATGCCAGATATGCCGCATGCAATCCCAAGACATTAGGCTGACTATAACCTGCTTTGTTGTTTTCTCTTTTGAATGCAAGTCGCACCTCGGCATTTGCTATAACAATATTTGTTATCTGAAGCCCTGCTATATTAAAAGTCTTGGTCGGCGCAACTCCCAGTACCAACTTATCAAGATATTCTTCACCTAGAGTCATGAAAGAAGTATGCTTATATCCGCTGTACACAAAATCGCAGTGAATCTCATCTGCAAATACATATACATCATGCCTTTTGCAAATCTCTGCAAGCCTTGTCAGTTCTTCCTTTTTCCACACTTTTCCAACAGGATTATGCGGACTGCACAGTAAAAAGAGCTTTACTTTTTCATCTACAATTTTTTTCTCAAAATCCTCAAAGTCAATTTCATAATGGCCATCTGCGTACACAAGTTGACTGTTAACAACCTTCCTGCCATTTTCTTTTATCGTCTCCATGAAAGGATAATAGACAGGCTGCTGGATAATAACACTATCCCCCGGCTCTGTGAATGCTTTTATGGCAAGCGCGATTGAATACACCATTCCCGGAACGACAGTAAGCCACTCATCCGATATGTCATAACCATGTCTTTTCTTATACCAGCCCCTTACTGCATTTTTGTAATCTTCATTTGAATCAGTGTAGCCAAAAATACCATGGGCAACCCTCTGCTGAAGCCCTTCAATAATACTCTCAGGCAGCCTAAAATCCATATCAGCCACCCACAAAGGTAAAAGATCATCCCTTCCCTTACGCGCAATTCCAAAGTCATATTTCAAACATGAAGTATTCCTTCTGTCTATTATTTCATCAAAATTATACTTTCCCATACCTTGTCTCTCCTCCCTTATGCGATGAAACATCAAAACCATTTTACTGTTTACTCGCATGCAGCTTGCTCCAGTAACCAATTCATGCATTCAATCCAATTCAAACTTCGTCGAAATAATGCACTCACTCCTAAATCATTTATGTCTCACCAATGACAATTAGTTTTACACTTTCTCCATAGTCATCTGAGAATTGCTAAAGCGCCTGTCGCCTGTTACATCCTCATCAAACCATTCAGCAGGATTATAATTTCTTGCCGCCTCCTCTGAAGGAAATTCTACTTCGGCTAAAATTCTGCCTTCAAAGGGCGCTTTAAAGACATCCAATTCTATCTTTATTTCACCCTTTACTATTGCTTCTGATAACTCCGGGTTATCTGCCAAAAATCCCTTCTCAAAAGCATCTTCATTTAAAGGAAGAAGATACCTCTTTTTCCTTATAACATTTCCATCTGCTTTCTTAGCAAGATGAATATAATTTTCCTTATCAAGGGGCAGATTAAATTCAATCTTTCCAATATCTCCTTCATTTATTCCATATTCCTCACCCAGTCCACAATCTACAAACCTCTCCTTTGAAGCCTTATAAGTCATATAATAACGCTCATCTTCTCTTCTTACTCGAATAGCAGGAAACACATTAAGATACCCCTGCTCAATCTCATGAAACGGATATTTCTCAATATCTTCCGGCAAATGCTTTACCGTAAACTTCTTCTCAATCTCTATTCCCATTGTTCATTATCTCCTTCGTAATCCTCTAAAGAATCATGTCCTCATAAAAAATACACAGCACATTACCATTTCTGTCTAAAAACGAACGTACCTTGAACTAAAAGGTATAATTCAATTCCATAATAAAGTATAATCTAGTAGTGAACAAATAAAAACTTTTGAACGCTACCTATAAAATTACAGTTCAATTGGCAGGCAAGCTTACTATGAAACAGTCAGAAATACGCAGTTCTCGGACGAGCAGGATGATTTACAAAGCGAGAAATCTAAGGAAGGTCGACTGTTTCGAACAGCGCTGAGAGGAGACCTTCCTTAGATTTAGAGTTTTAGTAAATCACCGCGCAGACGACCACAAGTATTTCTGACTGTTCATAGAAGCTGCCTGACAATTGAACTGTAACATCCACCACAAAACAACCTCGGAGGAAATCAAATGGCAAAAACAGCAATTTTTTTAGCAGATGGATTTGAAGAAATCGAAGCTCTCACTGTAGTCGACTTGTTAAGAAGAGCAGGAATTGAAATAATCACAGCTTCCATCATGGGAAGAAAAGAAGTCACCGGCTCACACAATATCACCGTCCTCGCCGATGCACTCATTGATGACATTGATTTTGATGGCACCGATATGTTAATTCTCCCCGGAGGAATGCCCGGAACCACAAACCTTGGTGAATGCGAACCATTAAAAGAAAAGATCAAAGACTTTGATGCAAAAGAAAAAATGCTTGCCGCAATCTGCGCAGCACCTACTGTATATGGCAAAATGGGAATCTTATCAGGAAAGAAAGCCTGCTGCTACCCCGGCTGCGAAGTTGATCTTAAGGGTGCTGACGTTCAGACAACCGAAGTGACCAAGGACGGCCATTTTATAACCAGCCGCGGAATGGGAACTGCAATTCCTTTCGGTCTTGCAATAATCGCACATTTCCAGGGACAGGATGTCGCAGACAAGATGGCTGAAAAAATTGTATACAAGTCCTGATTATAAAAAAGAATCCATATTACTATCACACGCAAGAGTGCATCCATAACGGAGCGTTTTTATTTTAGAAGAATTCAGAGCTATTTTCTATGAAATTTAAAAAGAGAGGTCTCTTCCTAACACATAGGAATCTGACCTCTCTTATTTTCTTAAACCAGATATTCTTTATGCACGAAAACTGAAATATATACATATTTCTGATTATGCGTTTATGGATACTCTCACTATATCCTCTTAGTCGACTCAGCTTCTATAAGCTCTCCGGGGAAAATGATATGTTTGTGACCTCTTTTTTCCTCGATAAGATCAAAGATAAGTCTTATTGTTTCCTCTGAGATATCATCAAGTGGCTGCTTTAAGGTGGTAAGTCTTGGAACTGAGAACTCTGCCATTGCCTGACCGTCAAAACCTACAACCGAAACATCATCAGGAACCTTTATTCCTGCATCCGCAAATGCCCTGAGTGCTCCCACCGCAAGTACATCAGAAATACAGAATAGTGCTGTAAACTTAGCTCCGGATTCGATAAGTGCCTTGGTAGCTTCATACCCATTTTTCATGGTGTAGATTCTTCGGTCAACGTATCTGATAAGCTTGTCATCCGGCTCAATTCCATTTGCCTTAAGCGCCTCAATATAGCCTTCATGTCTAAGTCTTACAACGGAAGGCTCATCATTACCCTCAGTCAGGATTGCTATCTTCCTGTGTCCGAGCCCTATAAGGTATTCCACTACTTTACGGCTCTCTCTGGCGTCATCAACAGAAACGGTAGAATATGAATTTCTGCTCAGCTCCTCTGAGATATCTGAACCGATTGTTGCAAATATCACAGGAACATTAAGCTGTTTCATCTTATCTGCTGAATGCTTGCTGCTGCCTCCAAGGAAAATAATGCCACGAAGTCTCTTTTCCTTCTCAAGTTCAAGCGCAACATCCACTTCGTTTTCGTATGCTTCTACATGCCTGAGCACTAGAGCGTAACCCTTCTTTTCAGTCTCCTGCTCAATCTTCTCGATCATCGGAGTGAAAAAGGGATTGGTGATACCTCTTACCAACACTCCGATACACTTGGCATCAATCCTCTTTAGATTCCTTGCACTGTTATTTGGTATGTACCCGGTCTCCTGAATAACTTCCATTATTCGTTTCTTGGTTTCCGGATTTATATCTGAGTGATCATTTATCGCTCTTGAAACAGTGCTAACACCAACTCCGCATCTCTTTGCAATTTCTCGTATCGTTATTTCTGACATTGTATCTTAATCTTGTCTTAACCTTCCATAAATTCTGGCATAATCATGCATCTTTGCAGATAGTTCATCTGTAAGTGCATCCTTCTTCATTCTCCAAACCCAGTTATTACCAAGTGTGGATGGAGTATTAATTCTAGCATATTTATCAAGTTCAAGATAGTCCTGCATAGGAATTATTGCAGTATCGGAAACACTGGCAAAAGCAGATCTTATGCATGCCCATACAGCATCCTTGGCATAGGTGATTCCAAGATACTCTTTACAGAACTTCTTGTCCTGCTTAGGAAGCTGATTATACCAGCCACGGGTTGTTTCATTATCATGTGTTCCCGTATAAACAATACAATTCTTGGTGTAGTTGTGTGGAAGATAATCACTTTCCTCTCTGGAATCAAATGCAAACTGCAAAATCTTCATTCCAGGGAACCCTGTCTTTTTAACAAGTTTTATAACTGACGGTGTTAAAAATCCAAGATCCTCTGCGATGACTTTCTTCTCACCAAGTTCTTTTTTCATAATGTCAAAGAGCTCTATTCCCGGGCCTTTACGCCACTCACCAATCTCTGCTGTGGGATTTCCATAAGGAATTGCATAATACTCATCAAAACCTCTGAAATGGTCAATTCTCACAACATCATAAAGCTCATAGCAGTGACTGATTCTCTTCATCCACCACTTATAGCCTGTCTTTTTGTGATAATCCCATCTGTAAAGTGGATTGCCCCACAACTGACCTGTTGCGCTAAATGCATCAGGAGGACATCCTGCAACATCTATCGGAACATTATTCTCATCAAGCTGGAACAGTTCCGGACTTGCCCATGTGTCTGCGCTGTCAAACGCCACATAAATAGGAATGTCGCCAATTATCTCTATTCCATTCTCATTAGCATAAGCTTTGAGCTTAAGCCACTGATTTTTGAAAACAAACTGCAAAAAGCTGTAAAACTCGACTTCATCCGCATATTTCTTAAGCGCTGCAGCCATAGCATCTTTCTTGCGAAGACGTATATCCTCTTCCCAGGTATTCCATGATCTGCCGCCATTTGCATTTTTTAGAGCCATGAAAAGAGAATAATCCTGCAGCCAGTCATTATTCTTATCCTTCTTAAACTCTTCAAACTTCTTGATGATATCCTTAGTATTATTGACTTTATAAATATTATCAAATGCTTTTCTCAAAAGAAGGTATCTTGAACGGTACAGCTTTTCATAATCTATAGCCTCTTCTGTTCCGCCAAAATCGTATTTATCTGCATCCTCTTTTGCCAAAAGACCATCTTCGATCAGTGCTTCAACATCAATATAGTATGGATTTCCTGCAAATGTAGAAAAAGACTGATACGGTGAATCACCATAACTGGTAGGACCCAAAGGTAATATCTGCCAGTAGCTCTGTCCTGATTTCTTCAAAAAATCTACAAATTCATAGGCTTCCTTAGAAAAAGTTCCAATTCCATATTTTGATGACAGTGAAAAAATCGGAAGAAGAACACCACATGTTCTTGTTTGCTTCTTTTTACCCTTTGCCATTTCCTTTGCCTCTCATTCGTAATGAAAATAATTATATCGGAAACAGTGCCTTATTCCCGGTAACGTTTCCGTATAACTACTTTACCACCTTTGTTTCAATTTAACAAGTATTTTCAGACAATTCACAACAAAAGCAGTTTCTGATAGCTTGCCAACAGTTCATCCCTGTGTCTGACTTGCGCATTATATCTGAGCAGTACCATTATCCCAAAGTCTCTGAGTACTGTTCAAATTCGCTCTTTTTGATGCCCCAGATAAGATTTCTCCACTGTTCAAGCTGATCTGTGGTCATGAAACCATTGGATGTTCCCATGTAACCAATCTTGTAGGATGCAAACAAAAGCGCATTCTTTATAGCATTTACGCTGTCGCCAGTCTCCATATAGTAGTGAAGGAAGCATGCAAACAGCGCATTTCCGGCACCGATGGTATTTACAACTTCATTAGTCTTTACAGTCTTATAATGAGCACGGATATTCTTTGTCTTGTCAAAAAGAATAAGCCCCTCACTACCCTGACCAAGAATAATTATCTCTGTTCCATATGTTTCCGACATTCTGTCAATGAATTCGTAAGGATCTTCTGTTAATGTATCATCACTAAAATACAGAACTTTCGCCGGTTCAAGGAAGTCCGTATTGTATTTTTCTTTTTCCGGATTATAGTTTCTGATGTTTACAGCGATAGGCTTTTTGTATTCAGCGGCAGCCTTGGCAAATGGTCTGCAGAAGTTCGCATTAGCAAGCACCATCATATCGCAGGCCTGAGCAATCGGGGCAACCATGGACATATCATAGACATTTTCTCTAAGATCCTTGATATCCTCAAAAATCTGCTGCTTTCTGCCTTTATCATATAAGACTACTTCTGTAGGTGTTTCTTTCATCTGAGGAACAATGTACTCCGTAGATAAAGTAATCTTTCTGTCAGGAGGATTCATCATTCCAAGGTCCTGATTTCTTCCTACTATAGACATGAATGTAACATCATCACCCAGCCATTTAAGAGCCAAAGATTCATTATATGCATCACCGCCCATAGCAGTAAAAATTGAGTCATTAACACTTGTAAGAGGGGCATAATTAACGGGAATCTTTTCCACTCTTACAATTGTCTCAATCTGCGTAACACCTGCCACTAAGAATCTACTCATTTTTAGCCTCCTTGTTTAAACATCAGTTGCTTTATAACAGCCAAAATCACTGTATTTTTCGCTATTCTATTTTTTTGTCGACATATTTTTTATCATATCGATATATTCATCAACTTCCATCATAAAAAGGTCAGCCCTGAAGCTCTCACTTTTAACCTCTTTTTCCATAAGCCCGTCAATTGTGTAGTCGAGGATCTCGCCTATCTTTTTATAATCCACATTTGGAGCAAAACAGGTTATATCCGCCCTATCCCTCAGTGCTTCCATAATATGATTGTACTTTTCTCTTCTTTCTGTTATCTCACCAAGTGCCTCTTTATGAGTCTCTTCATTCGCCTTTTTAAGGAAAAGAAGAATATATGGATATTTATCTATAGCTGCAACCTTTGCCGACAATATCTGATGATACAGTTCAAAATAACCGTTCTCGTTTTTATCAATACTTGTCGTAAGTTCGATTGTCACAAATCTGGTCGCATAATCATACAAAAAAGCGTATATTCCGATCTTACTTGTAAAATAATGGAACAACAGGCCTTTGCTGATTCCTGCTGCCTTAACTATTTCATCAGTGCTGGCATGATAGTATCCATACTTTGAAAACACCATCAATGCTGCATTTATCATCCTATCCTGTTTTTCTTTTTTTAATTCCCAAAACCTATCATTCATCATTCTGCCTCAATATTATGCCTATAATTGACCGCAACAGTCTAAGATAAATATATCATTTTTACCAAATCACTTCAAACGTTTTTCCGTTATTTATCAAATTTTAATCAATTGTACTTTTATTTAGAATTAAAAAGTATTAAAATTAGTTTATCGCTTGATTAGGAGGAAGTTTTCATGTCCAAAAATAATGGATTTGCTAAGTTTATTCTTTTCTGTGCCGCTGTAGGTGCTGCTGCCGCAGGAGTATACTATTATCTTTCAAAAAAAGATGAAGCTCTGGCTGATGATTTTGACGACGATGATTTCGAGGACTACGAAGATTTTGAAGATGATGAAGATTCTACTTCAGAAATAAGATTCGGCAACCGTAAATATGTGGATATAAAGCCAGCCGATCATTCTGATGAAGACTCAGAGGAGCCTGTATCAAAAAAGTCCGATAAATCTGATAAAGAAGAAAAATCAGCAGAAGAGACTCCTGAATCCACAGAAGAATTCTTCGATGATGAGAAATAAATAATCAAAAAATAATTATCCCACGCAGTTAAAGTATTTCTGCGTGGGATTTATTATTATGTAACAGAAAACCCGCATGCAACCTAACAGCATGCGGGTTTATTATTCTTATTATGTTTATAATCAGGCAATTTAACCTGCTGAACCAGTCTTTTCAGCAATCATATCCTTAAGAAGTCTTGCCTTATCCTTGATTCTGCTGTTAGCCGTTCTTGAAGTCAGAAGCTCAGATACCATCTTGCTGGCAATATCATACTTCTCGGTCTCAACCGCCAAAGCAGCGATAAGATAATCGAGAGTAGTCGCATCCATTCCGGCAATCGGGAACTCCTCAGACTGCCTTGCCATTATGAATCCGTTAAGAGCATTTGCAAGAAGCTCTTTTTCCTGAGCATCATTTGTTGCCTTTTTCTTAGCAAAATCAGGTTCTGCCTGATCAAGGCGCTGTGTCTCACCACGAATCACCCATGCAGTCTTAAGGCAGATATAAGCCTTTTCACTATTCTTAGCCTTCTTTACAACAGCATTTGCAAGTGCCAACTGGTATAAGTTTCTGGCATGTTCATATGTATAGGTATCACCTACATAATCAAGTCTCTTGTAATTCATACAGATCTTGACTCTGATATCGTCAACCTGATACTTATTAATCGTGTTAAAATAGCGTCCAAGTGCAGCATATCCACAATCAGGACAAGCTATTACATCGTATTTACTCTGGTCAACTTCATCATAGTTAGGTCTAAGGTCTATATCGACACTTTTCATTCTGACCTTACCGGTCCTTACAGTCTTTGCTTCGAAGCTCCCATCACATACAGGACATTTATATTTCTTTTCAAATAAGAAATCTTCTTCCTTTGCGAGATTTAGCTTTTTGGTGGGTTCCTCTTTCTTCACAGCCTCTTCTTTTTTCTTGGGATCTTCAAAAAGATCTCCGCCACCAATGTTACCAAGTCCTAGTTTCTCAAGTCCAGAAAAAATACCATCCATAAACCATACCTCTCTTCTCAACTCAGAATCTGTAAAACCACCGGATAACTACCTTCCGGCACCAGAATAACTACGGCCACTCACTATAAAAGTTTTATTATTTCTTTGGAACAGTAAAAGAGCTCTTGAGGGATACAATTCTGTTAAACACAGGAGCACCCGGCTTTGAATCCTTACTGTCAACGCTAAAGAATCCGTTTCTTACAAACTGGAACTTATCATAGCAGACAGCATCCTTAAGCTCTGGCTCAAGTTTAGCATCTTTTATAACTTTGACGGAATTAGGGTTAAGGTTCAAGGAACCATCCTCATTGTATACACCCTTCTCCTCATCAATTATATTCTCATACAGGCGAACTTCTGCTGTAACTGCCTCTTTAGCAGCAACCCAGTGAATTGTACCCTTGACCTTTCTGCCTTCAAAGCCGCTTCCTGACTTTGTTGCAGGGTCATATGTACAATGAACGGCTATTACATTGCCATTTTCATCCTTATCGCATCCTGTACAGGTTACAAAGTAAGCATTCATAAGTCTTACTTCGTTTCCAGGGAAAAGACGGAAATACTTCTTAGGAGGCTCTTCCATGAAGTCATCTCTCTCAATATAAAGTTCTTTTCCAAAAGGAATCTTTCTTGTTCCCATTTCAGGAACTTCCTTGTTATTCTCAATTTCAAGGTACTCTGTTTCACCCTCAGGATAGTTGTCGATAATAAGCTTTACAGGATCAAGAATAGCAAGCATTCTCTTTGCCTTGAGCTTAAGATCTTCTCTTATGCAATACTCAAGCATTGCATACTCTGCTGTAGAATTTGCCTTACTGATACCGCACATTTCCACAAACATTTTGATAGATTCAGGTGTGAAACCTCTTCTTCTAAGTGAAGCGATTGTTACAAGTCTTGGATCATCCCATCCATCTACGATGCCTTCCTCAACAAGTCTCTTGATATATCTTTTTCCGGTTACAACATTGTTAAGATAAAGCTTAGCAAACTCAATCTGTCTTGGAGGGTTCTTGTACTCACATTCCTCTTTTACCCAGTCATACAGAGGTCTGTGATCTTCAAATTCCAATGTGCAGAGTGAATGAGTGATTCCCTCAATCGCATCCTCAATAGGATGTGCAAAGTCGTACATAGGATAAATGCACCACTTGTCGCCTGTTCTTGCATGTGTCATATGAGCAACTCTGTAAATGATCGGGTCTCTCATATTGATATTAGGTGAAGACATATCAATCTTGGCACGAAGAGTTACGCTTCCGTCCTCAAACTTGCCATTCTTCATATCTTCAAAAAGCTTCAGGTTCTCTTCAACGCTTCTGTTTCTGTTAGGATCATCCTTACCGGGTTCTGTAAGTGTTCCTCTGTACTCACGCATCTCTTCTGCAGAAAGCTCAGAAACATATGCCTTGCCCTTCTTGATAAGCTTAACCGCATCTTCGTACATCTCTTCAAAGTAATCTGATGCATGGAAAAGACGATCTTCATAATCAGCGCCAAGCCACTTAACATCTTCGATGATTGAGTCCATGAACTCAGCCTTTTCCTTGGTAGGATTTGTATCATCAAATCTTAAATTGAACTTACCGCCATACTCTTTAGCCATTCCGTAATTGAGTACTATACTCTTGGCATGACCAATATGTAAAAATCCATTAGGCTCGGGAGGAAAACGTGTATGAACGTGGTCGTAAACACCCTCCGCAAGATCCTTGTCAATTGCCTGTTCGATAAAATGTCTGGAAGGGGTATTATCGCCTTCAGCATTTTCGTTTAAATTCTTTAAAACTTCTTCTGCCATTACTAAATAAAACCAACTTTCTTCTTTTTATCAAATTGTGAAAAAACGGTCATTACACAACTCGATATAATATTATAACATAACTATCTTTTCACTTCACTTATAAACATATTTTTCTTCAAAAGCCGCTCTGCGAAGGGGTTTGTCGTAATAATAGCCCTGAATATACTTCACATCCATACCGTCAAGAGCTTTAAGCTGCTCCTTTGTCTCAATACCTTCCACGCATATATCAGCGCCTATTGTCTTGCCCATCTGAACCATGGAGCGGACAAACGCCTGAGAATACTCATCCGTGGAAATATCTTTTACAAAGTTCTGATCTATCTTAATTATGTCAAAAGGAAGTGCTCTTATACTGCTAAGCGCAGAATACCCGGTACCAAAATCATCAAGCGCAAGTTTAACGCCAAGTGCCTTGATATCCAAAAGTGTCTGCTTGGTCCTTGCAAGGTCATTTATCGCAAGTCTCTCTGTAAGCTCAAGAACAATATTTTGCGGATTCAGATTGTTGTCTTCGATATTCTTTCTGATAACATCAACAATATCCGTCTGCATTATCTGAACAACTGACAGATTAACGCTTACTGTAAATTCACCAATTCCTGCCTCATTCCACTGTCTGCAGCACTCACAGGCTTTTTGGAGAACATGATTACCGATAGGATTGATAAGTCCCAGATATTCAGCAAGGGGAACAAATTCATCAGGGCTAAGCAAGCCCAGTCTTGTGCTGTTCCATCGTACCAGAGCCTCTGCGCCGACATGTTTTGCCGGCTTTCCATCTTTGCCTATTTCATTGATGATAATCGGCTGGAAATAAACTTCAAACTCCTCACATTTCTTGCTGATGGCATCATACATATTCTTTTCAAGATCAAGTCTGTGTATCGATGAAGAATCAATGTTATCGGAGTATTCTGCAATTCTGTTTTTGCCGGATTTCTTTGCCTCATACATGGCAACATCTGATTTTCTGATAAGTTCAGAAACATTATCGCCATTATCCGGGAATCTTACCACCCCCATACTCATAGTACAGTAGTAATCACTGTCTTTCAGATACCATGGCGTAGCAAAAGCATTTTTTATTTCTTCAACAATCTTATCCATCCTGCCATAGCTCTCAGGTGGAACAATAATTACAAACTCATCGCCGCCCATACGATAGCAGGAATTGTTTATGCCCTCAATGCGGCTCATAGCCTTGGAAATATCCTGTAAGAGAACATCTCCATACTGATGTCCAAGACTGTCATTTATATGCTTGAAATCATCAAGATCAAGGTACATAAGTGCGCCGGTGCGACCTGTCTGTCTCGCTTCATCCACATATTTTGCAAGATCTTTTTCACAGCACATTCTGTTGTAAAGCCCTGTCAAAAAGTCTGTGTATGCCTGCTGCTCGATTCTCTTTTGATACAGCTTTTTCTCAGTGATATCATAAATCGCGCAAAGTGAAACGGGACGGCCATCAACCCATTTGATCCTGGTGTAATAAACGTCATACCACTTTGATCTGGCTTTATGACTTACTTCGTAATTACCGCTGTGACTTCTTGACGGAATATTGGATTCAAACAGTTCTATAAGCTTGTTCTCTGCAAGTTCTTTACTGAAGTTCTTCTTAAAGCTTCTATTGGCAAAAAGAAGCACTCCTGTGTCAATATCTCGTACATAGATAGAACTCCCCACATTATCAAGTACTGATTCCAACGATGCAAAAGAGCTTGCCAGTGAATTAGTCTGGATTCTTTTTGTAATGATACTCTGAAGGATTCTGATAGCATCATTAACAAACTTAATATCATCAATTGACCAGATACGATTTTCTCTGGTCTCTGTAAGACAGGCATAAAATCTGGCTGCGCCGTTGATGACGATTGGCATCGCAACAAGAGCCTTTATTCCGAACATATCAAGCTGTTCGCGCTCTCCGGCATTCATCTGCGTATCACTGGATATTACAATAGCTTTCTCAGTTCCGAGGAACCAGCAAACTTCCTGATCGATTGTCTCCACAAACATCTTTTCAACTAATGGAGCAGTCCACTGAACCACTATATCCATAAGAGTGTTGTGATGAATCCTGCAGGTAAAACCATTGCTAATCTGAAGATAACGACAAAGCTTCCCTAATATTTCAACCATTATCGACTCAATGGTCTCATCACTGTCAAGGAGAGAAACTATTTCAGTCATAGTCTCTGCCCTGTGGAACGATGAAGTCATCTCAAGTTCCTGCTGTTTACTCTCTTCGCTTATTGCTATAGCCTGAGTTCTTGAGGTTTCTATAGTTATAAGAACGTTTAGAGTTTCACGCAGAAGATCAAGTGTTTTATAAAAATTGCTCTCGGAAATCTGATATTGGAAAGAATCAATAGGAGGTATATGGAAGTATTCCTTTTCATATTCCGCATCGGTGAATACTCCACATACTATCCAGACAGCAGCTGTATTTTTGCCGCTTTTAACAGCAACAGCAGCGAGCCTTAGATTAGGAACTTCTGTATATTCTACAGCCTGATCCTCCAGCTCGCTATCCTGTACTCTTTTGAAAATATTGTGAATACGTATCTCAGGTACGTATTTCTTTATTATCTCTACTTCATGCGGATTGCCTGAAAGTTCACTCATAGGTGCGCCACACTCATCGAGACACATGGCATACACGCCTGACATTTCACAGAATTTGTCCTGCCAGGACTGTATTTCTTCCGCATTTTTTTGCGCAAAATTACCAAGGACTCCTTTAAGATAATTATCCGAGCCCATATTTGTGGCATTCTGCAGTTCCACATTGGTAACTTTATCCTGCATTTTCCCCCCTCAAGGAAAACAAGAGTTAATTCATTTATTAGTGATCATCAACACTATAGTTAGGTGCTTCTTTTGTAATCTGAATATCGTGTGGATGTGATTCACGAAGAGCAGCTGATGTCATCTTTATGAATTTACCATTTTCCTTTAGTTCCTCGATAGATGCGCATCCGCAATATCCCATACCTGAACGAAGTCCACCCATAAGCTGGAATACTGTATCTTCAACTGTTCCCTTATAAGCAACACGCCCCTCAACGCCTTCAGGAACAAGTTTCTTTGCGTCTTCCTGGAAATAACGATCCTTAGAACCATTCTCCATAGCTGCGATGGATCCCATTCCACGATAAACCTTGTATTTTCTTCCCTGGAACAACTCAAATTCTCCGGGAGCCTCATCACATCCCGCAAACATTGAGCCCATCATTACAAGGTTACCACCGGCTGCGATAGCCTTTGTGATATCGCCTGAATACTTGATACCACCGTCAGCAATAATCGGAACACCATATTCTTTGGCAACTGCATAGCAATCCATGATAGCTGTGATCTGAGGTACACCGATACCTGCAACAACTCGTGTTGTACAGATAGAACCTGGTCCGATACCTACCTTAACAGCATCTGCTCCGGCTTCGATAAGGTCTCTTGTTGCAGCTCCTGTAGCACAGTTACCTGCAATAACCTGAAGATCCGGAAATTTGCTCTTTATCATTCTAAGGCACTTAAGAACATTTTCAGAATGGCCGTGTGCTGAATCAAGTACGATAACATCTACCTTGGCGTCAACAAGGGCAGCAACACGGTCCAGACAGTTAGCTGAAATTCCTACTCCGGCTCCGCAAAGAAGTCTTCCCTGCTCATCCTTGGCAGAAAGTGGATATTTAATAGTTTTTTCAATATCTTTTATTGTAATAAGACCTACAAGATTGTAGTCATCATCAACGATAGGAAGTTTTTCCTTTTTAGATTTTGCAAGAATACTCTTAGCTTCTTCCAAAGTAATTCCTGCTTTAGCAGTAACAAGATTCTCACTTGTCATTACATCCTTGATCTTCTGGGAAAAGTCTTTTTCAAATTTAAGATCACGGTTTGTAATGATACCAACAAGCTTCTTTCCTTCAGTAATAGGAACACCCGAAATTCTGAACTTAGCCATCAGAGAATCAGCATCTGCAAGCGTATGCTCAGGAGAAAGTGAAAATGGGTCTGTTATTACGCCGTTCTCTGATCTTTTAACCTTGTCAACCTCTTCAGCCTGAGCCTCAATTGACATGTTCTTGTGAATAATACCGATACCGCCCTGTCTTGCCATGGCAATAGCCATTCTATGCTCTGTAACAGTATCCATTCCTGCACTCATCATAGGAATGTTAAGTCTGATCTTCTTGGTAAGATATGTGCTAACATCTACCTGATTAGGTATAACCTGTGAATACGCTGGTACCAATAATACATCATCAAAAGTAATTCCTTCGCCAATAATCTGTCCCATTTTCTACTCCATTCTAAAAATCTTGTGTTATTATCCCCAGTACAAATCTTCCCCTGTAATTCAAAATATTAAACGTTCATTATTGCATGAAAGTCGCATAAAATGCGTGTTTCTGCAATTCCAATTAAAAATTCATATTATCTCAGCGCATCAGTCCATGAATACTTTTCTAGGAGCAACGCTCTTTACAGCCTCGACGAATTCTTTGCTTGGCTCAAATACAATTTTTTCTTTTCCATCGTAATAAAAAGTATAAGTAGGATCCGGCTGCGGATTCTTCTCTCTTGCAGAAAAATCCAGATTCTTGTAAGTTCTGTTCTTGAACTCATCTAAATGAAAAGAACGAGAAGGCGCCATAGCCTCAATTTTACCAACATCATACTTAGCGACATTCTTACGTCTGCTCTTGTTCATTACCTTATCAATTGTAATTTCCCTGTCGCAGTACTGATATTCAAATTCAATACTTGCATTAAGCGAAACAAAATAATAAGCAGCACCACTGGCAATCGCAAAAATCAGTCCAAAGATGTTAGTTCCTAAAAAGAATGTGGAAAAAAAGAAAAGAACTGTGAGTGTAAGCGTAATTCCCTTAAGGACGATCATAAGTGGTGACGCTTTACTCGAGACAAGACATTCTACATAACTGTTATCACTAACCATTTGTAACAATAGCCTCCTATAAGTCTATGGCCATTTTAATCAGCCATTTTATCGACTATCTTATATTACTTTATCTATTCTTTCAAGGTCTTTTTTTGATTAAATTTAAACATTTTTCACATTCTAGGATTGACACTTAATGCATATTGTTTTTATCATTGTTAGGACGAAAAATCCCTTATTACTATTATATATATTTTTCCGATAAAAATATATTATTTTTCTGTTAATAAGTTTTGAATGGGATAATCTATTATGAAAGCGAGTTTTAGATATGTCAGTACATGAGGAAATAAGAGAACAGCAAAAGAAATTAAAAGGTCAGGGTTTCAAAGCCCATCTGGAGTATTTCTGGGAATATTATAAAATTCATACTGCAATTGCATTATTTGTGATCATTCTTTTATCGATGCTTATCCACGACATCAGAGCAAATAAGCCTTATGCATTTTATGCAGTAATGCTCAACGCAGCATCCTCTCCTGCCGAAGAGGTTCTCGAAAAAGGCTTTTCGGATTATGCCGAAATTGACACAGATAATTACAGTTGTCTGATAGATACTTCTTCTACATTTGATCTTTCTGTCATGACAGAGACAACAATTGCCACCAGTCAGAAGATCATGGCAAACATCGCAGGCGGAGATCTTGATATTCTTGGTGCAGACAGCGATATCTTTACATATTATGCAAACCAGAATGTTTTTGTTGACCTTAGGACAATTATATCTCCAGAGCAGATAAAAGAATATGAGGACAAACTTGTGTATGTAGACCAGGCATATCTTGATTACCTTGATTCAGAAGCATACCAGAATTACGTGAGCACAGGTGAGTTTGATCCCAATAACAAATATGCAGTGATGGCTGATAAATACAATAAAGACCTGACTTTCACTGCAGTTGATAAAAGTGAAATGGAAAATCCTGTTCCCGTTGGAATAAAACTTGATTCTTCAAATATCATTAAAGAATCCGGCGCCTATCAGTCACAATCTCCTGTTGCAGGCGTTGTTCTGACAAGCAAACACACAGACCTTGCCATAAAGTATTTTGAGTTTTTATTAAAATAAAGTCATAAAAAACGCTACCAAGTTATTTCACCGGTAGCGTTTTTTTTTAAATCTGTGTAGTAACAAAAATATCATAAATTGCATGTATTGCCTTTTCGAAATCGCGGTTCTCAACACCAATGATGATGTTCAGCTCTGAAGAACCCTGGTCGATCATTCTTACATTCACGCTTGCATGTGCAAGTGCTGAGAAGATACGGCCGGCTGTTCCACGTGTTGACTTCATTCCACGTCCAACTACAGCGATAAGCGCAAGGTCTGATTCAATTTCAAGCATATCAGGATGTGCAAGTCTGTGGATTTCAGATACAACAGCCTGTTCTTTTTCAATGAACTCTTCCTGCTGTACAAATACTGTCATTGTATCAATTCCTGACGGAACATGCTCAATTGAAATATTCTGATCTTCAAAAGCCTGTAATACTCTTCTGACAAATCCAATCTCTGAGTTCATCTGATCCTTAAGGATATTCACGCAGCAAAAACCTTTTTTACCTGCAATACCTGTAACAACATACTTAGACTTCTTAGCAGTTGATTCAACAATCCATGTTCCGGGATCTTCAGGCTTGTTTGTATTTCTGATATTGATCGGAATTCCTTCTTTTCTTACAGGGAAAATAGCATCTTCATGAAGTACGGATGCTCCCATGTAAGCAAGCTCTCGAAGTTCTGTATAGGTGATAGTGTCAATGTGCGGAGGTCTGTCAATAATTCTGGGATCTGCAACAAGGAATCCGGAAACATCTGTCCAGTTCTCATATACATCTGCTCTAATAGCTCTTGCAACGATTGAACCTGTAATATCAGAACCGCCTCTTGAGAATGTCTTTACGCTTCCATCAGGATTCGCTCCATAGAATCCGGGGATAACAGCCTTTGGAGCTTTCTCAAGTCTCTTTGCCATCTGCTTGTTTGTCTTTTCGCTGTCGAATTCTCCGTTTTTATCAAAAGAAACTACTGTAGCAGAATCAATGAACTCGTAACCAAGGTAGTTTGCCATGATAATTCCGTTTAAGTATTCACCACGGCTTGCAGCATAGTCATTGCCGGCTTTTTCTTTAAAGTTCTTTTCGATTACTTCAAATTCACTTGAAAGATCAAGTTTTAAGCCGAGGCCATTGATGATCTCATCATATCTCGCCTTAATGTCAGCAAGCTGCTTCTTAAAATCCTTATCTTCCTCTGCAAGAGCATAAGTCTTGTAGAGCATGTCAGTCACTTTGGTATCCTTTGAATTTCTTTTGCCGGGAGCTGAAGGAACAACATAGATTCTGTCGGGATCTGATTTGATTATCTCTCCGACCTTCTTAAACTGCTCTGCACTTGCAAGTGAACTTCCACCGAATTTAACTACCTTTTTCATAATAACTTGTTTCCCCTTTTATTTTTATATCTTTTGATAAATATGGAGCAATAGGTCGCCCCAAGGCATATATGTCACGGAGCCTATTTGCCATAAAACTTTTTTAGCAAATTACAGCCATCAGTATAATCTAAGATATCCCTTTACACCGTTAAGTTTGCCAAGTCTTTCTTCGAAATCTTTTTCTGAGATAAGATCAGTAATAAAAGCATATTCTCCGTGTATGCTGTTTCTTTTTACTACTTCTACATCATTTCCAAATACTTCATTTGCCTGATCTGCAATAGTATCTGATACTCTGACAAAAAATCTTCTGACAGCATTGTCCTTAGGTGACAACTGAGCTTTTTCTGCATTCATATTAACTTCGATATGTTTGTCTTTATGCTTAATCATATCGATAACATCAGCAACTACAGCGCTTGCTGTTGCATTCTTACCGGCGCCTTTTCCATAAAACATTACATCGCCAAGCATATTTCCATGAATGCTTATCGCATTAAATACACCATTTACACTTGCAAGCGGATTCTCTGACGGAACAAGAAATGGCGCAACAATAGTGAAAAATCCATTTTCATTTCTCTTGCACATTGCAAGGAGCTTGATAGACATATTGAGAGCTCTTGCATACTCAAAGTCGTGAATGTTTATCTTGGAAATACCTTCAGTGTAAATATCTTCATAATCAACATGCTTGCCGCTCATGAGACTTGCAAGTATAGCAATTTTCCTGCATGCATCGTAACCTTCTACATCAGCCTCAGGATTGCGCTCAGCATAGCCTTTCTCCTGAGCTTTTTTTAGGACGGTCTCAAATCCCATGCCTTCCTTGTCCATCTTGGTTAAAATATAGTTTGTAGTGCCATTTAAAATACCTGTAATGGCATCAACTTTCTCATGCTTAAGTGAATCATTAAGAGCACGAAGCACCGGTATTCCGCCGCCTACACTTGCCTCAAACAAATAACTTACATTGTTCTTTTTAGCTATTTCAACGAGCTCAGGTCCTTTTGCAGCAACAAGTTCTTTATTGGAGGTGCATACGCTCTTTCCTCTTTCAAGCGCTTTCTTTTCAAAGGTAAAAGCAGGTTCAATTCCTCCCATAGTTTCGCAGATAACACTAACCTCAGGGTCATTTAAAATAATGTCGATATCATGAACCACCTGTGCCTCATGCTTATCGCCGGGGAAATCACGAAGATCAAGAATGTATTTGACCTCTACGCTCTCGCCCGCACTATTTGCCACTTCCAAAGCATTAGTATCAAGAACCTCTACAACGCCACTTCCAACTGTTCCATATCCCAAAACTGCTACCTTTGCCATGCTGTCCTCCATTTTACTTCATTTATTTACACTATTCATTTTGTAAGCAACCTGATATTTCAAAGCATTAAATTATATTAAAAAGCTTCTACAGCAAAATCTCAAGCATTATTCAATAAAAATTTCAAAAACAATTATTTCTAAAATCAATATAAATACACTTTTCTGTAATTCCATCTAACATCACATCAAAAACAAATGATAAGAATATTTTACTCTATATATCCAAAAAACATCCACTACAGACATTAAATTTTATCAACTTTTAGTTTAATTAATATCAACATTTACAAAATCAGGTTAGTGTTGCACTTCTTCCTGTAATATGCACCTTGTGAACTCCTTCAACCTTTTCCATCAAAGAGATCATTTCCATAATATCTCTGGTATCCGGAAGTACCTGTATTGTTATTGATAATGATGCCACTCCGTTCAATGGAATAGATTGATGAATCGTAAGAATATTTGCCCCGAAATCGGCGATAAGATTTAACACATAAGATAGTAGCCCAACTTCATCATTCATTTGGAACGTAAGGGTAAGTGTTGTTCCCTGAAGGCTATCGTGGAATTCATAAATATCTTCTTTATATTTGTAAAAAGAGCTCCTGCTTATGCCAAGCTTTGAAGCAGCTTCATTGACAGTTTTCACCTTGCCGGATTCAAGAAGCTTCTTAGCCTCAACCACTTTCAAAAGCACCTCCGGTACTGCCTGTTTTCTGATTACGTAATACCCTGTTCCCTGCTCCATTGCAGCTTTCTCCTTAATTCAATGCCGCTATACAATCAATGTCGCCTGACGTGAAACACATATTTAAAAATGTTTTTATCTTACGGACATTTGTACGCGATATAAGGATTTTAGCACAGTGAAGTCATGAAGACAACATATAAAATTGCATAAAAATGCATTTATTACAAAGATTATTTAGTAATTTTGCACAGAGACAGCCAGGTGCCGGTGAGTCCGAGGCTCCACCCCCTCCAAAACAAGCGAAAGCCATAGCATCGGGGAATGCTATGGCTTTCTAACGCTTATAAAAGGAAAGAGTAACCTTCATTCTGGAGGTATGGCCAGAACAAAGAAAGGAGAATATCAGCCCTTAACGCCACCAAGAGTAACACCACCAACGATGTATCTTGAAAGCAAGAGATAAACAACAATAACAGGGAAGATTGAGAATGCAATCATTGTATAAACCTGTCCCATATCAAACTTCAACCAGTCAGCTGAACGGAGCTGAGCAATAAGAATAGGAAGAGTCTTCTTTGTATCTGTGTGAAGAACAAGTGCCGGAGTGAAGTAGTTATTCCAGCTTCCCACAAAACTGAATATTGCCTGTACTGCAATAGCAGGTTTCATAAGCGGTATTACAATCTGATTAAATGTTCTGAATTCCCCTGAACCATCAATTCTTGCTGCCTCGACCAGTGAAAGCGGAAGTGTTGAATCCATGTACTGCTTCATGTAGAAAAATACAGAAGGAGAAGCAACAGCCGGTACAATAAGAGGAACAAAACTGTCATCAAGGTTCATCTTTCCAATCAACTGCAAGAAACCAAGTGCAGTAACCTGTGTAGGAATCATCATTATCATAAGAATAAATGTAAAGATGAAATTTTTGAACTTAAAGTCATAAGCATGAATAGCATAAGCTGTCATTGTTGAGAAATAAGTAGCAAGAGCAGCTGTAGCAATAGCTATGAACAATGAGTTGATAATACCATTAAAAATAGGTAATGTACCATTTTTTAAGTTAATCCAGTTTTCCAAGAGATGCGTACTTGGAATTGCTGTAAATCCTTTAGTAAGCTCTGAATGTGCTCTGGTCGCATTTATAAAAAGAACGTAGAACCAGAACAGACATAGGAATGATACCAAAATAAGTACTATATATGCGATTGCTCGCCTAGCATGGATGGATGCTCTGTTCTCATCCTGTCCAGCCATTTTACTTCTATTATCTGCCATATTTCTTTCCCCTTATCACTTAGAATCTTTTGAATTTGTAAACTTAAATACTATAAGGCTTAAAATACCTGTAATAACAAACATATAAACTGACAATGCACCGGCAAGACCATAGTTCTTACTAAACAGATGCTTATTCAGGTACATAATAAGTGTCATGGATGTACGTGTAGGATCTCCGGAACCATTAGTAAGGATCTGAGGAACATCGAACATCTGAAGACCACCGATAAGTGATGTTATCATTACAAAGATAAGAATAGGTTTAAGAAGTGGCAATGTAATCTTATAGAAAATCTGAGTAGCAGTTGCGCCATCAACCTGCGCTGCTTCGAAAAGTGAAGGGTCAATTCCCATCATTCCTGCCATCAAAAGTATTGTCGTATTTCCAAACCACATTACGCAGTTCATGAATGCTACAAGTGTACGAACTGACCAAACATGTGACATGAACTTATAGGCTTCTGTTATCACTCCCATATTTAAAAGAAGTGAATTGATAGGTCCGCTATTTGCGAACAAAGTAAAGAACAACATAGAAAAAGCAGATGCCATGATAAGATTAGGCATATAGATTACTGTCTTAAAGAACCCCTGACACTTAAGTCTAAGTGATGGATCTGTAAACCATGCACCAAGAAGAAGTGAAAGAATAATCTGTGGCACAAATCCCATAATCCACATTATCATTGTATTCTTAAAATAAGTAGGAAGATCTCCGTTAGTAATAATTGTAGCGTAATTTTTAAGTCCAACGAAATTTGGTCCGATCTGCAAAAGACCTGAACGATAATTCTCAAAGAATGAATTATAGATTGTTGATACAAGCGGTATCATCTGGAAAATAAGATAAACAACAACAAAAGGTATCAGGAATATATATCCCCATTTATTGTAGCTTACTACCTTGCTTTTTTTCTTCATAAGCGTCCCCTTTAACTTTTCTCTTTCCGAATTACTATTTTTACTTTTTTATCATATGAGGCGCACGATGATACTGTGCGCCCCATTTATTATTGAATCAATATCTGCAGAAAAATCTGCTTCTTTACCTTTAGAGAAATTATTCTGCTGTAAGGTTAGGATATTTCTCAACAACTGCCTTCTTGAAGATGTCAAGTGCTTCTTCAAGAGTAGCATTTCCATCAAAGTAGTTCTTCATTGCTCTCTGGAACTCTTCGTTACATCCCTGATCATATGCGCTCTGGTTTGAAAGATCGCAGTTCTCAGCTCCTTTGCAGAACATTCCAAGAGGATTCTGTCCACCGAATACTGCAAATGCATAAGCATCATCGTTTGCAGCCTTTTCCATAGCTGGCTTGTTGTTTACGAAATCTGAATCCTTAGCAACGATATCAAGCATGATATCTTCGTTGCATGTAAGCTGTCTCATGATATCACCAACAAGTGTTGGGTTATCTGTTCCTGTAGCGCCGCAGATCCATGTTCCGCCCCAGAAGAAGCCCTGAGGTCCTTCAGTTGCGCCCCAACCACCAAGATTAGCGATTGATCCCTCAACGTCAGCAGCCATACAGAAGTTTACAAGCCAAGCTGGTCCAAAGTAGCAGAATACTTTTCCATCTGGATAGAAGCCCTTTGACCAGTCATCTGACCAAAGATCGTTTGTAGATGTCATCTTCTCATCAGCCATCTTCTTAGCAAGTTCAACCCACTTCATGATGTTGTCATCGATAACAACTTTGTCGTTCTGAACCCATTTGCCGGAAACGTTGTTAGAGAATACACGATATGAATCGTTTGTTGAAGCTGTCATGTTGTATCCAGCAGCCTTCATAGCGTCAGCTGTAGCTGAGAATGTATCCCAGTCCTTAACTGCCTTCTGAACTTCTGCAGGATCATCTGATCCAAGAACTTCCTTAGCAGCTTCACGGTTGTAGATAAGTACGCCAGGGCAGCCCTGCCATGAAACGCCCTTAAGAACGCCCTTAGAATCTGTCATAACATCCTGTGTGTACTTGTACTGATTAGCTACATCAGCGTCTGTGATTCCGAAATCAGAAACAGCTGCTGTGAAATCTGTATCAACATACTTAAGAGCGTAGTCAGCTTCTACAAGGAAGATATCAATCTTGTCATCAGCTGCTGCATCAGCCTGCTTAAGAAGATTCTCATCAAGGTTGTTCTGGTATGCATTGTCTGTACTAGGAGTGATATTCCACTTTACAGTTACATCACCGATTGTGCCTGTTGTAGCATCAACTTCTGTGTATCCAGGATAGTGATCTGTAAGACGGCTCTTGAACTCTTCGTTCCAAGCATAGATGTTAAGAACCTTTCCTTCATCAGCTGCTGGAGCTGCTGCTTCAGTAGTTGTCTCCTCAGCCTTAGGCTCTTCTGCCTTTGTCTCTTCTGCCTTGGATTCCTCAGCAGGTGCTGCTTCAGTAGTTGTCTCTGAAGTAGTTGTTGTAGTTGTTGTTGTGCTTCCACAAGCTGAAAGCATTCCAGCAACCATAGTTGTTGAAAGCATGATTCCCAATAACTTTCTTTTCATTAAAGTTTACCTCCCTTATTAGTATCTTTTTTTTATTTTTTCTTTATTTAAAACAGCTTTTTGCTGTCTTAAACCTCATTTATCTTGGCAACCGATTCGCCATTTTCAATTTCCCCTTTGACCACAACCTGTTCAACTATGGTTCCCTTGGGGTTGTTTATAAGATCGATCAGCTTTGTTGCTGCAATAGATCCTATTTTTGCTGTATCCTGCACCATGGTCGTAAGAAGAGGAATTATCTTTCTTGCAAGTTCTATTCCGTCATATCCAACCACTGACATGTCTTCAGGTATCTTTAATCCCCTTTTCCTGATAGCATTCATTCCGCCAAATGCAGCAAAGTCATCAGGATAAAAAATACATGTAGGCGGCTCTTTTAAGTCCAAAAGCTTGATTGTTGCTTCATAAGCAGCATCTGTATCTCTGTAAGGAACTGCAGGAAGATACTCATCCGGAATCTCCACTCCAAGATCCTGTAATGTCTTGTAAAAGCTTGAAAGTCTGCTCTTGGTAACTGAGGATTCCATACCCTCTTCCTTACCATGTATGTAAGCAATCTTTCTATGTCCCTGGCTGTAAACATATGTAGCCAGTTCCTTCATTCCATTTACGTTATCTGAAATTATCGCTGTTCTGTTGTAAAATAGATGGTCAATAGTCACAACAGGAATATCACTCTTAATAAGTTCATCAACCTGCGGATCTGAAAAATCCACACAGGCAATCACTATTCCATCGAATCCTCTGTATATAGCGTGTGACAGATAGGACATATTATTAAGTCTCTTATTGCCACTGTTTATAAATGTAATATCGTAACCATTCTCTTCTGCTGTTCGCTTAAAGCTATCCAATACATGATTGAAATAGTCATGTGTCAGGCCACTGTTAGCCTCATCCACAAAAAGAACTCCGATATTGTTTGTCTTATTAGTCTTAAGCGCCTGTGCAGCTGCATTTGGTCTGTAGCCCAGCTTGTCGGCCACTTCTCTGACATGATTCTTAGTTGCCTGACTTATATCGCTATGATCATTAAGCGCCTTGGACACTGTAGCAATTGAAACACCGCATGCTTTTGATATATCTTTCAGTGATACCATTACTCAACTCAATCCTATTCATCTGTTTTTGTTACTAAATCGTTTTCGTAATTTCAATGTACATCATTTTTACTCTTAAAGCAATAGTATTTTGCATTTTTTTGTGCATTTTTTATATTTTTGGTAATTCTTCATAAAATCATTATCGCAATTTCATATATTATTTCATTAAAGTTATTAGTTTTTTCATAATTAAGGTAAACGTTTTCGGTTTGGATTGAATTTTTTCGATAATTGCTCAAGTGACACCGGTTTCACATTTTTTAGTTTTCATTTTGCGGCTATTTTATCAATATATCAGAGGTTATCTTCAAATTTATTTTCCTATTGCATTATATTCTTTTTGCATATATAATGACGTTAGAAAAATACCGAAAACGTTTAAGTGTTAATTATTTAATGGAGGGTTAATCATAATGAAATATGGCTTTTTTGACGATTCAGCACTTGAATATGTCATCACCACACCAAAGACTCCTCTTCCTTGGATCAACTACCTTGGAAATAAAGAGTTTTTCTCATTGATATCAAATACTTGTGGCGGTTACACATTCTACAAGGATGCCAAGCTTTTAAGACTCACAAGATACAGATATAACAATGTTCCTTACGATAATAATGGTAAGTACTTCTATATCAAGGACACAACAGATTCTGCAGAGGATGTTATCTGGAATCCGGGCTGGCAGCCTGTCAAGACTGCTCTTGACAAATACGAGTGCCGTCATGGCCTTGGCTATAGTGTTTTCACATCAAGCAAGAACGATGTAGAAGCTAAAGTTCTTACATTTGTTCCAATGAACGACAATTGTGAATTATCTAAGGTAACAATTACTAATAATAAGAAGAACAATGCTACGTTATCTCTTTTCTCATATGTAGAATGGTGTCTCTGGAACGCAGATGATGATATGAAGAACTTCCAGAGAAACTTAAGCACAGGCGAAGTTGAAGTTACAGATGATGGCGCAACAATCTATCATAAGACCGAATACAGAGAGAGACGTAATCACTACGCAATCTACAGTGTTAACACCAAGGTAGATGCTTTTGACACAAGCAGAGATGCTTTCCTCGGCGCATACAACGGACCAGACAGTCCTGATGCTGTTATCAATGGAAAATGCACAAATTCAGTTGCAAGTGGCTGGTCTCCAATCGCTTCGCAGCAGATAAATCTTACTCTTAAAGCAGGTGAATCCAAGACTTTCATCTTCGTTCTCGGATACATCGAAAATCCTGAAGACGACAAGTGGGAAGCTCCTTCAGTTGTCAACAAGAAGCCTGCTCTTAAGATGATCTCAGCATATAACACAGAAGCTGCAGTAGATAATGCTCTTGCAGAACTTAAGAGCTATTGGAAAGAACTTCTTTCAAATTATCACATTGCTTCTTCTAATGAAAAAGTTGACCGTATGGTTAATATCTGGAACCAGTACCAGTGCATGGTTACATTTAACATGTCACGTTCTGCTTCTTACTACGAATCAGGTATCGGCCGTGGAATGGGCTTTAGAGATTCCTGTCAGGATCTTCTTGGATTCGTACACCTTATTCCAGATAGAGCAAGACAGCGTATTATCGATATTGCATCTACTCAGTTCCAGGATGGAAGCGCTTATCACCAGTATCAGCCTCTTACCAAGAAGGGTAACTCTGACATTGGTTCCGGCTTTAACGACGATCCATTATGGCTCATCGCAGGTACAAGCGCTTATGTAAGAGAAACAGGTGATCTTTCTATATTAAAAGAAATGGTTCCATTCGATAATGATATGAGTGTTGCCAAGACTCTTATGGAACACCTTAAGTGCTCATTCAACTTCACAGCTACTCACAAGGGACCTCACGGTCTTCCACTTATCGGACGTGCTGACTGGAATGACTGTCTGAACCTCAACTGCTTCTCAGAGCATCCGGGTGAATCCTTCCAGACTTTCGGACCTTCCGAAGGACCTGTAGCTGAATCTGTATTCATTGCCGGAATGTTTGTTAAGTATGGTGAAGAATATGCTCAGTTATGCGAACTTTTAGGTGATACAGCAGAAGCTGACAGAGCAAGAAAAGAAATCAGCGAAGTTTACAACGCTGCTATCACAGCAGGATGGGATGGAGATTGGTTCGTTCGTGCTTACGATGCTCATTCCAACAAAGTTGGTTCAAAGGAATGTGAAGAAGGTCAGATCTACATCGAGCCACAGGGCTTCTGCGTACTTGCAGGTATCGGTGTCAAGGAAGGTCTTGCAGAAAAAGCTCTTAAGAGTGTCGAAGAAAGACTTGATACAAAGTATGGTGTAATGATCCTTCAGCCTGCATATACAAAATACCATCTTGAACTCGGCGAAGTTTCTTCTTATCCACCGGGATACAAGGAAAATGCCGGAATCTTCTGCCACAACAATCCTTGGGTTTCAATTGCTGAAACAGTTCTTGGACATGGCGACAGAGCTTTCGAGATTTACAAGAAGACATGCCCTGCATATATTGAAGAAATCAGCGATGTTCACTGCACAGAACCTTATGTTTACTCTCAGATGGTTGCCGGAAGAGATGCTAAGTTCTTTGGTCAGGGTAAGAACAGCTGGCTGACAGGTACTGCAGCTTGGACATTTGTGAATATTTCTCAGTACATTTTAGGTGTTTATCCTACACACAACGGTCTTTCAATCAACCCTTGTGTACCAGCTGATTTCGGCGATTTCGAGATCACAAGAAAATACCGCGATGCTGTTTACCACATCTCAGTCAAGCAGAACGGTGCTCAGAAAGGAATCAAGAGCCTTACTGTTAACGGCAAAGCTGTAGAAGGAAATGTAATTCCTTACGAAAAGGATGTTAAAGAATATACTGTAGCAGCAGTTATGGGTTGATATTTCCCTTAAAGTTTTATGGGGAGCGCACAAAGTCGCTCCCCTTTTTCGTATATACACTTTTAAAAAAGCCCAATTTTTGCTTTTGAATGCACATTTTTTTATAATTATTGCATAAATGACAAATGTTATGGTAAAATGAGGTGTTCGGAGGTTAATATGAGTAAAGTAATAAAGCCGAGAAAGCACAGACATAAAAGACATTATACTTTTATGATAATATCAGGTGACTCAGACGGAACTACCAAGCGTCTTCATCTAAACCATTTCAAGACGCAGCTTCTGGCCTACACCGCCTTTTTACTTTTTTTGGTCATCATTTGCTATATTATCTACTCTACCATGACCATTAACACACTTCAAAAAATTGAACTTGAGCAGAAAGCACAGATTGAAGCTCTTTCCGAAGAAAACAGTACACTTTTTGCATCAAAAGAAAAACTTGAGACCGAGAATGAGCAATTAAGTGCTGCTATCAATAAGCGAATTGAAGACGAGCAGGTTTCAGTAGAAGAAGCCGAGGCACTTGCTGTTCCCTCAGGTTTCCCTTTAACTGGAACTGCTTCAATGACCTACGCAGTTGATGACGCCACAGAAACTACCATAACTGAAATAACTGAAGATAACAAAGATGAAGCCAAGGGCAATCCAATAGTTGTATTTACAGCAGCTGAGGGTAGTAGTATCATTGCATCGGGTACAGGCACTGTTCTTTCAGTCACAACAGATGCCAAATTTGGCAATCTTGTTTCAATAGACCACGGAAATGGTTACATAACCATATACCGAAATTCCGGTGATCCACTGGTTTCTGAGGGAAGTCAGATAGATCGTGGTGATATCATTTTCGTTGTGGGCGATAAGAATACTTCATTAGGTTTTCAAATCCAGAAGGATGAAAAATATATTGACCCAGAGGAGTTAATTGAGATCAAAGGATAAATGGAGGGAACACGTATGTTTGGAAGCAAAAAAGACATTACTGCAGATGCAGCTCTCGAGCAGGTTGGAACAATAATCGGTCCCGGTGCTGTTATTGAAGGGCCACTTACCACCAAGGATTCCACCAGAATTGACGGCACTGTAAAAGGTAATGTCACAATAAGCGGGGCATTAATTGTTGGACAGGATGCAAAAATTTATGGCACTGTATCCGCTATGAATGTCTATGTTGCCGGAGAAGTTACAGGACAGATAACCGCTCCTCAGGGCAAGGTTGAAATCAGCGACACCGGAAAAGTTTACGGTGACATAACCTGCAAAGGTATTATCATCGACGAAAATGGTATTCTTCAAGGCAAATGTGATATGTCCAATGTTGACAAGAACTCTGCTGAAATTGCCAAAGAAAGAGCTGCTGCTGATAAGGCTGCAGAAAAAGATGATTCCAAAAAAGACGAAGAAAACTCTTCTGAGAAAAAAGATAAATAATAAAAAGGATTTGGTATCTCAAACGTACCAAATCCTTTTTTGTTTATGAATTAAATATTCTTCTGATCAATCCATAAGTCTGTTAAAGACAAGCTCATAACCATCATCACCATAGTTAAGGGATCTGTTTACTCTACTGATAGTAGCTGTAGATGCTCCGGTCTTCTCTGCAATCTCAAGATAAGTCTTATGATCTCTAAGCATGGAAGCAACTTCAAATCTCTGTGAAAGAGAAAGAAGTTCATTAACAGTACAAAGATCTTCAAAAAAACTATAACACTCTTCCTTATTCTGAAGGCAGAGTATTGCATCAAACAGGTGGTCAACCGCATCTGTTCTAATCTTTTTATTCATCCAATGTATCTCCTTTAAATAATTTTCTCGCAATAAACTGGTCAAAATATCGTTAATAATACTTTCGTGCTTAAACATTTTATCACTCTGAACCACTAAAGTAAAGTGCTCATTTTGTAAATCGATATAATGCGGAAAAATATTATATTTTTCCGTAGAATTGTATCTAAACATTAATAAATTTTCTTTACTTTTGCCCTTATTTGTGATAACCTAAATATGTTGTCATAGACAACGCAACGATTATTTTTTTATTTTTAGTGGAGGTATTACAATGAACAAAGGTACTGTTAAGTGGTTCAACAACCAGAAGGGTTACGGTTTCATCTCTGATGAGGCTGGAAATGATGTATTCGTACATTATACAGGACTCAACATGGAAGGTTTCAAGTCTCTCGAAGAGGGCGCTTCTGTAGAGTATGATGTAGTCCAGGGTGAAAAGGGACCACAGGCCGTAAACGTAAACAAGCTTTAATTCTAAGGAACTGGAAGCTAATTAATCAGACTACAAAGTGCCTTATTCTAATATATATATATTTTGAATTCGCAAGATTGTAACAATGATTAATCAACAAGAACCCTCTGACAGATGTCAGAGGGTTTTTGAGTATCATTATGTATTTTTTCTCAGGACTTCTTATTCCAGATCATCCAATATTTTTTCTGCGATTCGCTTTCTTGACACTCCATGATTCATAGCCTGTTTTCCAATAAATCTATGGGCCTCATCCTCACTCATATGCTTCTTTTCCACAAGAAGTATCTTGGCTTTGCTCACAACTCTTATCTCTTCCATCTTCTCTTCTACAGTAAGTGTTTTTCTTGTAAGAGCCTGCATCCTGTTCTGTGTTGCCACAAGATAGCGAATTGCTTTATCTACACTTCTTGCAGAAACTGGTTTTGAAATGACATAGACCCCCTGGTCTATCACTCTCTCTACCACATCATCAAACACTTCCTGCGGAGCGACCAAAAGGATTGATGAGTTGCTTTTCTCCGAAATATCCATGGCAAACTCCACACCTGTCTCATCAGGAAGTGGTGTGTCTATAACTATAATGTCATGGTTTTTTTCAAGAAAACTCCTTCTTGCCAAAGACACCGTTCTCATCGTATCGATAGTAATAAAACCCACAAGAGATCTTTTTACAGCCAAAACAAACTGTTCCGAGGACGATACTATAAGTATGGAGTGTTGTATGTCTTGTTTTTTAGGCATAAACTACCTCCTTAGCCCATAGTGTATTCTTTAAGTATTTCCTCTGGCACAAATCCTTTTACAAAATCACTCTTCTTTGCAAGTTCCGCAGCTTCTCTTCTTGATGTCGGAAGGAAAAGCGCTTCCTCTCCAACTGCCGGAAGTTCCATCTTCTCTTCTATTCCCTTTAGGCCGGAATAAATAAGAAGTGCATAAACAAGATACGGATTACTTGCCGCATCCGGGGAACGAAGTTCAACTTTAGTTTTATCCTTGTAGGTTTCCAGGTAAAGAAGTTCGTTACCTCCCACATCCGACCAGTCAACTTTGTCAGGAGCTGCTCCATTTCCAAGTCTTGTGAAGGATGCATCTGTAGGATTCATGAAAATTGTCATCTCTCTGACTTTATCCATTATTCCTGCCGCAGCATATTTAACCACATCATTTCCATATTCATCAACTGCATATATATTGATATGATATCCATTGCCGGGTTTTCCCGGAATAGGAAGTGGTGAAAAATCCGCAACCAGCCCATATCTGTCAGCAATCGTGCTTACTACCATTTTAAAGGTAGTCATGTGATCTGCTGCCTTAAGCGGATTTCCGTAATGGAAATCTATCTCATTCTGTCCGGGTCCCTTCTCATGGTGTGACCTTTCAGGAGTAAGTCCCATGCGCTCAATAGTAAGTGAAATCTCTCTTCTGACATTTTCGCATTTATCAAGTGGTGCAATATCCATGTAACCGGCTTCATCGTAAGGGATTCTGGTCGGGTTACCATCATCATCTTTTTTAAACAGATAAAACTCCGTCTCAGTACCAAATTTAAAATTTATCCCTTTATCCTTTGCAGCTTTGACAGCATTCTGCAAAAGAACTCTGGAATCTGACTCATACTCATTTCCATCCGGAGTAAAAACATCACAGAACATTCTCAACACTCTGCCACTATCAGGTCTCCATGGCAAAATAGCCATGGTATTAGGATCTGGTTTTAAATAAAGCTTTGCATAAGGACAATGCTCAAATCCCGCAATATTTCTTGTCTCAATAGGTGCTCCATCTTCAAAAGCCTTTTTAACTTCGCCGGGCATAACAGAAATATTTTTCTGAATACCGTAAGCATCTCTGAATGCAAGACGGATAAATTTAACATCCTCCTCTTCAATAAATTTCATAACTTCATCCACAGTGTAGCTCATCCAAATCCTCCTGAATAATGATTTGATACCAAGTACAAAAGTCATAATATTCATCATGTAAGTATGACACATTATAAACTTTTTGCCCCTGCCATCATGATATTTGCAGTAAAATTAAAGTTTCTTTATGCGTTCTATAGCTTCTATTGTGTTCTCTCTGTTTCCAAAAGCAGTAAGTCTGAAATAGTGTTCTCCGCTAGGACCAAATCCTGAGCCAGGTGTTCCTACAACATTTCCTTTTTCCAAAAGATAATCAAAGAACTCCCAGCTGGTCATATCATCAGGAGTTTTCAGCCAGATGTATGGTGCATTAACTCCGCCATATGCTGTAAAGCCTGCTGCCTTAACTCCTTCAAGGATAATTCTTGCATTTTCCATATAATATGCAATCTGCTCTTTTATCTGCTTTTGTCCTTCATCTGAGTATACCGCTTCACCTGCCTTCTGTACAATATACGGAGCACCGTTATACTTTGTGCCATGTCTTCTAGCCCACAAAGGCCACAACTTTTCACCACCGGCTTCAAGTTCTTTAGGAATTACAGTAAAGCCAAGTCTAAGGCCTGTAAATCCTGCGGTCTTGGAAAAAGATCTAAACTCTATCGCACAGGTTCTTGCACCATCACACTCATAAATGCTATGTGGTATTCCCTCTTCTGAAATATATGCTTCATAGGCAGCATCATAAAGAATTATCGCATTATTTTCATTAGCATAATCAACCCATTTCTGAAGTGTTTCCTTATCCATTACGGTTCCTGTAGGGTTATTGGGGAAACATAAGTAGATCAGATCTGGTGTTTCTTCCGGAAATTCAGGCATAAAGCCATTTTCGGCAGTGCATGGCATATATATGATATCACGAAAACGGCCTGTCAATGTATCGTATTCTCCGCTTCTTCCGGCCATAACATTAGAATCAACGTAAACAGGGTAAACAGGATCACATACAGCCACCTTATTATCAAGTCCAAAGATTTCCTGAATATTACCGCAGTCACTCTTTGCCCCATCGGAAACAAAGATCTCATCTGCAGCAATATCACAGCCAATGGTCTTATATGCCCTCTCGCTAATGGTATTTCTCAGAAAATCATATCCAAGATCAGGAGCATAGCCCTTAAATGAAGCCTCAGCCCCCATTTCATCAACAGCGCTGTGAAGCACTTCTATAACCTTAGGAGCTATAGGCAAAGTTACGTCACCAATTCCCAATCTTATAATCTTGGCTTCAGGATGTGCCAAGCTGTATTCTCTTACTTTATTTCCAATTGTTGAAAAAAGATAACTTCCGGGTAATTTTAAATAATTCTTATTAATTGTTGCCATGACTATCCTTCCTAACTATTTATTTGTAAAAAAGCAAAAAGACGCCCTAGAGAATGATTCTCTAAGACGCCTTTGTCTCAACCTCTTAGTATTCTACGCTTATCGGTGGCGCATGTCAATTAGAAGTGAACGGGGACGATTTACCGGTCTGCCACTGTGCTGTCTTGTTCCTCTTTAATTATTTGTTGTCCTGGGGATAGAAAGACTTGCATTGGAGTGAGTTCAGATTTTTAATCTTTAACACCACCAAAATTGAGTAGGATGCAAATTCATATTTTCGCAGTTTTCTTGAATACTATTAAGTCAACACACACCTCTTCCGCAATATTCAGTTGTAGAAACTTAGTAACATATAATAAATTCAAGCGTGAAATATTGATACGAAATTAACCAAAATAAGCGATATTTTTCATATCATAAGATGATTAGCTTTGAGATTTATCTTATAATATCTCACGGCATATAAATGATTATTAAAGAGGGAGAATGATATGTCAAAGATTAAGATTTTTACATGTTTGTTATTAGCAACGCTTGTTCTTGCACAGCCGGTTTCCGCTAAAGCTGCAACTGAATTATCAGGAAAAATGGTATTCCATAATTATTCTTCTTATGATGCTGAGGACAGTAAGCTTTATGTGTATGATTTTTCACTGATGAAGCTTAAATGTATCAGCAAGAACTGGAAGGAAGTAAAGAATCCTATGAATGCAAGGCTTCGCAAAGATGGTAAAGCCATTGTATTTATGGGACAGACAAGACAAGGGGAATGGGACATTTTTGAATATACTTTCAGCAAGTCCAAGCCTGTCAATCTGACAAAAGGAAATGGTCTTGATGACGAGGATCCTAAATACAACGTAAAAGGAAACAAAATTGTATTTAAGCAGAGTAATCCTTCGGGAAAAGGAAGCAGAATTGTACAGTATGACTGCAAGTCCAAGAAACAGACTGTTCTTATTAAAGGTTCAACAGAAAAATCAATGCCTTTCTACAGTAATGACGGAAAGAAAGTTTATTATGTAGAAGGAACAGGGAAAAATATGACCTTAATGGTGGGAAATACCACGGGAAACAAAAAGAAAACAGGTACAGTTCTTTACAAAAAAGCCGGTGTTCAGTCTTACTATCCTATAGCTTCAAAAGATGGTAAATATCTGTATTTTTCTCGCGGCTATAATTCAAAAAACCGTGCTGACCAGATAATACGCTACGACTTAAAAACAGGAAAAACTACTTCTTTAAAATGTAACAGTAAAGGATATGATTGTTCCGATGCCTGCCCTATTTCTTCTGACTATATTATCATCAGCAGTTCAAAGAGCGGTGGAAAAGGCGGATATGACCTTTATCTTGTGAATATCCAAACAGGCAAGATGACAAATCTTAACAAGTACCAGAAAAAAATAAACACATCACTTGAAGAACTCGGATGTGATTATCTTGAAATAAAATAAAGAGCCAAAAGAAGCTGTGAATAAATGATCATTCTCATTTTTCACAGCTTCTTCAATTATTCTTATATCAAATTCAGAAACACGCATTTACTGCGGGTTTCATGTGAATATGCTTCAGTAAGCAAACAAGCCCTTCGACGTAAGTCGACTTTAATCGGCTTGTTTGCTGATATCTTGAATGATTCATTCAAGATATCATGCATTCTCATTCACAAGCTTTTATAACGTCAGCCATTTTAAGATTGCCCCCAAATATATCAAGAGCACTTCCAACCGTAACGTCAACCTTATCATGTCCTATCCTTTTCAGGAGCTTTATATCGTCCAAAGAATGAACTCCGCCCGCATAGGTAACAGGAATCTTGCTCCACGAGCCAAGTATCTTTGCAACGCTCTGCTCAATTCCATTCTGTTTGCCTTCAACATCTGCTGCATGAACCAGAAATTCGTCGCAGTACTCTGACAGTTCATCAAGCGTTTCGTACGATAGCATAACATTAGTCAGCTTCTGCCATCTGTCGGTTACTATCGCATATTTCTGTTCAAGAAGCTTGCCATCGCTTATGGATTCTTCTTCAACCATCTTGCATGATAGATCCAGAACAAGTTTTTCTTTTCCTACAGCTTTAACAAGTTTCTTAAGATTAGTATTATTAATCCGCCCATTTTTAAAGACATAGGAAGTCACAATTACATGACTTGCGCCTGCATCAAGAAACATTTCCGCATTATCAGCAGTGATTCCTCCGCCCACCTGCAAAAGTCCGGGGCATGATTCAAGCGCCATCAGAGCCTGCCTTTTGGTGCTCTCATAATAAGGACTTTCAACAGGATTGAGCATAATAATATGCCCACCTTCAAGCCCTAATTCTCTATACATATTTGCATAAAAAGGGGCTTCTTTAGTGGATGAAAAATTCTCTCGCGCATTATCTCCTTCATCCACAAGACTGCTGCCAATGATCTGCTTAACTTTTCCGTTATGAATATCAATACATGGTCTAAATTTCATGCTTGTCTCCATTACACCAATACAACATTTTGAAGTAAACTTGACCATTTCTATCAACTTGAATATATGTTTCGTTGTCGTAGCCAGCTACTAATCAATCCTTCGACTGCATATATTCAAATTATCAACTAAATACATTCCAGTTACTTCTGCAATGTTGAACTTACACTACTGCCTGGATTACTGTAGCACATCCGCCATATCATACATTCCGGCAGGCTTTCCTGCAAGGAACTTTGCTGCCTGGATTGCGCCTTTTCCAAAGATAGCTCTGGAATAAGCTCTGTGTGAAAGCGTCACAACTTCATCGTGTCCTGCAAAGATAACATCGTGGTCACCAACAATCGTGCCACCTCTTACTGCTGAAATACCGATTTCCTTTTCCGGTCTCTTCATTCTGCGAGTACTTCTGTCATTGACATACTCATATTCATTATCAAGTGATTCATTGATGGCATCAGCAAGAGCAATTGCTGTTCCCGAAGGAGCATCAAGTTTTTGATTGTGATGTTTCTCTACGATTTCAATATCAAAACCAGCAGCAGCAAAAAGAGGTGAAACTTCTTTAAGCACTTTTAAAAGAGCATTAATTCCAACCGACATATTTGCTGACTTAAGAACTGCAACCTTTGTTGAAGCATCTTTTACCTTTGCAAGCTGTTCATCAGAAAGTCCTGTAGAGCAAAGAACTACCGGAATCTGTTTATTCACGCAATGCTCCAAAAGGCCGTCAACAGCAGACGCATTAGAAAAATCCACAATTACATCAGCATCCACATTGCACTCGGAAAGGCTCTTGAAAACTGGAAACTCATAACTGTTTTCGCCAAATGCATCAACACCTGCAACTACTTCAATATTCTCATCTTCTTTTACAAGATCAACAATAACATGTCCCATACGGCCGTTACAGCCATGCATGATCATCTTAACCATCTCAATTTACCCAAGTCCCCAACCTGGGGACTCTTTTCCTTTCAAAATATAGTAAGCTCCATTAGGTATTGCCTGATATCTTTCACTATAGAAATAAACTGTAGCAATCGAAATAATCCAATCGCTACAGTCATAAAATTTACTTCATAAGTCCAAACTTTTTCATTTCTTCTCTAAGAACAGCCTCATGTTCAGGCTCCATCTCAGTAAGCGGAAGGCGCAGTGGGCCTGCCTCAAATCCAATCATCTTAAGCGCACTCTTAACCGGGATAGGATTTACCTCGGAGAAAAGAGCCTTAACAAGTGGAAGTGCTTTAAATTGTAATTCACGCGCTGACTTAAAGTCTCCATCAAGACACTTCTGGCAAATATCATGTGTCTGTCTTGGAGCAACATTTGAAAGCACTGAAATAACGCCCTGTCCGCCAACTGACATGATCGGAACAATTTCATCATCATTGCCTGAATAAAGATCGATACAACCGTCTGCAATCTGCATCATATGAGATGTCTGAGCAATATTTCCTGTTGCATCCTTGATACCAACTATATTCTTGTATTCCTTGCAAAGTTTAACAACTGTCTCAGGAAGGATGTTGCAGCCTGTTCTGCTTGGTACATTATACAAAATAATAGGAATGCTGATAGCATCAGCAACTGCTGAAAAATGTTTGATAAGTCCATTCTGTGTAGCCTTGTTATAATATGGCGTTACTAAAAGTACGCCATCTGCGCCATATTCCTCTGCCAGTTTAGAAAGCTCAACTGCTGTCTCTGTGCAGTTAGAACCGGTACCTGCTATAACAGGGATACGCTTATTTACCTTCTCGATACAGAACTTTACTACATCCATATGTTCTTTTTCGGACATAGTTGCTGCTTCACCGGTAGTACCGCATACTATGATTGCATCAGTCCCATTCTCAATCTGGAACTCGATAAGTCTTGCAAACTCATCGTAATTCACTTCACCATTTTCTTTAAACGGAGTTGCTATTGCCACTCCAGCACCCTTAAAAATTGCCATATACTCCTCCTAAGGAATAACCTAAAAACTACCCAATTATGAAACATAGTACATCCATACTCATAAGACTGTCAACATCAAATCATATTCACATTAATTTCCGTCAAATCCTTAATTAATACGCAGATTAATTAAGCACAGATAATGTTTCATTTAAGCAATCTTATTCAACACCAGCAATTGTAACATTTTCCATCTTAATAATTGATGGAACAAGGAAATTGTCAAACTGCCTCTTTTCCTTGGAAAGTTTAACATTTTTAAGTATTTCCAAAAGACTTCCTGACACTGAGCCTCCGGAAACAGGTGTAACTTTGTCGCCATCATGATAGTAAGCAAGTCTGATCTCACCTGCAAAATCTCCGGTGATCGGATCAACACTGAAATCTGAGAACTCAACAGCTTCCAGATACTGTCCGCATCTAAGTTCTGCCTCAGTAGCGCTTCCACCTTCTACCTCATAGTTTCCGCAAATAAACGAATCCTCAACTCCAAGATAATAAGCAAACTGACGCTCACCCCAATAGCTCTCGGCAATGTTATCCTTTATGACATACATATCTCTTATTGCAGCGCCCTGCTTGTCAACCTGTCTGTTTAAAGAAGAATTTGGAAGTTCTTTTACCAGCTTGAAAGAAATCTTATCTCCCACAGCTCCCGGAATAATATCTTTTCCAACTTCCCAGTCAGAATATCCTCGATACTTCATGCTCACATACATTCTTGTTCCAATCCAGTCATAAATACGTGTAGCATCAGCTGAAGGAATAATGACTGTTGCTTTTCCAAGTGCAGGTGTAGGCTTTGTTACAAGTCTGTCCTTACCGTATCTTAATGTCTCTTCAATTTCTTTTTTAAGGTTTTCGCTATCACATGTACCGGCATTATACATTCTGTAAAGCTCAATCTCATGCTCGTCATTTCTGGCATTTACAACAACTTCAACCATTGAGTTAGGATAGCTTTCTGTTACATCAATACCCTCAGAATTTACATATCTTCTTGTACAGCTCTCAGCAAAGATCTCATAGGAATTGATATCTGCTGTGCTTGTCTCCGGAATCTGCTGCATAGCTTCAATATATGCCTTTGCAGTTTCTTCGGGATTAAAGCTTCTTTTTTCTACTTCAACCTTCTTTTTGTTCAGCTCATAATATGGATTCTTGACAAAAGAAGCTCTCTCATACAGCTCATCAACAGTCTTTTCAATCTCTTTCTCTGTGGCAGTAGGCGGTATTTCCTGAGAAGCGCTTCCAAGAATTTTCCCATCTTCGAGCTTTCTATAAACATTTAATACGATATGCTCAACATCGCGAACTCTGTTCTGATCAAGCTCTTGCTTAATAAAATAGAATTCCCAGCCTTCTGTAACGGTATCTGTAATTTCCCATGCATCGATATTACGGGATTTTAATATTTCAATTATCTTATCAGTCATCGTTTTCTCTTTCTCCGACACCAAACAATAATCATGTAGTGCCGGCTATTATTCAAATTTTTATGATGTAAAGATCAAAAGTGATGTCACATTCCACGGGTACATTCTTTTCCCAATGGCATCATTTTAACCAAGTCTTGCAACTGCCTTAAGATATGGGCCACCATCGGAAACCTTGACCCATTCTTTGTGTCCTTTTCCGCAAGCGCCTGAGCCAAAAGATACATAATCTTTACTTACCATAGAAATAGAGCCAAGAAGATCCGGAACATAACCGGTCATAACTACAGGCGCAACTACCTTTCCTGTCAATTTACCGTCAATGATCTCATATCCTCTTGCTACGATACACTGAATTCCCCAATGTTTTGGATCTTCCATACCTGAATACATTCCGGATAAAAGATATCCCTTTTTGACAGAAGCGATCATCTCTTCCTTAGTGCTTTCGCCGCTGTCAAACATTGTATTTGTCATTCTTGTGTAAACCTTGTGCTCGAAGTTCTCACGCTTACCATTGCCTGTAGGTTCAACGCCAAGTCTAAGAGCTGCCAAAGCATCGCAGACACCAGTCTTTAAGATTCCCTTATCTATCTCGATAACATCACCTGCAAGAGTTCCTTCATCATCAAATGCATAGCTTGCTACATCCTCAACACACTTTGCTCCCTCATGCATGGTAACCATATCAGAGCCAACTCGCTTGTCAATGTACTCTGCGCCAAGAGCTCTCTTTTTCACAAACATATCCATCTCTACGCCATGGCCAAAAGCTTCATGGGCGATAAGTCCGGAAACCTCAGGAGTTGTAATGATCTCATATTCGCCGGGCTCAACATGTTCACTGTCAAGGTTGTCAAGAAGTTCCTTGCAGGTCTTTTTAACCAGTTCTTCGTACTCGTCAAAAAGAGCAGGTCCTTTTCTTCCTGAAAGGCCGTTATACGCCATATCATTCTTGCCATTCTTAACGCCGATGACTGAAAGACCACCCTCTGAAATAACATAACTCTGACGAAGATCTCTGTTTGCAGTTAAAAACATCTTGCATACATGTGTAGACTGAGCAGAAATGTTACAGTCGATCACATATTCTGAAGATGCCTTTCCCTCGTCACTAAACTTCTGAAGTTTTTGTAAAAGAGCGTCTAAATCTGTCTCCTCAGGCATGGAATCGGTTTCCATTTCAACAAAAAGCTCCTGCTTTTCATCCGCAAGCTTTTTTGTGTTATATATCTTACTGTCTGTAGCCTTTAATACAGATAACTGTCTATCCAATATCTTCCTTATTTTATCTGCCATTTCGACTGCCTTGTCACAATCAAAAATGTTAAAGGAGTACTCGCTGTAAAGTCCATCCTTATAAACTCTGACCACATTTCCTCTCTCAGACATCAATGTGCTGTTGCCTCTTATTGACTTTACCTTCTGTGATGCACTCATGGTAAAACCAACTGAATCTGTTGCCAGGACGCTTACATAATCAAAGCTCTTATCAAGCTCTGCGATAAGCTTTTTTAATCCCGGAGCAATTGTATTTAAGTATTCTGAAAATTTTGCCTTCATTGTACTGCTCCCCTTTCAACTTTTAATATTCACGAACGCTCTAATTATATTCTATGAGAAAAGAACTTACAACGAAAAAGTGCGTAAATAAGGGAATTATTGCCAATTTGCATAATAATTATATGTATGGTAAAAAAGTAGTTGAACTCAAAAAAAATGCGTGCTATACTTTCGTAGTTTGAAAATTGGATGTGTTTTTTCTATATTAAGGAGACAAAAGATTTATGAAGCAGACTAGAAATGATGTAAGGAACGTTGCTATTATTGCCCATGTTGACCATGGTAAAACAACTCTTGTAGATGGACTTTTGAGACAGAGCGGAGTTTTCCGTGCTGGTCAGGAAGTTGTTGAGCGTGTTATGGATTCCGGCGATATTGAAAAAGAGCGCGGAATTACTATCATGTCTAAGAATACAGCTATCACATATAAAGACATTAAGATCAATGTCATCGATACTCCCGGCCATGCTGATTTCGGTGGTGAGGTTGAGCGTGTACTTAAGATGGTTAACGGCGTTATCCTTGTAGTTGACGCCTTTGAAGGACCTATGCCACAGACCAAATTCGTTCTTGGAAAAGCAATGGATCTTGGACTTCCTGTAATCGTATGTGTCAACAAGATTGACAGACCTGAAGCAAGACCTAAGGAAGTTATCGACGAAGTTCTTGAGCTTTTGATGGACCTTGGTGCAGATGACAACCAGCTTGATTGCCCATTCGTATTTGCATCAGCAAAAGCTGGTACTTCTTCCCTTTCAATTGAAGAACAGGGCACAGATATGAAGCCTCTTCTTGACACTATCATTAACTACATCCCTGCTCCTGTAGGTGATCCTGAGTCAAGCACACAGGTTCTTATCAGTACAATCGACTACAACGAATATGTTGGTCGTATCGGTGTAGGTAAGGTTGATAACGGCATTGTTAAGGTTAACCAGGAAGTTGTTGTTGTTAACCACCATGAGCCAGAAAGACGTATCAAGACTAAGATCAGCAAGCTCTATGAGTATGACGGACTTGGAAGAGTTGAAGTTCAGGAAGCTAAGATTGGTTCAATCGTTGCTATTTCAGGTATCGAAGACCTTAAGATCGGTGACACACTTTGCTCAGTAGATAACCAGGTTGCTATTCCTTTCCAAAAGATCTCTGAGCCTACTATTTCAATGAACTTTATCGTAAACGACTCTCCTCTCGCAGGTCAGGAAGGTAAATATGTAACTTCCCGTCATCTCCGCGACAGACTTTACAGAGAGCTTAATACTGACGTATCTCTTCGTGTAGAAGATACAGATACAACTGAGACATTCAAGGTTTCCGGCCGTGGTGAGCTTCACCTTTCAGTTCTTATCGAGACAATGCGCCGTGAAGGTTTTGAATTTGCAGTAAGTAAAGCAGAAGTTATTTATCATACAGATGAAGCAGGCCATAAGCTTGAGCCTATGGAGAAGTGCTACATCGATGTTCCTGATGAATTCTCCGGAAGCGTTATCCAGAAGCTCGGTGAAAGAAAGGGTGAACTTGTAAACATGGGTGCCGGAAACGGTGGTTATACACGTCTTGAGTTCAACATCCCTTCACGTGGACTTATCGGATACAGAGGCGAGTTCATGACAGATACAAAGGGTAACGGTATTATCAATACTATCTTTGATGGATATGCTCCTTACAAGGGAGATATGAACTATCGTAAGACTGGTTCAGTTATCGCATTCGAGACAGGTGAAGCTACAGCATATGGTCTTTTCAATGCTCAGGACAGAGGTCAGCTCTTCGTCAAGACAGGTGATAAGGTTTACTCAGGAATGGTTATCGGAACAAGCGGAAAGAGCGAAGATGTAGAAGTTAATGTCTGCAAGACAAAGCACCTTACAAACACAAGAACATCATCTTCTGATGAAGCACTTCGTCTCGTTCCACCAAGAATCATGTCACTTGAGCAGTGCATCGAATTCATTGATACTGACGAACTTTTGGAGGTAACACCTACAAGCCTTCGTATCAGAAAGAGAATTCTTGATCCTACACTCCGTAAGAGAGCAAGCTTCAAGAAGTGATAATGCCTTTAGTAATGCCTTTAGGACGCAGGTGATGAGATGGGGCTGGAACAATAGCTCTGCTCACTTCTCCTCGTCGTGATTTACATAACTTAAAAGCGAATGGATGTCTTCTTTCGCGCTGCTCAAAGCAGAAGACATCCATTCGCTTTTTCGTTTCGTAAATCATCTTCCTCGTGCGAATGATTCGCATTTCTATTGTTTCCAGCCACCTCACACCACCTGCTGTCTAACGCGAGAGCTTGTAGATGAATAGTCTATTATATTCCATAAATCTAATTCTGTGATAATACGAAATATGTCATAAAAGGTAGTAGTCTTTGTCCCCTTCGATGATAGTGATCTGTCCTTCACATTTTTGGGTGAGACCGTCTGTTATGCGGGATACATCATTTTCTTTTACACAGATATCAAATTCAACATCGGCTTCATAACGCGAATCGGAGATGTTGATTTCATTTTGCGAAAGATAATACTGCACGTTGTTAATCATGTTGTAGTTAACTTTGAGTGTTAGCTTTCTGGCAAGTACCATCTCCCCTATTTCAGAAGAAGCAAGTGCCGCCTGTGCGGACTGGGTATAGGCTCTTACAAGACCTCCTGTTCCAAGGAGCACTCCGCCAAAATATCTTGTTACTATAATAAGAGTGTTGGTCACTCCTGCGCCGTTTATCACTTCCAGAATTGGTTTTCCGGCAGTTCCTGAAGGTTCTCCATTATCACTGCATTTGGTATTTTCACCATTTACACCGATCACGTAAGCATAGCAGTTATGCCTTGCATCCCAGTATTCTTTACTGATCTTAGCAATGATTTCTTCCGCCTGCTGCTGACTCTCTACTGAAAAGACATTTGCAATAAACCTGGATTTCTTTTCAACAATCTCTCCTGTTCCATTTTCTATGATTACTCTGTATGACTCTCTCTTACTCATAACACCCGGTCTTTCTTAAATATCATTATCTAAGGAAATGTGAAGCACAGTCACATATTATCCTATTATCCAATACCTTCATTGTATCATAGAATTTCCCAAATTCGGGCTTTAGTGGTATAATTACTTAGTTTAATCAGAATTAAAGTGAGGTTTTTATATGAATTACGGGAAAAGAGGCGTTGTTGAGCAGGCAAGAGCTCTCAACTCCGGAACCAATAAATGGGGCAAAAAAATAAGTCTTTTCGGATTTTATATCATACTTGCTCTTATGTTTGCTGTAGTCATCATAGGCACAAGCGCAGGAATAGGCGTATTTAACGGCATCAGAGATACTGCTCCCAGCATATCGAACATAAACGTTACACCAAAGGGCTTTTCAACCTTCGTTTATGACACGGACGGCAATCAAATAGCCAAGCTGGTCTCAACTGACTCAAACCGTATCCCTGTATCATGGGATATGATTCCTGAAAATCTTGCCCATGCTTTTGTTGCTATCGAGGATGAGCGATTCTACGAGCATAACGGTATTGATATTCAAGGTATCATAAGAGCCGGTATTGTAGGTCTTACTTCAGGTCATTTCTCCGAAGGTGCAAGTACTATTACTCAGCAGCTCCTTAAGAACAATGTTTTTTCCGGTTGGACTAATGAGAGTAAGCTTCAGAGTGTAAAGCGTAAGATTCAGGAACAATATCTTGCAATTCAGCTTGAAAAGACAATGTCTAAGGAAGAAATCCTTTTGAACTACATGAACACTATCAACCTTGGTTCTAACACACTTGGTGTTCAGGCTGCTTCACTTAGATACTTTAACAAGTCTGTAAGCGAGCTTTCACTTTCAGAATGTGCTGTAATTGCTGCTATCACACAGAACCCAAGCAGATTCAATCCTATTACACATCCTGACAAGAACTCCGTAAGACGTCAAAAAGTTCTTGACCATATGCTCAAACATAACTTTATAACTCAGATTGAGTATGATCAGGCATCTTCTGACGACGTATATTCACGTATTCAGAATGTCAATCAGGAAACCGGCGGCGATACAACTATCAATTCATACTTTGTAGATGCTCTCACCAATGATATCCTTGCTGATCTTATTGAAGCAGGATATAACGAGACTCAGGCTTACACTCTTTTATATAGTGGCGGTCTTAAGATTTACTCAACTCAGAATCCTAAGATTCAGGCAATCTGCGACGACGTATTTAGTAATGAAGAGAATTACCCTGCCGGAACCAAATATCTTTTGAGCTATGAATTATCTGTTAAATCCTCTGATGGCACAGTAACAAATCATAGCACAGAGATGTTCCAGACATATTTTAAGAATAAGAATTCCAGTTTTAACCTGCTCTTTTCTTCCCATGAAGATGCAGAAGCTGCTATCGAAGAATACAAAGCTGCCGTTATGGCTGATGGTGATACCGTACTTGGCGAAAAGTACAATCTCCTTCCTCAGCCTCAGGTTTCCATTACAGTTGAAGAGCAGAGCACAGGCTATATTGTAGCAATGGTTGGTGGTCGCGGTCAGAAAACTGCAAGCCGTACCTTCAACAGAGCGACCGACGCCTATCGTCAGCCAGGTTCCACTTATAAGGTTCTTTCAACCTATGCTCCCGGTATTGACAGCGCAGGTCTTACACTGGCTACAGTATTTAACGATGCCCCTTATGCCTACGAAGACGGAACTCTTGTAAAGAACTGGTGGGGAGCTGAGTATCGTGGCCTTAATACTGTAAGAACTGCCATAAAGGATTCCATGAACGTTATCGCAGTTGAAGCCATAACACTTATCACTCCTCAGCTTGCTTTCGATTACCTCAAGAACTTCGGATTTACAACATTAACAGATGGTGTATACATAAATGGCAAATATTACTCAGATGTTCAGCAGTCAACAGCTCTTGGCGGTCTTACCTACGGTGTTAAGAACTATGAATTAAATGCAGCTTATGCTGCTATAGCAAATGGTGGTGTCTACATCGAACCCAAACTTTACACCAAAGTTGTCGATCATGATGGAAATGTAATCCTTGACAATACAGAAGCAAAAGCAAAACGAATCATTAAAGAAACCACTGCATTCCTTCTCACAAGCGCAATGCAAGACGTTGTTACCTCCGGAACCGGTGGATCAGTTAATTTCGGAACAACACAGATTGCCGGTAAAACAGGTACAACATCCGATTACAAGGATGTTTGGTTTGCAGGATATACCAATTACTATACAGCAACAACATGGACCGGTTATGATAACTACGTCAGCATGAAGGATTCCGCTGAGAAGAACCTTTCAAAGACCATGTGGAGAAAAGTAATGGCACGAATCCATGAAGATCTGCCTTACTCTTCCTTCTCAGTTCCTGAAGGAATCGTAACTGCAACAGTATGTTCAAGATCCGGCAAACAGCCAATTGAAGGTCTCTGCAACGGCACGCTTATGAGTGAATACTTTGAAGAGGGAACTGTCCCTACTGAGAGTTGTGACGTGCACTACGCCGGAACAATGTGTGCAATTGACGGATGTCCTGCCACGGAGTACTGCCCATTCAAAACAGCCGGTGTATTTGAACTCACTCCGGAAGTTCCACCGGCTCTTCAATCCGGATTTGTCAATTACACTCCGACAAATTCAGCATATACTACTGTAACCGACGAAAACGGTAACGAAACCCGTGTGCTTAATACCTGTCACCATACGTTAGAGTTCATGGTTCAGCCTGGTATTGATCAGATAATCGCAGCAGAACAGGCATCAGCTATAGCAGCTGCCCAGCCAGTGGCAGAACAGCCACAGACTACTGAAGCGCCTGCCGCTCCACAACCTTCCGAAGAATCTGTTGTAAATGAAGTATCAGAAGATGTTTCTGCAGGAAACTAAGAAATAAATAGCAATAAATAAAAAAGATTGCCAGTGTGATATGATGTCTGATATGATGTCGCACCGGCAATCTTTTTTATTTTCAATATTCAGTAAATCCATCAAAGTATGATTAGTGTAGCCGTTTTATACTCCTTCACAGTCAAAATTAGGTATAAAACTTTCTTTTGCAGTTTCGCCCACTTGCATATAGCCATTTTTTACCCCAATTTCAGCTGAATAATCTATTAGGCTGTCATACTCCCTTTTAGTAACTTTGCGGTCTATTTCAGGGTAATTTTCCAATTCTCCGTTGGGCGTGAACTGATTCATAAGGCTGATATAAATTCTGTCACCATATTTGCCATACAAATACTTAACTATAAGCTTAGCCTGGATAAGCATTCCCGGAATCAATAGATGCCTTACTACAACGCCCTTTTGCAGGATATTCTCATCACCATTATGTGTCTCAAATATACATTCAGGGCATTGCCTTACCATTTCGTCAATAGCATCCTTTGCTGCTTCCACATACCCTTTTGCCCTGCTGTACTTTATCGCATCCTGTTCTCTTATATATTTCATATCAGGCAGATAAATATCGATAAGGCCATCAAGGCTCTTCACCGCATCCAGCGAAAGATATGACGACGTATTAAACAAAAACGGGATCCCTATTCCTCTGTCTTTTGCCCTTTCGATGGCAATTCTTATCGAAGGAATAAACATATCACCCGTCACAAGATTTATGTTATTTGCCCCTTTATCTTCCAGTTCAAAGAATATATCCGTGAGCCTGTCAATCGTGATTTCTTTGAACGTTTCTCCTCTGCTTATCTTTTTATTCTGGCAAAAGACACATCCCATATTGCAGCCTGAAAAGAAAACCGTTCCCGAACCATTCATTCCTGAAATACATGGTTCTTCCCACATATGAAGCGCTGCCCTGCTGACATGAAGCTCACTTTTTTCATTACAAAAGCCCTGTTTTTCGTACCTGTTTACTCTGCATTTTCTCGGGCATAATTCGCAACAGGCATACTCATCAATTTGTCTTTTCATACTTTGTTCCGATATGATGCTTTATCACATAATAAAAATAATAAATAAAGAAAAGAACTGAAGTAGTTATCCACGTAATTGGATAACTTGCCTCTACTGTCTCAATTGTTCTGTGCTGCGGGAATACCAGCAGTATCCATGACACTCTTAACAGGCATATGCCACTTAAAGTAATGAGCATTGGAACAAGTGCCGTTCCCATTCCCCTAAGCACTCCTGACAATATCTCAACTGCAATATAGGTCACATAAAATGGTGCAAGGAATTTTATCATCTGAACGCCAATGCTTATAACATTGGCATCATCGACAAATATATAAAGAAATACTTTTCCCCAGAAATATAAAATTGCGCTCAAAGGTGTAGTAATAACCGCCGCTATGAAGAACGCCTGCCTTGTGCTGTTCCTGACTCTTGAGTATTTGCCGGCTCCATAATTTTGCCCCGCAAAAGTTGTTGCTGCTGTTCCCAGGGAACTGATCGTCATCCAGAATAGTACATCTATTTTTCCATACGCCGCCCATGCTGCCGTAGCATCTTTTCCAAACTCATTGATGGACGCCTGAATAAGCACGTTGGAAAGAGTGTACATTGTACTCTGAACTCCCGCGGGTAAACCTATGCTGATGATTCTCTTCAGCATTCCCGGGTCAATCCTTATCTCTTTTAAGATAAGTTTATAGGAATCATTGCTTCTCATAAGCATGATCACTACTATCACCGCGCTTATAAGCTGACAGATAACCGTCGCCACAGCTACACCCATAACGCCCTGAGTTATTCCCTGCTTGCCCATTCCAAGCACGATAACAAAGAATATATCAAGGAAAATATTTACAAAGCAGCTGATAATAAGCACTATAAGCGGTCTTCTTGAATCCCCTATGGCACGTAGAATTCCTGCGCCCATATTGTAAACAAGGTTTGCCACCATACCAATGAAATATATCCTCAAATAAGCCGTAGAAGCCTCTATAACTTCCTTAGGCGTCTTCATAACATCAATAATCCATGATGATATAAAAAGCCCTATAATCGTTATAATAATGCCTCCTGAGATAGCAATCGCAATCGCAGTATGCACCGCCTTCTTGACTTCATCTTTCCTTCCAGCTCCGTAAAACTGCGCTATTACAACCGTTGCTCCGGATGACAATCCCATAAAAAATCCCACAAAAAGATTAACAACCATAGCTGCCGATCCGCCAACTGCCGCAAGTCCATCACTTCCAACCGCTCTTCCAACAATTACAGCATCAACTGTATTATAAAACTGCTGAAAGAACGCTCCCAAAAGCAGAGCCCAGAAATAGATCAGCATATTCTTCCAGATTGGACCTTCAACAATACTATTTGTTTTATTTACACTCTGTTTCATTTTCACTTTAATACCTTTTAGACTTAATCACATCATCTCAAACAACATTGGTATTTGACAAATGGCATTTACTAGATCACCATCTCACGAAACGCGCATCACAGCGGCATTTATGTCAAAGGCGTAATAACTTTTACTATAGTTGCCCCATACATTGCCACTCTGCAAAGATTGTATTATATCAGTTTTCCATATTAAAATGCAACGAATGATTTACATCGGATAATGTTTGAATATTGATTGAATGTTTAGCATAAGTGAAATTTATCTTTACACTTCAATATTAAATGTTTGCTGAATGCTGAATGTTTTGCAAAAAAGTGCTTGCATGAAAGTCATAATATCTGTATAATCAACTTGTTGTCGCTCTTACAGAGTGATTAACAAATGCGGATATGGCGGAATTGGCAGACGCGCTGGATTTAGGTTCCAGTGGGCGACCGTGCAGGTTCAAGTCCTGTTATCCGCACTAGATTTTATCAAGGTTTATCAAGTTATTTGATAAACCTTTTTTTATATTCTAATCCAGATATGACGCATATTTGAATAACATTTAATCTTTTTATCTTGTTCTGTCTTATTACATATATTTTTAAAAAATCACCCCACAAAAGACAACTATGTGATACAAAATGTGATATTTTGTGTGATAGTCAAATATAGATAAAATCTAGCTTTGCACCTTTTTTAACTCCTGCTGCCATTATGATGTTATTATTTTTACATTGTTCATTGCTGCTATCTTATTCTCTTTCATAACCCTAGTGTATAGATTCAAGGTTATAGATATATCTTTATGTCCTAACAATTCAGATAAAATTTTAAAATCCTGCGGTCTTTGCTCTATAAATCTTGTAGCAAATGTTACTCTAAACGCATGGCAAGTGAACTTTTTAATATCTATTGCCTTGCAGATTCTTTTTATTTCTCTATTTGCCGTATATTCTCGCAATAATTCCCCTTCGCCACTTTTAAAAAGCGTATCTGTCCAATCTAAGCCAAAAAGCATATTATTTAACTCTTTTTGTCTTTTGATTATTTGTTTTAAATCTGGTGTTATCGGTATATCTCTATTTCCAGAATATGTTTTTGTATCATCACCAATAATATAATTTCCGTAAATATCCCTTGTGATCGTTCGCCTTATGTGAATAAAATCATTGTCTATATCTGTTAAATATAACGCCCCTATTTCACCAATACGCATTCCCGTTAATATCATCAGTTTAAAAACATTTAAATATATACTATTTCTTTCATCTGCTGCCTTAAAAAATTGTAATGATTCTTTTTCGCTCAATGCTCTATGTTTATTTTCTGCGATTGGTGCAGATTCTCTTTTTAATTTCTTCAATGCCTTGCAAGGATTTTTAGAAATAGTTTCATCTAGCAAAGCACATTCAAAAACATGATTTAAATGTGCAAAGCAGATATTTAAGTTTTCCGGTGTTTTTTCATCTTCTATCAAAGATTGTCTTGCGGTTTCTATATCTCTTCTAGTTATATCTTTTATCTTTAATTCTCCAAATAATTTACTATTTTCCATTTCAACATTTGATATTATCTTAAATTGTGACTTTTGCGCTCTTATGGTTGCCGGTCTTTGCTCCTTTAATCGTAATTCTGTGAAATAATCATAATATTGATTTAATGTTGGATTTTCGTGTTTTTGTGTTCCTTCTTCAAGTTCTTTTCGCTTTTGTGTTACCTTCTCAACTAGTTCTTTCTGGTCTTTTCCATAAACATAATATCTTTTCCCTTCATACATGAATGTTTTTCTATAATATCCATTAATTGTTTTCTTTTGCCTTGCCATTTGTTTTATTCCACCTATCAAATTCTTTTTTAAATTGCCTATATAAATTTAAATCTTCTCTATCTGGTCTTTGTTCAATGAATCTTGTTATTATCTCATTTCTTCCTACATCATTTACCCCCAGATACAACAAAAAACCATTAAACATATTTATTAACTTTTTTTCCATTTTTGCCCCCTTGCAGCCTTAAATATTAAATCATTCCTGCTAATTTCAAAGCATATTTAAAACCCTTTTTAAACGAATCTTTTTCAGATTCTAACGTATATTCCATGACTAGCGTGTATAATTCCGATTGTTTTTCGCTGCCTATTTTCGATTCAATATTATTTAAAACCTTATCAAGTTTATTCATTTTTTCTTTTATTTCTTCCGGTATGTCTATTTCTATCTGGTTTTCACCTTCGCAACCCGTTGAAATATAGTAATACTCATTTGCAATATTGTTGATAAAATCCCCTTTATAGCTTTCAGGATCTTTAATATCTATTTTTTGGCTTTGCGTTTGCTCTTTATCGCAATTATTTATTGTTTTTTGTACTGTTTGCACTTCGTTTGTTAATTGTTCCATCTGGTCAACCAATAGCCATAAAGCATCATTCATTTTATAAGGTGTTTCACTTGAAAGATTTGCACACCTTATTGTTTCTGATAGTCCTAGAATTTTTTCGCACTCTATAACAATTTTTTCCATAGCAGCACAAAGCACATTATTTTGATTATTCATGGAATAGCCCCCCTTTTTGCAAATATCCCGCTACAACTTTTATTGTTATAGCGGGATATAAAATCATTATTTTGCAATTACCATTTTTTCATGTTTATTTGTCTATTTTATATTTGACCGCCTAGATAAATTTTATAAGCAAATACTTTTTATTATATTTTTTGATTCCCCTTAATTTAGATTGTCTTTGATACTAATCACATTTTATTTGTGATTGTTTTTTTGTCCAGATAACAAAAAACGAATCGTTTCTAATCCCATTTTATTTGTTTACTTGGTTATAACTTGCCGTTTTTTTGTTTTTATCACCTTCTTTTTTGTTTCTGTCTTATTTTGTCATGTTGTGTACACAACGATATAGTAACATCTTTTTGTTGTGTACGCAACATATTTTGTTTTGTACGTAACTTTGTTACAATTTCTTTAATGCACTAACATTTTTGGAGTTTTTCTAATGCCAAATAGAAATGAATATCTTAATAAATACAAAAAAGAGAATTATAAACGTATTCCGCTAGACGTTACAACGGATAAATACGAAAAGATAAAAAATCATGCAGCAAATCGTTCTGAATCCGTCAACGGATTTATTAAACGTGCCATTGATGAAACCATGAAAAGAGATAGCCAATAAAGCCATTGATGAAACTATGGAAAGAGATGATCAATAATGCTAATATAGTATTGTTTAAATTATCATCTTTTGTCTTGCATAATGCCTTGCAGCCATAAAGAAATAAAAGCATTAGTAACTAATTCTTGTTGCTAGTGCTTTTATTATGCCTTTATTTTGTGTTCTTTATACCCTTATTTTTCGTTTTCTATCTCTTTTAGTGCCTTTATACGTAAATTTTCTAAAATCGAATCTAGCCCCCTTAAATCGTTACCACGTACTATTTTACAAAAAGACCATTTTTCATGTTTTTTTAATTCTCTAGCATTTGTTTTTATTTCTTCGCCTTTTTCATCTGCTGCAATAATTATCATTGGCTCTTTGCATAACTTTGTTTCTAGCAATTCAATGCGTTTAATTATGCTTTGATTCATGGTTTGATATCCTGCTGCCGTTTTAATCTTCTTTTAGTGCTGAATTATCACCGAATACAACATTGTACATTGGCGTATAATACTTATCTTCATCTGCTAACCAATCCGCAATTTTGCTAATTGCCCCGTTTGCACTGTCATATATACTTGTATCATCTGGAAGATACATTTTATCAATCTTTAAATTGTGCTCGTTTGCGTATCTTATTGCTAATTGCGTCATTGTCCGGTTGTTTGAATTTCTTTCCAGGATTCCAGCAATATCATTTTCTTTAAGTATTAGTCCATTTTGTAATAATTTAGCATCTTCCGTTAGTTCTTCCGGTTTTATTACTTCATTCGCTTTTACTTCTTTCTTTTTCAGCTCTGAAAGCCTTTTAGATTCTTTTCTAACATTCTCTTTGATTGATTCTATTTCTTTACTCAATGAATCCATTTTAGGCAAAATATTCTGCCTTAAATACTCTATGTTGTATTGTTTGGATTCCCTTGCAGCCTTTAACTTGTTATACTCTTCTGCTTTTCTCTTACACTCATTTCTTGCATTATCAACTAATGTTTTTAAATCTTCGTAATAACTCATTGTTTCCCTTCTTTCTTTTTCATCAATTATAAAAATAGTTCTCACTTTTAAAAGTGCTAAAAATAAAGGTATGGTATGGTATACATATATATATGTGTGGTCTATAGACCACACTACGCATTGTATTTTTTTTAAAGAAGTGTGGTCTATAAACTACACTAGAAAGTATTTTTTGCCTTTACGTGTAGTCTATAAACCACACTTGTTACTGTGGTCTATAAACCACACTTACTAAAAATAAATGTTTTATCGCTTTTTAACCCATTCATCAACGTATTAATATATATTTTCCATTCTATTATTATTTCCGCTTTTTATAAAAAAGCCCTTTTGTGATACTAATAGTGATACTATCCGTAATAAAGCCCTATTTTATGCGATAACTAGTATAATCTTACATTATCCGCATTAAATCTATTTTATGTAATATATTGTTTTTAGAGTGGATAATATATATTTTTTACTGCGTGTGTTATTTCGATTGCGTGATTTAGTTGTTCTTTGTTAAAACCCCAGCCGTCTAAATTTCCGTTTTTTATTTCTTCTCTGATATACTCTAATACTTCTAGTGTTTTGTAAAAATCTTTTATACTTGGTTTATTCATGTTTAGTTTTTTGTTTTCCTCTCGTATTCTCTGCATTGCTTTATAGCTTTAATAATTCCACATTGTCCAGATTCCCAAAGAGCACAAACAGAAGAACAATTATTATGTGATAATGGGCATTTGCCGCTTATATCCTGCTGCCGTTCTTTTAAACTCACTATCATACATTTGTCACCATTCCACCATGCACAATTATTATCACATTGTTTTATAAACGCATTATTCCCTTTTAACGGGCATATTCCTTTTGTTTTTACTTCTGGTCTAATAATACTATTTGTTTCTTTGCTAATTGGTATATCCTTGTTTCCATAGGTTGTTAATATATCCGGTGCATATTCTTTTATATTTCCTACGAATCTATAAAAGCGTTTGTTTTGTTCGTCATACTCTGGATATTCTTGCATATACCCCCCTTTATTCGTTCATATTTGCTTTATTTTGCTTTATCTCTTTTAGTTCTTTGCTTATATTCTCTAAATCATTTATTCCAGAATAAATGATCATCAATGCTTGCTTATACTTTTTTACAAACTCGCAAAAATACACTTCTATATCCTGCTGCCGTTCTTCATTCATTTTCATTTTCTATTTGCTCCAATCGTTCTATTCGTTCTATCAAATCAACTGTTAAAGTAAACTCTTTCCAATGGCTCATAATACTATTACACGCATAAACCCTAACTTGCGGATTTATTGATGTATCATCACGTATCTTTGCCAATACATCAACGCATTTTGTTAATTCAGATTGTAATTTATAAACCGATTCTTTTACTATCTGCTGCCTTCGTTCCTGCGCAAGTCCTTTTAATTGTTCATCTTTTTTATATTTAACTATGGTTGATTTACTCAACCCCGTAGCATTCATTAAATCAACTGTTTTTGTGAAGGTAGCAAATGCAGCTATAACTATTTCGCTATATTCTTTCATAACAATTTATCCATCATTAATAAAATAGTTCTCACTTTTAAAAGTGCTAAAAATAAAGGTATGGTATGGTATACATATATATATGTGTGGTCTATAGACCACACAACGCATTGTATTTTTTTTAAAAGAAGTGTGGTCTATAAACTACACTAGAAAGTATTTTTTGCCTTTACGTGTAGTCTATAAACCACACTTGTTACTGTGGTCTATAAACTACACTTACTAAAAATAAATGCATTGTCACTTTTCCACCCATTTATCAACGTATTGATATATGTTTTTCTTTCTATTATTTTTTCCGCTTTCCACCTTTTTTATAAATCCTTTTTTCTCTAACTCCTGCATATCTTTATAAAAATTACTATGGCTTTTTTCAGTGTATAAGCCATAATCAAGAATTTTCCCCCAATTCATATAAAAAAAACTATCATCTTGATATAATTCGGTGTTATCGTCTTTGGGTTTTCTTTTTCCGTAATATTGCGCTTTGCAATATATATACAACATCTGCTGCCTTGGTTTTAAACTTTTAAAAGAATCCGAACACAACATTGATTCGCTAATTCTTGTCATTGTTTCGGTTTGGTTTCTTTTCTCTTTATCTGTAAATTTATCGCCAACATAACTACATATACTTTCAAATGATTTGAGTTGTTGTTTTTTCTTTTTTTGCCTTGCCATTATCCAAATTGCAGCCCCCCTTTATTTTTTATAAATCTTCTGGATTGCTATTTATGAAAAGTTTTATTTTTTCAACATTCCACAAAACACGCTTTCCGATCTGCATTCTTGCATTCGCTTTAGTTCCAATTTTTACTGCAGTTTCTCTTCCAGAACTAAGCATATCTTTTAACCCGTTTGTATCTACTAATAATTTCATTGAATCGTCATTGTATATTGTTTTTCTCATTTTTTTGATTCCTTTTCTTCTTCAATTTCCTGAATAAATGCGAATAGTTTCATTTTTTCCTTTTCTGGAAGTTCTTCTCTTAACTTTGCACAAAAATAATTAGATGAATAACCGCATTTTTTAGCTAATTCCCATTGTTTAACACCACTTTCCTTTAATGCCATTTTTAAAACTTCATTTGCCATTTTTTTATATCCTTTTTTGCTATTATTATGTTATTACTATTACGATATATATATCATTAAAATTAATCATTGAAAAGTTTATCATGCCGTATTTAAGCCATTTTGTGGCGTGATAACTTGATTAAAATTAATGTGCATGTCGTAACTTTTTAACATTATGTGTATTTATTTACGCATTTTGTGAATTATTTATATACAAAGCATTATTAAATTAACCAATTTATTTTTTTATGGATTTTTTAATTTAGATAAATTCAGAAAAAAAGATTTTATTATTACTATGTGATATAAAATGTGATACTTTCATTAAAAGTATAGATATTAACTAATGTGTTGGTTTTAGTCCTGTTATCCGCACTAGAATCAAGGCTTTTCATGCATTAACATGAAGAGCCTTTTTTATTTCAAAGGAAATTGCTTCGCATTCCTCTCCAATTAAATAAAAAACAATTCCCCGGCTAATGAGTTACATCATACTATACTATATTTTATTTTATTTTTTTGTACAATCTCGCAATAAAATCCCGTTCTTCAAAATAAAAATGCATTTCATCAATAAGCTCATACCCAAAATCATTAAATGCGACTATTATTTCGTTATCATTCTCATATGCGTCACGATTATTTTCTAATACGGAATCATAGTCTTTAGAATCGCATAATATAAAGTATGTGGTAATAATATAGTCAGGATTTTTACTGGTAATGTATTGCTTTTGCATGTTTTTAAGTTCATCGCCTCCAATATTAAGTGAGTCGAAAGCTTTATACTTTGGTATTTGTTTAGAGGCAAAGTAAAAACCCGGATCAAGTTTGCCATAATACAACATATTATAGTCATCGCCACTGATATCAGACATTTCTTTTGCAAAAATATATTGAGGAATGGTATCCTTAGGTTTTAGTAAATCATAGGTATGGATGCAGAATATGTAAGCTATACCAACACAGGATATAATGTATATCCCTTTTTGTATATGATTATCCTTGAATGATTTTTTTTGCAAAATATCTACTATAGGCAAAAAGCCAAATGAACAAAATGCCAAAAGAGGCAAATTACTATACAGATGAGGGACACTCGCATTGAATACGAAAAAGGAAAATAAGTAAGTAAACAAAAACATACATAATATACTGAAATGTTTTTTCTTTAATAACCATCCACCGCCTATGACCAGAAGTATATTAGCTAATATATTATGATAATCACGCTGAATCCGGTCAGCAATAAGTAGTTTTCCTACTATCCCTACGTCATACTTTTCATTTGTTGTGTAATTAAAAATATTGTTATAAAAATACCATTCATATAAGTTCGGCAAGGCATTGTTAAATGCAAAGTATAAAAGAATTGGAATAGAAATAAGTATGCACCCTGCTATAAATAAAGCAATTCGAATGACAAAAATCTTTAGTTCCTTGTTCCGAACAGAATTGATGAACATAAATGCGAGTATGCCAATGTAAAATGCACAGAGAGTGTACTTTGTCCAAAATAAAAGCCCTGCACAAACTCCCAGCATAAGCATTTCTAAATGATCTGGTATTTTCTTACATATAAAGTATTTAGCTCCTAAATAAATGGCGTAGGACATAATGCAAAGCGAGAGTTCTTCTGGCCCTCCTCCATGTCTCATGAGCCTTGAACTATATACTATCGCCGAAAGGCCAAATGCTATTATAACCTCATATCTAGAGCCATAAAAAAACAAAGATATTGTCTTTATCGAGAAATAAAGAAATATAGAAGCACATATAATTTCAAGAATAAATATACCTATAAAACTGTTTTCATTAATAAGTAAGCCCATTGAATACAAAAAAAATATTACAGGTCCTTTTTGTTCAGCATAGTCCTTAAATGGAACTAATCCATGCAAAATCCCTTTTCCTATAACATAATAACAACTTGCATCACCCCAATTGTTGATAGGATAAAGAAATGAAGATTTTGAGCATATTGAAAGAATTACTAATGATGCAACTATACATGTAATATAGAAATTTTTTCTAATTAACTTCATTTATTAAACTCCCGGCACTTATCGTAATAACAAAAATATTTTAAACAATCATCATCTCAATTATTATACTGCTATAATCACTTCAGAAAGCCTATCGCTGTAGTAGTAAATAGTTTTCTTAAAAGATTATACAACAAAAAGAACGCTTAACCATCAGAGTTAAGCGTTCTTCTCAATGAGACACGGGGGATTCGAACCCCCGACAACTTGATTAAAAGTCAAGTGCTCTACCACCTGAGCTAGTATCCCATATTTGATTTTCCATGTGCAACGGTGTATTGAAATCCGTCGCACTAACTGGGCTAGCCGGATTCGAACCGTCGTATGCAGCAGTCAAAGTGCTGTGCCTTACCGCTTGGCGATAGCCCATTATCAGCAAAAACTACTGTATTGGAGGGTGGCTAGAGGGACTCGAACCCTCGATCTCCAGAACCACAATCTGGCGCGTTAACCAACTACGCTATAGCCACCATGTAATTACTTCAGAATTACGATTCATGAATAACTGTTAAATTAGATAAAAATAGTGTGCCCGAAGGGATTCGAACCCCCGACCCACGGCTTAGAAGGCCGTTGCTCTATCCAGCTGAGCTACGGACACACGCTTAAACTGAGCAAAACAATGATGTAAAAGTAATTAAGTATTTTCGCCCAAAGAGCGGGTGATGGGAATCGAACCCACGTATCCAGCTTGGAAGGCTGGTGTTCTACCATTGAACTACACCCGCAAGTGTTACTCGTTTCAACACACATTTGTGTATTTTACACGACTCAGTTCCAAAAGTCAAGAACTTTTTTGAGTTTTTTTTAATTCTTTCAAACTCAATCGGGGTGACAGGATTCGAACCTGCGACCCCCTGCTCCCAAAGCAGGTGCTCTAGCCAAACTGAGCCACACCCCGTTCTTTTCTTTCGCATCACTCGTAACCCGTGACGCAAGAAAGATTATATACTATTTTGGAAAGAAAAGTCAATACATTTTTTATAAATTTTTTAACGATTTTCTAGGCACTTGATTTCGTAATTAATTGTACCATCATTTTCGATAAAAAGCAGCAAATAACTTGGTTTTCTTCCCTCTTGTCTGGGATATGACAAACTGCCCGGGTTAAACAGGTAAACTCCGTCGACACATTTGGCAACCGGTTTATGAGTATGTCCAAAAATAATTATATCAGATTTTCTTGCAATACCTTCTGACTTAATACTCTCCAAATCCATACTCACAAAATAATTATGACCATGGGTAACAAAAAAATTATGACCATCAAGTTCAAATTCAAGTTCCCTGTTTAGGCTTGAAAAGAAATCATTATTACCCGCCACAAAATAAACAGGGCAGTTTGCCGCAAGGGCAAATTTTCCTTCTGAGCCTTCAAAATCCCCGCAATGAATAATTCCATCAAGGGGTTCTTCAATATCAAGAACATCATAGAAGTTCTGATCTCTTCCATGAGTATCACTTACCACAAGATACTTGTGCATATCTTACTTATCCTCATTTCAATAACATGTTGTAAATATCCAAAAAATGCCACGGATTGTTTCGCATAATTCACTACCACAATCCTACAGAGCAATATAGATATCATAAATCATTAAAGCTGTTTTAAAAGATTACTTTAAAACTTCTCTGAGCGCCTTTTCCATCTCTCTTAATGCTTTTCCGCGATGACTTATGGCATTCTTTTCATCTTCTGAGATTTCAGCGCTTGTTTTGCCATATTCAGGCAGGAAGAAAATAGGATCATAACCAAAGCCGTTGTTTCCGGCTATCTCATAACCAATTATACCCTCCATGGTACCACAGGTGGTTTTCTCACGACCATCCGGAAGAACAGCAGAAATAGCGCACACAAACCTGGCCGTTCTCTTTTCATCGGGAACGCCCTCAAGTCTCTTTATTATCGCTGCATTTTTTTCAGAATAAGGTGTATCATGCCCCATATATCTGGCCGAATAGATTCCTGGTTCACCATTTAAATAATCAATTTCAAGTCCGGAATCATCTGCCAGCACGATACTGTCATCCTGTGGATTTAAAGCTTTCAATCTCTCAGAAACCGCTTTTGCCTTTATAAGAGAATTCTCAGCAAAAGAACTTCCATTTTCCTCTATATCATCATTAACAGAAACATCTGCCATTGAGAGAATTTCCATTCCTAAATCCCCCAATATTTTGCGTATTTCTTTTAATTTGTTCTTATTCCCTGTCGCAAATACTATTCTCATTCCATCACCTCGAAAGCATCCTTGATTCCCTGATAGATTCCGGATGCTAATTTATTCTGATATTCTTCACTATATATCGCTTTTTTATTTTCTGAGCCTGCAGGGTATCCTGTAATAACCCTGGCAGAAGGAACAATGCTCTCCATCAAAAGAGAATCTGACTCATCTGCAGCGATGACACCGCCTGCATTTGTCATAGTCGAAGCAACACATTCTTTTTCCAATATCGAAGCAAAATCAGCATTGCTAAGCCTGCGGAGGAAAAAGCTTTCATTATATCTTGTCGTAACTCCGCTATTGTCCGGGCCATCAACAGTTTCCATACCCAGTCCCACCACAAGGTCAGGTCTGGTTTCCTCGATAAGCTGCTGTTTTCTTTCAATACCCGCATCACTCTTATCAAGTCTGGTAAAATAGATCTTTATTTTATTTTCCTCATCCTTCTCTGCTACCTTTTTTAACTCCAAAGCAACATCCAGGGATAAATCATTACTCGCTGTAGCACTAAAAGCCTCGTCAGAAAAAGAGCCTTCATAATCCGGATCGACCACCACGATTTTGTCATATTCCTCATAGGGCCTGAAAAATCTCACTTCTATGTTCCTTGATTCAGTAAGTGAGCTCTCGTTTGCATATAGACCATCCAATTTGAAATCAAGGCATATATCACCATGTTCATTTTCCGAAATACACTCTGCTTCCTTTACAATGCCAAGATCGGTTAAGATCTTAGCATCGCGATAAAAATCCTCATCTCCGCTGTTAATATGTATTTTAAACTCGTGGTCAATATACTTATCCTCAAGGATTATATCATCAGAATCAACATTTTTAGGCATAGGAATGATCAATTTTCCGCTCTGCCCCTTAGAAACATTATTATCGATCAAAAGCTCATATGAGGACTGATTTTCATTAATATCAACAGTAATTTCAGCAGCGTCTGAGATCATGATATGCTTAGTCGCAGACCTTTGAAGCATGACAAAAAGACAAGCGCCCGTGAAAATGGATGCCCTGATGAGCATTTTTTTCATTTCTGAATTATTCATTGCAATTATCCATTTCTTTTGGGCGGCTTGGGTCCCATAAACTGATAAAAATATGTCTTTATCATGCCGTTATAAATTTTTCTGTTCTTATCGGCCTTTTTGCCAATGAACTTCTCTGCCTGCTCATATCCGGTAATAAGATACATTGACCAGGCATCAAGTTCTTTATATCTTGCGCCAATTGTTTTATAGAGAGCAGGAAGTTCTCCCTGATCTCCGATTCTCTCTCCATACGGAGGATTGGTTATAATAAAGCCATATTTTTTCCTATGGCTAAGATCTGCTATATCCCTTGCCTGGAAATGTATCATATGATCCACTCCGGCCTTCTTAGCATTAATACGCGCGATATCAACCATCTCAGGATCAAGATCATATCCCTGGATATCTGTTTCCACATCGGTGATTATCTCATCCTTCGCTTCATCAATAACATCCTTCCAATTCTGAGGCGTAATAATGTGTTTCCAGCTTTCTGCAGTAAAATGCCTGTTCATTCCCGGAGCTATATTTGCTGCCATCATAGCCGCTTCAATAGGTATAGTTCCGCTTCCACAGAACGGATCAACAAGTATTCTGTCCGCATGCCATGGAGTCAGCATTATCAAAGCTGCTGCAAGGTTTTCCGCAATAGGAGCCTTGGATTCAAGTTTTCTGTAGCCTCTCTTATGTAATGAATCGCCTGTTGTATCAAGAGCAACAGTAACCTCATCTTTCATAAGAAAAACTCTTATAGGGTAGCTTTCAGCATCTTCTTTAAACCAGTCAGTATGATAGTTTTGTTTTAACCTTTCAACTATAGCTTTTTTTACGATAGACTGAATGTCAGAAGGGCTAAAGAGCTTACTCTTTACACTGGATGCTTTTTTTACCCAGAACTTGCCACGCACAGGAATAAATTCTTCCCATGGAAGATTTTTTACTCCCTGGAATAATTCCTCAAAAGATTCTGCATGGAAGTTTCCCACTTTAATAAGTATTCGTTCAGCCGTCCTCAAACAAATGTTGGCACGACAAATAGCGTCAGCGTCACCTTCAAAGGTTATTCTGCCGTCTGCAACCTCAGTAATGTCATAACCAAGGTCAATAATTTCTTTTTTTAGTACCGCCTCAAGCCCAAAATGGCATGGGGCTATTAATTCCATTTTTCTCATAATTATGGATTATAACATAATTATCTTCTCAAAAAAATATAAGGACAGTTCTTTTAACTCTTTTAATAACAAGTTAAGAACTGTCCCTATAATGTTTATTTTTATCTTGTAATCAGAATACCATTGTTGTCAAATCTGTATCTGTGGAACCACACATAAACTGTGCAGTTTCTCACCATGCGACCTCTCAGATCAAAATATCTGATTCCGTCATCAAATTCAACAAAGCTGCTCTTAACAACCTGTCCGCAGTTGTTGATATAATAGGTATTTCCACACTCTTCTACAAGCATATTTCTCTGAAGGACGCCTTCCTCATCAAAATAGTAAGTAGAAAGAAGTCTGTTCATAAATCCCTTTACAGCCCTTCCATCAAGTCCAAAGTAGTAGGTCTTGCAGTCTACTGTCACAAATGATAAACGTGTCATTGCTCCATTTTGTCCAAAGAAATACTTATCTCCATGAATCTTCTGAAGGCCTGTCAGTGTCTCTCCGTCATTGGTGATAAAGTAAGTTCTTCCCCACCATGTAACGAATCTTCCCTCTATTTCTTTTTCCTGCGGCTTTTCAGGTTCATCCGGTGTCTCAGGTTCATCTGCTTCTTCTTTTTCTTTATCCTTGTCGGCATCTTCATCTGAGCCTGTGATATCTCTTTCTCCTGTAGGAGCGCTATATTCACCGCCAAGACTTGCAACTACTTCACTGCAGTTAATTCCGGCATCTGAAAGAGCATTTATTCCGGCGTCGCTGAGTTTTAAGAAATCTCCAAGATTTACTTTGCCATCAGCCCCTCTAAGTCCTGCCGCAACAGCATATGGGTCAGAAGCATTTGCATAAGGAGCATCAAGAGAAACAAACCATTCATCAGTTGCAGTAAGTCCATTAGCGTTTGCTGCTCTGCCATCCATCCAGTAGAAGTTGTGATTCCCATATACTTTTCCTGAATCCTGACTTCCCTTTAACTTGAAGTTCTCATTTTTATCAGTTCCTGATGTACGGTATGACATTACACCATTTACGTAATAATCTGTATTAGCAGCATCATTAGTATAAAGAGCTACGTTATTGCTGCCATTGTTGAATGACATGCTGTTATATACCTGAATATCAGGGCCTGAGTTTGAATCAATTCCTTTTGCCTTATTACCCCAGGCTACAGAATTGATAAGCTTATGAGCGCCAGCAATGCTTGAACCGCCCATCTTAAATCCATTACCGTTTCCTTCACTTTTTCCATCAAGGCCATAACCATTGGCAAATGCTACGCAGTTCTGGATTGTAACCTGACCTATGCTTCCTGTCTCAACCTTTGCAAATAAATCCCATCCGTCATCTGCATTATTATAAGAAATACATCCGTCAAATACTATTCCATCCCCGCAAGTAAGTTTTGCAGCAAAACCGTCCGCATCTTCATATCCAGCATCAGCATTTCCATAGGATGTGCAGTTAAGGATAAGGTCGTAGCTTGGCCAGAATTCTCTTGTGTCTGAACCAAGATATCTGCTTACCTGAATACCTGTATTGCCATTTTCATAAGCTCTTACATCTTCAAGAGTAATATGACTTCCTGAAATCTGAATTCCCTTATAAGAGTTTCCGGACTTTGTGCAGTCTATTCCTTTGATGTGCCAGTAATCTCCTGCAAAGATAAAGCCTGCGCATGCGCTGTTAAAATCAAAAACAGCTCTTCCGTTCTCTGTTTCCATTCTTATAATTTTTGAAGGAGTTCCGTCAATTCCTCTTTCTACCTTAACCGTATCTGTAAGGCTGTAAACTCCTGTTTCAAGAACAATAGTCTGTCCCGGCTGAACATGCTTAACTGCTGTATAAACATCGACAGGGCTTTCCTTTGTTCCCTCTCCATCACTTGTTCCTGTAGGAGAAACATAGAGCTTTTCTTCACTGTTTATCACTGAATACTCAACAACATGCTCAAATTCTGCAGTCTCATAGGAAGAAAGAATCTTAGACTCATCTTCCTCAGGATGAAAATCAGCATTAGGTGTGAATGTGACTGTAAATGTATTTGTGCCCTTTACAAGTCTTGTCGCCTCGCATACAACTTCTCCGGCCTTTACTTCTTTTGCATCAATTAAAAGCTTTTGATTCTTATCTTTTACAGAAAGAATACCATCTGCATTTCCTGTGTACATAAGCTCATATCTTGCTGTATTTGAATAAGATGCAGATATGATCTTATAGTTTGGAGCAACCATTGTTGCAGGCTTAGCTTCAGCCGGTGCGTCATCTTCAGGATTTATGATATCAAGTGTAACGTCGCTGAATGTTGCCTTAAAGGTTCTTGATGCAAAGAAACCAACATAAATATTTTCGCTGTCAAGTTTTGACAAAGCCTGTGTATCATAGAATTTCTTTGTAGATATTGCATTATCATTCTCATCAAGATAGCTTACAAAGAAGCCAGTATTATTCTTCTGAATTCTAAGTCTTACTTTCTCTATAGGGTTCTCAATTGTTCCCTGAGCTTTTCCACCTGACTCTTTTGCAAAAAGATTATAAACTCCAGTTCCGTTTGCACCACAGCTTGTTTCAAGTGTATACATTGAACTTGAAAACTCACCCTGTACTGTAGCTGTATCATTTGCTTCAAGTCTTGAAAGATTTTCAGGTGTTACCCCAATCTTTTCCTGAGCGCCAAGTCCGAGTTTCATGGAAATCTTTGTACCTGTCTCATCCTTGGTTGCTTCACTCTTCTCGCTGTCGTAATAGTATTCTACCTTGGTTCCTGATGCCATATATGAGTTATTCCAAAATACGCTGGCATCGCCATTTACTCCCACACGGTCAGCAGCCATAAGTCCAAAGCCTTCCTGTCCGTTTGTAAATGTCCAGGAATCAATTGTAGCTGTAGCAGTAAGTGTGAAGTTCTTATCTGCCGGTATCTGTGTGTAGTAGAAGGAAAGTCCATCCGTTGAAGCCGGCACAAGCTTTCCCTTATTTCCGATATTCCATACTGTAACAGAACCATCCTCGTTTACTGATGCCCCTGTATTTACTCCTTTTGAAACACCCTGTCCAAAAGCTGAGAATATCCATTCACGCTCGCCTTCTTCAGTAACCATGATCGTCATTGTATTTTCTTTTGACCTGTCATCATCTCTTGCAGCGATCAATGTAAATTCATACTCATGTCCTACATTTAATCCCACAAATGCATATTCATACTCAGTCTTATTGTCAACATCTGCCTCTTTGGCATTAACAACTGCCTTAGACATTGCTGTCTTTTCGTCTGTCTTGTCGGCAGCATATAAAATATAGCTTGTTGCTTCCGCAACAGAATAAAACTTAACTGTAACCTTGCCGCTTCCCCTGTTTACTGCATTTTTAAATTCAGGCTGTGCAAGTGGAAGTGTGAAAAGAAATTCATCTGATTCTTTACTTTCTTTTGCTTCGCTTTCATCCTCTCTTGTAAGAGATGCTGCAAAATGGTATGTTCCTGTCTTTTTAGGCGCAAAGCTGAAGCTAAATTCCTTTTTCTCAGCTGATGAAGATAAAGAAGTCACTTCCTCATTCTGTTTATCAAACATAGTAACTGTCAGCTTATCTCCACCTGCCAGGCCAACAACTGCATCAACTGCAACTTCTATCTTGCCTTCATCTTTTTTATCAAGAGAAACACTTTTTATAACCGGGGCTTTAACCTTGCTCCACTCTGCTTTTTCTACTTCAGCAGGTGCTCCATCCGTCACTTCAACCTTGAATATGTAGTTATTGCTTGTGGCAGAGCCGAGATAGTAAGTTCCGGCTTCTTCAACTTTAAGTGTTGAAATGTATGGGCTATTCTTGGTATAAGTTCCCTCTGTAACACAAACCTTGTTTCCGCTTCCATCAAGTATAGCCATCTGACGGTTGTCATCTCCGCCCTGTGCCCACCATACTTTTACAGTAGCTTCACCTGATGTTGTGAATTTAATTGAGTTTTTCTCAGGCGTAGCAGCTCCGCCAAAATTGATTCTCTGAGTGGCAGAATAATCATCTTCCCAGGTTTTCTTGCTTGCATCTACTTTAGATTTTGCCGAATAAACCAATGTAAAGTAATTATCTGTTCCAACTCTCTCAGTCTCACCATCAGCCTTTGCGCCTGCCGCAAATGTCGAAAGAGCATCTGCTTCCACAGAATAAACTACCGCCTCTTTCTCATCATCCTGCTGCTTTGGTTCTTCTTTCTGAGCGCCCTTCTCAACCGTAATTTCAACTGTTTCATCGGAAGAAATACTAACTGTACCATCAGATGTTATTGCATAATCATCTGCTCCCTCCAAAGAAAGTGAATATTCAAAGCCCTTTGCCAGAACTGCTGAAAACTTTCCATCTGTCACAGCTGCCTTTACTTCTTTGCCGTTCTTAATATTTGTAAATACTATGTCAAAAGAACCTTCCAATCCGGAGCTGCAAACCTTTCCTGAAAGGTTTGCATATTCAGCATGCTCACGAATCACTCTTGCCACTACAAGCTTTTCATTAGATGAAAAGATCTTGTATTTTGCATCCTTAGCCGGATAAAAGAACATCTTTGACACAGTTTCTTTTCCCAATGAATGAGTTTGATATGAATCATCAGAGGCATCATTTAAATTTTGGAAATGAATGTCTGAATCAAGCCCGTTACTTGCAACATAAGCTGTAATAGTGTCATCCGCTCTACAATCAACTGCCAGATATACTGCATCGGTGCTGTTCTTATTGCAGTATAGGTATCCGCTGTACACATTTCCTTCGGAATCCTTAAGAGAATTCTCATCATACCTTGTGAGAGAATTGTTAATGGTTCTCAAACGATGATATGTAGTAAAGCCTCCGTCTTCAAAAACAAAGTCTCCATCATCCAGGCTAAAGGATGTGATATTATTCCCGTTTGTTCCGGCTTCTACTGAGTAAAAGCTGTTCATTATCGCTGCATCAAGTCTGTTATTGAACTCTTCGCCGAGATTTTCTGCACCAAAATCCCATACATCAACCTTTGAATCGTCAAAAGATCTTTCTGAAACGATATCAGCTTTTACATCCGTTTCTTCGCTACCTTTTGTATCCTTCTCTGTGTCCTTGTCAGACTTTTCCTTATCTGATTTATCTTTATCCGTTTTTTCTTTATCTGTTTTATCTTTATCTGTTTTTTCTTTATCTGTTTTTTCTTTATCTGTTTTTTCTTTATCTGTTTTTTCTTTATCTGATGCTTCCTTATCCAGTTCTTCTTTTTCCGAAGATTCTTTATCTGTTTCTTCTTTTACCGGCTTTTTATCTCTGGCAAATTTGTCATCTTCATCCTTGTTAGGATCAACATCGCCAGAATCCTCGCCACTGCCTTCTCCGGCATTTTCAGAAGATTCATCAGAATCAGATGTCTTTTCATCTTTGACATCCTCACCATCTGTCAAAGCGCCATCAGACTCCTTATCCTCACCTGCATTACCTTCACTGGCGTTTTCAGTGCCGCTTTCTGCTTCATGGGACTTATCATCTGTGTCTTCCACAGAAGCCTCATTCGTACTCTCGCTGGTCGCCTCTTGGATCATTTCGTCATTATCAGCATTGTTTTCGTTGGCAAACGCCATTCCCCCTGGCATTGCTGCAGAAAAAGACGAAAACACCATAGACGCAGCCATGATCGAAGCGAGCGTTTTACTCCCAAAACGCCATCCCCACTTTCTGCCTTTGTTCATTTTGCATCCTCCCAATCTTTGTTGAAATGTAAGGTCGTTCATTATTACACAAAGCACTCAGTAAATGTATCTTTCTGCAATATCATTTGAGAATTTATACTTTCTTAATAATGTAAACGCTTACATTTTCTTGTAAAACGTGCCTTTATCTTAGCATATAAATAATGACGAAAACAAGAGGAATAATCGAGTTTCTTTCATCGAAATCGCTTTATTTTAGACAAAGTTCACAGGCGATTTTTGTGCATTTGGCACAACCCAAATAGGCAATTGCTATGTTGCTGACGATATCTTGTTATTGCCATATATTACAATAGCTCTCAATCGTCAATTCTATGGGATTTATCAATAATTGAAGGAAATAATGTATGCGCTTTCATAAGAACTGGAAATTAACTATGAACTAAATATAGTTTATAAGAAATTATAAACAAATTATAAACTCTCGGATAAGACATCTAATAATATATTATTGGATTTGAAATTTAATAATGCTTTTTTCTGAAAATTCATTAAGTATACATGATCAAATATAATTTTAGACAAAAAGAAAAGTCATTCACCGAAATGAATGACTTTCTAGCGAGTGTGCGTGACAGGATTCGAACCCACGACCTTCTGGTCCGTAGCCAGACGCTCTATCCAGCTGAGCTACACGCACTTATTAAGCTCGACAACAAAATATATTATATTTATCTCCCGCTTTTTTGTCAAGCTTATTTTTTATTTTTCTACGCAACTTTTATGTCGCAGTTGGCGAATACCCTTTTTCTGCCTTTTCTGCAGCCTTTGTCTGTAGAACAAGTCTTTCCATATCAGGTCTTGCAAATTCAAAACAAGCCATGATCTTAGGGGAAAATACACCACATTCGCCATTCTTGATCATTTCATATGCTTTATCTAAAGGATAAGCCGCCTTATAAACTCTGTCACTTACAAGAGCATCATAAACATCTGAGATTGCTGTAAGCTGAGCTGCAATCGAATTTTCTTCGCCTTTTAGTCCATCAGGATAACCGCCGCCATCATATCTCTCATGATGATGTCTGCATATATCAAGGCACAGCTCATTATATTCTTTATCCTGAACATCCTTGATCATCTCTATTACTTCGCTTCCCCTGGTGGTATGAGACTTCATAACCTCAAATTCCTCATTGGAAAGACGTCCAGGTTTAAGCAGAATTGAATCGGGAACAGAAATTTTCCCAATGTCATGCATCGCAGAAGCCTGAGTGATTACATCTATAAGATGCGGATTAAGACCAAGTTCCGGATAATTATTCATCGCTGTAAGAGCAAGCGTTCGCACAAAGCCCTTTATTCGCTTCAAGTGATAACTGGACTCCATACTTCTAAACTCAACGATAGTAGCTATCGTGTCGATAACTCTTTCATTACTGTTTCGAATACGTTCTTCCTGCTTCTTTAAATAAACAAACTGCTTCTTAAGAACTCTTGTCTGATCATCAACCTGATCCTCAAGGTTATTCTTGGAATCAAAAAGTTCAACTGTTCTTGAAACTCGTTTATCTACAATGACCGGATCAAACGGCTTATGGATAACATCGGCAGCACCCTTCTGATAGCTGGTACGCTCCGCCTCTGTAGAAGTATCTGCAGTGATCATAAGGACAGGAATGCTGTCATTAAGATTATCCTTGCTCTGCATTGCCTCAAGCACTTCATAGCCGTCCATCTGAGGCATGACAATATCAAGAAGAATAGCGGCCAGCGCATCTTCATACTGCTCGATCATTTTCATAGCTCGAACACCATCTCCTGCCTCTAGGATATTGTACTTATCTCTGAAAATCTCTCCAAGAATCCCTCTGTTGATCTCATTGTCATCAACAATCAGAATTGATCGATCAGCCATCTACGCCTCCTGATAATTATCCGGTGTGCTGATATGCCGGTATTTGATAATACGGCATATCAGTACACTGGTCATAAACAAATTCTAAAAATCAGTTTTCGGTATCTTTTTTATCTTTCAACTATGGCAGCGCAGCCCATTCCACCACCTACGCACAATGTGGCAAGTCCCTTATGAGCATCCCTTCTCTGCATCTCATACAAAAGAGAAACAAGAATTCTGTTTCCCGAACATCCAACAGGATGGCCAAGTGCAATAGCACCACCATTTACATTGAGAACATCATTGCTAAATCCAAGGTCATGCTGAACAGCTACAGACTGAGCTGCAAATGCCTCGTTTGCCTCGATGAGCTCGAAATCGCCGATTGTATATCCGGCTTTTTTCATAACCTTCTGAGTTGCTGCAACAGGTCCAATACCCATGATGCTTGGCTCTACACCTGCAAGTTCTCCTGCAATCCATGTTCCAAGTGGCTTAACGCCAAGTTCTTTTGCCTTCTCTTCGCTCATTACGATGATTGCTGATGCAGCATCGTTAATTCCTGAAGAGTTCGCAGCTGTAACAACGCCGCCATCTTTCTTAAATGCAGGCTTAAGGTGGGAAATACCATCAGCAGTCACGCCTTTTCTTGGACCTTCATCTGTATCAAAAATAATTGTTTCTTTCTTTTTCTTTATTTCAACAGGAACGATTTCTTCTTTGAATTTGCCTGCTGCTATCGCAGTTTCAGCCTTATTCTGTGACCATGCTGCAAACTCATCGAGCTGCTGTCTTGTAAGATGCCACTGCTCAGCGATATTCTCAGCAGTGATTCCCATATGGTAACCGCCGAACGCATCTGTAAGAGCATCCTTGATCATCGCATCCTGAAGCTCTCCGGATCCCATTCTGTAGCCATAACGGCCCTGTTGCATAAGATAAGGAGCCATTGACATGTTCTCCATACCACCTGCAACGATAATATCAGCATCACCCATGCCGATAAGCTTTGCTGCAAGATTTACGCAGTGAAGACCTGATCCGCAAAGTACATTGATAGTTGTTGCCGGAACCTCTACAGGAATTCCTGCATTGATTGCTGACTGTCTTGCAGGGTTCTGTCCAAGTCCAGCCTGGATAACGCATCCCATGTAAACTTCATCAACCTGCTCAGGCTTAACTCCTGCTCTTTTAAGCGCTTCCTTTATAACTATTGCACCAAGTGCAGGTGCAGGTGTTGTAGATAATGCGCCTCCCATTGTTCCGATTGCTGTTCTGCATGCTCCCGCCAAAACTACTTTTCTAGCCATATCGCCCTCCATTAATTTTATATTTTTATGCAAGTCAATTCATCGCTTGCAGATTATCGATGCCTAACTATTTTTAACAAATTCAAATACTAAACATGATGTTCATATCCATTTGAATATTGTCAGTCACGATACTCTAACAAATATATTTTATCACTTTATTAAACAATACTCAACGCGTTAATGTTAACATCAACTATGACAACTCAGCAGATTTAAAATTTAAGCTAGCATATAGTCGAGTTAATATAAAACAACTACACTAGATTCATTCTAATACGTCTTAGTCACAGAAATGCGCTAACCGCAGAATCATTTATGATTAAAGAGCTCCGCGATTGCATTGTCGTAAGGGGCATGAAGTACTCCGTATTCTGTGACGATACCTGAAATCAACTCATTATCTGTGACATCAAATGCCGGATTGTATACCTTTACTCCCTCAGGTGCCATTCGCTCTTTATACCACATTTCTGTCACTTCTTCAGGTTTTCTTTGCTCAATATTAATGTCTCCTCCTGTTGGAGTACTGATATCAATTGTTGACGTTGGAGCGCAGACATAAAATGGAATTCCATACCTTTTTGCAACAGTGGCAACAACGCTGGTTCCTATTTTGTTTGCGGCGTCTCCGTTTGCTGCAACTCTGTCACATCCAACAAAGATTGCATTTATAGCTCCGCTTTTCATAAGTGATGCGGACATGTTATCGCACAAAAGTGTTGTATCAATGCCTGCTGAATGAAGCTCAAATGCCGTAAGCCTTGCGCCCTGCAAAAGAGGCCTTGTCTCATCGCAGTATACTTTTATCTTCATTCCTTTTTCATGAGCAAGATACATAGGAGCTGTCGCTGTGCCATATTTGCAGGTTGCAAGCTGTCCTGCATTGCAATGTGTCAAAATCCCGTCACCATCTTTAATAAGTGAAAGCCCGAATTCTCCGATTTTTCTACAAACCTCAATATCCTCAGCCTTGATTTTTTCAGCTTCGGCTTTCATTCTGGCAATTACCGCTTCTTTATCAAAAGAACCTGCTTCACTACAGAACTTTTTCACACACTCTTCCATGCGTTTTAGTGCCCATGATAAGTTTACCGCGGTAGGTCTTGAAGAATTGAGATAATCACTCTTTTCCTTAACCTCTTCCATAAATTCATCGTAAGACTGCGCCTTTGAATATTTCATCAAAAGATAAATTCCAAAGCCGGCAGTTACCCCAATAGCCGGTGCTCCACGTACCTGCAAAAGATAAATTGCATCCCATATTTCTTTTGCGGTGCAGAGTCTTATAATCTCAATTTTTCCAGGAAGAAGAGTCTGGTCAATAATTTCTATTGCATCAGCTTCATCAACCAATGCAACGGTTTCATAATCGAGTATGCTTTTCATTTTTCACCTCATCGTAACAATATTTTTTACCATTTAGATTCATTGTTGCACGAAAGCCACCATATATGCAGGTTTCCGCCATTTCAGTCAAGACTATATATATATTCACCACTTGAAAGCTCATGACTCTCTCCATTGGGAAGAATCAGTGTACATGTGCTCTCATCAGGTATCGTGCATGAAAGCTGCTTTTCATCAAGATTCCAGGAAACACTTATTTTCCCATAGCGTGAAATAAAACTGCCTTCAGCGCTCGTGAGCATACTTCCAATCTTTGGTTGTATATAAAAATGCTTGTATCCTGGCATTTCTTCATCAGGTACAATCCCCAAAATATCAGTAAAGCAGAACGTTGCCACCGATGAATATGCCGCATGGTTAAGCGAACCGCTAACATAATATCTTCCATCAGGATACTCATTACCCTCAAAATCATTATACTTAAATGCGCCAATCTCCTCAGGATTAGTGGTAAGTCCAAGTGTGACTGGATGAGCAAGACCACCGGAAGAAGTATTGGTCATAGCCTCCACCGCATCATCTATATATCCATTTGCTGACAGTGCAGGCAGATAAAACGATAGTCCTGAGTATCCGGGGTAAAAGATATATCCTCCGTACTCCGTCAGCAGTTTAAGCCTTCCGGCTGCCGCATCCATCAGTTCATTCGGAAAAAGCTCAAATGAAATACCCAGAGAATATGCAGTCTCTGTCTCTGCACCATCGATAAGTATGCCGCCTTCTAATGAAGCATCACTTCTTATGAATGTCTTTTGCCAGCTATCTGTAAAACTATCTGCAATATTATTGTACTTATCAAAGTTTTCCTTATCTCCGATTGTTTTATACATCTTAGCCAAAATTCTGGCTGAATGCGCACACCACGCAGTATCGCTAAGCGTTTCAGGTGTATTCTGCATGGATAAATGATCTCCGTAGCCTCCTGAAGTAAAAAGAAAATCTTCTGAATTAGAGACAAGATAATCCAACCATTTTGTAGCAGCATCAATATTCTCACGAATTACGCTGTCGTCACCATATTGCAGATACAGGTTCCAGGGAATTGTTATTATGCAGTCTCCCCAGCAGCTATGTCCTCCAAAGAGATCCCTTGCAGGAGCCACATCGCTTATCAGACCGTCATTCCCCTGCATAGCCCGGATTTCTTTTAGGTAATTTCTATAAAAAGACTCTGCATCATATTTATACATTGCAAATAAAGATGTAAGCTGTGCATCACCCGTCCAGCCAAGCCTTTCATCTCTCTGACAACAATCAGTTGGCACATCCATGAGATTTGACTTTAAGCTGTAAACAGAATTCGAATAATATTTATTTATTATCTCGTCAGAACACTTAAAGTCGCCTGTCTCCTGCAAATCAGATGATAAGACTAGCGCTTCCAGCGCATCTGCATCAAGCGCATTTGAAAGTCCTGTAATTTCAACATATCTAAAACCGTGATATGTATGTAAAAAAGTAACCTTTTTATCTTTTTCTTTTCCAAAGACATAATAATCAGTGTTTCTTGCAGTTAGCAGATTCTGCGTCCAGACAGTTCCCGGCTCATCATCCGAATTTACCATCTGCTCGGAATTAAGAAGCTCACCATACCTAAATGTAACAACCTCTCCTTCTGCCGCACTATTATCTTTCAGCTTGCCAAAATCCACAGAAATTGTTCCTGCTATGTTCTGCCCAAAGTCATACACAAAATGCCCCGGAACAGGCTCAGAAACACTTAGAGCCTTGAGCTTTTCAGTGCAAGCGATTGACTCGTTTTCTTTTTTATAAATCGGAAGATTTAATAGATGCTCCTGAACATCATCAACTGCCACATCTGTCCAATCGCCTGATTCCTCGGCACCAATCCTGTCATCAATCATCTCACCCTGATATATGTCATCAGATCTATATCTGCTCTCACTCGAAACCTTGAAAGAATCATCGGTAGGAATTATCTCTCTGCTGCCATCTTTATAATTGATGACAAGCTCGCCCTTAACAGCAAGGCGCTTCCCCCATGGAGTTGCAGTCTCAGGATATCCAACTCCTCTGTCAAAAAATCCATGAAAAAGCTCTATAGAAAGAGTATTATTCTTTTCCAAAAAATCTGTAACATCGTAGGAAACATAGTTTAAATACTGGTCAAAAACCATTTTCCCAGGCTCAAAAAAGTTTTCAGACACTTTCTGGCCATTAAGTGTAATATCAAAACTTCCAAATGCTGTCATATAAAGATATGCGCTCTCAATTTTACCTTTATCCGCATCAAACTCTTTTCTGAAAGTTTTAGCACAGTCTTTCTTAGTTTCTGATATTATAAATCCCGAAGGCACTATAAGACTTTTCCCCTTGGTATCGTAATCCAATTTTACATAGTAAGGTGAAAAAGCGCTTTCTGCAGTGCCGGCATAATCATAATCAAAAAGATTATTTGCAAAGTTTCCATCAAAGTCATCTTCGAATAGAACCTGCTCTTTGCACTTTACGGATATATCATCAATATGTGCAACATCAACGCCTCTGTTATTATAGGTTCCAACACATCCCAGTGAAAATTTCGGAATATCAATGGCGCCAACGTATTCTCCGTTTATGCCAACCTCTGCCTGTTCACCGGTTACTTTAATATTAACCTCAAAAACATTTTCTGCATCAGAAGCAGATTGTAGCAATATTTCTTTATAGAAAACTTTATCTTCAGTCCCGTTATTAAAGCTCTTGAAAATAAATTTATCACCATCAGAAGATGTTCTAAGTCCAAATAATATCAGTCTTCCATATTCACCCGTCTCATCACCCAGCACAAAATATGCCTCATTGCTTCCGACGAGCATATTATATGAAGCCTCATATTCAGAGATTTCTTTATCTATATCATTCTTATCTATAACGGGCGCACTTATGAAATGTGCACTTTTCATTTCCGCGTCATACTCATCAATCAACGGAATAGAGGCATTTTTATCTTGATCAGAAGTCGTTGTCACATCATTTGCACCTGATGCACAACCACTCAAAGCTAAAGTTCCAAATAATGAAACAATTACAGGAATAGTTTTTAGTGCAAAAAGATTATTATCATTTATGCTCTTCATAGCTTTTCCAGCAATTCCATTGAAGCTTCGCTTCCATGTTTAGCAGCATAAGAAGCCCACTTCTTAGCTTTTGTAGGATTCTTTTCGCCAAAATCCCCATTAAAGTAACCTATAGCGATCTGCTCTGCAGCTTCTATGCTCCCCTTCCCTGCCTTATCTATAAGATCAAGTAATTTTTGTTTCTTATCCATGTAAATCTCCTGTATTTTTACTATTTTAATATCTTAACACATTATCATCGTAAATAAAAAAACTAAGGAAGGCCAACCTTTATAAGGTGACCTCCCCTAGATTTTGATTTACTACTAGTGTAGTTGTTTTATCAGCCCTTTGCTGCAAGAGCTTCCTTAATCTTCTTTGTAAGAGCAGGAACAATCTTGTTAAGATCGCCTACAACACCATAATCAGCTACATCAAAGATAGGAGCGTTCTCATCTTTGTTGATAGCGATGATGATATCAGACTCTTCCATACCTGCAACGTGCTGGATTGCTCCGGAAATACCGATTGCAAAGTAAAGCTGAGGTCTAACTGTCTTACCTGTCTGTCCAACCTGAAGATCCTTTGGCTTCCAGCCGGAATCTACAACTGCACGTGAGCAGGATACTGTTCCGTTAAGAGCTTCTGCAAGGTCTTCAAGAATCTTGAAATTCTCAGGGCTTCCAACTCCACGACCACCTGATACAAGGATCTTAGCAGCCTGGATATCAGCAACTGAAGAAGCTTCTTTAACGATCTTAAGGATTTCTGTGTAGCAGTTGTTCTCTTCGAATCCAGGATTGAACTCAACAACTTCTGCCTTAGCACCCTTAATAGGATCAATCTTCTGCATAACGCCTGGACGAACTGTAGCCATCTGAGGACGGAAGTCAGGGCAAGCGATTGTAGCGATTGTGTTTCCACCAAATGCAGGTCTTGTCATAAGGAGCTGTTTGTGCTTTGTCTCTCTTACTGGTGATGGCTCAAGAGGGAAATCACCAATATCAAGACTTGTACAGTCAGCTGTAAGACCTGTGTGTACTCTTGAAGATACTCTAGGGCCAAGATCTCTACCAATTGCTGTAGCGCCAACAAGGAGGATCTCAGGCTTGTACTCGTCGATAACAGATGCAAGAGCATGTGTATAAGGCTCTGTTCTGTAATCCTTAAGTGCAGGATCATCAACTACGATAACTCTGTCAGCTCCGTACTCAGCAAGTTTGTCAACAAGATTGCCAACACCGCTTCCAAGAAGTACAGCTGTTACTTTCTTCTCATCAAGGTCTTTTGCAAGATCCTTTGCTTTGCCCAGAAGTTCAAGCGCGATACTTGAAAGTTCATTGTCAACCTGCTGAGCAAATATAAATACACCTTTATATTCTTCTAAAGACATGACTCTTCTCCTTTATTCAAAAAATTTTTAAAATATGTTTTAGATCACATGCTTCTCTGTAAGTTTGCCTACAATATACTCAACTGCTTCTTCTGCTGAATCAGGAACAACTTTTTCTCCCTGACCCTTCTTAACTTTATCAGAAGCCTTAGCAATCTGTGTAGGTGATCCCTTAAGTCCAAGGTTGGAGTCATCAACATCCTTAAGATCTGCTCTGCCCCAAACTGTAACTTCCTTTTCGAATGCATCGAAAATTCCGCCAGGAGTCATATATCTAGGCTCATTGAGCTCTGAAAGAGCTGTGATAAGGCAAGGCATCTTAGCCTTCACAATATGATATCTGTCTTCGAACTGTCTCTTAACTTCTACAGTCTTAGCATTCTCATCAACCTTGATTTCCTCTGCATATGAGATTACAGGAAGGTGAAGGTGCTCAGAAATCTGAGGTCCAACCTGAGCTGTATCTCCATCGATAGCCTGACGGCCTGTGATAATGAGATCATATTCAAGGTTTCTAAGTGCTCCGGCGATAGTAGAAGATGTTGCCCATGTATCAGCGCCACCAAGTACTCTGTCTGTAACAAGGATTGCCTTGTCTGCGCCCATAGCAAATGCTTCTCTAAGTACAGCATCAGCCTTAGGAAGTCCCATAGTAAGAACTGTAACCTCTGCGCCATACTGATCTTTTAATCTAAGTGCTGCCTCAAGACCTGCTTTGTCATCAGGGTTCATGATAGCAAGCATTGCACCTCTATCCAATGTTCCATCGGGTTTGAACTTAACGCCGCCCTTTGTATCAGGGACCTGCTTAATGCAAACTACAACTTTCATCTTAATTGTCTCCTTCTATATTATTTAAAGTACATCTTTCTCACAAATACCGCTAATGGTAATTATTTAAGCAAAGCACCAGAGATAACCATTCTCTGAACTTCTGATGTACCTTCGTAGATTTCTGTGATCTTAGCATCACGCATCATTCTCTCTACTTCGTACTCTCTGATGTAACCATAACCACCATGGAGCTGAACTGCCTTTGTTGTAACATCCATTGCAACTTCAGCAGCAAACAACTTAGCCTTAGCAGCTTCGATTCCGTAGTAGTCTTTATTCTTCTTTGCATCAGCAGCCTGATAAACAAGGAGTCTTGCAGCTTCACACTGTGTAGCCATGTTTGCAAGCTGGAACTGTGTATTCTGGAAAGCACCGATTGCTCTTCCGAACTGCTTTCTCTCTTTTACATACTCAACTGTTCTGTCAAGTGCACCCTCTGCAATACCAAGAGCCTGAGCAGCGATACCAATACGTCCGCCGTCAAGAGTATGCATAGCGATGTTGAAGCCCTTTCCACGAGCACCAAGAAGGTTCTCTGCAGGAATATGGCAATCCTGGAAAATAAGTTCGTATGTGGATGATCCACGGATACCCATCTTATTCTCTTTTGTTCCGAAAGTGAAACCAGGAGTATCTTTCTCAACGATAAATGCTGAGAACTTCTTCTGCTTTCTGCCCTTCTTATCTTCTACGATATCTGTATAAGCAAAGATGATGTAAACATCAGCTTCCTTACCATTTGTGATAAAGCACTTAGATCCGTTAAGAACCCATTCCTTACCATCTTCTGTAAGAACAGCCTTAGTCTGAACACCCTGAGCATCTGTACCAGCCATAGGCTCTGTAAGACCAAATGCGCCAAGCTTCTCGCCCTTTGCAAGAGGTACAAGGTACTTCTGCTTCTGCTCTTCTGTACCATATGTCATGATAGGATCACAGCAAAGTGATGTGTGTGCAGAAACGATAACTGCTGTTGTACCACAAACCTTTGCAAGTTCCTCTACGCACATAACGTATGTAAGAGGATCACAACCCTGTCCACCATACTCCTTTGGAATCGGAATACCCATAAAGCCATACTTCTGCATCTTAGCAACTGTTTCTCTTGGGAACTCCTCTGTCTCATCAACGTCTATTGCATGTGGCTTAACTTCTTTTTCTGCAAAATCCTTAAAAAGAGCTCTTGCCATTTCATGTTGCTGATCAAGCTGAAAATCCATTATTATTTCCTCCATTTAATAATATATTATTTCATATAATTCGCTAAGCGATTATTCTCGTAACACTTGACACTACGGGCTCGATAATACCTCGCCTCGTATTCAAGTGTAAGTAATCGCTAAGCTCGTAAAGAACCTCGCTAAGCGATTACTTATCTGTAGGAACCTTATTTCCATCTGCATAGTTGTAGAAGCCGATTCCAGTCTTAACACCAAGCTTCTTACCACGAACCATCTTACGAAGAAGAGGGCATGCACGATACTTAGAATCGCCTGTCTCTGCATAAAGAACATCCATGATAGCAAGAACGATATCAAGTCCGATGTAATCGCCGAGTTCAAGGGGTCCCATAGGATGGTTGCATCCAAGCTTCATAGCTGTATCGATACCCTGGATATCTGATACGCCTTCTGAATATACGAAGATACCTTCGTTGATCATAGGAACAAGAATTCTGTTAACAACAAAACCTGCTGCCTCGTTAACCTGTACAGGAGTCTTTCCAAGGTCCTCAGAAATCTTCTTAATCTTCTCAACCATGTCATCAGGTGTGTTAGCGCCCTGGATAACTTCAACAAGCTTCATAACAGGAGCCGGATTGAAGAAGTGCATACCGATGATAGGCTTTGCAAGGCCTGAACCGATCTCTGTGATAGAAAGTGATGATGTGTTAGAAGCAAAGATACAATCAGGGTTCTTAACTACGTTGTCCTGAAGCTCTTTGAAAAGATTCTTCTTGATATCCATAACTTCAAGAGCAGCCTCAACTACAAGGTCAGCATCAGCACAGATGTCATTAAGACCTGTCTGAATCTTTCCTGTGATCTTATCAGCTTCTTCCTGAGTCTTCTTTCCCTTAGCAACCTGCTTATCAAGACCTTTCTTGATCTTAGCAAGACCGCCTTCAGCAAACTCAGTCTTAATATCGCAAAGATATACCTTTTCAACAGTTTCAGCCTGAGCAAATGTCTGAGCAATTCCTGATCCCATTGTACCTGCACCAATAACAGCTACTTTCATTTTATTATCCTCCTAAAAATATGTTTGGTACGTCAGGTCCGTAAACCTGACGCGCCTTATAATTTTTTGTTGTCTTATTTAATCAGTCTAAATATTATTTAAGCATTCTTAAATGCAACTACTTTAACCTTTGCAGGGTCGTCTTTCTTTCTAAGGAAGTTAGCCATACCCTCTCTCTGATCCTCTGTCTCGAAGCATGAACCAAAGAGCTTCTCTTCGATAACAAGTGCATCATCAATGTTTGTCTGAAGACCATCATTGATAGCTTTCTTGCATGCACGAACAGCGATAGGTGCATTTGCAGCAATCTGTGAAGCCATCTTCTCAGCAGCAGGAAGAAGCTCCTCAAGAGGATATACTGCATTTACAAGACCGATTCTAAGCGCTTCATCAGCCTTGATGTTCTTAGCTGTATAAATAAGCTGTTTAGCCATTCCTGCGCCGATAAGACGAGCAAGTCTCTGTGTTCCACCAAATCCAGGTGTGATTCCAAGACCAACTTCAGGCTGACCAAACATAGCGTTCTCTGAGCAGATACGAATATCACAGCTCATAGAAATCTCACATCCACCACCAAGAGCAAATCCATTGATCGCAGCAATTACCGGAACAGGGAACTGCTCAATCTTACGGAAGATATCATTTCCTTTTTTACCAAAGGCCTCACCCTCGGTCTTTGAAAGAGTAGACATCTCTCCAATATCTGCTCCTGCAACAAAAGATTTCTCACCGGCGCCAGTAAGAACAACTGCTCTTACAACATTGGTGTCGATGCTGTCAAATGCTGCTGCAAGATCATCAAGAACCTGAGAGTTAAGAGCATTAAGTGCCTCAGGACGATTAATTGTAACAACAGCAATTGAATCTTTTACTTCGCAATTAACAAAACCCATTTTTACGCCTCCTATGATTTATGTACCACATTAATATTTTACGGGTAGGAATCCGCGCTATCGCGCTTCTTCCTCATGTCTTCGTATATCACAACTTATTATTCGTGATATACGGAATGCTACGCTTCGCTCTCGCATTCCTACATCCATTCGGAATCCGCGCTATCGCGCTTCTTCCTCATGTCTGTTAAGTCATTTCATATGTAGCCTGCAAAGTGCAAGCACTGCAGGCTACATACTCATTCCTAATATCACTCATATTTCTCAACGATAGTAGCGCAGCCCATTCCACCGCCGATGCAAAGTGTTGCAAGACCCTTCTTAGCATCAGGTCTCTTAGCCATCTCATGAAGAAGTGTAACAAGAATACGGCATCCTGAAGCTCCAACAGGGTGACCAAGTGCAATAGCACCACCATTTACGTTAACTTTGCTCATATCAAAGCCAAGATCCTTTGCAACTGCTACTGACTGAGCAGCGAAAGCTTCGTTTGCTTCAATAAGATCGATATTATCAAGTGAAAGACCAGTCTTATTAAGAACCTTCTTTGTAGCAGCAACAGGGCCGATACCCATAACTTCAGGCTCAACACCTGCAAGAGCGCCGCCTACCCATGTAGCCATAGGCTTGATTCCAAGTTCTTTTGCCTTCTCTTCGCTCATAACTACAACTGCTGCAGCACCATCATTGATACCTGATGCATTACCAGCTGTTACAAGACCGCCCTCTTTACCTGAGCAGCATTTAAGCTTTGCAAGAGTCTCAACAGTTGTGCCGGCACGAGGACCCTCATCAACCTTGAAATCTACGATTTCCTTCTTAACCTTTACAGGAACAGGAACGATCTCATCGTTGAACTTGCCATCTGCCATTGCCTTTTCACATTTCTGCTGTGAATTAGCTGAGAACTCATCAAGCTCTTCTCTTGTAAGATTCCATCTGTCGCAGATATTCTCTGCTGTGATCATCATGTGATAGTGATTGAAAGCATCTGTAAGAGCATCATTTACCATTGTATCTACAACTGTACCGTTGTTCATACGATATCCAAAACGTGCATTAGGAAGTGCATAAGGAGCCATAGACATGTTCTCCATACCGCCAGCAACTACGATATCAGCTTCGCCAGCCTTGATAAGGTCAGCTGCCATGTTGACACAGTTAAGACCAGAACCGCATACAACATTAAGTGTAACTGCAGGAGTCTCAATAGGAAGACCAGCTTTGATTGATGCCTGTCTTGCTACATTCTGTCCAAGACCTGCCTGGATAACGCATCCCATAAGAACTTCATCTACCATTTCTGGCTTAACTCCCGCACGATTAAGTGCCTCCTTGATTACGATTGAACCAAGTTCTGCTGCAGGAGTATTGCTAAGAGCTCCGCCCATCTTGCCGATAGCTGTTCTACATGCGCCTGCTATAACTACTTTCTGTGCCATAAAGTATTACCTCCGTTTAACTCGTTAAATTTTTGTCATAACGTATTAATTCTAGCACACAGCATATGCAAATGCAACAAAAACAAACGACTTCCCGTTTTAAATTTATTAAAAATCTATAAATTGACATTTTTTTAACATGATTTTGACCAAAATGTGAACTTATAACCAACTCAGTAATGCACAGTCATATTCAGTTTTATGCCCGTAAACGAATAGGATTTTTCTGTTTTGTAAAAGAGGTAGCACCTATCACTTCATAGGCACTACCTCTTAAAAATCTTATATGAATTTCATTATAAAACTCTCATATAACAACTCTTATCCCCAATTAAGAGTCTCACCCCTCCGGCTCGATAATGCCATATGTATTGCCTTTTCTCTTGTAGACAACATTTATCTGATCTGTTTCAGCATTAACAAACACGAAGAAATTATGTCCAAGCAGTTCCATCTGAACGCATGCATCTTCTGCATACATAGGCTTTGGATCAAATTTCTTCATTCTCTCAATTCTGATCTCCTCGTCATCAAGATAATCAGATTCAAGATATTCTTTCTTGAAATTGCTTACCTCAGCCTGCTGCTTATCAACAAGTTTACTCTTATACTTCTTAAGTTGTCTCTCAATAACCTCCTCTACCAGATCAATTGATACATACATATCATTGCTGACCTGTTCAGCACGGATTATTTTTCCTTTAACGGGAATGGTAACTTCGATTTTGTGTCTTTCTTTATCCACATTCAGTGTTACATTAGCAACCGTTTCAGGAGTAAAGTATTTCTCCAGTTTTCCAATCTTTTCCTCTACTGCTGAGCGAAGACCGGGTGTTACCTCGATGTTTTTTCCTACGATAGTGAATTTCATGCAATCATCCCCTTTGCTCTAACCAAAGATATGAATCTCAGGCTGTAAATTTTAAGACAATTATACACTAATTCCTTTTTTGTCTATACGTTATTATAACATTCAATAAAGGATATATGCAATTTATAAGATGATCAAAATAATATTTCTTTTGCTCAGGAAATAAAATGTTTGATTTGTATATTTTGTACAAAAAATTCTAACGTTTTCAATTGTGTAAAACTCGTATTTTTGTAACGTTTTTCGTGGAAATTGTGGATAACTTCGTGTATAAGTAGTCAAATAAGCCCTTGTAAAATGTGAATTGTGGATAACTTTTAAAATTTCTATAAAAAATTTTAAAATTTCTATGTTGACTTTTCATTTTATGTGCAAAACTATAAAATCCAAATTTCGATTACAACATTTCCCACAATGCAATGTTTAGATTATAAATTTACGCATTCCCGCAATCAGTGCCCAAAATGTATGTAATGTCGTAAATATGGCATATTTATTTTACACTAAATTATCCTGCATAAACGAAAAGACACTACCCATACGTGAGTAGTGTCTTTTGCTATATATTATTTTTCATACCTGGCATAAATATAACAGAATCAGAAGATTCTTCTAACTGCAAGAACAGTACGATAATCTGCATTAGATATCTTGATACCCGTCTTAGCGGTTGATGCATGTACAATCTGTCCGCCACCAATATAAATAGCTACATGACCTGAATAGCAAACAATATCTCCAGGCTGAGCATTTGCCAAACCATCAACAGCTGCACCAACTGATCTGTCAGCACCGGAACTATGAGGAAGGCTAACACCAAAGTTAGCATATACACTCATAACAAATCCTGAACAGTCTGCACCGTTTGTCAAACTTGTACCGCCGTATACATATGGATTGCCCACAAACTGCTGAGCAAACTGTGATACAGCAGAACCGATTGAACTTGTTGCAGTTGTATATGAACTAGCAGAGTTATAGCTCTTGCTTGAATCTGATGAACTGCTCTTGGAAGATGAACTTTCTGACTTGGCAGCCTTCTGAGCAGCCTTCTGAGCAGCTTCTCTTGCAGCCTTTTCTTTTGCAAGACGAGCTTCCTCTTCCGCCTTGGATTCAGCCTTAACAAATTCGGTTGAAAGTGTTACATAATCTGTGGATACGTAACCATCACCTTCCTCGATGTTAACCTTAACCCATCCGTCAAGTTCTTCTACAACGACAAGTTCGTCCTCAATAGGAACAAGACCGATAACCTCTGCATCGAGTCCGGCTCCGTTTCTAACCTTAAGTGTAGTAGTTGTAACAGTTGCGATTCTTGTGCCTACCTGCTTGGCAAGTTCAACGGCATCATCGCCTGTTACACAAAATTCAGCCTTTACAAATCCTTCTACAGAACCTGACTGGATCTTGTACCAGCCATCCTGCTCTTCAATATAAGTTCCTACTGACTTATCGTAAAGCTTACCAACTATCTCGCCTTCCTCACTTGGAAGATCACGAACATTAACGTAATTGGTAACTTTTGCAATTACCAGTGATTTAAATGTTTCTTCTTCAGAAACCTCTTTACTTGCTTCCTCTTCTTCGCTGGAAGCCTTTTCTTCAGTCTTCTTAATAACTGCGCCTGTAGCGCTCTGAATATCCCTTAAAATATTATCTGTTACAAGTGAAGCCTTTGGTGTTACATCAGTAACAGTATTAGATAAGTCAACTCCATCTTCTGTTACACTATTTGTGGATATTGAATCTGTTTCGTTTTCTTTTTTCTCAAGTTCTACTGACTGCTGCAAAGTAGAAAGTGACACCTGATTATTTCCAAGTGCATAAGTAATACCGGCCTGTGGCATTACACTTGTCACTTTATTTGATGATGCAGCAAAAGCGTCTAGGCTAAAGCTTGAGAATGTCATAGCAGCTGTAACTGTAAGTGCAATAAGCTGCGTCTTAGCATTCTTCAAATCGTCCCTCCAAAAATGTTACGAAATTTGTTACATCTTTTACGAATATAAACTATATATAAAATTTTGTCAAGCTAAAATAATTTAATCCAAAACGAAAATTCGATACTTTAGCCTTTTGGAAGATACGAATTGCACTTAATACAGTTTCCTTTATTATGTTTTGACGATTCACTTAGCCTTTCCAACCAAAAAGTCCTGAACCGATGTTACAGCATTTGCGCCATCTGCGACAGCTGTAACGATTTGACGAAGTCTCTTCTTTCTTGAATCACCTGCAACAAAAATACCCGGAGCAGAAGTTGCGCAATCTTCATTCGCAATAACGTAACCTTTTTCATCACACTCAACCAATTCAGAATAATTGTCAGTGGTTGGATGTATACCAATTGCCACAAAAATTCCATCTACTTTTACGTTATTTGTTTCTTTGTTCTTAACGTTTTCAACCACAAGTTCGGTTACCTTGTCTTCGCCCTTGATTTCCTTAATAACGCTGTCCCAGATAACTTCAACATTATCAAGTCCAAACAGTTCATCCTGCAGAATCTTGGTTGCTCTGAGCTCATCTCTTCTGTGGATGAGATATACTTTACTGCAAAATCTTGCAAGGAAAATAGCATCTTCAACCGCTACATCTCCTCCGCCGTTTACAGCTGTAACTTTTCCTCTGTAAAAAGCGCCATCACAAGTTGCGCAGTAGGATACACCTTTTCCAAGGTATTCTTCCTCACCTTTGATACCAAGTTTAGCATGATGAGCTCCTGTCGCGAGAATAATCGTATGAGTCTCAAACTCGCCATCATCTGTAACAACTTTATATACAGGAGCCTGGGTATCGGATCCTTTGTCAATGCATTCAATTCCCGTAACAGTTGCAGAAATAAACTCAGCACCAAGTTTATCAGCGTGTTCTCTGAATTTCATCGCCATATCAAAGCCGTTAGCCCCTGGAATGCCTAGATAATTATCAACTTCATAAGTGTTTATTATCTGGCCTCCGCTGACAGGATTCATCTCTATAATAATCATGTTTAATCCGGCTCTTTTTGCATAAACAGCTGCTGAAAGTCCCGCAGGACCTGAACCTACAATAATAAGATCGTACATAAAAAACCTCCTTTATGCGAATTAGGTTGTATACAATTTAATTATATAATATCACATCTTTTCATTTTGTAAAGAAGTTTTTATTTGTTATTCGCTACAGTTTATATCCATCCACCGTCAATTGTAATGATCTGCCCTGTCATATAGGATGGCGCATCTGTTATTCTGATAACCAGCTCAGCAACTTCCTTTGGGCTTCCAAGCCTGTCCATAGGTATTTCCTGCGTAAGCTCCTGCATATCCTCTTCCGACAAGTGAAGTCTGTTCATATCTGTGTCAATAACACCGCACGCTATGGCATTTACGCTTATTCCTGATGGCGCAAGTTCTTTTGCCAATGCTCTGGTAAAAGAATTAACGCCGCCCTTTGAGGCTGAATAAGCCACTTCGCATGATGCCCCCACATTCCCCCATACCGAAGAAATGTTTATTATCCTTCCACTATGTTTTTTTACCATGATAGGAACCGCAAATTTGGAAATGCAAAAAAGAGAATCCAGATTTGTGTTCATTACCTTTTTCCAATCAGACACTTCCATATCCGTCAAAAGGCCTATCCATGCAACACCGGCATTATTTACCACAACATCAATATCTTTTATCCGGGTAAACATATCTTTTACTTCGTCAAAATTTCCCGAATCGCATTTAAAAGCCTGAACCTGAACACCGTATGTTTCTTGAAGTTCCAAGGCATATTCTTTTAACATATCGACATTATTAACACATGTGAGATAAAGATTATCTTTCTGCATTGCAAAAGCCTCTGCAATGCTCTTTCCTATGCCTCTTGAAGCACCTGTTATCAAGACATTTCTATTCATAAAAACCCTCTCAAAGTATTGTTGAAAAGTTCTTCTATATTCAAGAAAAATGCCGAGAGCTGAATACCCCCGGCAAATTCAATCTTATATAATACTAGCAAAAGAGCAAGTTCTTAGCAATGATTAAGCGCATTCAGGACGCTTTCTTCCATAAATGGTTTGGACAAGAACTCTACTGCCCCGTCCTTTACTGCTTCAACCATCTTCTCTTTCTGACCTGCTGCGGTTATCATAACAACTTTAGCATTCTGATCATATTTCCTAATAAGTTTTAATGATTCAAGTCCGTCAACAACAGGCATAGTAATATCCATTGTCACTATATCAGGCCCGAGTTTGACATATTGGTCGTATCCTTCCTGCCCGTTTACCGCTTCGCCTACAACTTTATAACCTGCTCTCTCCAGGATATCTCTTAAAATTCTGCGTGAAGTTCTTGAATCATCTACAATTAGTACAGTTTTCATGGTTAACCTCCGACCTTTATGCACATCATGCAACTTCAACTCTTTCACTTGTAGTTATCAAAAATGATATTTCGCCGCCACTTATGTGAACCGGCATAACAATCATTTCATCGCCTCTTGCCTCACTATAAGTCACTGAAAACTCAGGCGGTTCAAGTTCTATCATGATATTGGATTTGCTTCTGTCTGTAGCATAAAGACCATTTATGCAATTTATAAATTCACAGACAGCGTCAAGCGCGTCCTCTTCGGTTTCAATAAACTCCTCTTTTGTATAAGAAATCGCAAGTTTCTGAATATCGTCGTATTTTCCTGTAATGGCAGCAAGAGCATATTCCTCACCGTGGAATTTCTGATACCCAAGCACCTCTCCTCTTACAGAGTTTGATCTATAGGCTTTTCCTATGTAAACATGATGATCAATAAGTCGATACATTGCCTTGATTCCAACAGAAAACATGCCTCGATACTGAGCATCCGTACTATCAAGAAAAATGGGTACAATCCTGTCAATATCCCCCGACTTGAGATCCATCATATCTGTCGCTGTAAGTCCAAATTCTCTTTGGTACTGTTCCTCAGCAGAATTGACCTGTTCCATTGTCATAATACCCTCATCAACAAGGGACTGAACAAACGCCAGATAATAATTACCCTGTAATTCCAAAAGTCTCCCTAATTGCGCAGTTGAAAGATAACCTTTTTCAACTGCAATATCTCCAAAACGCTTATCCATCGTAGCCTGTAGGCTATTAACCTGTTCAGCCTGGGCAATGGTCAAAAGCTTTTCAGAAACAGCAATCACACCCAGTTTTGCCCGCTTAGTTTCCTGAACATTATAAGCCTGAGCGAGCTTATCTTTTGCAATAAGCCCCTTATGGAGCATATAATCACCTAGTAATCTGTCAAACATGCTTAAATCCTCTAATTTTTGAATCCAGAACAAAGAGTGAATTTCCTGTTCAATGAAAAACGGATATTAATCTACACCTTTAATTGTAGACTAATATCCGTCCATTAACAAGCAATTTATCAATTATCCTTTTTCTCGTTCATACGCGCTATAGCCTGGTTTAGAGCCTTCTGAACAGCCTCATCCTCAGTGTTTACGCCTGATGCAGGATTGTTCTTCTTTACAGTTCCTTTAATCTGGTCAGCCTGCTGCCCTGCCATCTCAAGAAGCATCATTCTATCCTTTGGCAAAAGAAGATTCTGTCCGTCAGGGTTAATTGTAATACCATCCTTGTCATTCATGAACTTGAGAATATCCTGGTATTTGAACACTGCAGCATTCCACTCTGAACCGCGAAGTTTTTTGCTAAATTCAATACCGTCTGTATACACAGGAAGGAACTGCTTTTCATCCTTGCTGTTCATTACAAGGAACTTAAACTTAGTATCCTTGCTGAATTTCATCATTCCATTTTCAAGAACTTCCACAGGACCTTCATGCTGCATTGGTACTATGAAATTAGAAGTTCTGATAAGAGAAAGCATTCTCATTTCCTTGGCTCTTACCACTTCATCACGCTTCTCATAGCTTACCGGCCATCTGAGTTCTTCAAGGAAATCAATCATAGCAAAATTAAGCGCAGGATTTATAGGGTTCTTGGCAGTATCCTCATCGTTCCACTCTCCGGGAGCAGCAACGATCTCATTTCTCTTAAATCTTGCTCTGTATGCTCCATTATCAACAAGGATATTTTCAATGCCTATATAATACAGGTAGTCAAAAAATCCTCTCTTAACAGCCTGTGTATCATCAGGATTTTCAACCTTAACTTCCTTGACAAGAAGTCTTCTGAACTGCTTAAAAAGCATCCTTGCAGCATTCTCTGCAGTTTCTTTTTCAAAATAAACATTTCCAAATCCATGATCAACAAAAGGAAAACCTGTGGTTATATCATATAAAACATAGAGAACTTCTGCATCTCTGATACGTCCAAGAAGTTCATTGTATACTTTTCTGTGATTCTTCTCAAATCCGGGAAGCGGAGCTTTCTTATCGAAAACTTCAAGTGCTGTCAAAAGAAAAAGAAGTTCCTGACCTGATAAAAATCTAAGTGAATCCGGTGACATATCCTCATCATAGATCATTGGTCCGATTTCATTTTTTCTTTCCTCTGTTACAGTTTCAGGCATTACACTGTCAGAAGCTTCCTGAGTGTTTACAGGATTAAGCTTAGGAAATCCGGGCCACTCCATACCTTCATGAGCTTTTATAGATGCCTGTTTCTCATTTTCCTTTTGAACTGCTGCGTTCTGAACTTCTTCGTCTACTCCCTCAGACGCTTTTTTCCCACCAAATAAATTAAATAGTCCCATTAAAATAAACCTCAACTTTCATAAAAAACCTTAGATGCAAGGGCAAGATATTCCGGATCCCTGCTGCCTGCACTCTCATATGGCGAATGCATTGCAAGCTGTGCAAGACCTATATCTACTGTATTCACAGCAACCTGTGAAGTAGAAATATTCCCCAGTGTTGATCCGCCTGCCATATCAGAACGATTTGTAAAGCTCTGGTATGGTACCCCTGCCTTTTCACAGACCAACTTGAACATAGCTGCTGATACCGCATCAGTAGTATATTTCTGATTAGCATTGTACTTGATAACGATTCCCTTATTCATCACAGGTCTGTTCACAGGATCAGCCTTATCAAGGTGATTAGGATGGATAGCATGAGCATTGTCAGCAGAAATCATAAAACTGTTTGCAACTGCTGTATAGAACTCCTCGCTTGTTCTTCCAAGGCTGTCATTTATCCTTGTCAGCGTATCCTTTAAAAATGTCGAAGCTGCGCCCTGTTTAGTTCCGCTTCCAACTTCTTCATTGTCAAAAACGCAATGAACAGCTGCATTGTCAGAATCCTTAGAATTAAGAAATCCTTCAAAAGTTGTATATACACACTCCTGATCGTCAAGTCTGGAACTTGCGATAAACTCGCCTTCTGAGCCCCATACTGTAGGCTTTACTCTGTTATATAAAAAGAGATCGTGTCCTAAGATATCTTCTTTTTTGACGTCTGCAGCATCTGCTACCACCTCAAAGAATTTATCCTTTGAAGTCTCGTCTCCAAATATAGGAAGCATATCATTCTGTGCATTGTACTTGTAACCATCATTTGCTTCACGGTTCATATGAATTGCAAGTGCCGGAAGCATCAAAAGATCTCTGTCTACATTTACAAGCTTTGTCTTAATACTGCTGTTTTTGCCCTTAACAATAAGACGACCTGCAACTGAAAGTGGTCTGTCAAACCATTCTGCGCAAAGCATTCCACCGTACTTTTCCACATTGAGCTTGACATAAGCGCCTGCGGTCTCCATTTCAGGATTCTCTTTTATCTTAAAAGAAGGTGAATCGCTGTGACTTGCGATCATATAAAATCCCTTGAAATCTTTTTTGGGAATTTTAAAAGAAATAATAGATGAATCGTTTCTTGTAACGAAATATCTGCCTTCTGAAAGGTTCCACTTCTCGCTTTCCTTAAGTTCAACAAAACCTTCCTTAACAAGGCGTTTTTTCAGATTATCAATAACATGAAAACATGTAGGACTTTCATCGATAAAATCCAGCATTCTTCCCGTAATGCCTTCATAAAAATTCTTCTTTTGAGCCATGATTTCCTCTTTACATCCTATAGAAATTTAAACCTGCAAAAAAACTGATTAATTCAGTTTTCTTACAACGATATATCATATTATTTACGCCCCTATAAGTCAACAATGATTGTAAATATCCCCGAAATGTTGATGCGTGTATTTTTCACTAATAACTATAAGTTTTTATTGGTAAAAATAGTCGGATATGATAGAATGTAAGAGCTTACATTGAGAACATTCTTGAATATAAAATCAACGAATGCATGCAAACAGACGATTTGAAGTCGACCGCGTCGAGAACCTGTCTGCTTACTCATTCATTATTGCTCGAAATCCGCAGTATATGCGTGTTTTTGATATTTCAATTATAGAAGTGGAGATTATTATGACAAGAGAAGAAACTTTCAATATGCTTGGTGAATATGTTGATTATCTTTTGGAGAAATCAGACGCCGAGCATCCAATGTGGAATATAGAGAAGATCCTTAGCGGAAAGCCGAATAAATGGAACTATATCGATGGCTGCATGATCACAGCTGTTCTTTCTCTTTATGATATGACAGGTGATAAGAAATATCTTGATTTTGCTGATAAATTCATGGATTGGTTTGTTCAGGAAGATGGCTCCATCAAAACTTACAGCACAAGCGAATACAATCTAGATAACATCAATCCATCCAAAAATCTTTTTAAATTATATGATCTTACAGGAAAAGAAAAATACCGTAAGGCTATGGATACTGTTCGTGCACAGCTTGACACAATGCCCCGCACAAACGCCGGCAATTTCTGGCACAAAAACATCTACCCCTATCAGGTATGGCTCGATGGAATGTATATGGCACAGCCTTTCTATATGGAATATGAACGCCGCTACAATAAGATGCAGGGATGCCTTGATTCTTTCAGACAGTTCAAGAATGTTGAAAAGCTTATGAAGGATGAAAAGACAGGTCTCTACTACCACGGGTATGATGAAAGCCGTGATATGTACTGGGCTGATAAAGAAACAGGCTGCAGTCCCAACTTCTGGTTAAGAGCTCTTGGCTGGTTTACCGTTGCCCTTGTGGATACTGCAGAAGCCATGGATGAATCCATGTATTATGAATTCAGATATCTCCAGACAATGTTAAAAAATCTTGCCGACTCTCTCATTCCTTTTCAGGATGAAAGCGGCATGTTTTATCAGGTTGTTGACAAAAAAGATGATTCCCGCAACTACCTTGAAACCTCAGGCACCGCCCTTATCGCCTATGGTCTTTTAAAAGGAGTTCGCCTTGGATATCTTCCGGAGAGATTTGTAGATGTTGCCATGAAAGCTTTTGATGGAATAACTTCCACATATCTTTCAAGGAACGAAGATGGTTCACCAAAACTTGGCGGAATATGTCTTGTTGCAGGGCTTGGCGGAGAACAACACCGCGATGGTTCACTTGAATATTATTTTTCCGAACCTGTTGTCGAAAACGAAGCCAAGGGCGTTGCTCCTCTCATCCTTGCCTACACTGAGATACTTAGAAGAAAAGAAAAATAAAAATACGAACAAAATTTTGAAGTTTACAATTCTATAAAAACTCGAGCGATATAAATATGCTGCATTTACGCTGCCTATTCATATCGCTCGATAGCTCATCCTTATACGGATAATTATCATGAACTCATCTAAGCTGATAGGAAACTGTCAGCTTATTTTGTTTAAAGGAAACCTTTGTAACAGCGCCGCAAAGAAGCGGGATCATCGGTGGATGATGACCTATATCAAGGTCCATAAGGATTGGCACATTAAATGAAGCAAGCATATCAGTAACTGCATTATACTGATCAAGTCCAAAGAGTTCCTGGCCAAAAGCAGCTCCCGGCCTTCCAATAAGAAATCCCTTAACATGAGAAAACCACCCTGCTTCTCTAAGATTCCAAATAGCTCTTCGTATGCTATAGACATTCAGATCGCAGGCTTCAAAAAACCATATTATTCCATCGTCTTTATACTTTTCTGAAAAGTCTTTTGCTCCATCGAATTTTGTACCAACAAGATTTGCAAGACAGTCAAGGCATCCGCCAATAAGTCGTCCCTCAAAAGAAATCTCTTTTTCCACGCTGCTTCCATCATAGAGTCCAGCGCTTGTAGACTGCCCATCCAGAGCAGCATAAGCCTTCATTTTATTAGGCTGCGTCACATAATAACTGCAAAGATCGTCCGCATCCTCAGGAAGCTCCAGTTCCCATTTATCGTAATTTTCAAAAGTAAGTTTCTTACCTGTAATAAGGTCAAGCGCATCTCCTACAGCAGGATGCCACTTTTCCATTCCAAAATCTCCCGCACAGGGAGCATAGATTGCCGCGGTATCCGCCAAAGTCACTGACGGGAAAATGAAATTTGTATTGTCAGAGTAACCCATATACCACTTAGGCTTGCACTCCTTAATCCCCTGAAAATCAATAAACGGCACAACTTCATTCATAAGCTCGCCGCCCCCAACAGACATCAGGACATCATTTTTATCACTCTTATAAAAAGAATTAAGCTCTTCTCCGCATTTTTCCGGAGTATTACTGATTCCAATACCTTCGTTCAGATTGCAGTTTGCTCCAATCTCCATCTTGTAGCCAAGTTCATCAAATCTCTTCCTTGCATTTTCAAATCTACTAACGTAGGGCTGAGTAGTACAGCCAAATGAAGGTGCTACAAAACCTATAGTCCCACCTGGTTTAAGAAATTCCGGATAGCGCATAAACCCTCCTTTGCAATAAAAATGATGTAGTTATTATGGATAAAAACGTATTTTTAAATTCGGCACATCTTCGCTTGCCTCGGTGCATAATCTCTTTAGCGCATCAAAATATTTGCCTAATCTGTATTCTGCAAACTTAGAATTGTAAAAAATCAGATTCCATTCACCGCCAAATTCCGTCAGCACATCATAAAATGCATCAAGATTTTTGCCGTAATAATCAGGAAGAGGCAGCTCTTTTACCAGTTCTTCCTGCAAATCTTCTTTATTATGAACTTCCATCAAATCTATATAAAAAACCTGTTCCATGCTATTTTCCTTTTTCAGGGCTCGCCATACAGCAGCTCAAATGATTCATAATGATCGGGTGTGTAATAAATAAGCTCATCATTGGAGTAGATTATCCTCTTAGCCCCACGCTTCTTTTTCCCACGGGTATCGATGTCACACTCATGATACTCTCTGCCCTTTTTCTTTGGTAAAAGACCTTCATAGTTGCCAAAATAGTCGCCGCCAATGCTCTTTCCCGGCGCATATTCTTCAAGGGAACCACCGCTCCAGCCAAGCTTTTTGGCTTCCTTCTTGGTTATAAAATTAGACGGAAGCTTTCCATAAATATGAATATACAAAGCCACATCATCCTTGGTGGTGTAGGTTCCATACTCATCAATTGTTGGCTCTTCAACATAACTTTTATCTTCGCTGACAGTGTACTCTTCTTCGTTGAATACAGTAGTAAAATCTGTAGATGCTTCATCAGAAGGAACGCTTTTCTCGGCTTCACTACTGTTTTCAGATGAATCTGTACTTGATTCAGCTTCAGGCTCATCTATATTAACCGCACTTGAAGCTTCTATGCTTGTAACAGGCTCAGTCTCAGTTGTACTACTTGCACTTGATGATTCCATGCTTGCAGCAGGTACATTTACATATTCCTTCGCAGGAATCTGCTGCTTTTTGCCGCAGCCACCAAGAGTCCCGACTGTTATAAGAGCCGCAAGCATCACTCGCAGCAAAAGATATTTCATTTTCTTATTTTCGCTCATTCGTTTTCCCTTTTTACACTTTTTATCAGTTCATCCGCGGCAGCACTTATTCTTTTTGCTTCTCTTTCATCAATTTCCTTTACCCAGGAATTTCTTAAACCAAGTGAGATTCTCTTTCCATCCTCATAGACGCTGCCAAATTCACCGTAAAATGTATCCTCATGAACCTTATCAATTGCCCCCCAGCCAGAGAACCTCTCAGGGGCAATTGTATCATCCATCGTGCAGTCTAAATAAACTGTCTTTGCTTCATCTCTCCATGGACGGCTCAAAAAAACAGAAGCTTTTGGCGAACCTTCTTCGCCCTTAACCACGCATCTTCTGAATATCATTCCAAGTCCGTCTTTTGCTCCACAAGGAGCTGTGATATATCCGTTTATGTAACGCTCATCAGACAGTACACTTACTTTGTCATCTTCCGGGCAAGCATCCTTTGCTTCCCTTTCCTGCCTTGTGCGATCATTACAGATAATCCTGCAGTCATCAAACACTGCATCGGCTCCGCCAAAGATAAAGTCCACATCACCAGTTATCACGCAATTTTTATAATACTGTTTTGTATTTATGCGAGGCGTGAGAACTCTAGGTCCCATAAATCCATTCTTTTGCCTCTCGGAAACAGGAAGTGGCGACATAAAAAGAGTATCCTGATGTCCCTCAAGCTTCACATTTTCATAATAACACTTCTTTGAATCCGCATATACAGCAAGGGCCTGGCCAGCAACACTTCCATCTCCCGCTGTGTTACGAATTGTCATATTTTTAACCGTAACTTTTTCTCCGGAAAAAAAAGCAGTGTAGCTTCTGAATGTACCGCGTTTTGTCCCATCAGGCAAAACATCAAAAGCACCGTCATCATACTCAATAACCGTGCTTTCCATGCCATCTCCCACAATTTCTATCTCTTTCTTTTCACAAAAGATCTTTTCTTTATAGATACCGGCTTCTACATATATAATTGCCGGCGTTTCGTAGGGCACTGCCTGGACCGCCTCTGAGACGGTGGAAAAGTGCCCGTTTTTGCCAACACGTACTTTCATTCTCATAGCAAGATTACCCTATGACTACATTTTCAATCTGACTATTCTCAACGCTGATAAGTTCCGGTTCCTTATCTTCGCTTCCACTAATTGTCATATTCTTAAGAACAAGTTCCTTAACATTCTTGGCATAAATACTGCGCCCGCTCATTTCATCGAAATTATCCATCATAACAGGACGCTCCGGAATTCTTTCCTCTTTAGGTAAAAGAGAAACCGAAACATTTTCAAACAATAGCTTACCGATTGGTCTCTCAGGAAGGCCTACTGCACAAAGAACGCAGGCGCTGACATCACTGCAGCTGATATTTCGTCCTGTGATAGAACCTATGCTCGGTGTCATCTCGTCAACAGGTGCAGGGTTCTGATTCTGCACATAATCGCTGTGCCCGTCAGGATCACAGAAATAGAACATGTTGACCGTAAATGGCATGTGAACACCATTCATTTTTATATTTTCAAAAAGAATATCATCAAGAACCGAGCGTTCTCCACGCCCTCTCCTTGTCTTTATCCTAAGACCTCTGTCTGTTCCGTCAAAAATGCACTTAGACACATGAACATTCTTAACTCCGCCTGCTGCCTCACTTCCAACTGTAACACTGCCATGGCCTCTCTCAAATTTACAGTTACGGATAATAATGTTATCCGTTTCCTTATGATGGTTGAGGCTCATATAATACTTGCCGCTCTTGATTGCCATACAGTCATCGCCTACAGAGATAACAGTTCCAAGAACCAACACATCCTTGCAGCTTTCAGGGTCAAGTCCGTCGGTGTTTGGTGAATCAGAAGGATTGTGGATATACAGATTTAAAAATGCCAGTTCATCACTATAATAAGGATGCAAAGTCCAGCTTGGTGAATTTTGAACAGTCACGCTCTGAACTCTCACTTTTTTGCAGCGGAGAAAATACATAGTATTAGGTCTCCAGGCACCTCTTTTCACCTTGGCATTGACCCACCAGTCACTGTTATTGGCATTTCCATCTATGGTTCCCATGCCAATAATATCAAGCTTCTCCACGTCAATAGCTGTTATGAGGGAAGCATACCCGGTCAGAGGATTTCCCTCCCAGCTGCAAAGATTGTATTCGCTCTTCTCATCTGTAGAATCTGTCATTCCGGGAAGAATCGGATAATGATTCCTGTCAGTATCTCCTAAAATAACCGCGTCTTCATCTATCCACAAAGTCATATTACTCTTTAAAAAGAGTGGTGTTGAATAATATGTCCCCTTTGGAAGATAAACAGTGCCATCTTTCGGGCAGGCACATATAGCTGCCTGAATAGCAGCGGTATCAGAAGTTACTCCGTCGCCCTTTGCCCCGAATTTAGTAACATCAAGGAGAAAAGATTCATACTTTGTCTTAAATACTTCCTCATGCTTTCCATCAGCATTTTCCACAGCAACCAAATACTGTGTAAAAGGCATAAGTCCCGGAATTGATACTACATTCTGCCTGCCTTCATAAACTTTTTTACCATCGATATATATCTTATAATCCTCAGGCTGTTCAAAAACTTCCTCGGATTCAATCTCTATAGTCACGCTTCTGTTAAAAATCTCTACAATGTTAAACTTCATTTCTCTTCCTCTCTAAAAGTGTTGTTTTTCCATAATAACACAACTTTCTCCCACAAAAATGGTCTTTTATGAACAGAAAAATGACTTATTTTGATTCCTTCAAAAATGAAGCGATTATGTCCGCTGTAATTTCTATCTGTTTCTCATTTGTAATATAAGGTGAACCATCACCACTCTGGATTCCATAGTTTCCAAAATATGAATGAATACCGCCATCAATTATTACTTCCTTGGCATCCTCCGGCCAGTATTTTTTACTATCTTCATAGCCTTCTATCTTAAGGACTCCGTCATTAGAACCATAGATTGACAAAAGCCTGATATCACTGCCGCTAAAATCCGAAGTGGTATAAGATGCGCAGAGAATGATTCCTTTATATGCATTTTCATTGAGATGCTCGTACAAATACTGGGAAGCTGCAACTCCACCAAGAGAATGTCCTGCAAGATACCAGTCAACATCACTTACCCAATCTACTTCCTTTGGATATCTTTCTTTTACCAGATCCACTGCATTTATCCTAAGAAACGCGATATTCTCAGGCATTCTCGGCAGTACACAAAGATAACCTTTCTTGGCCAGTTCATACATAAGACCGCTATATGCCTTATACTCAACTTTCCCCCCGGGATAAAAAACTATGACAGCTTTTGCATGATGCTTTTTAGGAACAAAAACAGTCATATCATCATCAGAATATTCATTAACATCACCTTCCACACTCATTATTATCTCACTGATAATATCATTATCACTGCGGTAATAATGTGATGCATAAATCTTAAAAACTATTGCCAACACAAGAAGTGCCATGGCAATAAATGCCATGACAATCCCGAATTTTTTTGATACCTTTTTGAATGTTTTCATATTAATAATGTAGTTCTTTCTAATATATATATTTCTCTTTTCTAATCACAACTAACGGCCAAAACATATGTATTACTTCGTCAAATATATGTTTCTGATTGATTAGACGGATAATTATTATAATTCATTTATTTCATTTTTCAATATCCTTAGAAAATCAAGCTCGCTTGCAAATGTCTTTTTCTCATTAGACTCAGCGCATACAACCTGCCCCTGCCATGTGGCATTTTGTCTGTAAGCCACCTGCACAATGAATGTTGCAATTTTCCCCTTCTTATTCTGAATATTGCGCGTGCCATGAATTCTGGAAATCTTATCAATCACCAGTTCATCGTTGGCACCACCTTTACGCCTGTGCCCGGCATCGTCTTCATTAAACTTCCTAAGATCGAGCCCATTTTGAGGAAAATCCCAATCATCCATCAGTCCGTCCATGATGGTCACCATATGCATTGCACTTGTAAACTCTATCGGATCATCTGAATACTGGTGCCAGAGAAGCCCCTGAAAATCCGAATCATCAAAGCTCTCAACACATATTGTCATAAGATTTCTTGCAAACAGCATCTGTTTTGCTTCACCCATAACTTTTTGCATCTCCCAATAAATAATGATGTCAGGGACATACGGTCTTTCATCCACTTTTGAACAATTTTATAGTGAATTCAAACCTTTGACCCTGACATCATTATATCATAGGATAAGCGTTAAAATGTTACACAAAATGTACTAACCATCACGCTGTCATATTAACCGGAACTTTTCTGAAGGTAATCCAGTTTAGGGATTTGTTTCTTCCAAGCTTTTCAGGATGATATACCTTATAGCCCTTGGTTGCCATGTCAACACCCCACATAGATAAAAAATCTGTAAAAAGTTATTGTTGCAAGAATACTGGGCAGAAGATTTAGAAATGCGCAGTTCTCGGACGAGCAGAATGATTTTCTTGCTTACAAATATAAGAGAGGTCGAATGCTACGAACAGCGCTGAGATGAGACCTCTCTTAATATTTGTAAGCTTAGAAAATCACTGCGCAGACGAACACAAGCATTTCTAAATCTTTGCCCAATCCCTTGTCAGCAATACTTCCCCACCCTAAAAAGCAAAAAAAAGGCAAAAGATAGCAACATTGTGGAGTGCATTAGGCGAAATGTTACTTTATAATCTTTACTATGTGCAAGTTTATGCACATAAACTTTTTTTCAAAACGGGGAGATAAAATGAATAAAAACAATGTGAATCCGATAATCAAACTTGATTATCCAGATCCGGACATCATCCGAGTCGATGATACTTACTATATGGTCAGCACAACCATGTACTTCATGCCTGGCTGTGAGATACTTCGTTCTTATGACCTGTGCCACTGGGAACATGTTTCCTATGTTTATGACACCTTGGATTCAACCAACGCTCAATGCCTTATAGAAAAAGAAAATGCCTATGGGCAGGGCATGTGGGCTGCATCGCTTCGCTACCATGACGGATTGTTTTATATCTGCTTTGTAGCTAATGACACGCATAAGACTTATCTTTTTACATCAAAAAAAATAACCGGCCCATGGGAAAAGAGTGAAATTCCCGGATTTTATCATGACAATTCTATTCTGTTTGACGATGACGGTCGCGTGTTTATCGTGTCCGGAAACAGAGAAATCCACCTAAGAGAGCTCTGCTTTAACGACAGATATAAACCAGGAAATATCGGCGACAACGGCTTTAACAAGGACAGTCTCCTGCTTCCAAAAGAAGGCGGCCTTGATACGATAATCCTTAAAGATTCCGATGATGCTCCACTTGGGTTTGAAGGCTCACATTTATACAAGATAAACGGCAAATACTATCTATTTGTAATCAGCATTCCAAAAGAAATCGGAAAGCGCACAGAAAGCTGCTTTGTTGCAGATAAGCCCGAAGGCCCTTACATCGGAAAAGAAGTAATGTTTGACGATGGAGATTACAGAAACAGCGGTGTAGCCCAGGGTGGAATTGTTGAAACCCACAGCGGCAAATGGTATTCCATATTATTCCAGGACAGCGGCTCAGTTGGAAGGATTCCGGTACTTATGCCTGTACATTTTGAGCAGGTTTCCGCTGATTCTTTACACTCAGGAATCATTTCAGAAGGTAAAAATGCTCCTGCAAAAGCCGAAAATGATGCACTTAACATGATCGATTTTCCTGTTTTTGGTGATAATGGAAGGATTCCCACAGAATTTGCTTTAGAAGATCTGCGTCCCGGATACCAGTATGCACCTTTGGTTTCCAGCGATTATTTCACAGAAAATGTTTTTGTTAAATCAAATATAATCTCAGACAGGGAAATATTATCAGGAAATACCGGCGAAGATCTTCTCTCCATTTCAAATGGATGCTTCGGATTTAAGAGCTGCTGGCAGTTTAATCACGACCCTGAACTTAGCCTCATTCAAAGAGATTTAAAGGCCGGTACGGTAACTATTACTACTGACAAGCTCTGTGATAACCTTGTTCAGGCAAGAAATGTTCTTACTCAGAGAACTCTTTTCCCGGGTTGCAGATGTAGTGTCAACGTTGATGCTTCAAATCTTAATGAAGGCGACTATGCCGGACTTTGCATGCTTGAGAGCAATTATGCATTTATTGGCGTAACCAAGCGGGATGGTGAATTTTACCTTGTGATGAGTAACCGCAAGATAACAACCGGCGGATTCTGGGGTGAAAGAAATGACACTGAATCCGCAACCGAAGTAGAAAGCATCAAGCTCTCCTCTCCTATTGTAACCTTGTACTGCGCAGCATCTTTTGACAAAAAATCATTAGATGCCGGCAAGAAGATAAAAGATAATCTATGTAGAGAGGCATTCCCTGATCCGGAGCCTTCTGTATCATTTCCAGATCTTGATGATACAGCGCGCTTTTATTATAAGCAGGGCAAGGATGATCCAAAAATGCTGGGAACAGATAGTCCACTCCGCTTCATGCTAGATCACTTCACAGGCGCACGTTTTGGACTCTTTATATTCAGCACCAGGAATATCGGAGGAAGCGCAACTTTCTCTAAATTCAATTACATCACCGATTAACCACACAGGTTTCCGATTATTTTATTTTAGTCGGAAACCTTTTTGTTTATAATGTATTTATGGACTTTGGCAATATATTTATAGCAACGAGGAGAATACTATGAACGAAGCATCAATACAAAGATATACCTTTGGCAATCCGCTTCATACCGGAGCTGTGGTAAAAGATATTGCGGCACAAAGCGGCTTGCCTGCTGGCTGGAAAATCGATTCAGACCAAAAAACACTCACGCGTCCTATGCAAAAAGAGACTGTTGTTTACGGCCTTGGCGAAACCCTGCGGGGAATAAATAAAAGAGGCTGGCTCTACACCAGTTATAATTCTGATGAGCCACACCATGAAGAAGGCAAGCACTCTCTTTATGCCTCACACAATTTTCTGATATTTGAGGATAAAGATAAATGCGTGGCTATATTTATCGACCATCCCGGCAGAGTGAATTTTGATATTGGTTACTCTGACAAAGATATGGTCAGCATTTCTTTTGAAGACTTCGATTTCGATATGTATCTGATAGAAGGCGAATCACCTGAAAAAATAGTCACTTCTTTCAGAAAACTCACAGGACGGAGCTATATTCCTCCGAAGTGGGCATTTGGCTATGGACAGAGCCGTTGGGGCTACAAGACCGCCGATGACATCAGAACAGTTGCCAAAAGATACAAAGAACTGAACATCCCTCTTGATATGATCTATATGGATATCGATTACATGAAGGATTTCAAAGATTTTACTGTTAATCCTGAGCGTTTCCCTGACTTTCCTTCCTTTGTAAAAGAAATGAAGGATATGGGCATCCGCCTTATCCCTATCATTGATGCCGGTGTAAAGATCGAAGAAGGTTACGATGTTTATGAAGAAGGGGTAAAAGAAGGATTTTTCTGTAAAAAAGATGACGGTACAAACCTTGTAGCAGCTGTCTGGCCCGGAAAGGTTCATTTCCCCGATTTTCTTAATTCAAAGGCAAGAGAGTGGTTTGGCGATAAGTACAAAACTCTCACCGATGCAGGAATCGAAGGTTTTTGGAATGATATGAATGAACCTGCCATTTTCTATACAGAAGACCATTTAAAGGAGGTCTTTTCCGAGATAAAAGAAATGGAAAATAAAGAACTGGATATCTGGGGCTTTTTCCAGTTCAGGGGACTTATTGAAGGTATTGCCAACAACGGCGATGATTACAGGCGCTTCTTCCACGACTTCGACGGTATAAAGGTCTGCCACGATAAAGTTCACAATCTGTATGGTTTTTATATGACAATGGCCGCAAGTCAGTCATTTGAGCGCAATAATAAGGATAAGAGAATCCTCATGTTCTCAAGAGCTTCCTACACCGGAATGCACAGATACGGCGGAGTTTGGACCGGTGATAATATGTCCTGGTGGAGCCATCTTCTGCTTAATGTAAAGCAGATGCCATCACTTAATATGACAGGATTCTTATACACTGGCGCTGACCTTGGCGGTTTCGGCTGTGATACCACAGAAGATTTGGTTATGAGATGGCTTGAATTTGGCATCTTTACACCACTTTTTAGAAATCATTCAGCTCTTGGAACAAGGGAACAGGAACTCTATCAGTTTAAAGATAATGTCAGCTTTAAAAATATCATTGAATTAAGATATTCACTGATACCATATATTTACTCTGAATTTATGAAGGCAGCCTTAAACGACGGAATGTACATAAAGCCTCTTTCATTTGAATATCCTTCAGATAAAAGAGTTTACGAAGTCGAAGATCAGGTTTTGGTAGGCGAAAGTATAATGGTTTCCCCTGTTTACGAGCAAAATAAAACCGGAAGATATGTTTATCTCCCGGAAGACATGAAGCTTGTCCGTTTTAGAAGTTACAATAACTATGATGAAGAAATTTTGTCCGCAGGCGATCATTATGTAAAGGCAGAGCTTAACGAAGTCCTTGTATTTATCAGAAAAGGACACGTTCTTCCACTTGCAAAGCCCGCAATGCATGTTGATGAAATTGATTACAGTACCCTTTCCTATATCACTTATGATGCAGATAGCTCATCCTATAACATGTACAATGACGATGGTGTCACACCGGTGAACTCATAAATCACATTCTCGCGAAATCCGCAGCAAATGCGTGTTATATGATAATAAGGTATAGCAAAAACAGCGTCTTGAAATGAACTACTTTTTTCAAGACGCTGTTTTTTACCTATTATCCAAAATACTCTTTACTATCATGACTACCGCTGTCAGTATCATTGTCACACATAGGACTATGCTGAGTGGTCCAACAAGTGTGGTTTTGCCAAGTCCCATGAATACAGTGGAAAGAAGTGAATATACTCCCGTCTGTAAAGTATAAAGTGTTACAAGATAAGCAGTGTCTCTATAAATCAATACTTCTCTTCCGGGCTTTGGTTTTACCGGAAGACTCCACAACGACAGGGGAAATAAATGGATTGCAGCAAGAAGGATAAATATCGTTGGCAAAAGAAATACCTGCAAAACAATGACAGTTCCTATAGATCCGTACTTATCCACATTCCCTGCAAGATCATAATGCACCGGAACCGGCTCTTTTATGGTAAACAGCATGACAATCGACACAATAAGTGCTGCCACACCTGTAACTACGCCGATAATTTCCTGGATTATATGATGTATCGTTAAGTATGGTTTCATTCTTGCCTCCCAAAGCTGCTGTCTTATCAAATATCAAATTTAGGCGGAACATCAATTTCTTCTCCGACATACTTGCCGTTTTTCTTGCGCTGCTTAACGCACTCTGTAAGTAAATATTCAATTTGTCCGTTAACTGAACGAAAATCATCCTCAGCCCAGGCAGCTATTGCATCGTACAGCTTTTCATTCAGTCTAAGCGGGACCTGTTTTTTCTCTGCCATGATTAGTACAAACTTCCTGAATTAACTATTGGCTGCGCGTCATGATTACCACACAGAACTACGAGGAGATTGGATACCATCGCTGCCTTGCGCTCCTCATCAAGCTCTACAAGCTGCTTCTCATTAAGTCTCTCAAGAGCCATCTCCACCATTCCTACAGCGCCATCAACAATAAGCTTTCTGGCATCAACAACTGCCGCTGCCTGCTGCCTCTGAAGCATAGATGCTGCAATTTCAGGTGCATATGCAAGATATGTTATTCTGGCATCAACAATTTCAAGGCCTGCATTCTCAACTTTAGCCTGAATCTCTGCTTTAATCCTTGAAGCAACAACTTCGGTTGAACCTCTAAGGCTGCCATCATCAGCCTTCCCATCACCTGTAGTATCCACATTTTCTGTAATATCGTATGGATAAAGCTTAACCACATTTCTGACAGCTGTATCACACTGAAGAGAAAGATATTCCTTGAAATTATCAACTGTGAAGACAGCCTTTGCAGTATCAGTCACTCTCCACATAACAGCAACTGCGATCTCTACAGGATTGCCAAGAACATCATTTACTTTCTGCTTGGTGTTGCTAAGTGTCATGACCTTTAGGGAAATCTTCTTGGAAGAACTACCGCCTACCTCAACACTGCCACCTTTAAGCTGAGCAGAAGCATTTAGTGCACTTATGATATTTCCTTTTCCACTATCTGAAATATCTCCGCTCTGTCCAAGCTTTGTATCTGCTGCAGGATTAAATGCAGAGCAGAAAGGATTTACATAAAAGAATCCGTCACCCTTAAGTGTTCCAACGTATTTTCCAAAAAGTGTAAGAACAAGTGCCTCACCCGGCTTTAACACTTTAAGTCCCAAAAAGAAAAACCATCCAATGCAAAGATAAATAATAAACAGAACAAATAAAGTAATTGATGCAGCCCGGCCCACCCCATCAAGTATATCCATGCCAATTGCAGATAAGATAACTCCTACGATTGCTGCCGCATAGATCAGTACAAAAAGAACCAGCATTGCGATTCCATTCTTGTGTCCCTGAATAACTTTTTCATTAATATTGTCGTTCATAGTAACCTCCTATCGTTATGCACTTAATCTATTGTAACCGCCAGATAACTCTGCCGTTTACTCTGATCACTTCCACATTCCAGTAGAAGTATTTTATTTGATATCATTATGATATCATTAATAATCTTTTTGTCAATCCACACAGCACAAAAAGCGACATTCAAAAGGGCGATAGCATTTCGCTACCGCCCTTGAATTATTTTCTTATGAAATACAAAGCATATTACGTATTTCTGTATGCATATCACAATAATTTTTTTATTTATTTCACTGTTGCTTTGGTTGATAAACCTGCATTCTTAAGCATTTTCTTGTAGGAAGACTTGCAGTCTGCAGGAACCGTCACTACAGCTTTGCTTGATACTCCATTGAATGCTTTAGCCTTGATCTTGGTTATCATTCCTGACTGAACATTTATAGTTGTAAGCTTTGAACACTTATAAAATGCATTCTCACCAATTGTCTGAACACAGCTTCCAATTGTAAGTGACTTAAGAGTTGTATTCTTACTTGCAGCATTTGCACCAATGGCTGTTACCATATATTTAACTCCGTTACAGGTAACAATAGATGGAATAACTACAGTTGTTCCCTGTATTTTTGTAGCAGCAACCTTGTGATTATTAGCATCTGTAATCTTATAGGTTACATTATTCTGAGTAAATGTTGCTCCCTTTTTCTTAGGTGAAGGCGCAAGCTTTAATGTCGCATTTGCAGGAGCTTCATTTAAATAGTTATAGGTAACTGTTCCATACTGATTATTGCTGTAGATTCTCCAGTCGCCATCATTCCACGTTGAATTAGTACTGTCAAAGTACTTAGGCATCACAATTGTCTTAAGGGAATCACATTCATATGGCATGCTAAAACCTTGAACACCTGAAAGGTCTAATCCTTTCATATTGACTGTCGTAAGGTTTGGACAGTTATATGCAATGCTAAACTGTGTTCTGGATCCGCTTCCGGAATTCTTTTTAATAACACCTCCGCGGAAGTCAATACTCTTTATTGAGTCATTATTGAGCACAAATGTATATCCGGGACAAATAACTACACCCTTCTCAAATTTAAGATTAACTATCTTACTCTTTTCTGTAAAGAAACTACCGTTAAATGCTGTTTTATACTTTTTCTGACGATAAACAGCTGTTGCAGGAACAGTAAAATTAGCTGCATTTCCCTTGTATCCTACCGGATAGATATATCCCTGTGCATCAGTATAAACATATTCAAAATTCTTTAGCCATGAAGAATCAGCCTTGCCCACCGCATCAACTGCCTGGTTTGTATCTGTACCGCCATCAACAACTACTATGCATGAATCCTTTGCTGTTCCGTTAGTTACTGTGATTCTGCAGGTTCCGGCTTTTTTACCTGTAACCTTTCCTGTAGCAGAAACCGTAGCAACTGCTGTATTATCACTCTTCCATGTAAGTGTGCCTGGGCCCGATGATGTTATTGCTATTGTGACAGCTTTCTTAGGCTTTATATGCCTAATTGTCTTGTCTGTAATACTAACTTCAGATACTCTCATCTGAGAGGCTGTTGTCATATTTACATACTCAACTCTTTTCACAGTATCTTTATAATATCCATAACCATAATCTCCTATGTTATAACGAAGATCCTTTCCTGATATTGAAATACTTGTGATAGTTCCTGATTCTTTTTCATTGCCTGATAATGTATAGACCTTATTAGCTGTAGAACCAATTTTGTAATAATAAACTTCATTGTTAACGCTTATAAAAGCGTTCTTACCACTTCCCGTTACAGATACTGAAGGATAATACCCCTCTGCCACCACAACCTTAGAAGGCTGCTTTCTATTACATTTATAAGCATAAACTGTGTTGTCACCTGAATTATAATAAACAACTCCGTTTGAAAGAAGCGCTACAGGAACTGTAGTCTCATCTGTCCAAGTCATCTTATCATAAGTAGAATCATTGTATTTTCCTGATACATACTCAACATAATCAGTTCCATAAATCCACTGACTGTCATAGGCAATATGAGCTGTACGCCAGTCATTCCCAGTATGTTTTGTTGTACGCATTCCTGATTCACTTCTTAAAAAGTTATCATGAGAACAATACCTAGGATTAGAAGGACCTGTTGGATCATCCCAAGTACAATCGATGTAATACCATTTATTATTTACCTTAACTGCATTCCATCCATGCCTCATTGCATTGCTTGTTACCATAGCAGCTGGAATTCCTGCTCTGTTAGCAAGATCATCAAATGCTGCTGCATATCCCTGACATACACACACATGATTTACAAGCGCATCATAGGCACTATAATTTGAATAAGTGCCATCATACTGAATATGAGTAACAAGATAATCATGCAGATAAAAAAGCTTTTCCTCATCACTCCAGCTTTTGTTCATTCCGGAAAGTATCTTACTTACCGCGTTTTCGTACTGTGTTTTCGAAACTGGTGATGCTGCTTTTGCAGGCACTTTAAAGGTCAGTACCATCAGCATAAACATAGCTGCCATAAAAATCACAGTTTTTAAATAATTCTTCTTCATAACCTGATTCCCTTCATAAATTAGCGCGATTTCGCGACGCACCGGTTATCCATGATATCATGATTCAAATAATTTGAACATGATAAACTTCCACACTTTATTGCCGCATATTCTCACTTTCAATTTACTTTATGGGAATCGTTAAAATCAATTAACTTGTGATAAAATCGTGCTCTAAATAAGCTATTATTTCAAAAAATACTCCGATCAGTGAAATAAAATTATGAAAACATACAAAGCTCATATACAATTTGCTTTAGTAAATATCTTCAAGATTACTCAGTAAGGCAATATCATAACAACAAAGTTTCCGCCAAATCCTTTAGTTCCTGCTTCCTGTCATTAAGAAGCAGGAGCTTATTGTAGTTATAATATGCTTCATTGCCCGTTTCCCGTACAAACTTAAGACTATAGTATGCTTTGGACAGTTCAGTCAAAAATATTACCATTTCCTGGCTTCCGGAAAGTGACTGTTCATCTCCAAAGGCTTTTTCTATAAATGTAAAACTGTTGGTTAGATGTTTTCCTGTCGATTCCATATTCTCACGGCGCAGTTTTTCTCTTGTATTGAACCAGTTTTTGACAATAGCTACGCACATATCGGAATATTTTTTCTGTGATTCCTGGTCAGCTGCTCCATTATCTGCAATTTTCTCTGACAAAACACCCTCAGAAAATCTTTGCCCAATAGTTATTTCTTTCTCGCTTTCATATAATGCTGAAATCACAAGACGGCTTATTCTCTCTTCTTCTCTGCTTAGAAGCCCTGCGTCGAGTTTGTCTTCAAGTTGTTTTTCAAGAGATGACGCTTTTGTCAAAAGCATTTCTGAAAGCGTCTTATTTGCAACACCATTATTCTTATCGCTGAATCCATTTTCACAAAATCCGCTATTTTCTACTGCTTCAGTTCTTTCAGCTTTTGACAATTGTTCAATCATTTCTTTTACCAGAGAAAAAAGGGCCTTCTGAACTGCCTGCTGCTCGGCATATTGTCTGAACTCATCCATAAGTTTATCCGTAAGAAGACCGATTATGCTGAGTTTCTCGTCAAAAGAGCCATTTCTTAGCTCCTTTGTGTTCTCAGGAAATTTTCCTTCGAGTATTTCCGGAATTTTATAAAGCTCTTTATACCGATAATAAAGTTCATAGTAAGTCGCAAAATCTCTTGCTATTTCTTTATTCTGAAGGTACTGAACAGTAAGCTTCTCATCGACAGGTATTCCAAGTTTTTCATGCACTTTAATAACTCTCGATAAGTCTTCCCAGCCTCTTGCAGTGACAAAGCTTCTACCATCCGCATCCGTTTTTATGCTGTAAAAATTATCCTTTTTTATCTCAAGATATGCCATTATAGAGCCATGAACGCCCGCCTTGTAAGCATATTCTTTCCATGCATCAAAGTCCTCTTCGATATTTATCTGCCTAACCCTGTCAAGAGTTACTATATCGAAGTCTCTTACTGATTTGTTGTACTGCGGCGGATTCCCGGCTGTCACAATAATGTATCCTTCCGGTATTTTATGACTTCCAAATGTCTTATACTGTAAGAACTGAAGCATAGTAGGCGCAAGTGTTTCCGAAACGCAGTTAATCTCATCAAGGAAAAGAATACCCTCTTTTATCCCGGATTTTTCTATCTGTTCATAAACAGAAGCAATAATTTCACTCATCGTATATTCAGTAACTGAATATCTTTTTCCTCCAAAATCTTTTTCAGAAATCTTAGGAAGACCAATCGCACTCTGCCTGGTGTGATGAGTAATCGTATAGGAAACAAGGCCTATACCAAGTTCGTGGGCAATCTGCTCCATTACTGCTGTCTTTCCAATTCCGGGAGGTCCCATCATTAATATTGGGCGCTGTCTTTCAATCGGTATCTCGTATTGTCCCGCCTCATCTTTCTCAAGGTACGCTCTTACTGCATTTTTTACTTCTTCTTTTGCTTCATTTATGTTCATATTAATCTCCTGCCTTGCTTTCTCTACAATAGATATTTGTACCCAAAGTATTACCAACTTCCATATTTTACTTTTAGTCAGTTCTCTTTTTTAAATATATAACTTCATCGCCCAGTCAGGGACATTTTCATCCTCATATTCCTCATTCTTTGCAAAAATGAAGGCTGTGTCATATGACGTAGGCTTTTGTGGATAAATACCAAAACCATCTGTAAAATATAAAAGTCCCTTTAAATTATCAAATTTTTTCTCCAAAATCAGGTTGTCAACATAATCAAAAACAGGTCTGAAATCCGTTCCAAAACCTCCCTCAAGACGAATTTCAGAAGAATATTTATGCATTTCTTCTTTTGAACGGATAAAATCCGTCTTTTGCACCTGATCATCGCTTTGAATCACACAGATGCTTATCTTTTGAAAAAAGTTATCATTATCAAGAAGTATACCGGCGGTCTCATCAAGAAATCTCTGCACCAGAGAATCTTTACAGGAAGCAGAGGTATCTATGACAATCACAAGATCCTGTATCTTCTTAACTTCTCTGAATTCATTTTCCTCTATAAGCGGCATATTGCCATACTGTTCAAGGCCAAATGAGTACATCCCATAATCAAAACTATCAAGGTCAATTCCGCCTTCTTCTCGGAGCACCTTGAATTTCTGCAGAAATTCTCTGTAGTCTGTCCTTGAGGTATTATGTATCTTTAACATCCATGCTAGTTTTCCAAGTTTGTCACTATACTTTTTTCCAACAGTTTCAATCTCCGTCTGTATGCGTTTTCCTTCTTTTTCCCAGTTTTGTCTGGAATTTTCAATCTTCTGCAACCTATGTGGATTTATATACTTTGTCTTTTTCTTTTCTTTTTCCGGTAGCTTGCCACTATTATCCTGTAGATTATTCTCAGGATTCTTATCGTTAGCAGTACCATTATTATTTCCATCTTTTCTTTGATTCTCTTCATTCTGTGCTCCATCCGGCGTATTATAATCCTCATCTATAGGCGGCTTTTCTTTATCTTCATCCTTACTGTCATCGTTTACCGGTTTATCTTTTAATCTTTTCCAAAAGCCATGGTCATCAAGGGCAAATTCGCGCTCCAATTTCTCCATTTCAAAAATATCTATGACATTTGTCTCAGAAAAATAGCGATATAGCTTTTCTACAGTTAATACTTTCAGCTCTTTTTCAAGCAGTTCATACCATCTGTCCCTATAGTCTGAGGAAATACGGTAAATGCACTGATAATCCATCCCATCAAGGATTGATTCAACAACTATATCTGCGCAAATGTCATATAATCTTTCATCACTATACTTTTCAGATGTATACATATGCATAAATATGCAATGAAGAAGCATATGTATATAAGTACGGTTTAGTTTTCCCGGTTCTTCCACAAAAAGGCGAAGTACATGCGCCGGATTAAACCTGATATTTACTGCATCTGTGCCGATGCTTGTAGTAGAAAGATCCATCTCAAAGCCAAGGCTTGAAAGTGCTGCCCCCATAAATCTCATTTCTATATAGAGCTCGGTTCTTGCAGCATTCAGGATTCTTTTGCCCGTTTCCTCAAGTTCCAGTCTTTTTTCACTTCCGCTTAGATTTCTTTCCATTCGTTCGACCTGTTATTATCTATTATCTGTTTCCTTCATAAATCTTACCACAATTACAACCTATATCCACATATTCTTAGCTACATGCATATCATAAAATATAATACTCATACGCTATAAGCTCTGTCTTCATGAATAATACATAGCTTCAACAACCAACATACAACAGCGCATTTATTTTAATTGACAGATGCAATTCAAACCCTTTCACTAAACTCTTATAGAAGAAAAAAGCTGTGAAAAATGATTTCTCATTTTTCACAGCTCTTTATTAATCTTGCATCACGCCGCTCTTACTTTATCTCAAAGCTATAATCGTCAAAGTTTGCGATAAGCTGCGCTTTATTATCACCATTTGTCCAAGTAAAAGTCATGACACTTCCGTCATTTTGTATATCAAGCTTGGCATCAAATCCAAATGCCGGATTTGTATTTCTGAATCTAAGAAGTTCAAGCTGCTTCTTTACAACATCCTTTTGCATTGCAGCTTCAATCTGTTCCAATGTGAGATTAGTTCTGTTAATCTCCTTGTGACCGCCGGCACCGGCTCTCTTAACTGCTTCATGGTCGTTCTTGCCTGCAAAGAGATCCAGATACCAAATCTGTGGCTTACCCGGCATAAACATCTGTATTGCTCTTGCAAAGAGCATCTTCTTGTCATCATCACCAAGTGCGCTGTAATATGTCGCATTTACCTGATAATACATATTCTTTGCACCATGGAGATCCTTGACATATCCGCCACGTCCAACTATCGTCTGAATCATTTCCTCAATATCCTCATCTGCAAGAATTCCCTTAAGATCAAGAAGAGGAATACCATCATGGCAACCAAGCATATTTACTACACGAATTTTCTTTTCCTGAAGTTCGTTTGCCCACTTAGCAAGAATTTCACCACTCTTGTGTTCAATGGCATAAATAAGAAGTCCCGGAAGGAAGAAATCATAAGTCATATAGCCCTTATCAGCTACCACTTCATAAGTCTTTTCCCTATAACTTGCATGAATTTCAGGCAAAAGCTCAACATTAAATTCATCAGCAAGTTTTTTAACCTTTTCAAGGACATCCCATGTATCCGGCTCATTAAGGAAGTTCTTCTTGCCGGGCTCTTTGGGTGCATAAGCAAAGGCGTCAAGTCTTACTATTCTTGCGCCATATCCGGAAAGAGCCTTCAAAGTATTGCGATAGTGCTCCCAAACAAGGTCAGATTTGATATTAAGGTCCATCTGCCCAAGGTAACGCCTTCCGGATTCAAGCAGATCAATGACCGCATCCTTATATTTTTCATATCCTGTGAAATCTATCTCTGAAGGCTTTTTGCCCTCATCAAGCGCCTTGCAGATTCTCTGTGAAAGCCTTGATGCCGCAAGGTACTGAATATCAATTTTTGCCATTAAATCCTGAGCATCCGGGCGCTTATACTGTACTTCCTGATAAAATGTATTCCAATATGGAACATCTTTTCCATCAGGCATGCGCACCATAAGGATTGGAAGTCCGGGCTTTCTAAAGAACATATCCTTGATATATTCTTCTCTTGGCTGGATATAGCCTTCAGGCGTCATCTCGCCGCATCCATCCCAGAATTTGTTCCAGTTAATGAAAAAGTCTGCATATTTTGACTTTTCACCGTTCTTTATAAGATCCTGGAACTGAGGTGAAAGAACTGATGCGTGATTTAAGATGAAATCAAGTTTAAGATTGATTCCAAGCTTGTCAAGTGCTTCAAGATCCTTTGCATCAGCAAGTTCCTCGTTGATGCCATAGTCAATAACAGAGAAACCTCTGTCAAGATCTGTATTAAAGATACTTGGCAGTACATAAAAAGACTGAAAAACATCCTCAAATTCTTTTTTCTGAAGAACAGAAACAATATCTGAAAGAGTGCCACCCATGCTGTCTGGATAAGCATTTAACATTGGTCCATTATCTACAAATTTTTTACTCATCTTTACCTCACTTAAATTCCCATAAGTTTCTTGAATTCGCTATAATCAATAAGCTCGCCTGCTTTTGTGATAATGATCTTAGCCTTGTGTGCCTGATCAACAAGCTTATTCTGTTCAAGTTCAAGTACCATCATTGTAAATGGACTATCAAGCTTACCATCTCTGTTTCTTGATCTTCTGTGCTCAAGTGTTTCCTGTGGTGTGCTGTTAAGAAGAACAGGGATATCTACCTGTGACATATAGTCGCTGTTTCCATGTGTCCACTCAACAATAAGCACCTGCTTTTCTGACATATCAACTTCATCATACCAAAGGGATGCTTCATCACGGCCCATTCTCTTAAGCCAAAGCTTATCAGCGCCGTCCTTGAAGGCCTTCATTATCTGATCTACTTCATCAAAATCAGTCTCATTCGGTGTACCAAGGTAATTGTTTAATCCCTTTTCACCGCCTTCGCGATATGCTCTGAACCATGTGTCAGTCTCTTCATGTGCCTTATTTGCATCGTCTTCTGCCTCTTGCCATTTCTTTAAAACAGCCATATTCTCAGCAGACATGACACCTGCGTCAACCATTGCTCTTATTCCGCTCTCTCTATAAACATGAAGTCTTTCAGCATCATTATACATAGGAATACGATGTGGATAGTTATCGCCGGACATTGTGTAGCTTCCTATTCCTGCCTGTTCAAGCAGATATGACAGGCATGACGCAATTTCTGATTTGCCAACTCCTGATCCACCACATACAGCAATGACTGCTCGTCCGTACTCATTGTTATCAATTGTCTTTTTAAGTTCTTCAATCAGTTTAGGAAAAATAGTTTTTGCCTTGCTAACATGACTTTCTCCAATCTCGATCTTATCACCAGGCATATCTCCATGTGGGATATCTGCAGGGATATCAATTGCAGAAACCTTCTCTGCTGCACTTAAAAGCTTTTCTTTTACCAAATCGACATTTGCGCTAATCTTGCTGTAATTTGTATTCATAATTCTCCTCTTTTCTTATGATGCTAAACTTCGGTTATATTCGCATATTACATACGATATTTAGACAAGCATTTCGATAACATGACTAGTTAAAAAAGCCAAAACATGATAATGTATAAATATACATTTTAAAAAAATCATTTTTGACAACTCATTTCTCTCATGTTATTTTGTGACATATAGACAAACTATTTTTGTCGTTTGATTACAAAACATACAATAACTTTTTTTCTTTGTAAAGACCCAATTGAAAATATGATAACCATAAAAGAAATTGCAAAACAATTAAATATGAGCACCACAACGGTTTCAAACGTCATCCATGGAAAAACCGGTGAAGTATCTGATGATACCCTAAAAAAGGTCCAGGATTTTCTTGCAAAGGTTGACTATGTACCCAACATCAATGCTCGAAATCTTGCTCAGAACAAATCCAAGATAATCGGTCTTGCACTCAAAGCGCGTGCAGACAAATATGACAATCTGATCATGGACCCATTTGTTTCCGAGCTTATTGGTGGTGTTGAAGAGACTATAAGAAATGCCGGATATTTCATGATGCTGTACATCTCCAGCGATACAGTAGAGATAATGCGTCATGTTTCAACCTGGAACGTTGATGGTCTTATTCTTTTCGGTATGCTTGACGACGATGGAATCCGTGTCAGTGAAAAATACAAAAAACCAATCGTATGCATAGACACCTACAGCATTGAAGGCCTTAAGCACTTCACAAATGTGGGTCTTAATGATGAGCAGGGTTCTTATGACATCACGAATTATCTGATCAAAATGGGACATAAAAAGATAGCGTTTTTGTCAGATAACACAAATGGTGTTGACCTTGCAAGATTAAATGGCTACAAAATGGCTCTTTCAGATGCAAAGATATCTTTCAGGCAGAGCAATTTCATCAAAATCCGTCCTCGAGAGGAAGAAATACAGGAAAGTCTTCGTGAAATATGTGAGAAGGTAAAGGATTTTACAGCAATTGTCTGTGTATCCGATCTCTATGCAGTAACACTTCTGGCAGCACTTGCCGACAGAGGAATAAATGTTCCGGACGATATCTCGATAGTAGGATTTGACGATAATATGCTGGGCAAGCTCCACAGACCGGCTCTCACAACTGTCCATCAGGATATAAAAACCAAAGGCATTACCGCAGCCTCTACTCTGCTCAAACAGCTTGCAGGTGAAAAAACACCTAATCAGATTCAGCTTCCTACTCATCTTGTACTTCGCGACACTGTGAAAGACTTAAGATCTGCAGCAAAATAATCTGAACAGCAAATAGAACTTGTATAAACCATAAAAGGAATCTGCACCAAACAATAATATCAATGTGGCTGGCACATCCAATTGTCTAAGTTGACAATAAACGGATTGGCTGCCACATTTTTTTTGCTGACTATAACAATTGCTTAAACGTTTTCATTTTTTGGTGTACAGATTGAACAAAACCAACTTTTGCGCATAAGTTACCATTTTGTATATTTTAACGATTATTTGTTTATCAAAATTTAATATCTTTATAAAAATGTAATAATGTCACAAAGCTAGCATACAAGCGGCATTCACCATTTTAAACGTTCTAGGCAAAAATCTATTTTCAAAATACATCTTGTTTTTTGTGCATTTTTGTGCTATTTTGATTGTAGCGTACAACTTATGCGCAAAAGTAACCGCCACAAAACTTACGGATTGTGGCACATTGCACAAAAAGGAGGATTTTTAAATGAAAAAGAAACTCATGTCAGTTCTTTTAGCCGGAGCAATGGTTGCATCTCTTGCAGCTTGCGGCGAAACAGCAGCTGACACAACATCATCTGACAACACACAGACAACTAATGACACAACAACTAATGACACAACAACTACAACTTCTGATACAACATCATCTGATGCTACAGGTTCAGGAAGCTCAGTTCGTTTGCTCAATGGTAAGCCTGAGATTAACGATCAGCTTCAGTCTCTTGCAGCTAAGTATCAGGAAGAAACAGGCAACACACTTGTTGTTGAGACAATCGGTGGTGACACAAACGCTTCTGACGAACTTAAGAAGATGTATCAGGCTGACAACATGCCAGATATCTTCGTTATCGAAGCAAACCAGGCAGCTAACTGGGATGGAATGCTTGCAGACCTTTCCGGTGAGGAATGGACAAACAAGACTGGATTCGAACTCATTGATTCTTCAATGGGAACAATCGGATTCCCTTACACTGTAGAAGCTACTGCACTTGGTTACAATGCTGACCTTCTTGCAAAGGCTAACATCGATCCTGCTTCTCTTACATCTCCAGATGCATGGAAGGCAGCTTGCGAGACTCTTGATTCCAAGAAGGACGAGCTTGGCATCACAGCTGTATTTGGCTGGTGCGCAGAGCCTACAAACCTTGGCTGGTCATCAGGTACACACGTATTTGGTCAGTATCTTGACGCTGGTCTTAAGGCTGACGACACAACATACATCGATCTTCTTAACGATGGTGGTAAGATTGATGAATCCAGAATGAAACATTTCGCTGAGTTTATCGGAATGATGAACCAGTACTCAGATCCTGCTCTTCTTATCGACGGCACATATGACAATCAGGTAGCCGGCTTCAAGGAAGGCAAATATGTATTCATCACACAGGGTAACTGGTGTGTAACTTCTCCTGCAGATGTTAACTTCGAATGTGGATTTGCTCCTTATGCATTTGAAGATGGCATCAACACAATCATTGCAGGACCACCTTCATACTGGGTTGCATATGCAAAGGGTAATGTAGATGGTGCAAAGGCATTCTTTAACTGGTGCGCAGGCGATTCAGCTCAGAACATTCTTGTAAATGATGCTGGTCTTGTATCTCCATTTGATGATTGCACATATGAAGCTGTTAACCCATTCTATAAGAGCATGAACAGCTACATCACAGCTGGCAACTATTCAGGATGGCACACAATGCTTAAGAAAGATGGTCTTCAGAACGAGACATGTAACGTATTTGCAGACTATGCTAAGGGCAAACTTGATGCAGACGGCTTTGTATCAACAATGGCTCAGGTAATCTCTTCTTACTACGCACAGTAATATATAAACCCGCGGGCAGGGCATACATGTCCTGCCCGTTTTATTCTAAAGTCAGAGCAAAAAATTATTTCATTCACCACCTCACGAAAGGGGGATCATTTATGAGTACATTTTCTATAGGAAGAAAGGCATCGTCATTCATCTGCCTTATAGCGGGAATTGTGCTTACAATCGTTGGTTTGGGTCTGTCTATTGCCGGCACAGGAAACGTGTATAGGGGAACAATGTTCGTGTGCGGAATAATCCTTTTCTTCATAGGATTGTACTTATTCCCAACGCTTAAGCATCACCGCTCAATTATCAATTTTATATTCCTTTTCCCACTGTTATTTGCATTTATGGTAACAGTAATCATTCCGCTCATTCTCGGTATCGGTTATTCTTTTACTGACTGGAACGGTATCACAATGAAAGGCGTTGTTGGTCTTTCAAATTACACAAGAATGTTTAAGCAGCCAGCATTTCTGTGGTCTATTCTCTTAACTTTCCTGTTTGTTGTATTTAACATGATTTTAGTAAATCTTGTAGCTTTCCTGCTTGCTCTTCTCTGCACTTCCAAGATCAAAGGCTTAGGATTCTTTAGAGCAGCATACTTCCTTCCTAACCTTATCGGAGGAATCGTACTTGGTTATATCTGGCAGTTCATTTTCAGTAACGTTGTTACCAAGTTCACAGGAACCTACTCAATGCTTTCGGATACAAACACAGCGTTTGTCGCTATTATTATCGTATATATCTGGCAGTATGCAGGTTATATAATGCTTATCTACATCACCGGCCTTAACACAATCCCAGGTGACGTACTTGAGGCATCTGCCATCGATGGTGCTAACAAAATACAGACTCTTTTCAACATCAAGCTTCCTATGATAGCACCTACTATTACAATTTGTACCTTCCTTACACTTACATCTGCGTTCAAACAGTTCGATGTAAACCTTGCTCTTACAAATGGTAAAGGTTCAGTTCAGTTCCTTGGCAACTACATTGCAAACGGTACTGAAATGCTTGCACTTAATATCTACAGCACTGCAGTTATCAACAATGATTATGCGCTTGGCCAGGCTAAAGCCGTACTGTTCTTCATCATTTTGGCTTGTGTATCAATCTTACAGGTTCGCCTGTCAAATAAGAAGGAGGTGGAATTATAATGCATACCAAAGAAAAAACTTCCAGCGTTATAATAAGACTAATCATAGCAATAATCATTGCTATATACGTATTATTCCCTTTCTTCCTGTTACTTATAAATTCAGGAAAGGTTACATCTGATATTACCTCTAACCCGGTAAGCTTATCAGGTGCCAGCTTCTCACAGCTTTTGACTAACATCAAAGCTGTAATAAACGATCCAAACTTTTTATTCTGGAGTTCCTTTGGATCATCTGCAATAATCACAATCCTGTCACTTGTACTCCTCTCACTCTTTGGAGCAATGGCAGCATGGGTTATCTGCCGTAACAAGACTGTTTGGTCAGTAGTTATTTACTTTACTTTCATCGCATCAATGATCATTCCTTTCCAGGTAGTAATGCTTCCACTTATTTCTACATTCCGCGATGTTGGTAAGTTTATCGGAATCTCAATGCTTCAGTCAGTTCCGGGAATTGTATTTGCTTATCTTGGATTCGGTGGAGCAATGACAGTGTTTATCTTAAACGGATTTATTAAGGGAGTTCCTTATGATCTTGAAGAAGCAGCTTCAATTGACGGATGCTCACCGGAGCAGACATTCTTCCAGATTATTTTCCCACTCCTCACACCGGTTATTACAACTGTAACAATCCTGAATGGTATGTGGATCTGGAATGACTATCTTCTTCCTTCAATGATGCTTGGTCAGAACGGAAAAGTAATGACAATCCCAATCGCGATTCAGAAGTTCGTTGGTTCTTACGTAAAGAGCTGGGATAGAATTCTTCCTGCTGCTCTGCTTGCTATTATTCCTATGATCATCATATTCCTGATTGCTCAGAAGCAGATCATGGAAGGAATGATTGAAGGAGCTGTTAAAGGTTAATCAGTTATCAATTTATGCAAACATATTTCTGATTGATGTGCTTATACAAAAATGGATGCCCTCGGGCATCCATTTTTGATTTCAAAATAGGAATATCCTGTTACAGAACAAAGAGTTGCTTTGCAACTCTTTGCGAGCTGATGCGCGCAAGCTTTAGCTTGCATATACATCTGCGCATCAGTCGCATCCATAGCGGAGCGTTTTTTATTTCATAGGAATGCGGAGCAATTTCCTATGAAATAAAAAATGTCAGGGCTCGTATGAAACAATCCCTGACATCACATTTGAACTTTACAATATTTTATATTAGAGCGCAAACTTCTGCTTATCATCTACGCTGATTGCTGATCCCAACTGAACCTCAATAAGTTTCAATTCTGACTCAGCAATTACTGTATGCTTGCATCCAGCCTTCATTGTAACCACATCACCGGGCCTTACTGCTGTTTCTACGCCATCGATTATAGTCTTACCGGTACCGGATATTACTACCCATACCTCATCTCTGTGATTATGGCTATGATAATTCATTGAATGTCCGGCATTAAGAGTGACCTTGATTGTCATGCTCTCATTCTCAACATCTATTACTTTAAAGCTTCCCCAAGACTTATCAGCAAACATTATTTGCTGCACTATTCCGTCTACAAAAGGTTTGATATATGAGCTCTGTTCCTTATCAGAAACAAGTATTCCCTCAGGAGAAGCAGAAATAACAACATCTGTAAGTCCCATTGCAAGAACAGGCACATCCATCTCATTTACAATGTGAACACCCTTACAGTTCTCGTTCATCATACCCTTACCAACAATGTTTTCTTCCATTGCCTCTGTAAGAGTATTCCATGTACCTAAATCCTTCCATTCTCCGCCAAAGCGCATTACCTGAATCCTGGATTCTTTTTCAACAACCGCGTAGTCGAAGGATATCTTTGTAAGTGTATCATATTTATTGAAAAGATCCTGGTAATCAGTAAAATCAATTAACTCATGAGCCTTATCAAGAACATATTTAAGCTTATATGCAAAAACTCCGCCGTTCCAGAGAGCTCCCTGGCTGATATAATCCTGTGCAACTTCCACGGAAGGCTTTTCCTTAAAAGTAGCAACTTCACTTACCATGTCCTTAGATGAAGGAATAATATATCCATACTTTTCTGAAGGATATGTTGGCTCAATTCCCATAAGTACAAGATTTGCCTCACCTTTGTCAGCCTGATCCGACAATGCCTTTAAAGCTTCAAAATATTCATCCTGAACATATGGATCAACAGGGCATACAACAACAGATTCTTCCGGGCTAATACCCTTTACATCCACAAGATAAGCTGTTGCCAGCGCAATTGCAGGGAATGTGTCTCTTCTGCATGGCTCAATTGATATTCCAACATCCTGTCCAAGCTGATTATGTATAGATGATACCTGTGTTTTACTTGTTGCAATAGTCACAGTAGCATCATTATCTACCTTCTTTATCTGACGGTAAACCCTTTGAACCATAGATTCATAGGTTCCATCTTCTTTTTTGAAGATCTTAATAAACTGTTTTGAACGAATGTCATTAGACAAAGGCCACAGACGCTTTCCTGAGCCTCCTGATAAAAGAACAATATTCATTTTTTTACAATAATTCCTTTAATATTTAGATTTATACCTGCTGGCTTATAACAGCCATGTAATAAGAATATAAATTCTTATAAGTATCCTTATTATAATGAAGTCCATCTGAAGAATTAAATCCTACCTGCTGAAGGTATGAATAACTGTCGATCCAATGAACTCTTGCATCAAGGCCCTCTTTTAACGTCGAATTAAAAGATTCAATCTGTGAATTTGATACGCTCTGGCAGCTACCAACAGGTGTTACAGCAGAATAATAAACTGTAATCCCCGCATTAGTCCACTCATCAATATTATCGTTGATAAGTTTCACATACTTACTGGCATTTTTAAGATCATTGACACCAAAATTGATGATCATAGTAGTGCCATTGCCGGCATACTCAGAAATAGCAGGAATAGCTGTATTCTTGAAATAGCTGTACCCCTCTCCGACTTTGGCAATATAAGCTTTATCATTAGAACCTATAGCCATTTCTAGCTGTACTGTCCTTGAATCTCCTACAAACAAGTAAGGAACACCGGGCATATCGTCTACCACATAATCACCTCTGATAAAGCCAATAGAATCATTGTACTGAACTTCATACCATCCATTATCAGTAGCTCCGATAACAGCCACCTCAGTTCCCCATGACACCTTTCCAAGCCTGTCATAGTCTGTTCCGGCGCCTGCTCTTACATTCACCGTATCACTGGCATATTTAGCTACAACAGCATCATACTGCTGAACAGTAAATACAGTGTGTTCAGACTCTAAAGTCTGTTCCTGGACTTCAGCTGGCACGTCAGGCTCAACAACATCAGATTCTGCTGTATCAGCATAATCAAGGCTTGTTGTCATAACGGCATTACTTACGCTATTAGTAACTGTTTCAATAACAGTTTCACTTGAAAGCCCTTCCGAGGATGCATACTCTGTTTCATCCTGCAAGGAAAAGCAAATATACATACCTACAGAAAAAAATGCCGCAAACATAACTAGTATAATCAGGTTTCTCTTTTTTTCTCTATTCATATCCATATTACAGCTCCTAACTCAGAAATTTTACATTAGCCGTAACAATATGTCAAATTTTCTAGTTTTTGCAATAATTCATATTATTGTTGTCGTTTTATTATTATCGTTATTTCGTATTGCTATCACAATTAATTTTATCAAAAAAGTGGGCGCGTTTGTCACACACCCACTTCCATAAAATATAAAAAAATTATAAAAATCATACCGCTGATGTTTCTGCAAAATTAAGAAATTTTTTCTTTCTGGATTCATTCTTCTTTTCAAGAATATAATCAAGTACCACCGAATTAATATCCTCTATCTCGCAGCCAAGTGCATCTATCCCGCCAATTGAAAAGTTTCGAACTACAACTCCACCAATAACCATCTTCTTGCCCATAGAATTCTTAAGAAATTCAATCTTAATCTTGTCTCCAACCTTGCATTTGCAATTCTTATTGACCATAACAGAAAAACCTCTAAGTGATATATCATTTACAATAACACTCATGGCTATTTTCTTATTAACAATTGCATTTCCCATGATCTGAACCCTGTAACGCTCCGCTCTTCTCTGATTATCAGCAATTACAATCTCTCGTCCGTTCATTACATGGAAATTTGCTCCGGAAAAATCCACTCTGCTCAACATGTCAATCTGGAATACGTGTTTTTTGCCGGTGCATTGCTCTGTGAATTCAAAGTTTGCATTGTTGCAATAGTCAACCAATTCGCCTCCGCAAAATACCGGTGTGACCAAAACTCCTTTATCATATCTTGTAAGAATGGTGGCTTCTACGTCGAAAGTTGAGTTGTTATGAACCAGTTTAATGGTTATTTTTGTTCCCTGTGGTATATCGTAAATTTTCATGGTTGTATTATATATTAAAGCTCCATGAAAATCATTAAAAAAATATAAAAAAGTATATGGTTTTTGGCTATTTTTGATTTAAAATTTCACCATGATATAAATTTAACACTCTTTTATTTCATTCTTTTTTATCAGCTTACGAGCCCTTCCATCTGAGCAGTATACAAGTGATAGTAATCGCCTTTTTTAGCCATAAGTTCCTCATGACTTCCACACTCAGTAATTCCGCCGTCACTAATATACATGATCTTATCGCACTTTGTTATTGTAGACAGTCTGTGAGCAATAATAAAACTGGTTCGTCCGCTTAACATAGCGTCAAGTCCTTGCTGAAGAGCTTTCTCAGTCTGTACATCGATACTTGAAGTAGCCTCGTCAAGCACCAGTATTGCAGGATCAGACAAAAGAGTTCTGGCAAAAGAAATAAGCTGTTTCTGTCCCTGGGAAAGAAGCGCTCCTCTTTCCTTTACCTCGGTCCTGTAACCATTTGGCATAACTTTGATAAAGTTGTGCGCGCATACAGTCTTGCTGGCATTTCGTATCTCACATTCTGTCGCATCAAGTTTACCGTATCGAATATTATCCTCAATTGTTCCTGAAAAAATAAAGCTATCCTGCAACATAATTCCCATCTGTGAGCGAAGTGATTTTAAAGTCACTTCAGAAATATCCTGCCCATCGATCAGTATCCTGCCACTGTCCACATTGTAGAACCTTGAAATAAGGCTTACAATAGTGCTCTTTCCGGCACCCGTCGGGCCAACCAGAGCAACGCTCTCTCCTGGCTTAACACTAAATGATACATTATGAAGGATTTCTTTTCCCGGCTCATAGGAAAAAGATACGTTTTCAAAAGTAACTTCACCAACCATTTTAGGCATCTCTATCGCGCCCGGCTTATCATCAACAGTTACCGGCTCATCCATTGTCTCAAATATTCTCTCAAGATATGCCATATTATTGATAAATCCATTAAAGATATTTCCAAGGTTCATGATAGGCTGCCAGAATCTTGAAGCATAGCTTGATATAGCAACGATAGTACCAAGCGTTTCACTTCCCTGTGAAAAAATAAGAAGTCCAAACAGGAAGATTGCTGCTCTTACAAGCACTGAAATAGTATCAATTCCGGGCCATACAAGGTTACTGTAGCTTACCGCTGTCATCCAGGTCTTTCTGCAATCCCCTGAAAGTTTCTTGAAGATTTCAGCATTCTCATCTTCTCTAGCAAAAATCTGAGTTATTCTGGCTCCCACAATGTTCTCCTGAAGATATGCGTTAAGATTGGAATTCTTGTTTGACACTGCCTGCCATGCCTTACGCTGTTTGTTCTTTATCCAGAACATAAACACCATAAGGAATGGAACACCTGCCAAAACAACAAAACTAAGCTTCACATCCACAGCAAACATAAAAACAACAATAAACACCAGGTTGATTATTTCAAGCACAACATTTATAAGACCATTGCTCAAAATATCAGACACTGAGTTTACATAGTTTACTACTCTTACAAGGATTTTGCCCTGTGGTCTGTCATCATAGTATTGGAATGGCAGCTTTTGGAGATGCTTGAACAAATCTGCTCTTATCTGATATATGATGTTCTGACTGACATTAACCATTATTCTGGATCTGATAGTTGTAAATAGCGCGCTTGCAAGGTAAAAGACAGAAACGCATATTACAAGCTTGTATAATAGCGGCACATCGCCATTTGGAATTGCATCATCAAGCGCTCTCTGAACTATCATCGGGCTCACCAGCGCAGCCGCGCCACCCATAGCTGACAAAACAAGCGCCAATATCATTTTCCAGGCATGTTTTTTAATATATTCTGAAGCTCTAAGTAAATGTCGTATGTCAAAGGGTTCTTCGAGAATCTCATCTTCTCTGTAGGTATTTCTTCTAGCCATTTCTTATCTCCCTTCCTGATTCTCATGCACCTGTCTGAAGCTTTACAAGTTCAGCATAATAGCCGCCCTGTTTAATTAACTCTTCATGCGTGCCACTCTCTGTTATCTCACCATGCTGCATGATAAGAATCTGATCAGCATCCTTTGTAGTTGAAATTCTCTGCGCAATTATTATCTTTGTGCACGGGAAGTCAAGGTGCCTTAAGCTGTCCTGAATCTCTTTTTCTGTCTCTAGGTCAACTGCTGAAGTTGTATCATCCAATATCAAAATAGATGGTCTTACAGCCAGTGCTCTTGCAAGTGATATCCTCTGTTTCTGACCTCCTGACAGACCAACTCCGCGCTCGCCGACGATAGTATCGTACCCTTCAGGCATCTTGGCAATGAAATCAGATGCTGCAGAATACTTGGCAAATCTTACAACCTCTTCTTTACTGATATTGCTGTCACCGTATGCGATATTTCCATCAATCGTATCAGAATAAAGAAGCACATCCTGTGTGGCAAGTCCGATATTTTTACGAAGCTGACTGAGCTTTAGCTTGTTAACATTTACGCCATCAACAAGAATTTCTCCCTCAGTTGGTTCGTAGAACCTTGGTATAAGATGTATAAGTGAAGTTTTTCCGCATCCGGTCTCACCCATGATAGCGATAGTCTGTCCTGGTTTTGCAGTAAAAGAAATATGCTCAAGAACAGGAAGTTTAGCATCAGCATACTGGAATGAAACATTCTTAAACTCTACTTCTCCCTTAAAACGCTCTGGCTTATCAATTGCATCCTTATTATCTACAATCTCAGGCTTTGAATAATAGATTTCCATAACCTTTGCAGATGCAGCAGAAAAACGCTGGAACTCGTTCATAATATTTCCAAGCTGTCTCATAGGGTTTGCGATTGCCCAGATAAGTCCTGAAAATGCAACATATTCTCCCATTGAAAGCTTACCCTCAATTAGGAAAAGACCTCCCACAAGAAGCAAGATTACTGCAAGAAGGTTTGCCAGTGTTTCTACAAAAGGATAAAAACGCAGCCATACTTTTGCTGTCTTTTTATTTGTCTCTCTGTAATCGGTATTACAGTCGTCAAATTTTTCGAGCTCATAATCTTCTCTTGCAAACGCCTTAACAACTCTGTTACCTGCAATATTCTCCTGAGCAACAGTATTCATATATGCAAGCTTTTCACGAAGAAGTACATGCATAGGCGCAACAAGAAGCTTAAATACATAAATAATGAAGAAGATAAGCGGCGCCACAATAAGAAGGCTAAATGCCAGCTGCCAGTTCATAAGAATAAAGTAGATTGCTGTAAATGAAACCAGTGCAAAAGCTTCCACTACCATTCTCACAACCCATGCAACCATGTGCCTTACAGCATCCAGGTCACCGGTCACTCTTGTCATAAGATCTCCGGTTCTATAAGTGCTGTAAAACTTCATATCCTGTCTCTGGATCTTGTCATAAAGGAAATTACGAACTTTAAACAAAACCTCCTGAGACACTTTTTCATAGGCCATACAGTCAAGATAAACTATTATGCATCTAAAAATTGTAAGCCCCACCATAAGAGCCAAAAGCCTTAAAAATCTGTCCGGATAATTAGTAAGATTCTCTTTAGCATTTGCCCCTGTGAGAAAATTGTCGACAATTTTCCCAGAAAAAAAAGGCACTGTCAGTTGCAACATATTGTATACGACCGTGCCCACCATTGCCCAAACATACAAAACTCTGCAGCCTTCCATATTGTCCCACAGCCACTGTAGTCTGGTTCTTGGATACTTCCATTTCATATTCTTTTTGTTCATAGTCTAGTCACCCCATTGCGATTAGATGGTGTTTTGTTATCTGTGTCAATCTTGATTTTATTACCGCCAATTGCCCATTTCAACAACTATTCATGGCATTTGTTTTCCAATTTCTATCATTTATTTACCACTTATTGCTAATGATTTTTTACCGTTGACAACACAAGATAAATGTTGCTATAATATCTCGTGGCGTAATTTTGTTTTTACGTTTACATATATTTATAAGCTGTTGTAGCACAGTCGGTAGTGCGTCGCATTGGTAGTGCGGAGGTCACGAGTTCGATTCTCGTCAGCAGCTTGCATAAAAGAAAACCACTCTTAACATTAACTGTTTTGAGTGGTTTTTCTTTATCCTTATAATTGTTGATCAAATAGCCTATTTACCAGTTCATGTATTGATAGTATAGGGAATATCTTCCCCCATCAGCTCATAAGCTGGCTGATGAGGTACTGATAAATATCCTGATTCTTTTCCTGCCATTTGTCGCATATACTCTGGGCAATTTCTTCGGAAGGAACAAGAAGGCTTATATCAACAAGATTTTTCCCTTTTTCTTTGGCTACAAGTCTGACTGAATACTCTTTATCTTCAGTCATCTTGTAATCACATACGATTGACGATTCATTTCTAAGTCTAAGGCTGTTTGCCTTCATATACTCATCAATCTGCTGCCTGATAGAAAGATTGATCCTGTTCCCAAAGAAATTCAGAGTCTCTTCACCTTCCGGCGTGATCTCAAGATATGTTCTGTTTGCAAAGGTCTTTTCACTGATCAGCTCAGAGGAAGCAAGTTCGCTAAAGACCTCCTGAAGTGTCAGAAATGTTGTATATTCTTTTTCAAGTATAAAATCATAAATCTGCGATTTGCTCAGCGGAACTTCACACCGCTTGAGCATATACAGAACAATCATCTTGTATAAAGTAAGATACTGTGAACTCACAGTTTTCCCTCCGTAATGAATAAATCAATTACAATTCTTTACTGCAGCAGAAACCACATCTGCAACTCTTGGATCAAATGCTGCCGGCAAAATATTGACATCACTAAGCTCTTCTTCCGGGACAAGACCGGCAAGTGCATTAGCTGCAGCAAGTTTCATTTCTTCTGTTATCTTTGTAGCTCCGCACTCAAGCGCACCCTTGAAAATGCCCGGGAATACAAGAACATTGTTTACCTGGTTAGGAAAATCACTTCTTCCTGTTCCAATGACTCTTACTCCGGCTTCCTTCGCAAGGTCAGGCATTATCTCAGGAACTGGATTTGCCATAGCAAACATGATCGCATCCTTGTTCATTTTCTGAGCCATCTCTTTTGTCACGATTCCAGGAGCAGAAACGCCTACGAAAACATCTGCACCATCAAGGGCATCTGCCAGGCTTCCTGAAAGCTGATCAGGATTAGTTTCATCCATCATCTTTGCCTGCATCCAGTTAAGATCTGCAGACTTCTTATTCAATATTCCTGACTTGTCACACAAAGTTACATTTGTAAAGCCGTAGCGAAGGAGCAGCTTTGTAATTGCAATGCCGGCACTTCCTGCACCGTTTACAACAACTTTGCACTCTTCTTTTTTCTTGCCTGTAACCTTAAGGGCATTTATAACACCTGCCAGAACAACAATAGCTGTTCCGTGCTGGTCATCATGAAAAACAGGAATATCAAGTATTTCTTTAAGTCTTTCTTCTATCTCAAAACATCTTGGAGCTGAAATATCCTCAAGATTTATTCCTCCAAAACCGGGAGCGAGATATGTAACTGCCTTGATTATTTCCTCAGTATCCTGAGTATCAAGACAGATAGGAATCGCATTAACTCCGCCAAACTCTTTGAAAAGAACAGCTTTACCTTCCATAACAGGCATTGCTGCATAGGGGCCAATATTGCCAAGTCCCAACACCGCGCTTCCATCAGAAACTACGGCTATCGTATTAGATTTAATTGTGTACTTATATGCAAGACTCTTATCCTCAGCAATTAACTTACAAGGTTCTGCAACGCCAGGTGTATAAGCAATTGCCAGATCCTCCTTTGATTTTACTTCTGCCTTGGATTTAATCTCAAGTTTCCCCTGCCATTCTTCATGTTTCTTAAGAGCAATTTCTGCGTTTGTCATACTCTCTCCTTCCAAAACTAAAATGTTTTGCCTACAATATCATACGCAAATGATATTACATCCTGTCGCTTGTCTGTATCAATATATTTAAACACATTGTAAATATATTTATGCTTACCACCTGTGGACTGCAGCCCCAATGCAAGTCCCAGGGCAGCTATCTCATCTGCAGCATCTGTCTGTCTAGACAGCATAAGCGCATCGATATAGCCATTTTTCTCCATAATTGTATAGGCATAGGCAAAAGCTGCTGCCTGAAGTGTTTCCCCTGAAGTTGAAGAATATCCTATCTCACTTAATATGATCGATCTCACATTACCGGAAGTATCTCTCATCTCCGGTCTTTGCATGTAATTTGTCAGCACTTCCAGATTATCCATAGAAATAACAGGAGTTGAAACCGTATGGTTGGTATATTTATTGGCTTTCCAAAAAGCCGTAGCGCCATTCGGATAAGAATATGGATGAGCTGCAAGTCCCCAATCTATATTGCCATAATCTGAAATTGATTTTGTAAAAATATCAAGGAAATCCTTGGCATCATAATCCCCGGTCTTCTCCGAGTTCAAAGTCCAGCGCTGATCAAGTGAATAATAAACTTTCGCAGACGCATTCTGACTCTTTATCGCATTATAAAAAACTCTGAAACACTGAACAAAAGCCTCAGTATATGTATTAACGTCAACATAAGGCATATAGTTGTATTCTTTTCTTGCATTAACTTCGTTAGCAATTATCCACATGCTGACATTGCCATGTCCGGCACCGGAATACCTTCCTGCCAAAAAGCTTCCTATTGCTGCACAAGCTTTAACACCGCCATCTGTAGCACCATTAAACATTCTGTACGGACAGCTTGCTTTTCCTCTGGCATCAGGATGTGTGATATCAGGATAAGCTGATGTGCTGGCATCATTAAGAACAATAGCTGCAACGTCAATTCCCATTCCGTTTAGTCTCTTAAACAACTGATCGTAAGTCTCTATAGCACTGGTCTTGAAATGATATGTAACTCCGTCGTAAGAATACTCTATACCGCCTGATGTCGTAAGGATATGTGACAGCGGAATGTTATATGTACAGTAACTGATATTAAGATCAGCAAGTTCTCCGATTCTGAGCGGATCAGCAAGGATTCCCTTTATCGAATGATGCTGCATGCCGCCATAATTGTAGCCTGCACATGCCTCAGGATTAGTAATGAATTTAGGATGGCTTATTGAAACATACTCTCCATCCAGCTTAACTGCCACAGTAAATTTGGAAAAGAGCCTCGAAGAAGCCTTCCCTTTATTAAGATCAAGTGTGAATGACGTCTCACTGTCTTTATACTTTTTTGCAACAGGCTCTGCGCCCTCAGGTATAGAATTCTGATAAACCGCTTCCTCAAAAAGATAATAGTACTTATCATCGCTTTTGGGAATTCCCTCAGAGGATAAATCTATCTGAACTTTCGAAGTATTAACAATCTGACAACTGTCTATAGAAACAAATGTGCTCCTGTTTTCATCAGTCATCTCAACAGTCACAGGTCTGTTATTCAAAGCATCTGAAACACTTTTTCCACCGGATACAATGGCATTAACAACATCCGGAGGCATAGTTTCTTTTACAAAAGCTTCCTCACTTTCTTCAATAGAAACTTCGAAGATAGCATCTTCCTCCGTCTCAGTTAAAGACTCACTATTCATGCCAAATATAACATATACTACAATTCCTATAACAAATGCCGATGCAAGCACAGCTACTACTGCGCTCAGGATCACCAGCTTTTTATTCTTTCTGGCCGCCTCGCCAGTACGCATCTTTCGATTTTTCTTTTCCATCAGACCCTCATAATCAATAAGCTTCAGGATTATTATTCTTCTCTTTCCTTAAGCCTTTTCATATGCTCTTTTATCTTGATCTCATAGCCATTCCCTGATGGCCTGTAAAATTCCTTGCCATTTAGCTCATATGGCAAGTATTGCTGCTTAACATAATTATCAGGATAATCATGAGCATATTTGTATCCAATACCATGTCCAAGCTTTGAAGCGGATTTATAGTGAGCATCCTGAAGATGCGCCGGTATGGGAAGATTGCCGGTCTGTCTCACTGTATCCATTGCATCATCTATGGCACAGATAGAAGCATTACTCTTAGGCGCAGTAGCAATATAGCTTGCCGCCTGTGCTAATGTAATCCGTGCTTCAGGCATTCCAAGTCTCTCAACTGCAAGTGAAGCCGACACAGCCACCTGAAGTGCCTGTGGATCAGCGTTTCCCACATCTTCTGAAGCGCAAACCATCATTCTTCTTACTATAAACTTAGGATCCTCTCCGGCATTCAGCATACGGGCAAGATAATAAACTGCCGCATCAGGGTCAGAACCTCTCATACTCTTGATAAACGCTGAAATTGTATCATAATGATTGTCGCCATCCTTGTCGTACCTGGCAACTTTCTTCTGAATACATTCTTCCGCAACCTCTTTTGTGATATGGATAAGGCCATCTTCACTTCTGCCTGTGGTCAGGATTCCCAGTTCTATAGCATTTAGTGCATGCCTTGCATCTCCATCAGCAAGATCAGCCAGGAAATCAGCCGCATCCTCTTCTATCACAGCACCATAAGCACCCATTCCCCTGTTCTTATCAGTAACTGCGCGTTTAAGTAGTACCTTTATGTCATCCGCCGTAAGTGGCTTAAGTTCAAAAATAACCGATCTGGAGATCAAAGCCCCATTCACTTCGAAGTAAGGATTTTCAGTAGTCGCTCCTATAAGGATTACCGTTCCATCCTCAACAAAAGGCAATAGATAGTCCTGCTGCCCCTTATTAAATCTGTGTATCTCATCAATAAAAAGAATTGTCTTCTTGCCGTACATTCCAAGATTATCTTTAGCCTTGGCGACAACTTCTTCCATATCCTTCTTGCCGGCGATTGTGGCATTTATCTGCATAAACTCTGCCTTAGTCGTATTCGCTATAACCTTCGCCAGTGTTGTCTTTCCTGTTCCGGGAGGACCGTAAAGAATTATAGAACTTAACTTATCTGCAGTGATAGCACGATAAAGAAGCTTGTCTCTGGCAATAATGTGCTGCTGTCCCACCACTTCATCAAGTGTCCTTGGGCGCATTCTTGCGGCAAGCGGAGATTCTTTTTCCTGATTGTTCTGACGCATATACTCAAATAAATCCATAGTGTTTTTATTGTACCAACTCAACCCCAAAAAGTACAGTTAGAATAAAGAAGGAAGAGATTTTTTATACTTCCTTAAATAAATCTTTAGTTTTCCGGGTCAGCATATTTAAAACTCTCTTTTTATCAAGTGTCCAAAGCGGTTCTACCAACAGTTTTCTCGGCCCATCCCCCGTCATACGGTGGACAACACATTTTTCCGGTAAAAGAGCTATGCACTCTGCAATAAGGTCTGTATACTCCTCCATGCTCATGATATGGAAATCACATTTTATAAAAGCATCATTTCCTTTTCCCGAGGCAGCTTCCAGTATGTTTACTTCATGAAGATACTCCTCATACATTCTCGTCCCCTTCAATATCTGAAGGTTCTGAAGTTTTATTCCATCAAGAGTCGGACATAACCTTGATAAAAACCGTACTGTTTCGAGCATGTCTTTCTTTGTTTCTCCGGGAAGCCCCAATATCACATGAACTATCACCGTGATCCCAATGCTCTTAAGCTTATGGTAAGTATCAAGAAAAGTGTCCAGTTTATAACCTCTGTTTATTCTTTTGGCAGTCTTTTCTTGAATAGTCTGAAGTCCAAGTTCAATCCATACAGGCTTAATGGAATTTAGTTCTTTTAACAGATCAAGCATTTCAGAGGAAATGCAATCAGGCCTTGTTCCCAGGGAAAGCGCGACTATCTCTTCTCTATTAATAGCTTCCAGATATAATGCGCGAAGCCTGTCAATATCACCATAAGTATTGGTGTAAGACTGAAAATAAGCTATAAACTTTCGGGCATCAGTCTTTTGCAATATACGCGCTTTCGCCTCATCAATCTGCCTGTCTATAGGTGCAAAAGAAGCCGCGAACTCACCGGAACCGCCCTCTGAGCAAAAGCTGCAGCCCCCGGACAATCCTGTTTTGTCAATTGCCAAAGCATCAAAGTGGTACGTATCAGTCTTCTCATCATAGACAATTGCCCCATCCCTGTTAGGACAGCTACACCCCGAAGACAAAGATAATCTGTACACTTTTTCGCCATATATATTCTTTAAATAAGTAGATAATCTTTGTGCCATTTACCTTTTCAATTTCCGAATAAACTCTTCAAATCCAGATCTTTCCCCGTCCTATCCTTGTATATTTCGCTAAAAGTCCTACCCTGATCCTTAGGATCAAGATCCACATCCTTGGCTTTTTCCTTCATAGGATTATCCTCCGGTAAAAGAACATACGCCATATTGTGAATCTGCCACTCATAGACCATGTCATCGGCAGTTCTAAAACTCACCATATCTCTTCCATGCACTGGATGTTCATCTATCAACGCCTGGCAGATAACCGCCATGTCTTTAGCATCAATTATTTTGTAGGAATCAATTATCTTCCAATGATCAGGAATATAAATAACATTAAAATCTTCATTATTATATGTAAAAAGATATTTGAATCCCTTGCCATCAATATCCCTGAGATTGATCTCATCTGTAGCTTTCAAATGCACTTCATCTTCTTTTTGTGAACCGGATTGTTCATAGCCTTCAACTGCATCAAAATAAGAACTGCTATCATTTACTATTTTCCCAACAGTCTGCGTCACGCTACATCCGGACAGCAAAAGGCCAGACGTTACCGCATATAAAATTACTGCTTTCTTTATTTCTTTTGACAATATATACCATCCCCATAAAAACTCTATAATAAGAAAAAAGACTGATCCCAATTGTAGCTGGAATTAGTCTCTTCTAATTTGAATTAAAATGTCACATATTCCAATGCAGTTAATTTATATTTTCCCACTCAAGCCCCAAACTGCACTGTTTTTAATAATCCACTACAAAAACAAATAACACTACCAACAATATTACCTTCCACTGCGGCTTATTTCAAGAATCTTATGCAATATTTCTTTTGTAATCTTCATGTCCTGCTCACAGTCATGACATAGCTCTGGACTGATGCGCAATGTCCTCAAGAGAAGTTGTGATTCCATATTATTCTCCACTCAAAAAGTCTTAAACTTGCGAAAGTCACCTATATTAAATCAAATCGCGTAAACATTAATGCGTAAAAAGACTTCTATTATTACTTACATAGTTATTATTTGCTATATTTCGAGAATATTCCAATTAAATTTCAATAACTTTTTTATTTTTTCATAAATTTGAATAACATTACTGTTTAATCTATACGGACCTTTTCGCCAAGGTAGTAACAACATAACCATAATTTCATTCAATTGACAATGCAGCTTTTTCCAAGCGTCTATCAGTGATAAGATATAGTTAATATATGTTTTTCCAAACTACAGTCAGACATGGAGGTTTCCTATGTATTATCTTATAAAAAACACCCTTGAAGAATGCAGTGCTGAGCAAAGTCATGACGCAGCCTGCCCATATGTAGCCGTACTTACCCCGGCCGAGTGGACATCTCAGAATGAAAATTTTGACATGGGTATAGATTTTGATATCAATAATGAAGATATTTTTACCACCAAGGCTGAAGTCAATTACGATTCCCTGACAGGAACTTTTTGTATTCCAACCCAGTCATCTCACTTTTCACAGCCGCAGAAATTCTCTTTTGTTCTTGATGAGACCGGAATCGTATTTATCGATGACAGTGACAGCGCCCTTAATCTGGTAAAAAAGATACAGAGATTAAAAAAATGGAAAAAGCCATGCCTGGAGCGTTTTTTCTATGATTTTTTGGAACTTATCATACACAATGACCTGCTTACCATGCAAGAATATGAACGTGAACTCGACAATCTGGAAAAAGATATAATGGCGGATGCAGAGGCAGCTCATATGGAACGCAATAACGATATCCGCGGCGATATACGTGATCTTCGTATTCATTATGAACAGCTTCTTGATCTTGGCCAGGAACTTGAAGAAAATGAAAATGGATTTTTTAAAGAAGAAAATCTTAGATATTTCCACATGTTTTCAAGCCGTGTGGACAGGCTCTATGATACAGCAACTCACCTTCGAGACTACACCATTCAGTTAAATGACCTGTATCAGTCACAGCTTGATGTAAGACAGAACAGAGTAATGACAGTACTGACAGTGGTAACAACCATCTTCATGCCTCTTACGCTCATAGTTGGCTGGTACGGAATGAACTTCAAGTACATGCCTGAGCTGGAGTCAAAACTTGGTTATCCCACCGTCATTATACTTAGTATTGCCATTGTTGTCGGAAGCCTTACATTCTTTAAGATAAAAAAGATATTGTAATCACTTACCCGAAACTATATTTCTCACCCACACTCCGCTCTTTACAAGAATAAAACCAATGATGCACTTGATAAACTCAAGAAGCGATACTATTGTAAAGACGCTGATTGCAGGAAGGTTTGTAAATCTGCTGAGCACATATGCGCAGGGAACAGGTACAAGCCACGAAAAACAACTGTCAAAAAGGAACGTTACAGTAGTCTTGCCTCCAGATCTCAAGGTGAAGTAAGCCACATTTGCGTAAGCATTTATTGGCATTACCATCGCCACGATCATAATATATCTGGTTGCAAGACTTCTTATTTCAGGCTCTGTATTATAAAGCTGTGGAATAAATGGCGCTGCCAGTGAAAGAAGCGTGCCCATGACTACTGTGCTGGCAAGACTAAGGGCTGCCATTCTCCAGGCCGTTCTTCTGGCTGAGACAAGCTTATTTGCTCCCAGTTCCTGTCCTACAATAATTCCTGTTGAATTTCCAAGTGATAAAAATACCTCGTTAAAAATCTGAGATATCGTACCACTGATATTCATCGCTGCGATTACAGCAATTCCCCTTATTGAATATGCCTGCAAAAGTGTTGCCTGCGAAAGGCTCCACAAAAACTCATTGGCAAGAAGCGGCAGTGTCTTTGACAATATAGGCCAGATGAGATTTAAAGGAATAACAAAATGTCTGTATAATCCCTTAAAGAATTGATACTTTGTTTTGCCCTTATGAGCTCCATAAACCACCATTAAAAGCTCAGAAAATCTTGATATAACAGTAGCGATCGCAGCTCCAAAAACTCCCAGTTTAGGAAATCCAAAAAGTCCAAATATAAGAAGTGCATTGAATATAAAGTTGACGCCCATTGCCACCATTCCGGCAATCATAGGAAGAGTTGTTTTCCCTGATTCCCTCATGGCACTGGCATATACTTGCGTCAGGCTAAATGGAATGAGTCCCACGATCATTATATCCAGATAGCCTGTAGCAAGTTTCATCGTCTGAATCCTGTCAGCTTCTACAGTTCCCTCTGCTATGTATAAAGAAATGATATTCCCGCCAAAGCTTATCAGAATAAGCGAGGCAATGCCCAAAATAGTAATAGCAGTCAGAAGTTTAAACCTTATGGCAGCTCTGACGCCTTCCATATCTCCTTTTCCAAAGAACTGTGTACTGAAGATTCCTGCGCCGGCAAGAGAACCCCAAATGCACAGATAGAACACAAATAAAATCTGGTTGACTATGGCAACAGACGACATTGCCAGAGTTCCAACCTGCCCAACCATTATATTATCCAAAAGACCTACAACATTGGATAATGTATTCTGGATAATCATAGGTACAACAACCATTGCCACTCTTCTGTAAAAAGCAGCATCACCTATAAGTGCTTCTTTTAAAGGAAATTTTACTTTTATTGCTTCTTCTCGATTACTAGTTTCAAACATTACCATCAACCATTCTTTATTATTACTATTAATTAATTGTTGCACGAAACCCGCAGTAAATGCGGGTTTCTGTAATTACATTTTAGAACATATAGCAGATCAAGCCTTGAAAAATACCTGCAAAGCATGATACAGATGAAGCTGCCATGCTTTCATATCATGAACGCCACCTGGAATTATGAAGAAATCATAATTCTTTCCCTGAACAAGAAGGTCAGACTGCTCCACTGCTCTTCCCATGATATCCTTATGTTCTTCAAATGCTATATCCTTGTCACCATTGCAGCAAAGCATATACTTAAGGTCATAGCCATTTTCTTTTCCCTCAGAAAGTGTCTTGCAGATGCGCTCAACTTCAAGGTCGTGGTTTCCAAAAGGACCGCAACATCCTGAAAATGGTCCATAATATGCAAACAGATCAAAGTTATTATAAAATGCAGCTCTGTAGGTAGTCATGGATCCCAGTGAAAGTCCTGCAAAAGCACGATGATCACGAGTCTTTATAAGATTCTCTTCAGAAACATTCTTTTCTGAATATCCGGCATACTTGCTTTCAACAGCTGGAATAAGATCTTTTCTAAGCTCAGTCTTAAAATTCTCACATCTTGACTCATCGTGTGTGTTCTTATCCTCTTCGTCATGGTAGAAAGTCGGTGTAACAACGATGCAAGGCTCGCAAAGTCCCTTTGCGATCATATTGTCAAGGATTGTCACTGTATCAGGGAACAGCTTAAGCCACCAATCCTGTGTAAATCCGCCCCCATGAAGCAAATACAAAATGTTGTACTTACCATTCTCATCATAGTCATAAGGAAGATATACCCATGCCGCCTTATGAAGCTGTCTCTGGCTGTCATCATATGTCTGAGTATCATACTCAAACAGTTCTACCTTCCCCTTTTTGTCAGTTTCCTGTAGCATTTCCCCCGGCATTTCAAATACGTATTCCATACTCTTCTCCTTTTTTATCCCATAATTTAAGGACGGCTCTTATTCGTCCCTTAATAATGCACATCCTCGAACCATCCCCACTAACTAATTCTATTATATTTAACTCATATTGCAAAGTGGGAAACCTCTGTAAAAGCGTGTTTCTGAATTTCAATTTATGTTGTATACATTCTTGGATATATAATCCAAGAATGTATGCAAATAGGCCATTTATAGTCGACTGCGTCGAGGACCTATTTGCTTTCTCATTCATTATTGCACGAAACCCGCAGCAAATGCGGGTTTCTGAAATGGCATTTATGTTGTATACTCATTTTATCATAACAATCTTGCGATTCTTATAATGATTGGAGGTATATGGGGATGGAAAATTTTAAGTTTTATATGCCAACTGAAGTCGTATTTGGAAAAGACACAGAATCTCAGACCGGCGAAGTTGCCAGAAAATATGGAACAAAAGCACTTCTTGTCTTCGGAAAAGGAAGTGTTATAAAAAGTGGTCTTTTAGACAGAGTAAAAAAATCACTGTCTGAAGCAGGCATAGATTTCAAGGAATTTGGCGGAGCAAAGCCTAATCCAACACTTGCTCACGCAGAAGAAGGTGTTAAAGAAGCTCTTTGCTTTGGCGCTGACATGATCATAGGCATTGGCGGCGGAAGCGCAATTGATACTGCAAAGGCAATCGCCCATGGAACCGCTAATCCGGATTCAAATCTATGGGAACTCTGGACAAAGAAGGTTCCACTTGAAAAGAGCCTTCCTGTAGGCGCAGTGCTTACCATAGCTGCTGCCGGCAGTGAAATGAGCGACTCTGCAGTTCTTACAAATGAATCAATCGAAAAAAAAGCCGGGATAAACACAGATTTTAACAGATGCCGCTTTGCCATAGTAAATCCTGCTCTTGGAAGCACACTTCCTAAAAAGCAGCTTGCAGCCGGTGTTACCGACATTATGATGCACACTATGGAAAGATATTTTATTCCTGATATAAAATGTGACATGACTGATGAGATTGCAGAAGGCCTGCTTAGAACCGTCATAAAGAACGGCGCAGCAATAGTAGAAAATCCTTCAGATTATGATTCTATGTGTGAAGTATTCTGGGCATCCAGCCTGTCCCACAATAACCTCACTGAATGCGGAAGAGGAAAAGATTTTTCTGTTCACAAACTAGGCCACGCTCTTTCTGCACGCTTTGACTGCACTCATGGTGAATCTCTTTCCGCTGTATGGGGCTCATGGGCAAAAGAACTCTATAAAGAAGCCCTTCCACGATTTGCCAAATTTGCAAGAAGAGTATGGAATGTACAATCTGATAACGATGAAGCTGCTGCCCTTGTGGGAATTGAGAAAACAGTTGAATTTTTCAAGAGCATCGGAATGCCTGTAACCATCCATGAACTTGGCATCTCACCTGATGATGAGGACATAAAGAAACTTTCCTTTGACGCCACAATGAACGACACCGTCAAGCTCTCAAGGATACGCCCTCTTGATGCTGCAGCTGTGGAAAAAATCTATAAAGCTGCGCTGTAATGCATTTATAAACTATTTAGAGCATGTCTATGTACTGACACATTGACATGCTCTTTTCTTGCCAGATTATTAAAAATCTAACAGTTACCCGTATAAACATAGTTTAGATTTTCCCTTGCCACATCTGCAAGTCTATAAATGCACGCTACATCTGTAGCAGCCCTGTCAGTCATATGAAAGCGTGGGAAGAATCGTGAAATATGAAGAACAACATCTTTTCCCACATTATTACCAGTATCATCTTCAAGGGAGGAAATCCATTCTGAAAGCTCTCGCATCTCAGCTTCAGAATCATTTTCTCTCGGAATGATAAGGGTTGTCAGCTCAACATGACAATGCCTTACCGCTTCGCTGATAAAATCCATGACCATCTGCCGATTTCCTTTTAGCAAATGTTCATAGTAATTGTCAGTAAACCCCTTAAGGTCAATATTCATCGCATCTATATAAGGCACAATCTCCTCAAGCACTTCCCTGCTTGCCATTCCATTTGAAACCAGAACATTCTTCATGCCCTTTTCGTGGACAAGTCTGGCGGTATCCCGCACAAATTCATAGCCAACAAGCGGCTCATTATAAGTAAACGCAAGTCCTATATTGCCCTGGTCTTTATAACGAAAAGAAAGCTCTGCGAGCTCCTCAGGCGAAATAACCTGTGCTTCAGTGCCATAGCTGTAAGCTTCTTCCGACCAGGAAATCTCATAGTTCTGGCAAAAAGGACATCTTAAGTTGCAGCCATAGCTTCCAACCGATAAAATCTTTGCCCCGGGCATGAATCTCGACAAGGGCTTTTTCTCTATTGGATCAAGGGCAATACTTGTAATCCTCCCGTAATTAAGAGGATATACAACGCCATTTTTTGCACTTCTTACTTTGCAAAAGCCCGTCCCGCCATCTTCAATTGTGCATTTTCTGTAGCATATGTTACACTGTGCCATATTTTCTCTTATTTATAATTGTCCCATCTACAGTCACAAAAAAATATTAGTTTTGCAGGCATATAGGTGATTTAATATACATCTGCTGTACTGCTACCGCATCTTGAAATATATTCCAGTCATCTTAGTGATGCTTTACAAATCCTCAGTTCAATTTTCTCCCGTTCAGTATTGCTTCAACAAGTTCATCATCTTTATCATATGATAATTTAAGGGAAAAGAACTCCTCTCTCTCCTGCAACAGCTTAAGAAAAATCTTGTCGCCCTCCCACAGATTAAGATCAAATAAGTCCTTCTTTGAAATCCACTCAAGCTTTCCCTCTGAACATTCCAAAGGTTCTGAATCTGGAGCCTTAGCAGTAAAAAGAGACATAAGCTCATAATCACCTTTTGCCGAAACAAAGGTAACAAGACCGCGGAACTTTAGGATTTCCATCGGTATATCATATCCCGTCTCCTCAAAAATTTCTCTTTTTATGCACTCCTCAGGGCTCTCATTATCCTCAAGATGTCCGCCAACTCCAATCCACTTTCCGGCATTTATATCATTCTTTTTGCTGATTCTGTGTAGCATCAGATATTTATCATCTCGCTCCAGATAGCACAAAGTTGTTATTCCTTCTCTTCTCATAGATAGATTTCCTTATTTTTTATCACATTAGTCGTTAACGCGATTATATACTTGCCAAAAATAAATAACTTCATAATCAGTTGCAGATGGCCATTACAATTTGCATCACTTTACCTTACGGTTTCCGGCAAGTACCTCGTGATAATCCTCCAGATTCTTTTTCAAAAGAGTTGGAATCTGTAGTTCATATGGGCATTTCGATAAGCAGGCTCCACAGTTGATACAATTATTTATCTTCTCCATTTCGGCCTGCCAGTATTCCGAAAGCCAGGAATCACTGGGCGCTCTTCTCAGCATCAAAGTCATGCGGTTACATTGATTTATCTGTATTCCCATAGTGCATGGCATGCAATATCCGCAGCCACGACAGAAATCACCCATTAGTTCTTTTCTCTCGCCTTGAATAAATGCATAGATATCGTCATCCATCTCAGGCGCATTGTCCATGTATGAGAGCCATTCATCAAGTTCTGACTCTCTCTGAATTCCCCATATAGGCACTGTTCCATCAAACTGGCTCACAAATGCCATTGCAGCTCTCGAATTTGTTATAAGCCCGCCTGCAAGTCCCTTCATGCAGATGAAACCAACATTATTTTCATTGCACATTTTTATCAGATCAATTTCTTTTTCAGTTGCAAGGTAGCTCAAAGGATATTGAACAGTCTCATATAATCCTGACTCAATCAGCTCTTTTGCCACACCAACCTTGTGCGCTGTTCCGCCGATATGCTTGATTCTCCCCTGTTTCTTAGCTTCAAGCATACATTCATACATTCCACTTCCATCGCCGGGTTTCCAGCACTGTCCCATCAAATGAAACTGATAGATATCTATATATGATGTCTGTAACTTCTCAAGGGAAGTTTCCAAATGCTGCCAGAATTCTTCAGGTGTTTTTGCACCGGTTTTGGTCGCAATTATTATATCTTCTCTCTTAATATAGCCATTCCCAAATGCAGCCCCCAGTTTTTCTTCACTATCGCTATAAGCCCTTGCCGTATCAAAAAATCTCATTCCACCGTCGTAAGCTTTTCTGAGAATCTTCACTGCCTCCTCAAGTGAAACTCTCTGTATCGGAAGCGCGCCAAAGCCATTCTGCGGAACTACTATACCAGTTTTGCCAAGTGTAACCATCTTCATAAGCCAAAATCTCCTATTGTGTTATTGTTTCTGCCTTTTTCCTGCAAGATATTATTTTTTGTGCAGCATATCTTAAACAACTATTTCATCAATGTTTCTGATATCATAATTGAATTCTCCCGTACTTTGCAACAAAAAAATAACACTTCAACTCCGGCTGCGATTGCCTCATCATATGCTGATGCAAATTCCGGATCCGTGCTACTATTTGGTCTCACTTCATAAATCCCCTCGCCTTGTATCACAAAAGCTATCATCGCATGGTAACCTTCACCTGCTGCCTTTGCCAGTTCCCGCAGATGCTTTGCTCCACGCTGAGTAGGCGCATCAGGAAAATACCCTATTCCATCTATGAAAAGAGTACATCCCTTCACTTCCATCAGGTATAATTCCTTAGTCCCATCCTTAGGATTTTCTTTTTCCATATAAAAATCAATCCGGGAATCGCCATACTTATGCTCCGGCTTTACCAGTGTAAAATCATTACTCTTCTCAAGATACTCCTTCACCACCGCATTCGGAGCCTGTGAATCTATATTTATAATCCTATCATCTTTCCTTACAGCAACCAGATCATAGGGCGTTTTTCTTTCCGGATTACCCGCCTTTTCAAGATAAACTTCACATCCCGGTATCAAGAGCTCCTTGCATCTTCCGGTATTCTTTACATGAACCACAATTTCTTTTCCATCAACAAGTACATTTGCAATGAACCTGTTCGGACGGGATATGAACTTAGCTGGGGTAATGCTGTTGTAAATCATTGTTATAGATTTCCACCTTTATACTAAATATTTCGAGATCAACGTGTTACAATTAAACCACACAGAACTTGCAACTGATGAAGTTCTCAAGGAGGTGGGCAACTATATGTACACGATCAACTCTGACACTCAGGCAAAAGCGATTCTCGAAGGCAAGCGCCGCTATCGCGAGCAGATGGCTTCACAATATGCTGCCGGTCTTATTGATGGCACAGAAAAGTATGAACATGCCCTACAAGAAAAAGATGCTTTTATCGCAGAGCAAAAATCTACTATCCAAGAACAAACAAATACCATCAACAAGCAAGCTTCCACTATAGATAAGCAAACAAATACTATCAATGAGCAAGCTTCTACTATAAAAGACCAAGCCAATACTATCAAAAAACTAGCTTCTACTATCGAATTATTAAAAGTAGAACTTGCAAACTATAATGAAAGTAATTAACTCTTAACTTTCTTTGATAAGCATTGAAAATGCCATGCCAAATGATGTTTTCAATGCTTATCGAAATCCCATTTCAGTTAATAGTGTTCTCATATCTCTTCAAGAATAATATGCCTATAATCCATGATAATTTCGTCAAAATAACAACTGAACAATCGGCATGTGAAGACTGATTAGAACCCTTATAATCTTTTTTCAGGATTTTAATCCATATAGTCTTGCGATTCATAACATCACTCATATCTATCTTGAAACAGACTGAAATCTACTGAAATCTTAACACATTTTCAATGACACATTTTCAACAATAAAAAAGTTATTTACATACACAAAGCTTTATGATATATTACTACCTGTTGCTCCGTTCGGAGCTCTCGTATTTGACACAGCCAATACAGCTGATCTTGCCAAATCGAGCATTCCACATTTTATTATTATTTCTTTGAAAGGATTTTTTATGCACCAACAAACTAATATTTTATGTGAACCAATCTATATTAATGCCACCGGAGTGATAGAGTATACTCTTACCAGCGATCTACTTTTTCACTATGTTATGCAAAAATCCAAACGCGCTCTTATAGGGCTTGTTTGTTCATTAAAAGGTATCTCTCCAAGCTTAGTAAAAGATATTCTCGTTTTAAATCCTATTGAACTTAACGGCGCTTTGAAGGAAACTGTAATGGATTTAATGCTCCTTCTCAATAATGGTGAAATCATCAACATTGAGCTGCAAATGTACACTGATAAATTTTGGATTCCTCGCTCAGTTTTATATTTATGTAGAGCTTATGACTGCTTAAATGAAGGCGAAGATTACTCTTTATTAAAGCCTACAACTCATTTTTGCATCACAAATCAAGCTTTCTTTCCAGAATATCCGGAATTCTATTCCCACTACCTTCTGCTAAATACAAAAAATCATCACCCTTATACTAAAAATTTCGGAATCAACGTGTTACAATTAAATCAAATAGAGCTTGCAACCGACGAAGATATCAGCAGTGGTCTCGTCTATTGGGCAAAACTCTTTAATGCTACTACTTGGGAAGAATTCAAATCTCTTGCCCAGGAAAATGAAGCTACCAAGGAGGTGGGCAATTTGATGTACACTATCAACTCTGACACTCAGGCAAAAGCGATTCTCGAAGGCCAGCGCCGCTACCGCGAGCAGATGGCTTCACAATATGCTGCCGGTCTTATTGATGCTGCGGAAAAGTATGAGCATGTCATCCAGGAAAAAGATGATACAATCGCAGAACAAAAATCTACTATCAATGAGCAGGCTTCTACTATCGAATTATTAAAAGCCGAACTTGCAAAGTATAAAGAAAAACATTAACTCATACATTTCTACGATAAGCATTGAAAATGCTATGTTAGATAATGTTTTCAATGCTTATCAAAATTCTTTTTCAGCTGATAATATTAAATATCTCTTCAAGAATAATATGCCTACACCTCATGTTAATTTCGTCAAATAGTAACAAATGCCTCACCTTAAACTCTGACATAAAAAGCTTTAGGGTACCTGAATGATATTTCCTCATTTCATTCAAAAATGTTGAATATGAACTCTCAGGAATCAAAACTCCATATTCAACAGCATTGCACTCTTGAACAAATGACCGCATTAGCAATAGTTCGCCAAATAACTTGTGAAACTCTCCACTGTTGCTATTAGTATTACGAAGAATTTTCACTTCTAACAATACCAGCACATCATCAATAACAACTGAACAATCGGCTTGCGAAGACTGATTAGGGCCTTTATCCGGGCATTGTGCCTTCAATTCTTCGTTATAAACACTGGTAAAAAGCTTAACAAATTCCTTTTCTTTCATGATTCTTGAACTCCTTACAGTAATATTTTAGGAATTTCTCCTATATAAGATTGTTCTGAGAATCAGAAAGATTTTTGATGATTTTTGCCAATTGCCTATTTCAATATGATAATCATAAAGAAAGATACTCCCCAATCTGAATGTCATACTTATAATCATTAAATGGCATAAAACCTGAGCATGGATAAAATGTCATTTCTGAAAAAAACACTTTATTATCCACCTCATATAAATCTACTCTCAAAAAATTTGTTCCTTCTGCCAGCTTCTTACATATTTTTAGCATTTTTTCAAAGCATTTTGGTTGTGGTGGCAATTCAGTTAATTGCTTATAGTCCAATCTGTAAAAAGGCAGCCTTTTCCAATCTAGCGACACAAAACTTATAGCTGCCGTATCATGCTTATCCATTCCACTTGATACATACAAAAATTTTGGAATTCCATTAAAACAATAGAATTTATAATCGATAAGTCCTGGATAATCTATATCTTTATCGCCACACATACTATTCCATATATATTTTTCAATGATAATTCTAGGCATGACATTTTTATACGGCCATTCACGTCCATACAGATAAAAGTTCTTCTTTAAAGACTTATTTATTTTTGACTTAATCTTCTTAATATTTGTGCTATTTTTATCTTTTACAATGACAACTCCACCGGAATCATGTGTACACTTAATCACAAATTCATTTGGTAGTTCCGCAAAATTAATATCATCAAAACAGTCCCATACTCCATATGTTGGAATAATATATTCTTTCCCAATACGCTCTGATACAAATCCTTTTGCGGCATACTTATCTACCATAGTTTCATATATCTGCTTACGGTCATGGATTTTTAACCATTGTAGTTTCTCATTGAAGGATAATGGAGTTTTTATATTAAGTGTTCTCCCTAAAAGACATTTATATCTAATAGAAAGATATTTCTCGTCATCCATATAATTGAAAAGCCCTCTATTTGACAAATACACCCATATCATCTGAGGTCTTTTAATTGCTTCCATAACCTTTTCTTTAATTTTCATATGTCACCTTTTACAAATAAACTTTATCATAGCCTTAACTTGAAACCTATATAAAATCAAATTAACAGCTACACTTACCAACAAGACAATTCCTGCAACTTTCAATGCAAACAATAGCCATGCAACATATGAATTGTTGTATATAGCATAGTTACTTGTTAACATAAAAGATCCAACTGCAATTACACCATCAGTTATCAAGTATCTTATAAAATACTTAATCGGTCTCTCAAGAATATGTTTACTCAAATACCATACAAAATAGCAAGTATGATAAAGCATCGCAATAAAGGTTCCCACTGCCACTCCTACTAATCCAAACTTAAAAACCAGCGTTACCGTAATAACTATATTTAGTACAGCGGAAATAAATGCACCATTTTGAGTCTCCTTAAAATGCCCTGCCGCTTTAATCACTCGAAAGTAAGGAACTCTTAGACACTGCACGCCATATGCTAAAACGAGAACAACACCAAATGTTGGTTCAATATAATTAGCATCAGTTATTCCTCTAGTATATATAGATATAAACGGAACTATTGTAATTGCTGTAATAGAAAACATTATTGTAACAGCGGCATGTATAATCCATTCAACCACGCTAAACGTCTCTCGCAATTTCTGCTTTTCGCCTTGAGCAATCATATTCCCAAAAGTAGATTCCAAACCTGTAGCAGCCATCATTATAATTTGTTCTACACCGTTTGTTACATTGTAGTACACCGTATAGATAGATATATTATTTAAAGTTGAAAACAAAGTCAGCACCGTAACATCTATGTTTTGGCATATAACAGCGGCAAAATGCTGGAAAACCCCATTCCACTTCTGTTTTATTGGTTCCTCAACAACTTTAATCTTCATATCTAGATCATAGTGCTTGCGAACATAAAGCATCTGCCCCAAAGGTCTCAATAAATATATACCTGCTGTCATAAGCTTTACGACATGTATAGATGCCCCTGCCCGCATCAGAAAAATAGCAGATATCGCATTCAGAACAATAGTCACAATTTGCATCATAAGTTGTACATACGATTTCTGATCTGCATTCAAAAGAAGTTGATATGTAATTCCTAAAAGTGATTGAGCTATCGTACTTACAGAGATGATAAGCAATAACGATAATGTGTACCATGTTCCAAAATTCACTATTTTAGGGAAAAAGAAACAAAGACAAGCAATATAGCCCACAAATATCAAAAGTAATCGCCGAAAAAAAGTATCAGAAGATTTAGCAATTCTGCTTATTTGATCATTATCTCTATCCGCTAACGGTTTATACAGATTTGCCTGTACTACTGCACCCACACCCAAATCTAGTAATATAACAAAGCTAAGAAAAGTATTTATCGATGAAATTAATCCATTTACTGACGATCCATAATAAAGCAGAAAAGAACGTGGCAAAATAAAACCACATATTATACTTATAATCTGTTTTAATATACCTGTACAGGTATTCAGTAAAAGCTTCTTTTTTCTTGACATAATTATTCTCTATAATTAAAAAACATATGAATCATCTTATGAACCATATCAAAATAGTACTTTTTTCCAATCAAAGAACAGCTTATACGGAATTACACCATCTCCATCATGAACACCTAATCTAAACATATATGCCATTGATACAACGCATACCAATACCTTAATTCCAAAATTATCTTTGAAGTATTTCTTTATTATGAATGGAATTGTTAGTATTACCCAATAAACAAACAATGATTTTAAGCGATTAAAAATATCACTATTTAATATCAAATATGTCATGCACAGATATACAGCATTCATACACGCCAGTATATTTCCGAATTCATCATTTTCTTCTCTTCGTTTATTATAATTATTTTCCGTGTTAACATTTTCTCGTAATTTGAGTTTATAAAGTCCATAAATAAGAACCAATTGTATAATTAGAGCCATAAAAAAATCCCCATATCTATATATACTTCTTCTTTCCACAAACAACTTTGAGTATTTTAAATAGTATCTATACTTTGGAAAAATACTTACAAATATTCCTATTAATCTGTTATATGAAAGTGCAATCACTATAGATGCACCTGAAAAGAATGCCACTACTCTTGGGCCAATACGAGGCGCCAAGCAAAAAAAGGCGTATATCGGAATCATTACCACCGCCACATTATGTACAAACGCCGCAATAAAGCATAATAACATCGCCTTGACAATATTTTTATCAACCGCATACTTAAACCCTAACAACAGAATCGCCGTTGCCAATGCCTGCCTAGTCTGATTCATTGAATTAAAAAAAATACCCAAAGTAATAAACAGAATCAAAGATACGCGCTCATCGCATGAATATCTTGTAATAAATAAATATAATGAAATATAAATTACAAGTGCGCATAAAAAATTAAACACATAAACTTTATCAGTAAATTGCCTTATAACATAATCCCATAAATTGTATATCCAATAAAAGTTAGGATTAAAAAAATGAACTCTGTCAAATGTCATTTTCAAGAAATATCTAGAATAGCTATAATTGTCTTTTCCTACCTCCAAAGATCTCAACCCTGACACGCAGCATAACAAAACACACGGAAATAAACCTCTCTTGATATACAAAAGAACTTGCTTTTCATTATTACATAATTTAAATTCAATAAAACTTACGATAACTACAATTCCTAATAACTGTAAGTAAAAATTCATATGGCAGTCCCATTCTACTGTATAACATGTTCTTCTATTCTAAAGTACGGATTTAACCTCATACAATTCCCAATGATTCCGATTTTATCCTGCGATATGCCTAGATCCCATAAAATAAAAGGAAATGATACTTGGTCTCTTGCAGGATATTTTTTGTATTCTTCCCACCATCTGTCCATGATCTTAGTACTTTCCTTACCAGTTTTAGTAATAATCACATTGCACTCAAACATGCCCTCTTCATTTTTAAAACCCATCTGCCTATAATCATTCTTTTGTCGTTCAAGAACTCTGCTATCTCTCGGATTTATAAGACTCCTCGCGTATATTTCTTCATAAACATTCCCCCTATTAGGCATATTATGTATTCCAATTCCAGATTCCGGATTAACATATTGAATCAGCTCTGATAGAAGCCCATAAATATAAATATTCGAATCTAAATAAATACAATAGGCATACTCTGGGAAAAGCTCTTGTGCGTGCATCTTATAGTATCTATTTTTTTGCCTATTGTTGTATTCATCAACAACTGACATATCAACATCCTTCTTTTTCCAAATACTATCACATGACACATCTTGGTCTGTAATTATGTAGTAATCACAATTATCATCAACAACAAGTGGTTCAAAAATTGAATCAATATCCCCAAAGAGTGCCATGTATACAGCAACTCTTTCATTCATATATTTTGTTTTTAACTGAGGGTATCGTATTTTTATCGTTGTATTAGCTCGTATTTGGATATTTGTTTTTTTTCTTTTTAAAATACTTTTGAATCCAAAGATATCTCCAATCAAAAGAGTTTTTGTCAACACTCCAATGGACTCATATATTTTATATAAAGTCGATTGCTTCCTTTCTAAATACGTCTTATTTTCTGCAAGTAAATCTGTTTTATTATCCATAGCCACTCTCAAGTATTTTTCTTAAGTCCATACAGGCAATCATAAAATGCTTTTGCAGGAAACCAACTACCAAATGTGCATTTCAGATAAGCTGTTTTCCAAATACTATTCATAAAATTATTTTTAAAATCCTTAATAGATAGTGTCTTTAATCCAAATCCAGAGTTCAAGCTATACGACTCATCTGAAAATACCAGTGTCCTGAAAAAATCAAGATCCTTTTTCGATGGATTATTACCAAATTTAAGCAAATTAAATGTAGAAAGATACTGATCAAAAAACAAAATATGCTTTATGCCACTGTTATGCATGTCCCTGACAAAGTCCAGCATTCCTTGCTGAATCATTGCAATTTTCTTTGCATCATTTTCATCATACTCGTATCCACATCGTTCTATTTCATAGGAGTCACCTCTTTGGCAATAATGCTTCACGCTTCCATCTTGCTCAGAAAAAACACTTTCTAACAATCCAACAAAAGAAAATATGTCTCGCTGCTTCTTAACACTGTCTCCATTGAACAAATAGCCTTCTTTAGGATCTTCATTGTAGTTATTTATATGAACCCCAAGGTATAATCCCTTTATTCTCTTTGAATACTTTCTTGTTTTTATATAATCATTTAGATAACGTTGCATAGTTCCCACCCATCCAATGTCGACCATCGTGCAATCATCTTGGGTGTCAAATTCAATAGATTGAAGGTATTTTTCCATTGCGTCATATTGACTTTTAGATTTCTCTTTAATCTCTGATATATGCCTGAATAAAAATGAATATGTTTCTTCATCATCTATAATCTCAGTTGAACTAGTATATATTCTTCCTAATAACTTCAGCGATGCTCTATCATTTTTCAAGCACTCCTGAACATTTAAAAGTGCTATAACCTTTTCAAAGCTTATTTTTCTATCTATGTGAAGGCTTTTTATCATTTCATCAATATCATCATATATCCATAGCAATGAACCAATAATGCTTCTTCGGGAAATCAGCATATATTTCATATTCTCCTGACTCATCCCCATTATTTCGAGAGCTTTTAGAAAGATAAATCCTTCTCTAGCAAGAAAAAATACTGGTTCATTTCTTTCTGAAATTCTATCATTTAACCAATTGGCAAAGCCATACAGCAATGGTCCAAAAAATTTATATCCTATTTCATATTCATAATTCTCAACCGACATATGATTTTCAATGAATCTATTTAGATTTCTCAATTCATTATTACGATATTCCGGAACACTTCTGTTTTTCTCACTCTTATACCAAATAGCCTTGATACCGAGCATACGTGGAATCAAATAATCACTTCTTATTGCATCGCCAATATGAACCATCTCTTCAAAGCTCACATGGATTTCCTGTTGGATTAGCTTATACAATCCCCCATCTTTTTTTGTACATCCGTAATCGCTAGACACGAATATCCAATCATAATCAATACCTTTAATAACACCAATATTTTCCAACAAATTCTCAATCATCTGTCCGTTCAGATACATATCAGATGTTAGTATTATTACTTTTCCATTTTGTTTTAACCGTCTCATAACAAAGATCATGTCATCAATTGGATGTACAATGGACATTTCAACCTCATACAATGCCTCGATGTCTTCTTTGTTTTCGCCAACTACCTCTCTCCCATTTTTCTTTGTCTTAGCAATTCGTATTACATCATCAGGTTCAACAACATCCCTAGTTATAAGTGTTCCAAACACATCAAAAGAGATTACCTTTGCCAACTTGCATCTATTGTATATAGTCTCTATTTTCTTTGAGTCAGCCATTCTTTGCCCCTACTTACGGCTGATGCACATCAAACTCAAAATCAATTAGTCTTTTGTAACAATCAGCTTGTCATATTTTAATGGCTTTATATATGAATAAATAAAGCCTGTTAGCCCAGTACATAGCATTCCATTTATATCAAATACTCTCCGAACAATCTTCTTTTGTAATCCAACATATTCTTCAAAAGTTTTGATATTCTTCCATTCAGAATCATTTTTATACTTTTCGAAGTATTTCTCCAATGGGTGACCATGATTCTCCCCACTTTGCCATGGTCTTCTTACTAAAAAATTATTTGTATAGTGTATGATTCCCGGCTTATTGTTAGCATCTAAATATTCTTTCTCAGAATACATAAATCTTGATTTACGATACATCTTAAGTTCTTTATAATTGAAAACACACTTTATAGTAGTTAGGTTATATCGCGGACTCAGAGGCTTAATATTCCCCATTAAAAGATAATTTATTATTCCTTCGTCTGGATATTCCATCTTTGTGTCAGAATTCAGTTCTAGTATCTGGTGTGCCCTGTTTTCCACATTCAATTGTTTCCACTTTTGAACATCCATAAGCAATACTCCAGAATTATAATACGGGAGAGTTTTCTTGATCATGCAGTTCATTTTATGTCTCTCTCCAATGCATTCATAAACAGCTGCACAGGCATTGCCTTCCAAATCCGTACTCCATAAATCCTGCAAACTATCAGCAACAATAGTATCGCAATCTAAATACAAACATCTTCCATCTGTTAAACGATTTCCAAAAACAGTAACAAAATACAGTCTATAAAAGATATTCTTAGGCCACTTTCCCATCTTACTATTGGATATAGACATATCTGCTTTAAAATAGTCCACCTCGTGGCCAAAACGTCTTGCTGTATGATCAATCTTTTTCTTGTTTTCCTCTGAAATCCCATCATCTATAATGAAAACATTTAAGTCAGATTCATCCTTGTTGTTTTCATAAAGAGATGTTAATGATATTCCTAGCAAATGAGCATAATTATCATCACTCACATAGAACACTGTCATGTAAAGCCTCTCTTTTTTTCTTATCCTTTTCAATTGTTCACCCAAGCTATTATGGTAATCAATAGCTCATACTTTTCCGATTTTTTCTTAGTAACAGGGATTATTTTTCAAAGATATGATATACAAGCATAAAACAGAATCAAAGCTCTAGCTTACTCCCCTCTATAACTAATATCCAATTGTATAGCCGTTCAACCAATAAGAGAACTAATTTCCCCATACATTAAATAATTTGAGTATATGCTTCTATTTAATTATAATCTAAATACCGTTTTTTGTCATAGAAGAAAGCGTAGATTCATTCTAAATCTACGCTTCTCCTATACTTCTTCTGTTCCATTTACAAAAGCTTATCTTTTCAATTTTCAACTATATTACAAAAACGGGCAGAATTCGTATCCGCCCGTTTCCAAAACCAAATTCAATAAGCTCCATCCGACTCAAATACAACCGGAATAGTCTTTAATATTAGCTTAATATCAGTAGCTATGCTCATATCCTTTATATATTTCAAATCCAACTCAACCCATTCATCCCATTTAATATTTGCTCTTCCGCCAACCTGCCAATAGCATGTTAATCCTGGTTTAACCACAAGGCGCTGCTTCTCATAAGCATTACATTCTTCCATCTGCTCTAAAAGAATAGGTCTGGGACCAACTATACTCATATCGCCTTTAATTATATTTAGTAACTGAGGGAGCTCATCAATTGAATATTTTCTGATGAATTTCCCTACGTGTGTTATCCTTGGATCATCCTTAATTTTAAACGCATGCCCAGTCTGCTCATTCTGAGCCTGCATACGCTCAAACTGAGATTCAGCGTTTTTATACATACTTCTAAACTTGTAGATTTTAAATGGCTTTAAGTTTTTTCCGGCTCTTTGCTGTGTAAAAAAAACAGGCCCACCATCCTCTAATAAGATTGCAAGAGCAGTAAGCAGAAAAATCGGTGACAAAGCCACCAGTGCAACACTTGAGGCAGCAACATCGAAACCTCTCTTCAACCATTTGTATATGTTTGCCTTATGCTCATATACTTCCTGATATACCAATGAAATAATCTTGGTATCCGCGTTGACCAGAACACTCTCTTCTCTTTTAATTGCTGCTTCACTCATGTTGGACTTCCTTTCCCCTAATCATTTTCCACACTTTAATTTTCGAAATATTATAAAGATAATTCACGTCATATTATATTTCGGCTATTTTTCTTAAATAATTAGGTTGTTGCGAAAAGAATTTTATCCTTTTTCGAGTTTTTGTGTTTGTTATATAGATAAATCAGATACGTCTCGCTCTATCTACCACTAAAAATCTCAAGCTTAGCAATAAAATCTTCCAAAATATATCTGGAATCCACATCTGTATAGATCCTGATAACAGGATTATCTTCTTTTTCAGCTGACGAAGTATCAGCAAGCACAAGAGGAGCTTTTGCCCCATGATAGTGACCACAGCCCGGATTAATTGCTATGGCAATTGCCGGTGAATCACCGAGTGACCAACTTTCGCCCTGAGTCCAGCCTGCAAACTGTGACATGTTATAATCGACAAGATTTGTAAAAAGATGCTCACCAATTTTGCCACACGGCCTTATGCGACGCTGAATCTCCGCAATGCCAATATTTATCGTGATATAGACCTTTGACGGAACAAGCCAGATATTTGCACCGCTTTGAAGAACATAATTTGCCGCAGGAATGTCATTATTTGCATTAAACTCGGTAAATGGTGCTTTGCAAGGTGCCTCTCCATGTGTGCCAATCCAGATAATTGTAATTTTATCTTTAATAGAAGGCTCAAACATCAAGGCTTTAGCAACATTTGTGATTGCTCCCTGACACAGGATAAAAAGCGGATTCTCGCTATCACTCAACGCCTCTGAAATAATGAACTTTACTGCTTCAGACTCACTCTCATCCACAGATAACGGACCATCCTGCCCCTTAAAGACCGGCACTGTCATATCCATAGATTCAAGAATAGTCTGTATTTCGTTGTAACTTCTTAACATTGAACCGTTTTCATTGAAGTGTTCTGCAATTATTCCCTTCACAATCAGTTTAGGGCTAAGAAGCGCATGCACGATGGCAAATGGATCATCTGCCTCACACGCAGCATCTGTATCAACTAGTACCCTTATTTTCTTATATTCCGGAACATCAAATTCAAAACTCATGTTTTATCCCCAACTCCCCAATAATATCAACAAATACCCTTTTCCTTCACATATGGCACCGATTGCTCCGTTGCAAATAACTCTCTCACCCCAAAGATATTCAGAATCTGCCATACATTTTCAACACAATGTATTAACTAAGCTCATCATTGATATCAACATCATGAATATCCTCTGCGCCAAATCCTATATTCTGCATGCTTACCGTTTTGCGACGTAGTCTTGCGTCTTCAGAAGCCTGCAAAATGAAATCCTTTATCTCTTTTCCATGTTTGATATTCTTCATGACAATTGTTCTGTCTGTCACATCAGCTGTATACAGGATGATAGTGGAGAGACCCACAATTCTCTGCAACAATGTTCTTGTTATCTCAACATCGCTGATCTTATACATATAACAATCATTTTCTTTTACGGTAAAAAAACCTTTTATAATAGTAAAATCATTATCTCTTATCTCATACTTGGTAAAAGTCCATGGAAGTCCAAAAAAGAGCCATCTGCTGCGCTCATTATATCTAAGTTCTCCCTTTGATCTTAGTGATTCCTGATACTGTTCCGGATTAGCTGCTTTCGCCATATCTGTACCCACCTTTTCTATTATGATGTGTAGGGCATAAGTCATCATGCACGTATTAGCACATTTATTCCTTTTGTACCTATCATCATTTATTATTTAAAGTATATCACCCACTGTTTTTTCGGACAACACACGTATCATAGATAAACCAAAACCATATAAACAAAATCTTCGTATTTTCCAGCAAGACAATACATTTCGCCTATGGGAATAACAGACAACATGAATGCGTTATGCAGGCACGTTGAAAGAAGTGCAGACTCTGCCATCAATTCCGTAATGGCAAAACGCACGCTATTCCATATGACAATTCCCATAGGTTCTATGTTTGAAAGACACCAGTTATATCGGATTGTTTCGCAGCGAATTAGACACGCCGGCCACATAACCGGTCGCTCCAAAAGGAGCTGAATCAATAAACCACTCAAAAAGGACATCTGTTACGTTCATGAGTACAAGATACACCAGTATTCACCGCTTGTAAACGATTCTGTATAAAGATTTAAAATTTTATGGTATAACAAACATTCACCCATAGATTATCTGTAAATCGATCCATAAATACCCTTTTTATCAGCTTTCTTCCATAAATGATATTTTTAATCAATCTTAAGAATTTAACAAAATTTCGTCCACTCTCCATGCGTAATCATAGTATCATTTAGATTTATCATTTTTCATTCAGCAATTTTCTCGTGAAATATTAAAAAGATACATTCCAGATGTGCGTTACCTGGAATGTATCTTTTATGACTCACATAATATTTGAAATCATAGCACTTGATATGTGTACTGATTGATAGTTAAATCCACAAACATGTTTAAATCTTGATAAACTGCTGTGTGCTTGCATTAAGCTTATCAGTTACTTCATTATTAGTATCCATTGCTTCGCTGATTCCTGAAATCTCATCAACGATATCCTGCGAATTCTCTGAGGACTGGCTGATAGCATTGGTCGACTGATGAACGGATTCTGTGATAGATGAAACAGCATTTGCCATATCTTTCATGATGTCATTAAGTTGTTTAGTCTGCTCAGATATCTTATCCAGAACGTCATTTATAAATGTAGCGGTAGATTCGTACTTTTCACCGGTATCAACAAAAGCATCATAATCTCCAAGAACGGTAGTATTGATGAAATCAAGCACGTTCATGGCATTATCGGCAAGGGACTTAACAGCAGCTGTAACTTCATTACTGATATTCTGAATATTTCCGGCTGTCTGCCTGGAATTTTCTGCAAGTGAGCTGATTTCTTCTGCAACTACAGCAAAGCCTTTTCCCGCCTCTCCTGCACGCGCTGCTTCAATAGAAGCATTGAGGGCAAGAAGGTTCGTCTGAGAAGCAATATCCAGAATAACGCTTGTAAGTTCACTGATCTGTGCAACCTTCTCACTATCCTTAACAGACTGTTCAAGGACATGCGAAAGATTCTCCATCTTATTTCCTGTATTATCTTTCTTGGTCTGCGCATCATTTTTGATAACGCCTGCTTCTGCACGTATCTCTTCAGCCTTTGTAATACCGCCGGAAACACCGGAGTTGATATTTTCGGTAGACTCTCTTACAGCGTCAAGCTTCTCATCTATAGTTCCGGCAATATCTGACACATTCTGCATGCTGGCCGATAATTCTTCCAAAGCTGCTGATGTGTTTGTAATATTGTCACTTGCCAGATGAATCTGTCTTGTCATGTTTTCGGAACTCTCAGTCAAAATAAGTGTTCCATCTTTAACTTCTCTAAGAATACCCTGAAGAGTTTCTATAAAAAGATTAAATCCATCCTTGATATGCACCAGCTCTGATGAAGTCTGAGTCTGTATGCGCACATTGAGATCGCCCTTTTTATTATTTATATCAGTAATAATCTTATTGATCTCATCTGAAATATCATTTACCTTTTTACCTACTGTTCTATTATTTATGATCAGGGAAACTGCAATTGCCAGAATGTAAACTGCCATCATAATAAGTACGGTTACCATTGCCCCTTTTGCATTGGCATTAACAAGCGTATTGGTATCATTCTTGGCAACTTTTACCTGCTCGTTCATAACATCCAATTGTTCTTTTAATTGAGAAAGATAAGAAGATGCTTCACCGTAAACAACTCCCACGATTGTATCAACATCTCCACTTGGAGCAGCTTTAACAACAGCCTGATACTGTGTCCTATACGGGCCATACAATGACTGTATTGCTTTTGCAGCTTCAAGTCCTTCTTTACTGCTATACTGAGAAATAGTGGTAAAAGAAGCAACCATTCCGTCAACGGCCTTATCCATATCGTCAAGGCACTGCTGCATCTCAGTCACCTTACCATCAAGCTGACCAATTGCAACAATCGTATCATACATGGAAGCCAGCGCAAATCCGTCATTATCAATTATTCGCATATCTACTTCAAACGTTCTCAGATCTTCCATAACATTTTCTATAAGATCCGACGATTCACTCGCTGTAGTAGAAATACTATTCATTTGAGAAATGACAATCACAATTGTAACAACAAACATCAAAAGAAGTATGCCATAGCTTATGGCATTCATACCAGTTACCGTTTTAAAAAACGGTATTGGTTTCATCTTAGCATTTCCACTCATATAATCCTCACTTTCTCAAAAGTCAATATACCACGCATAAATTATATCGTATTTACGTTAATAATAGTTGTTTTTTTCCAAACATTTAATGACAATTACTAGATTTTTAAAAATTGAAACGAGTACTATAAAATTGGAATCTCGTATCACACCAGAAAGAATATCTCTCGCAAAAAAGACATCGCCCATATAATTGAGCAATGCCTTTCATAAATTACAATCATTTAATTACAAAAACGTCAACCTACATTACTTAAGAAATCCAATACTTCCAACTATCGGAAGGTCTTTAGCCTTACCCTGGAATACCTGAACAATAGCAATAATACGGATAATAAACATAACTATTCCAAGAACAATTGAAATGAACCATCCCAAAATAGGAATAATAGCAGGTATCAGAATAAGGATATCAGCTATCATGAGTCTTATTGCGTTCTTTGCATGGAACTTGGTATATGCTGATTCTTTAACAAGAAGAGCGATAACAATTCCCATAAATGAAGTGAAATATGGAAGAACTGCAAACAGCTTATTATCAGCAATATCTCTTGGATCAAAATCAGATGTGTGGTCAGCCGGATCAAATGCCTGTCTGTACATCTGCTGATTCTGGAAGCCCTGCTGCCCCTGGAAGTTCTGATTGAACTGTGGCTGAAAGCCCTGAACCGGTGTCTGGTTCACATTTGAATTTGCAGAAGTCTGTGTATCTGCGCCGGCAGTAGCTGTTGTGTTCTCAGTTCCTGCAGATGCCGCCTGTGCACTGCTGCTTACTCCTGACATACTTGTTCCGCAATTGTTACAGAATGATGCCTCATCAGCAACCTGATTGCCGCAATTTGGACATGTTTTCATACCTTTTTCCTCCTATAATCAAAAAATGTGGTACGCATATTTACGCAACACTTGTAGTTACTGTTCACCCGCTTGCAGCTCGCTCCAATAACTAATTAGCGCATTCATTCAATTTCAACTTTGTCGAAGGAATGTGCTCACTATTGAATCACTTCATCACGAAATGCACAGCACAGCGCGCATTTCTGTAAGAACAGTAACCTTGTATCAATAATAACATAATATTTAAAATATAATATAATAAATTCAACCAATTTTTCATGTATAATGGTACTATTCAGGCATAAAATTGCTCACTATGTTACGCATTTCATAAGAAAATGACTTCAAAATAAATGCGCGTATTAGTCACCGGAGCGAGCCACATGCGAGTGTATAGTAACTTTCTTGTCAGTAATAATCACCTATGCATAACACATAACCATCACATCAGGAGCCATTGTGAAGACCAAACTAAGATCATCCTTCAATTCCAGACAATATATGCTATCTTCTGATTTTGAAGTTTTCTACTACTCTGACAAGAACTTCAAGACCTTAAACCCACATTCCCATGATTACTACGAATGTTACCTTTTCATTGAAGGCGATGTGACCATGGAAATCTTCAAGAATGAAAATGAAGTACAGAAGTATGAAATGTCTCCGGGCGATCTCATGATCGTTCCACCGGGAATCTCTCACCACGCTCTCATGCATGATTCAGATAAATACTATAAGCGTTTTGTCTTTTGGATAAGTAAAGACTGCTGTAAAAAGCTGACAGAAGAATCAATAGACTATATGTACCTGATGCAACGCGCCGAAGCTTTTAAAAAGTATATTTATCATCTTGCGCCTGCACACTTTCACCTGGTAGAATCCAAATTTTTGCGCCTCCTCGAAGAGACTTCCTCAGAAAGATACGGCAGCGACACTTTTAGCCATCTATGTCTATGCGATCTTATCCTTACTATAAACAGGATAATTTACGATGAGGACCACAGGCACTCAGAGGACGATGAGCTTTCTCTTTTCCAAAATATTCTCTCCTATGTTGAGAGCAATCTGGAAGAAGTTTTAAGCCTTGATGATATCGCCGGGCAGTTTTTTGTAAGTAAGTATTACATAGCTCATCTTTTCAAAGACACCCTCGGGATATCACTTCATCAATACGTAATAAAAAAGCGCCTCTCCGAATGTAGAGACGCCATTACTCACGGTGCTGAAATAACGCATACCTATGAAAAATTTGGTTTCAGAGACTATTCCAGCTTTTTTAAAGCATTCAAAAAAGAATACGGAATGTCGCCAAAAGAGTACCAGAATATCTATAAAAAATAAAATACACTTTATTCCATATAGCCGGCTTCTTTAAAAAGGTTATAAAGAGTCTGATCCGTGTTAAACTCTTTCATAAACCTATCCACTTCATCAAGTGCTTTTTGCCTGCTGCCCTTTGGTGAGACAGGTCTTTTTACTGCACGGATAAGGATATTCTTTGGAGTATGCGCAAAATCTATAAACTCCAGAAGCTGAGTCTTATAGCCTGCATATTCAAGCAGATTTGCCCTGATCGCATCCGTTGAAAGCGCAGCAAATCTCTCTTTTATAATCCCATACCTTGATAAAAGAGAAAGCTCATCAGATTTAATCTTCTGATTAAGTTCATGTTGACAACATGGCACAGAAAAAATCATCTTCGCATTCCATGTAACCGCATTGTACAGCGCATAATCAGTAGCTGTATCGTAAGCATGCAGCGTTATTACCATATCCACATCAAATGGCGCCTTATACCCGTTAATATCCCCAAGTTCAAAATGAAGATTTTCATATCCATATTTTTCTGCTGCCTGATTACACTTTTTTATAACATCAGCCTTAAGATCAAGTCCGATGATATTTGCCTTTATCTTCTTGATCTCCGTAAGATAATAATAAACGACGAATGTAAGATATGACTTTCCACAGCCAAAATCAATAACATTAAGCGATTCGCTCTTATTACCTTCTATCTCATCATCAAGGATTTCTAAAAATCTGTTTATCTGGCGGAACTTGTCATACATGGACTTTACAACTTTGCCTTCCCTGGTAAAAACACCCATGTCTACAAGAGGCTGAACCTGCTGCCCTTCGCTGATGATATAGTTCTTCTGGCGATTGTGCAAGCTCTCTGTCTTAACCACCTCTTCTGCCTTCAGGAGTCTCTTTTTCACACTGAGCTCTCCTTTTTTGGACAAAAGAAATATGTGCTCATGCTCATCAGTCCATACGTTGAGCTGTCTGAATCCATTTTCCAAAACCAGACTTTCTATCTTTTCCTTTAATTCATTTTCCGATATATTTTCATGAAAAACCTGCTTCTGGGTATACTTTGAGATCTGGTATTTCCCACCTTTTTCCATGATATCTATTTTTCTGAATTCAGAAGAATTATTTGAACTTTTACTTATTATTGCTTTCTTTATCTGACGGTCAATCTCACCGATTTTATCTGCTATAATTCCCATATCAACTCCGGAACACAATCTATTATCGTTACTGTTCACTCGTTATCAGCTCTCTTCAGAAACTTCGCGCATTTTTGTCTGAACAATAACATATCTTCTTTGCAATATACTTAGCTATAACGAGTTATTCCTGCTCAGATCTAATTGCCCATCTCATTTTTGTCGATCTGCTTCTAGGATTAAGCCTGCATTCTTCCGCAGAAGGTCTTATGACATCTGCAGAGACATCGCTATATATTCCCATTTTCTTAAGCTCTTTGAAAGACTTCTTTACAAGCCTGTCCTCACCTGAATGGAAAGTAAGTACTGCCACTCTTCCGCCCGGATTAAGTATGTCAGGCAACTTTTCAAGAAAAGAGAAAAGAACTTCAAACTCACTGTTTACATCTATTCTAAGTGCCTGAAATACTCTTGCACAGGACTTCTTTATCGCTTCCTGCTTTTCCTCCTTTGGCACTTTCCAAAGAGCATCCTCTATTGCAGTCCGGAGGGCAGTTGTAGTGTCCATCGGATTTCCTTTTTTCATAAGGCCAAAAACCTTCTCTGCAATTTCTTTTGCATAGGGCTCATCAGAGTTTTCAACCATCATTCCGATAAATTCCTCTTTGGTAATATTGTGAAGCCTCTCTGCAGCAGATTCGCCATGCTCCGGATCAAGTCTTAGATCCAGTGGTCCATCAATTTTATAGGAAAAACCACGTGAAGGATCATCTATCTGCATTGACGAAACTCCAAGGTCAGCCAGAACAAAATCAAATTTCCCTGCCTCTTTGGAAACTTCATCGATATTTGCAAAATTTATCAGCCTGAACTTAAAGTTATCCTCAGAAAAACCTGCTTTTCTAATTCGTTCCACAGTCTTTTTGGATTCGATAGGATCGATATCAAGGCCATAAATACAGCCATTTCCTTCAAGTTTCTCAAGCATCTTCGAGGTATGTCCACCATATCCAAGAGTGCAGTCAAGCCCCTGCTGACCAGGCTTTATATCCAAAAAATCCAGAATTTCTTTTACCATGATTGAAATATGCATTCCTGCCGGCGTAGAGCCCTTCGATATTACATGTGCAACAGTATCCGCATATTTCTCCGGATCTTTTTCCTTATACTTTTCCTCAAATTTCCTCGGATATTTTCCTGAGTAATGCACTCTTCTTTTATGTTCTTCCATTTTTCCTCTTTCTGCATGAACTCAAATAAACCATTATAAGATGACAAATTAATCAAACAAGGCAAACATGCCATAATAGAATTAATCTATTGGCTTGTTTGCCTATTATAACACTTTTTATGTAAAACTGCAGTTTTGGAATGTACTACCCAAACTACCCAAACTACCCAAACTCTTTATATCTTTTCACTTCACCCTTCTACCGGCTTAGTCACCATACTTACAACCACATTAACAACCAGTGCAATAAGGAATGCGGGAAGGAGTTCATAGATTGCAAATCCCCCTCCAAGCTTTGCTATTCCATATTTCCAGATGAATACAAATGCACCACCTGCAACCATTCCTGCAAGTGCTCCATAGAGATTTGAACGTTTCCAGAATAAAGAAAGAAGAACAACAGGTCCAAATGCAGCGCCAAAGCCAGCCCAGGCAAAGGATACAATCTGGAATACAGATGAATCCGGGTCGCGAGCAATAAAAATGGCTACTACAGAAATAATAAGAACTGTGATCTTGGCCACCTTAACCTGATTCTCATCATCAAGTTTCTTTTTACCAAATGCCTGAATAAGATCCGACGAAATAGCTGAAGCTGAAGCAAGAAGCTGAGAATCCGCTGTTGACATGGTAGCAGCAAGAATTCCCGAAAGAATCACACCTGCGATTATTGCAGGAAGTAAGCCGTATGTGCTCATAAGATTAGTGATATATATAATAACTCTTTCAGCGTTTCCGCTTCCTTCAAGAACCGGAATAACTCCCTTGGAACTCATGGCAAGACCTATAACACCGATTGTAAGTGCCACAAACATGGCTATAACAACCCATACACTGGCTACTCTTCTGGAAACTTTGATTTTCTCCTCATTTTCAATAGCCATGAACCTGACTAAAATATGAGGCATTCCAAAATATCCAAGCCCCCATGCCAGCATAGAACATGCTGTAAGCACTCCGTATGGGCTTGATGTCCTTGAAACAGGATCATGAATCTGAGTGATGCTGAAATATCCGGGTAAAGACTTAGCATTTTCGACAACAGCATTCCAGCCACCAGCCTGAGATATTCCAAAGAAAATAACGATTATCAGGGATAATGTCATAGCAATACTTTGCACAAGGTCAGTCATGCACACTGCCTTGAAACCACCAAGTGAACAATATAATGCAATAATGATAGCACTGACGATCATGGCAAACAGATAGTCTACTCCAAACAATGTGTTAAAGAGTTTTCCACAGGCAGCAAAACCTGATGCAACATAAGGGATAAAGAAAATGACAATTATCACTGCTGAAATTAAAGTAATAGTCTTTTTTTCATCCTTATATCTTGCAGCAAAATATTCAGGAATTGTGATCGCGCCCAGCTTCTCAGTACTCTTCCTGAGCCTCTTTGCCACAAACAGCCAGTTAAGATACGTTCCAATTGCAAGTCCGATGATGGTCCATGTAGCATCAGCCATACCGGAAAGATAAGCAAGCCCCGGTATTCCCAAAAGCAGCCAGCTACTCATATCAGAAGCCTCAGCACTCATGGCTGCAACAAATGGTCCAAGCTTTCTTCCGCCAAGATAAAAATCGCCTGCGTCATCATTTCCCTTAGAAAAGATAACACCGATGAGTATCATCATGGCAAGATACAATACAATTACGATTCCAATAATTATCTGTGTTCCCATATTCTCCTCCCAACAAAAAATGTTTATTTTTAATACGTTACCACAGTAATGTGTTGAAATCAATCTAAAAGATATTTTTCCAGAAAAATACTCCTATTCTCTCCTTCCTGCAATACCACACTGTTTTTATCAACATCAGTTTCTCATATATCTATTGCACCACCGTTGGGTTCCCATACAATAGGCGAATATGCGCAAGAATTGCCCATATTGCCACCTCTTCTGCAGCTCACAACAGCAGCACCTACCTTCATCTGCTTGGAGAAAGATGCACTGTAAAAGAGCCTGTCCATAAATGAACGGATTGTTCCATTAGCCTAATCCTACATCCAGAGCCATCATTAGTATGAATCCCACGGCAAAAGAGATTGTTCCAATATTTGAATGTTCGCCTTCGGACATCTCCGGGATGAGCTCCTCTACTACGACATATATCATGGCTCCTGCAGCAAAACTTAGAAGATATGGCATCATTGGAATAAAGAATCCTGATGCCGCAATTACCAGTAGTGCTCCTATGGGTTCAACTATTCCTGAGAGAACACCATAAAGGAAAGTCTTCCCTTTTGGAACACCTTCTCCCAGAAGCGGCATAGAAACAATTGCACCCTCAGGGAAGTTCTGTATCGCAATTCCGATTGCCAAGGCCAGAGCTCCCGTAAAAGAAATTGTGCTATTCCCGTAAAGCCAGCCTGCACATACTATTCCTACTGCCATTCCTTCCGGAAGATTATGGAGCGTGACCGCCAGTACAAGCTTTGTCGTTCTCTTAAGCCCGCTCTTTGGTCCTTCCTCATTTTTATCCAGATGCATGTGTGGCGTCACCATATCCATTACCAACAGGAAAAGCATACCTGTCCCAAATCCAACCGACACAGGAAGAAATCCAAGCTTCCCCATATCTGCGGTCTGATCAAGTGCAGGAAGCAGGAGGCTGAAAAAGGATGCAGACACCATCACACCGGAAGCAAACCCTGTAAGAGATCGCTGCATCCTCTTGCCCATCTCTTTTTTAAACAAAAATACACTGGCCGCTCCCAACGCTGTACCCAGGAACGGAATGATGATTATATTCCACATAGCCAATAGCTCCTTTCCATCAGTATTCCATCTTTATAGTTTTTCCGGCCACATCAGACCTACTGCCCTGTCCAGAATACTTTTTAAATTTATGATATCCTCTTGGGATAGTTTTAAAAAGCCTCTTCTTCGGCAAATTATCTCCTAAGAAAAGGCTAATATGATTAAAAATAGTTTTCAAGTGAAATCACAAAATTATTTAACTTCTTAAACCTGCAACGAGGCACTTTGCTTTCTTCCAAACACTCTTACTGATTTCATATACTCCGTCATGATATGGACCTTCTCCGGTAAAAAAGGTTTCGAATCCACATTTTTCCAGAACTCTGCCTGGAGCTGTCATCTCCCTCACTCCAATAATAGGCCAATACTCCTAAAGGCTTCTGAAATGCTCTCGTCATCATTACTTCCGATCACACACGAGAATTCCTTCTTCAATTCCTCCGGAGCATTTCCCATCAGAAAAGGAAATCCTACAGATCGTAGCATTTCTGCATCATTAAAATGATCACCAAAAGCAACCGCTTTCTCCGGCGGGATGTTCATATACGAGCATACTCGCCTGACTCCTTCGGCCTTTGTAATTCCCTTTCCCATGATTTCAAGAAGAACATCTGAGGATTTAACTATCGACAGCTTTGGAAATCTCTTTTTCAATTCATTTTCTATACCGCATATTGCTTCAGGCTCACATATGCAAAGGAGCTTTCCTATGATTGCATCTTTTGGAAGAAGCTCTATGCCGCCCTCTGTTGCACAGACCTCAACGATTTCCTCCTCTGCGCGGACCAGTCGGTCATTCCTATCATTTACAATCCACAATTCTTCTGAATAGATATTCCATGTACAGTCAATCTTCTCCGCCTCTATAAAAGAAATAATATCCCTCGCGTCATCGGCATCAAATCCCTCCGAGTACATTATCTTATCGTTTTCATCAATGATAAGCGCCCCACTATAACAGATCATCGGGCAGGTAAACCCGTATCTTTTAAAAATCGGCCGTACTCCGGATGGTCCTCTTGCTGTCGCAATGACGAAAGGGATATTAGCTTTCTTTAGGGCAAATATTGCATCAAGTGTGCCCTTAAGCATTCTATGTTCACTGTTTAGAATTGTTCCGTCTATATCTGAAAAAACTATTTTGAAATCCATTGATGTCTCTTAACATTTCTTTCTAAAATGAAGTTGTATCGCCGGGTATGAACCGAACACGGGATCAAACCTTCCGCCGCCACCTGAACATCCCTCAATCATCACATCAGGGAAACTCTCCCTCAATCCTTATTTTCATGTCCAGTCTCCTTCTTTTTTAATCCAGCAACTCATTGTATGTCTTAAATGATTTTGTCCATAATATCTCCTAAAATAACGAAATGCCCCGCAGGGACCCTCCGGACCAGAGGCTTCACAAATTTATCCAGTACGTTCACTATAATAAAGATACCTTAAGTAGCGGTTTTAGACAAACCGGTTTGCTTCACCGGATTCATCATTTAATAGGCTATATTGGCAACTGAATCTCCGTCAGCCAACCCTCTTCCAGTTCCTTATTCCATATAGCTTTCCTCCAAAATTCTCAGTCCTTCCCTATAATCCTGTCCTAAAACTTCCTGTGTCTTTTGGAAGTCATATTTCTCATGTAGTCTGTCATGAACCTTGAGGAACGCCTTCTTTCCATATTTCCGTATATATAATGCCTGAGCCTTTGCTGCATTTGCTCCGTCATTTGATGGAATATAGAATCCTTTATTGCATTTTTCGAGCTCATCACACTCATAACATCCGTCCAAATCTTTTTCCTTACAGCATTTCACATTCGGACATATTCTGTCCTCAGCACAGGTGGCAAAAGAGCAGACATTGTACTTGGTTCTGCAGGATCCGCACCACTCTGAAAGGAAACAGTGATTACAGGAAAAGCCACAATAAGCAACAGGATCAACACCCTTTCGTGCTATCTTGCAGAGTTTATTCTTGATGCGGCGCATGGCTTCGATATGCATGATCCAGTGACGGCTAAATGGCATCTGAATCAGTCCTTTTATATCCTTTCCGCACCAGTAATCAATCAGCCAAAAGGCATTCTCATTCTCACTGACACATTTACTCCGGATAAGTTTTTCCTTTACATCGCCGCCGAATTTTTGCTTTAAATCCTTGTATGTCAGATCTCCAAGAATCTGATCCGTAGACTTCTTTACAGCTTTTACATACAGGTATAGCTCTTTGATATTCAGTTTTTCTGAAAACTCTGCAATCTCGTTTCCCTGAAGTTCATTACCCGTAGTAATAATAGGTGCGCCAATGCGATTATGAAAGTCATGTGTAAAAAAGATTTGACTATCCCCTGCTATCATCTCATGGGCAACTATATCTTCAATCCTGAAAATATGCCAGATAGAATAGGCAAGGGTTTTACTGTGATATCCATCTGCACCCGCAAAAGGCATTTTGGCAAAGGCCTCATCCGGATATCCACTCACAATCTGAGTAATCTGCTCAAACATTTCCTCGCGGAAAGCCAAAAGCTTCTGAATAGCCTCTTTAAATGTTTCTTCCTTCGTCAGCAATTTCTGTATTTCTTTATTGTTTTCTGACCATGATTTGTCCATAATCTATCTTCTCTCATCGGTTAATCCGGCATTATTATTCCATATTGCTTTCTTACATTTTAATAAAGTCATATCAAAATAGGCAAGCCTTACCCTTAATCTTTAAGCCCAAAAGTGGACCACTACCCCCCGTCCGCAGAGAGTCTTTTTATTGCTACTTTATGCTATTGCTTTAGTTCTTTTGCCAATTAAACAATAGTATGTCACCATGAGCATCAGAAAAGCGCCTATCCATGCAGATACTTCAGAAATGGCAATTCCCTTAAATCCGTTCCTTCCTACCAAAAAGCCAAAGATCAGTCTCATAATGACTTCGAGCCCGCCTGAGAGCATTGGTATAAAGGTATTGCCCAACCCCTGAACAGAGTATCTGTATACAAAAAGCCAGCCCAGGGCAAAAAAGCTTATTCCCATGATCGGCATGAAATCGGTACAATAACCGATTATCATGTTGTCAGTCAGCAGCATCCTTGCCAGGCTTCCGGGCACAAATATCATAAGGAGCGATATAGGCACATTCACAAGTGTAGAGAGCATCAGGCCCTGTCTTACTCCGGTGCGTATCCTGTCATATTTGCCAGCGCCCTTATTTTGCCCCACAAATGTCATCATGGAAAGACCTACGGACATTCCGAACTGCTCAAAGAGTGATGCAAATTTCATGCAGGCTGAATAGGCTGCCACATATGCGCTTCCCATAAGATTTACGAAGTACTGCAATACCATGGCCCCTGCAGCTGTGACCGAATTCATAAATGCCACAGGAAGTCCTATTTTCATCAGTTCAACCAATATATTCTTTTCATCTGCTATTTCTGACGTGTCTTTTCCCAAACTCATAAAATCGATGGTTCTAAGCTTTTTAAGGCACAAAAGGTATGATACAAACTGAGAGACCACTGTTGCCACTGCTGCTCCGACAACTCCTGTGCCAAAGGCCATTATGAAAATAATATCAAGCATGATGTTCACGAGTGATGAACAGATCATAGCAGTGAGTGGCGTTCTGGAATCTCCCATTGACTGGAGAATTGTAATCTCAAGGTTATTCATAACCGTCACTACAATTCCCAATAAGATCACAGCAAAATATCTATACGAATCGTCAAAGATATCTTCAGGAGTGTTCAAGAACGTCAGCATCTTATTGAGCAAAGAAACGCATACAACAGTAAAGGCTATTCCAAACGTGATACTGAGCTTCTTGGCTGCTCTGATGTATGCATTCAGCATAGCCATATCGTTTTTTCCAAAGCTCTGGGCAAAGGTTATGCCAAATCCTCTGGTCATCCCCACAACAAATCCAAGTATAAGGAAGTTAAGTGTCCCGGTTGCCCCAACAGCAGCCAGCGCCTGATCCGAGATTCCCTTGCCAACTATAATGCTATCCACAAGACTATATAGTTGTTGGAAAAGATTTCCCCATAATAAGGGCAAAAAGAACAGTATGATCTGTTTCATACTGTTTCCTGAGGTCATATTTTGTGTAGTCTGTTCTGTATTTGTCATGGCCGCTCTCTTTGGTCTTTCTCTTGATGTTAATTATTTAATAGTTAAGATCATTTAAGTATCCAGGCTATTCCCTTTGCAAGACGCAAATCCGCATGGGCATCTCAAGATTCCATAGCGCATCCACTACATTATAGGCTTTTTCAAGAATTAGCCATCAGCTGTGATCAGTACATTGAAATCCTTTATCCTCAGATGTTATTTCATTCTATCACAGAATTCCTAATCCTGTTTGCCTTATCTCATTAAGCTGCTCTGCGCTCAGTGTACCCGCCCTGTATAGTCTAAGATATTCATTTTCAATTGAGGAGTCAAAAATTAGAAGATCATCAGTATTTATGGTCACCCTAACACCATTTTCTACCAATGTCTTGATTGGGTGTGTTTTATAATCCTTTGCAAAACCCAGCATTACATTACTGCTGGGGCAGACATTAACCTGTATATGATTATCAGCTAGAAATCTCATGGTTTCTTTGGATGTTGATGCATTAATTCCATGATGAACTTCTGATAGGCCCAAAGTCTCTACAGCCCTTCTTACGTCCTCAGCCGAACCCGTTTCTCCAACATGCATCTTCTTTGTCAAATGGTACTTCTCAGCCTTTCTATATAGTGGCAAAAAGGCTTCAAATGGCTGAACATTTTCTCCTGCGCAAATATCAATTGCCTTGAAATATCCTAAAACGGCATATTTATCTAGTTCATCAGTCTCTTCTTCCACGTTTCCAAAGGCGGGATATGTAAGCTCAGCCTCAAAAATACTATCCGGGCAGTATGTTTTATGGAATCCTTCAATAAGCTCTTGGAACTCTTTTACAGTTCCTACCTGGTCCACTTCAGCAGTACCAAAATTCATAACAAGACGAGTTATGTTATTTCGCTCAGCCTCAGCAAAAGCGCCCTCCCATCTAAGCAGCATATTCTCATAGCCATCACAAAAGGGCTTTATAGAGGACCTAAACCATGTCTGCATACCTTCAAGCCCTTCTAGGTGCTGTGGTGGCCTAGGAATATCAACATTCAGTTTCTGGGCAAGCCACTCTCTTCTGCATCCTTTGGTTGAGTGATTGTGGAGGTCGCTTTTTGGTGCAGCTAAAAGCTTATTTATGTTGTTTTCTTTTAAGCCTTGTGAAAAAATATTCTCCATACCAATCTTCCCTTTCGCTATTTAGGTATTAGTTTATCACTTTTAGCATCTCTCATTTAATGTATCGAACTAAAAAATCAGCAATCCCTATTATAGTGAAGCCATTTTCATCCATGGTTTCTTTAATTGGTTTATTTACAACAAGAAGCTTTAGTACTTGATCATTCAACTTAAAGTACGGTCGAATCTCTCTTTCTCTTGTATCTGTATTAGAAATATCTGCAGTCACCTGAATATAAAAAACACCCCAGAACAGTTGCCCTGAGGTGTAATAAGTCGTATATGATTGTCCAAAGACGTAATACGTTGTGAAACGATTATCTCTTTGAGAACGATTAATGAAGTGAATGTGCCTTATTTTAGGCATTTCTACTTCAAGTTGCTATTTACCTGCCTCGTACGGTAGAAAGCTCAGGACTACTGTGCAAGGCTGGTGGCAATCAAAAATTCTGCCTTTTGTATTCTTCACTTAGCTCATTTTGAAGCATGGTAAAAAATTCAGAATATCTCAGAGCTGTTCTGCCCTCATAACATATTACTTTAACATACAGTGAGAGTGGGATTTCTTTTTCCTCCCAAAATATAGGCTCATCATTATGACTTATAATTTCTTCACATATACTATTCGAATAATTTTCTTCTTTAGAATTTGTAAGAATTACAAATTCATCTCCGCCAATGCGAAAAACTATATCCTCAGCGCCTGCAGCCTGTTCCATGCGTTTCATAGCAGTTATTATCGCCAAATCGCCTGCTTTATGAGAAATCTCATTTATAGGAATAAGGCTCTTGATATCACCAAGCACCAGATAGCAGCCTTTTCTTTCTCTAATGCAGTCAAATAGCTCACTTATATCAATCTTCTTCCTGTCATCCATCGTCTTTTCCTCCATTAGCTCCCGGTCAATTCTATATCCGGGAAACAACTCAAATTTAGAGGGATTCTTTCTAAACTCCGAAGGCGATACCTGCCACACGCTGCAAAAGGCTCTTGAAAAAGCTTCATTACTGCCATAGCCATATTCCACAGCTATATCGAGCAGAGACTTTTCCGGATTACTTACAATTTCTCTCGAAACCTTACTCATACGCCTTCGAATTATATAATCCCTGATACTGATATTGTTAATGTACCTGAAAAGCTTTTCAATAGTGGATTTCGAGCAATGCAGCTTATCAGCAATGTTCTCTGTTTTTATAGGCTCAGTAAGATTATCTTCGATATATTCCATTGCTTCTATAAGCAGCTGAAAATTTTCCATGCTCAAGGTCCTTTCTACTACGATATCGTAATCATATTATACAAAGGCATATAGAATTATTCTTGATAAAATGAGTAAAAATGGTCCACTAACCCAATCCCAATGTCATTTAGATAAAAAATGCAGAAAATGCTAAATAGGCACGCTACGTTCTTCAGATTATACAGTAGCGTGGACATCTACGTGACACCGCTTTATCTTTAGACTGTTATCACGTAGTTTCGCTATGATTTTATGGCATTCTACGTGATACATCCCGTTAACAAACCTCTCCTCACGTATTTTTTCCAAATATCTGTTTGTTTTTACGTGTTCTACTACTAATAAAGAGCAGTGTCTCACGTAGACACTTCCAATATCATGCTTGTTGCTCTGTCACATCTTTTTCTTATCTAAATGACATTGACCCCATCCCCCTAGTCCACTTTCGCGCAGAAAAAAGATCCGGTACAAATGTACCGAGTCTTCTGAAACCTGCAATAGCAGATATTCTCATCTCTTTGAGAACTTTTTCACTGCCTTAAATACCTTGTTTTGGGCATTTGTAAGGCAAGTTGCTGTTTACCTGCTGCGTACGCAAGGAAGCTCAGGGCTACTGTATGCGGTTGGTGGCAACTTGAATAACTGCGATCAAAAATAATACTCTGATCCTACTTTCTACTCATTAAATCTTTGTCTGGCTTTTGTAAAATTATCTTCGAATATAATATTGTTGATATTATTATTTAAATCATTTTTCTTCCCTTCCCCGGGCAATAAGCCAAATTGCAAATGCCAATATACTAATGATCATCACACTAAAACTATAGGGCATCCAAACAAACATGAACCTGTAGCTGATACGGGAGATCACAAGAATCAGAATCAAAACAATCAGAACCACGATCCCACCGTAAAGGCAAAGTTTCTTTTTCCTATAATCCAGCAACAATGCAATATACAAAGTCAAAAGTATCCCCATGACAAATAAAAAGTCTAGAAGCTCATGACCAGACACACAGAGTCCAATTCTCGCATTCACTCCCATGTGCATCCCATATATGCCATCGGCTATTCTTGTGGCAATATCGCCTGCAGAAGCAGACAAAACAAAAACCCCAAGATCACGCTCTCTGGAAATGATGATCTGTGTACTATAATTTGGATTGTTTCCCCCGTGGTGTACAGTTTCCGGATGTAAATTCCAACCAGCATAGTAATTATTTGCATCTGTTATCTGAAAAGAATTAAAATCAATTTTTTCCCTGACATACCTCATCCATGTAACCAAATCATTAGTGTCAGAAACAAGATAGCCGGCTGCAGTATTTCCATAATATGTTGGCGCATCATATTGCCACATTCCAAAAAAGCCAGCCTTACGTCCCGTAAAGATACGCTGTCTGTCAGAGTCTGAAGTCCTAAAAAATGACTCATTCATTCCTACATCTTTAAGAACAGTCTCTGTAATATAATCCTCGTATTTTTGACCGGTAACATTTTCAATAATAAGTGCAAGCACATCATAATTGATCGTTGCATATTCATGAACTTCGCCGGGGGCATGAGCTAGCTTAACATCAGCTATTTTTCTAACAGTCTCCTCCAAGGTTATCTCCCCTTCGCAGCCCTCCGGAATAAGCGAAATGGTCCATACCGGAATCCCGCTTGAATGATTCATAAGATGCCTGACTGTGACTACAGCATCACAGCCTTTATACTGTGGCTTAAACCAGTCTATATAGTCTGTAACAGGTGAATCCAGTTTTATCAAGCCTTCCTTCTCAAGATTAAGTATCCCCAGCCCTGTGAATGCCTTTGTCGTCGACCCTAATTCAAAAAGAGTATGCTCATCAACACTTTTTCCTGCAATATCACAGTATTCCAGATAAATGTTTTCATCGCCGTCCATTATTCCTACAGCGACAGCTCTGTTATGTGTCATCCTGGAGATTTTGCTTAAATATTCCTGTTCATTTTGCAGGGGATATTCTTTTGAATCATAGTGCAAAACAAAGAAGATGACTGCAGTAATTATCATAATTATCAGAAGTATTCTTCTAAGTATTATTTTGTTTTGTTTCATAAAACTGATCCTTTTTATTGCAACACAAACGATTTTACATTTAATGCTCCGTATAAGAACTAAATGTAGAAATACCACAAGACAAGAGTAATTGCTATAACAACAAATGCATCAATGATTTCTGATACCTTACTTAATTTCTCCATAATTTTTGTCTTTATCTTCGGATATAACTCACTATCACATTATCCCGACAAACGGGATTTATCATTTTCCTTTCCTGACATAAAAATCATCCGCATAGATGCGCTCTCCCTGCACATACGGGATCAGGTTTTCCTTATGCCACCGCTGCATTCTGGGTGCAAACCACTCCTGCTTACGCCACTGTTCATAATGAATTCCGAGACAATCTAACAAGGTAAGAATAAAACAGGCATCTAACACATCGTATCTGATCGTACCGCCTGCATTCCGATATCCTTCTGCCAGTTTTTGCCTACGCACCAATGTTCCGCCAATATTTCCAAACAGAACAGCAAGATCATACATCGGATGTCCCATACCGAAAAAAGAAAAATCAATAGGCACAAGTCCATCCGGTGTTTGCAAGATATTCGATGCAGACAGATCCCCATGGATCATCTGAAATTCATCCCGTGCTTTTTCCAATACTGTTCCTGCATGGTCGCAGCACTTTTGCATAAGCGAGGAATACTCGGGGCTTAACCCCTGGGGTTCCAGTGCCTGAAATCTCCTTTTCATGCATTCGCAATGTTGCTTTCCATAGGTTTTTACCGGTGATACCCGGAATCCCTTTGCCTTATGATGCAAACGCGCAAGCATCTCACCGATCTGATAACAGATCGCATCATTCAACTCAAGCTTATCTAACGATTCACCATCCAGCCATTTCGAAACCGTAACATATATACCATTCTGTAACTTTGTAATGAGTTCACCATAACGGTTTTCGACTGCTTCGCGTATCTGCATGCCCTGTTTCTTTAAGTGGGCTTGAAAAGCAAGTTCTGACTTATATATCTCGACACGTTCAACACCGTCGTAAAAAAACTCTGCTGAAAACCACTCTGCCGGCTCGTGTATTTGCAACAAATACTCGTTTCCCACGCGATAGGTCAGATTCTCATTGTGTCTGAGCAATTCTATTTCTGTCGCTGATATATTGTAATGAGCTAACGCTTCTAAAGCCACTTGCCTGGATTCTGTCGTCATACTATGTCCTCTTCCTCATAACAATCTTGCAGGATATCTCTGATATACTCATCTCTCAGCATCGAAAGATGATTTACAATCTCCGGATTCCAAGAGATCATTTGATGAAGTTTATCACAAGGGAACTCTCTGCACAAACCGCAGAACCGTGCGTTATGCTCCTTTTTTCTTTAGTATCAAATTCCCAATATGAATAGTACTTAACACATTTAACAATCCTGGTTAACTCCCTCGGTGGTTCCCCAAGCTCGATTCCATCTATGGTGTAAAATCTCTTGAAATACTTGAGTGATATGCAGCCTTCGCATCTGAGCTGATTATCAGACATTTCCTCAATCTTTTCTTCAAATTGCTCGAGTTTATCGGGCTTTACCTGAAAGAGTTTCACCTCGATAAAGGTCTTATTCATTACACGTCCCCCAAAAGTTCTTCTCTTCAAAAAACGGAAATATATTTATCTGTTATTTTGCAAAATCTCCGATTTTTCCTAGCATTTTACCAAGACTATGATATCTTCCTGAATAGATGACTGGATCCAGTACCGTAAGATCAATGTCAAATATATCTTCACATTCAAGTCTTTCATCCATCTGTATATTGCGGATATGACAAAAGAAAGTAGTTGAATCTCCAGTCTCGACAGTTCTTGCAACCTCGCATTCATACACCCATCGGCTTTCATTCAATACAGGAACATCCAACACCTCTCCCCTCACAACCTCATAGGAAATATCATTCTTAGCGCCATCTTTGGCATGTTTAGAGCCAAAATAATCCATAAGCGGCAGCATATCTATGCTGACAAGGTTTGCACTAAAAACTCCGGTTCTTAGAACGTTTTTCTTAGTCATCTTAGTTCCTGCCATACTTATAACAAATAAATATTGATCACCATCTTCATGCGTTGCACTTGCCCAGGTGATAGGAGCAAAGTTTGCAGAACCATCCTCGTTTTTCGTGCCAATAATAAAAGAAGGCTGAACACACATAGAGTATTTAGGATCAACAGATCGTCTTTTTGCCATTTTTTCTCCTTAGATAGTAATTTTATACAGGAAATATATTTATTGGATACTATTCAATAATTCTAAATTAGCTTTTTCATATTCATTGAAAACATTATCTGTAAAAGTAAAATTAAGAGTGCCTTTGCCATCCCATCCATCATCAGTAAATGAATAAACTAATTGATTATCATGGATTTCTCCAGAAAAATCTATATTAGCAATACGGTCAGTTGTTCCTTGTTGAGAAAATAGAGAACCGGATGCTTGATTTCCGTTGGAAATATTAAGAGTTAGTTTTGTGCCACCATTTTCAAGTAATTCTTCATTGCTAATGCCATCTGTTGTCCAAACTCCTGAATATCTTGAATAATCATTTTCTTCTTTAGCTTCATCAGACTGTGATGATTCTGAATTAGCACTCTGACCAACTATATTTTCAGTCTCACCGCCCGCATTGTCATTTGTATTCTCAGAAGCCTTTATATCCGGTTGTGCTTCAAAAATAGAACTGCTTTTGTTATCTTCAGCATCACTTACACACCATGTAAGTACTATAGCCGCTGCTGTGATAGCAAGTCCACGTGTTATCAACTTTTTCATAAGTGCCCGTACTTGTTAGATGTTTCAGATATAGCTTTTTTCAGATCGCGCCCAGTACAAGTCTACGATCTGGTTATCTTCCATGCTCTGCTCCTTTCTCTAGTGATAAGGCCTTTCATATATATAGATCGGAAAACCGAGAGATTCGTCACATAAAATGCAGGATTTATTATAGCACATGTTTAAAAAGCCCTCGTCCGTCAAAGGCAAAAGCAATAGCCCAAAAAGGAAGCAACCATTCTGATTGCTTCCTCATAGATTTTAATTAACATATAATACCCATATTTACAGAAAAATGCATACTCTCTCGTTTATCCTGGAAATCAAAGGTTTTTCTTCCGATAGAACTTACTATTGGCCCATCTTGCTTGGAGTTGTATAGAATGACTCTATCGCCTCTCCTAGGTATTTTGCCGATCCACTTCCATATACTGAATCCAGAGCCGCTATCAGTTTTTCATTTTCCTGATATTCCTTTGCAATATCCATCAAAAGAGGCTCGGCATCCTTAACCTGATAAAGTTGTTTTGCCACGAAATCATACTCGCCGATCAGCTGTCGAACTTCAAACGTAGTAACGTCTGTCCCCTTCTTTTCAGAAATCCTCCTCTGAATATCGTCGATTCTCTTCTGGTAAGCTGCAAATACTTCTGAATTCGGTTGATTCTTGACGGATTCTTTTACGGCCTCCTTTCCGCCGTACCACTCTACTATTTTCGCAAAATTCTTCTGAACCTTTTCATCGGAAGCAGCTTCCTTCATATACTGTTCCCACGCCTCGATGCTTCCATAATGATCAACGAAGATCTGCTTCTGCGATTCATTCATGTTCTGAAGCATATCGGTGAACAAGGTGCGGATTTCTGTCTCATCAAATACTGTTAAATCCATGTTTTGATCTCCTTTCAACATTTCGTCAATACTGGCGATTATGCGCTCGATTCTCTGTGATTTTGCGCAGAGCATTTCACGCTGTTTAGCCAGGACAGTGTTACGATCAAGATCCGGATTATCCATAATGAGCTTAATGTCCGCAAGCGGAAAATCCAGTTCGCGGAACACAAGGATCTGTCCAAGCTTATCTATGGCTTTATCGTCATAAAACCTGTATCCCGTTTTCTTAACTTCAGTAGGTCTGAAAAGACCGATCTCATCGTAATAATGAAGCGTGCGCACCGAGATACCCGTAAGTTTGGATACTTCCTTTACTGGCTTCATCAAAAAGAGTCATATCGCATTCCAGAGTGTTTCCTGATACCTCCATCTCGAAAAGCTTTATCTTTTCCTTTTCTTCAGGGGTTGCATTCATATCATCTCTCTATCTTCTTAAAAAGCCGGGCGCTCCAAAAAGTCATGTCCAACTCATCAAGATAGAAGTGGAATATTGCCTTCCAATTCTTTGTGGCAGTGCTTAAGACCATATACTCAGCTTCGCTTTTAACTGCATCTTCGACGAACCTGAAAAGATTTTCTCCAATACCCTGAGACCGTTTCTCTGGAGTCACATATAGTTCTTCAACCTCAAAATACGGGGTACCTTCCGGCATTATGGACTTCATCTGCTTCGATTGATAAACCTTACCAAACAGATATCCTACAATGTTGCCATCATCTTCTGCAAAGAAAATTCGATTGCCTTCTATATCAGATTTGTCATTAGGACGATAACCGTAGCAACTGTTCTCCACTGTCCAGTCCTCTGAAAAATGAATCAGCTGAGCAAGAACAGTCTCATCTAAATCTACTTCATGAATAAGCATCTTGTCCTCCGTAAATCCCTTTTAGTCTGACAGTTCAATCCAATATTTCTGCATGTTCGCTCCCTTATGTGGCTCTTGAACCGTAGATTCATAAACGCCACCATTCTTCAGGATTGTTCGTCTGCTGGCTTCATTTGTGTCGATACAAGCTATGAGCACTTTATGAATACCCATTTCTTTGCATTTTGTTAATCCGATTTGAAGCATCTGCGTAGCATACCCCTTTCGGCGCTCGTTTGGTGCTCTGTTGACTATCTTTGCAAATTTCAAATCTAAACAGCAATGTTTCTTCCTCAACTCATATTTTTATCATAGTTATGGAAGTTTTGTTGAAAAAAAAACAGGATATATTTTTAGTCTAAAACTCATAGTAATTGCGCGTTATGGACTAAAAATATTGGTTTTAAATATCATTCATTAACCTACACTTCAATGATTTTTCTTCGTATTTAATACATCATTCGCCCCACAAGTCTGAGATCTTAGATATGTTGTATTGTGTTCCCTCTATATATCTAAGATCCGCCTGTTCAACATAGTTTTGTACATTGTATCCGCAACCACCCAAAAGAATTATATTGACTTTCAGTAACGGGCGTTGCATAGTTTCAACTCGTGGAAAGTTTACTTCGAAAGTCTGAAAACTCGAACAGCTCGCAGAAGAAGCATATTGCCCCGGAATAACTATTTTGCTAATTACTTCAGACTCTTTCTTACTGGCTTATTGGAAATCATAATATCTATGCAATGCTTGTGCGGCATTCCACCGCTATTGCAATCATAAATCACTTCATCCATCTGAGATATTACCCAATCGTGATAATATGTGAAAATCTCTCCTGACTTCCATGAATATCTGAAAGCTTTTTTCTTCTTATCGCTAACTTCAATGAATGGCTTCTCAACAAATACTTTAATAGCGTTTAGCCCGTTTTCATTGGTATGCTCTTTTAAATGCTCAATAATACTTGCCCTCAGATCAGGCTTCATATAGTCGAATACACCACTGCTGAAAATAATGTCATAATTATCCTGTAGTCTGTAATCATTTAGATCTGCCTGGAAAAAATCTACGTGAATCCCGTTATTTTCTGCTAACCGCTTACCTTTTTCAATGCCATCAGCGGAAAGATCGAACGCCGTCACCTTATAGCCATTTTTTGCGAAAAATACTGCATCTTTTCCTTCACCACATCCAATATCAAGCACTCTAAGCGGCTTTGTAGGTGGTTTAAGCTTCATGATCTCATAACATGTTTCATTAGGCTGCAGTCCCCAGAAATACTCTTCTTCTTTATATCTGTCATCATAGTATCCATGGGTCTTGAATTCATAGCCCAATAATGCATCTACTGAAGTGTGCAATACATCAGCGATCTGTGGTAACAGGTAGATCTCCGGACAGCTGGATTCATTTTCCCATTTTGACACAGCCTGAAAGCTCACATTAAGCTTATCGGCTAATCCCTGCTGTGTTAATCCAAGTTCCTTTCTTTTGGTTACGATAACATTTCCTATATTCATCAGTTTTCCCTCCATGAATATATTCTAGTTAAGCGTGGCAGGCATTCCTATAACTTGTTTGCTTAGTTTTATCCAACAATTCTACCAACAGTTGAAACAATCAAACCCAATAAGAATGAAGCCCTCTGTTAAACACCTTTCCATCTTTGGGCACTTGTGTAATGCAGTTATAAAAATTCAGGTAATCACCAATTGCACAAAGCGCCATTGATACGGAGTACATTACAACTACTAAAGATACAGGAAAAGATAATGCAGGTACTATGAAAATCCAAATAATATACGGTATAAATCCCAGAATAACAGCAGGGCCAAGTAAGCTTATCATGAACCTGTTCTTTGGTATGTGATCCTCGCAGTAAACAAAAAGAGCTCCTGATTCCGGTGCCACATAGATCTGCTTTTTTACCTCTTTGGGCATAAGAAATGCATGGATGAATTCATGTACATATTGAGAAGCGAAAAGCAATGCCAGGCCTATTGCAAAAGGTACCATAAAATCCATAAATCTCATATTTGTTGGTTTTCCATATACCGCACCAATTCTAAAGAACGCAAAGATTATCATCAAAGCGACTATCGGGATGGCAAATAATGCTCCCTGCACAAATACCTTTGTGATACTATCAGGTTCTTTAAACATAACACTTCCTTCCGATAACGGCCTCCCTGATGAGATTTGCTCTATATCTCCTTTTAATTTACCTTTATACTCTATATTCCAAAACATATTTCATTATCCTTTCAATACATAGTTGTCATAATTTATTGCAATAAAAAAAGCAACTGCCAACATCGCCGTATATGACACTGCATATCCACCAACGTCAAGAACAGTTAAGCCCAGGCATTCCTCAGGAAATCCGAAAAATGTATTTGGAATCCTTATGACAATATCCCATACGGCATGCAAGATCATCAATAAAGCGATATTCCTTGAAATCATAAAAATGGCTGCTATGAATGATCCCCATATAAAGCAGCTTCCTACCTGCCACTGCGTAGATGAAATATCCTGTCCAAAAAAGAAATTCAGTCCATGGCTTAATCCAAAAATCGCTCCCGCAACCAAAACCGTACATATCCGGCCTTTTTTAGTATTGATGCAGTACTTAAGCAGCCCGCATATAATTAACACTCTGCAAGCTTCTTCGAAAAATCCGGATCCAAACTGCTGTAAACAATCAAGTGCAAACATCCCTGCCACGACAATATTGGTCTTGTTCGCAAAAAGTATAAAAGAAAACTGAACAAGTAGATATGCTATGAATGGAATCAAATAAAACCAGATAGTCCTGGGAATCTCATTAGTAAAGTACTCGCCAAGTTTATATTCGCTTCTATCTTTTCTATAACAACGCTGGATAAGAAACAGCGCAATCAATCCAAATAGAAATCTCAATAGAATATCAACTGCATAACGTCTTATTGGACCATTAAACGCCCCAAGTTTTTGAAGGATTACCTCTGTTGCCAGGAACAAAGCTGTCACTAAGATTCCTTGTCGAGTCGGAATCCAGATATTCTTTCTCATCTATTGCTACTCTCTCCCACAATTCATCTTCATTCTATCAGCTATTATATCAGAGAAATATGAAAAAATGTGATAAAAAGCGGTTCACAATCACTTTCGTGACGCAAACCGCACATAAAGACTGAATTTTATTAACTTCGAAAGTCTGAAAACTCGAGCACTTCGCAGAAGAAGCAAATTGTCTATAAACACATTATCTTCCGATTTTCCGCTCTAAGTCCCTAGAAGGTGGAGCGTTAGGCTGAAATTCAATCGCTCTACAAATCCGAATTCATGTACATCTGGCCGGTTATCCGCTTTTGACGGTTAACAGTAACAAATTACAGCACTGCAGGTAGATATTTCTTGCTTTCTTTTTCAATCACATCACTGATCCATTCCTTGTCCATAAGGTTGTCGAAAGCACCTGCCAGTACTGATTCGCCTGCATAATTGTCGAATTCGTTCTGTTTCTGTTCAAGCACCAGCATCATTTCTTCGTCTATGGTTTCCGGACAAAGAAGATGGTACACCGTCACGTTACTGACCTGGCCCATTCGGTAAACCCTGGAGAGTGCCTGGCTTGTAAGGGACGGCTTTATCTGCGGCTCACAGAATATCACCATGCTGGCAGCCTGTATGTTAAGCCCCACTCCTCCTGCTATTATCTGGCAGAGCAGGATGCTTCCATCTTTTGCCTCGCCAAATCTGTCGACTATATCCTGCCTATGAGCTACGAGTGTATCTCCACTTATAACGCCTATGCACTTATCGCCAAGAATCGCGGCCACTTTGGATATGGTATTTCTAAAGAAGGAATACACAACGACTTTTCTTCCCTCCGCCTTTGCCTCATTGCACAGTTCAAGGAGCCTGCAGGTTTTAGCGGAAGTTTTTATGTCTTCCTGAAGAAAGCCCACGCGGCGCATATCCTGGAAATTCCTGTTCATGACAGCCGCAGTATACGCTTTTTGGTCGTCAAAAGACATTTCGCACCATTCCTGTTTCTCGTCGATAGGAGGCAGCTCTTTTAACACCTGAGTCCTTGTCCTTCGCAGATAAACAGGAGATAGCGCCTCTCTGAATTCCGGAACATGGCTAAGGTGCGCCATTCCTCGAACCTCCTTGGTCATGTCAGGCCTTACAAAATCTATCAGATTGCACATTTCATCGACACGATTCTCCAGAGGTGTCCCGGTCATCATAAGAATGCGCTTGGATTCATTATCAAGGCGCCTAATGTACATGGTCCTCTTGGCATCGGGGTTCTTGATGTAATGCGCCTCATCAATTACCAGCATCTCGAGAGTCATGTGATTGTCGATACGATTCACTATTTTCCCCATGGATTCGTAGTTGGTGATGGCGGCTCCCCCATGATCTCTCCACCTGTCAAATGCATCGTCTAAAGTCTGGCCATGCAGAATGTACGCATCAATGTTGCTGAACTTCGATAGCTCTTTTGACCAGTTGACAAGGACACTGGCCGGGCAGACCACCAGAAAATGGCATAATCCATCCGTGGTTTCTTGAATATGAGCCATGGCAGCTATCGCCTGAATGGTCTTACCAAGGCCCATCTCATCGCCGAGGAGAACCTTGCTTTGATGCAATATATACTTTGCGCCGAATTCCTGATACACACGCAGGTTCCCTCGAAAGGTATTTTGCGAAAGTTGCATGCTACTTATTTCTTCGGCCAGCTGCCCGGGTATGCTGTCGTAGATAAACGGCCTGTTACCACTGCTACTTCCAAGCTTCTCCAGCAGGGCATAGAAATCCGCGCCGTTTAGCGTAAAAGCCTGCACTGCATCTTCGCTAAGAGAATTGATGGCGCAGTGATACCTGTCAATAAGGCCAATGAGCTTTTCAAAGAAATCGCTGTTGCAGAATTCGTATATCTCCGCAACCATATTAATGGTGCGTGTTTTCTTATCGTTTCCGGAAAAGAGCCATCCAAAGCCGCCAAGTATTATACCTGAGGATGCGACTTTCGCGGCATACAGATCAAGGTTTTTGGCCGGCTCCTGAGCCTCTCTGCGCACATCTTCACTCTTTAGATAGCGGTACATCTCAGTAATCAGCTCAGGGTCATTTGCATCAAGCACGATGGAAACCCTTGATGAGAGGCTGTTTGCAAATTCAGTAATAATATGCCTTATGGCCTCTATCTGCTTCTCGCCGATGCCTTCTATGTTCCGGATGTCGTAATCAGTAGCTTTTGCGATCTTCCCAAGGTCGGTATATCCGGCCTCCTGAAGGGCTGCCACGCGTATACCAACCTTGGCATTCTTAAGCTCCTCAACGGAAAATTTGCCAAGAGATTCTCTGGCTTTTTCGGATGCCATCCTTTTGCAAATGGCTTTAATGTGGCTTTCCTGCGAGTCTTTCTCTGCATAGATGCTCTTAAACGCATCGTTGGTGTCATTTATCGCCTTTATTAGTTTTTTCAGATCCTTAAAGTCAGGTTTCTTCATGGCTTCATACCTTTATCGATTTCCCCTTCAGAAAATACGTTATTTATATGCTTTCGAATGGTCTTCTCATCTCTGTCGAACAGCTGAGCCATTTAACTCGTGGTTGAATATCATTATCACTGTAATATTACTTAAATCTTATAAGCCACCTTTTCCTGAATTCTGTTTGCTCATCTGTATGGAACCAGTGCTCTCCATTAGGCATTACCGATAAATCAGCACCTATTACTTCTGCAAATGTCTCCATTGTTTCTAATGATTGGAAGTGGTCTTTCTCACCATATAAAATAAAAGTAGGTACATTCCATACTATAGGATGATTTCTTACCCACACAAGATAGTCCCATGAGAGGACTTCGCCTTCGGGAAGATGAATTGTGCATTTAGCTTTCAAATCCTCGTCGGATACATCTGCATGCTTCATCATATCCTGTATCAAGCGCTCCATGTCTACGATAGGAGAGACAAAAAGCGCCTTTTGGATCATAACCCCTGTACCAGAAACCATTAGAAAATACGCCCCCAAACTAGATGCAAGAACAGTAATAGATGTGTATTTTTCTGCCAACTTTAAGAAATATTCTTTATACTCACTTTCCGCTTCCCAAGGCGTCTCTGATTTATAATCAAAGCCATATGTATCATAATCGGGGAAAATGGACTTAAACTGTTCTGAAGCAGAGGCTGTACCACCCTTACCATGTATGTAAACTAATGCTTTATCTTTCATTGTATATCCTCAAATATATTAGGCAGAATTTTTGCCTGCCTTCTTTAATAGTCCGTTTTACTGGAATTAATCGCTCTACAATCAGAATTTATATAAGCGTATAGCCTCTGAACCCGCGCACGGAATAGTACGAATCCGCCCCGTTATGGAATGTGAAAACCGTTCCGTAACGTCGCTCGCAGAACAATGCACCGCCCTTGTCGCGAATATCATCCGGCGTAGTGATCCAACTTGACGTTTTCAAATCAAATTCCCCGAGACTTTGCAGTCGGCGATAGAGTTCCTCCGTCATGATCAAAACGCCGATTTCTTTTGCTTTCCATTCGGCGCTGCCTGACGGCGGGTTTTTAGCACGCCCCTGTAATGCCTTTTCGTCATAGCACAGGCTTCTGCGCCCAGAAGGGGACTCCTTTGCGCAGTCGCAGAAAATTAGCTTTCCCGTCTTTTCGTCATAGCCGATGGTATCCGGTTCTCCTCCGCTCTCCTCCATCCTTCTCAAAACATCCATAGAGCCCGGATGCTCAAGCAAACGTTTCTCCACGTCAAGCCAACTCAGTTCCATATGAAGGTTCTTATTATCCTGAAACCTCGCTTTTAATATTTCTAACATGGTTTACCCCTCCAATCCCCCGATTTGCCTACATCTTTAGTAAATTCATAACCAATGTTGTCATAATATCTTTTTTTCTGGATATAAATTTTTTGTTTTCTACCCCCGGAACTTTTATCGGAAATTCCGATAGAAGTATCATCAAGTTCTCCTTCAGAAAGAATACTATTCTACAAACGATCGATTTGTCTTTCTAAGCTCACTTCATCTTCAATTATATCAGCATCCAAGCGGCTTACAACCATTTTTGATTGTAAACCGCTTTAGCCATGCACTTCTTCATGCTTCCACCACATCATAAAGATCTTCATCTTTTAGTGACATTCGTGGATTAAGGTTCCCAGCTATGTCATAGTTATTCTTCTTGTCGTACTCTCCAGTCTCTTTGTAATGAGGATGCTGAGTAACATCATATTTATCAGAAAGAAATGGCCTTACTCCGCGGAGCTTCAGGATATCTTTTTCCGAATGAATGTAGCTGAAAGGATTGTAATAGGCACTCTTATTGAAATTGATGGTGTTAAATACCTTTATGTCATAGCCGTGGTTTTTGAGGCACTTTCCTGTTTTGACAACCACGTCTCACTTTGGAAGCGTTTTGTCAAGAACAATATGGTATCAATTGCAAAAATCACACAAAAAAGGAACCGATTTTACTCGATTCCTTCAAGGTCATAACCCGATCAACTTCAAATATAACTCACATCCGTACTCAAAGCGATTCAATTATTACTGCTTTCAAAGTCTCCGATGACTCTAGTAATGCAGCCTTTTCCTGCTCGCTGAGTCTGATTGGCACAGATCCTTCAACGCCATCTCTTCCGACAATAGCCGGCATGCTGAGAGCGACGCCATCAATGCCATTCTCACCGTGCTGAATGCTGGATATAGGAAGAACTGACTTTTCATCACGTATGATAGCCTCACAGATACGCCTTACACTCATGGCAATTCCGTAATAAGTAGCACCTTTTTTCTCGATGATCTCATAAGCACTATTCTTGACAGTTTCAGCAATCTCTTTCATAGCTTTTTCATGCTCGAAATGTCCTCTCATCTCGCAGAAATCATGGATTGGAATTCCTGATACATTTGCACTACTCCATGCTGCTATCTCGCTGTCTCCGTGTTCACCTATGATAAATGCATGTACTGAACGGCTGTCTACACTCAGGTGCTCACCAAGAAGATATTTGAATCTGGCCGTATCAAGTACTGTTCCTGAGCCAAATACTCTGTTTTCAGGGAAGTCACTGAATTTGGCTGCTGCGTATGTAAGAACATCAACAGGATTAGCCACTATCAGAAGAATTCCATCTTTGTTGTACTTTGCTATTTCCGGAATAATCGACTTAAAGATTCCCACGTTCTTTTTTACGAGATCGAGCCTTGTCTCGCCGGGCTTCTGTCCTGCCCCTGCCGTAACAACCACAACTGCAGCATCGCCTGCATCCTTGTAATCTCCGGCATATATCTGCATTGGCTTTGCAAAGGGAAGTCCATGGCTGATATCAAGAGCCTCACCCTCAGCCTTCTCCTTATTCACATCTATCAGCACCATTTCGGAAAAGAGCCCACTCTCCATCAGGGCAAAAGCTGATGCTGACCCAACAAATCCACAACCTACTACTGCTACTTTTCTCTCATTTAATGCTGACATAATATGCCTCCTTTTTCTTGCTACATTCAGTATAAACTCACTTATATCAAAAGCCAATGAAATATGTGCTTACTGGGAAATTTAATCAAGTATCTCACCATTTCTGGAGATTGTCACAACCTGCCAAGGAAGAAATTTTCCGCTATTCTTTATTGCATTCTCTGCGGCTCTCTGCAGCCCTCCGCAGCATGGAACCTCCATTCTTACTATGGTCACACTGACAATATCGTTGTTTGAAATGATCTCCGTAAGCTTCTCAGTATAGTCGCCTTCGTCAAGTTTTGGGCATCCAATCATTGTAACCTTGCCCTTCATAAATTCCTCATGCATGTTAGCGTAGGCGTATGCTGTGCAGTCAGCTGCAATAAGGAGCTTGGCCCCATTATAAAAGTCTGCCTGCGTTGGAAGGAGCTTTATCTGGCATGGCCACTGCATCAGTCTTGATGGATGAGTGCTCATTCTTGATATCATGTCCTGTCCGGGATCAATGTCTTCCTGATTGCCACTCTTAAGTGTCATAAACCTTGAACCGGGGCATCCATGTCCTGCAGCGTGTTGTTCCATTTCTTTCATCATCTTGTTTTCGCACTGATGCATATCTTTTACCAATCCTTTCTTCTCCTGTGCTGCCTTTACTGCTGCTTCGTCATACGCAGGCGCTTCTCTTTCTTCAAAAGAGATTGCTCCCATTGGGCATCCCGGCAGACAGTCCCCAAATCCATCACAGAAGTTCTCTCTTACCAGTTTTGCCTTTCCATTCACAATATCAATGGCTCCTTCATGACATGCGTTTGCGCAGATACCGCAGCCGTTACACTTTTCTTCATCGATTTTTATTATCTTTCTTACCATCATTAAACCTCTCTGTTTGACCTTTGTTCTTGTTCTGATGGTGTCAGTATAATATACTGTTCATAACAAGTATGTTGTTCAAACCACATTTTGGAGAAAAATTTATGAACCTTGAAGGTATAGAAAAGAGTAGATTGTTCAAGGGAATGACAGCTAAAGAACTGTCTTCATGCCTTGCTTCACTGGATGCCAGGGAAAAAAAATATCGAAAAGACGATCTGATTCTCCGCGCGGGAGAGCGAACTTCAAGCATAGGCATGGTACTCTCAGGCAGTGTTACTATTGAAAGCAATGACGTCTGGGGCAATTGCTCTGTCTTAAGCCATGTAGGCCAAAATCAGTTCTTCGCTGAAACCTATGCTCTACTTGGCGAAGTCCTTCTGGTTGATGTCAGAGCAAATGAAAACTGCCGAATTCTCTTTTGCAATATAAGGAACCTTCTTGAAGACAGCAAAAAGAGCTCTCCCTGGAAGGAAAAGCTCCTAAAAAACATACTTATTATTTCATCTCAGAAAAACCTTGTCCTCTCTGGACGCAGTTTCCATACTTCTCCCAAGAGCTGCCGTGGACGCCTATTGTCATATCTCAATGCCATCGCACTCCAGACAAGTTCAAGGGAATTTGACATTCCCTTCAACAGGCAACAGCTTGCCGATTACCTTAACCTCGAAAGGACCAACATGTCAAAAGAACTCTCGCACATGAAAGATGAGGGGCTTATCGAATATAGAAAAAGTCATTTCAAGCTTATTAAGGCGGATTAAATTGGATATTATCGGCCATGCAAATCAAGCCACTTGTGCTTCCATTTATGACTCATTAACCAATTTTCCAGTTATACTTTACACTTCCAGTACGGTAATAATAACTTCCACCAATTTGAATATCTATCGATACTTATTTCGAATATAGAACACTGAAATTACTAAAATGATAGGAAAACCTATACCTGCCAATACTCCTGCCTGCAAATTATTAGCCGCTTTTTCAGATATACTTCCAATAATAGCAGGGCCCATTGCTCCCCCTAAATCTCCTGCGAGCGCTAGAAGTGCAAACATTGCTGTACCTCCAGTTGGAAGTATCTGTGATGATATACTAATTGAACCTGGCCACATTATACCTACAGAAAATCCACATAATGCACATCCAATCAATCCAACCCATGGTATATTTGCCAGTCCGGCAACCAGATAACACATAAGGCACATTACTCCGGATGCCATCATGAAAATTGTCAGATCAACTTTTTCACCGAACTTTCCATAAAGAAGTCTACTGATTCCCATGCACACTGCAAATCCGCAGGGTCCAGCCAAATCTCCAACTGTTTTGGAAACATGTAGTGCTGATTCAGCATAG